>JAIXUP010000055.1 GCA_027483505.1 Hyphomicrobiales bacterium
CCGATGTATCTGGTTATCCTGGGCCTGATCCCGGTGATGATGGGCCTCAGGCGTTTGCATGCGGCCCTGCCCTTCGTGCTGTCGCTGCTGATGTATCTTTCGGTCTGGCTGCTGGGCTTCAACCTCACCGGGAATCCGTGGACCGGTTTTGGCTGGTTCTTCAACCCGTTCGGCTGGCAACTCGTGTTCTTCGCCGGGTTCGCGATCGGGATGAAATGGCTGACGCCACCGCAGTTCGGCCAGACGAAGCTCGTGATCCTCTGCGCATTGTTCATCGCCGCCGCGATCCCGCTCTCCTTCTGGGGATTCCAGAACGCCTTTCCGGTCCTTGCGCAGCTTCACGATGCCATCCTGTTCGGCAACGAGAAGACCGACATGCACATTCTCCGCCTCGCGCATTTTCTTGCCGTCGCCTATCTGGTGCTGAGCCTTGTGGCGGCCTTCAAGCCGCAGCTCGATGCTGGGCTCGGCCGCCACATCGTGAAGGTTGGTCAGCAATCGCTGGCGTCCTTCCTGCTCAGCCTCGTCTTCGCGCGCCTTGCCGGGGTCGCGCTCGAGATGTCCGGCCGCGAGCCGCTGCCGACCGCCCTGATCAATCTTGCCGGATTGGCACTGATCATTGCGGGCGCCCATGCCATCGGCTGGTTCAAGTCGGCGCCATGGGCCAAGGGCAGCGGCAAACAGATCACGGATCAGTGATCATACGGACCGTAACGCGGCGCAGGCCGCAGTCGAACTCCCTCATGAGACGACGCAAACGCGCCGCTGGGGAGAACCGCGATGACCATTCTGCATGACGCCAGCGGCGCTGAAACGACCATCGCTTCGCCCGTGGCGCTCGGCTACTGGAACGAGATGATCGGGCATGTCTTGGCCCATGGCGCCGCCGCTCCGGTCTGCCTCGGCAAGGCGCTAGCCGCCGACCCATCCTTCGCGCTGGGCCATGCTGCCAAGGGCTTGATGCTGCTGACGCTGGCACGCCGCGAACTGACCGCCGACGCCATGTCGGCGCTGGCCGCCGCGCGCTCCCTTGATCTGGCCACGCCGGTCACTCCGCGCGAGCGCTGCTACATCGCCGCCCTGTCGCTCTGGCTGGATCGCCGCCCCGACCTTGCCGCCCTTGAACTTGAGCGGGCCATCAGCCTCGACAACGGCGACGTCCTGGCCGCCAAGCTGGTTCACGCCATCCGCTTCATGTCGGGCGACAGCAAGGGCATGCTGGCCTCGGCGCGTAAACATCTGCGGCTGTATGGGACCGACCGGCTGCACAGCGGGTACCTCATGGGCTGCCTCGCCTTCGCGCATGAGGAGAACGGCGACTACGGGCTTGCTGAATCCCTTGGACTCGCCGCCGTCGACCGGACGCCGCAGGATGCCTGGGCGCGCCATTCGGTGGCGCATGTCTTCGAAATGACGGGCCGCGCCGCCGAGGGCGCACGCTGGCTGGCGCAGGGGCGTTCGAACTGGGTCCACTGCAACAACTTCGGCTTTCACCTGTCCTGGCACGAGGCGCTGTTCTGCCTTGAGCTTGGCCAGCATGGGGCCGCGCTCGACCTCTATGACCACAGCATCCGCGCCACGAAAACCGACGACTACCGTGACATCGCCAATGCCGCTTCGCTGCTGCAGCGGCTCCAGCTTGCGGGGGTCGCGGTCGGAGCCCGCTGGGACGAACTCGCCGACGTCGCTTCCCGCCGCATCGAGGACCGGTGCCTCGTGTTCGCTGACCTGCACTATGCGCTGGCGCTGCTCGGGGCTGGCCGTGAACGGGACGCAGACGGGCTGTTCCGCGGGCTGGCGTCAGACCCGGCCAGCAGCCCAGACGGCCGGACCGCGCGCTCGGTCGGCGCGCTTGTCGGAGCAGCCCTCGGCGCCTTCCACGAGCGGCGGTTCAGCGAGGCCGCACGCCTTCTGCTCAAGGCCCGCCCTCACATGATCCAGCTCGGCGGCAGCCACGCGCAGCGCGACCTGTTCGAACAGATGCTCATCGAGAGCGCCGTCCGCAGTGGCGACCACGACCTGGCCCAGGGACTGCTGCGGGACCGGCTAAGGTCCCGGAACGGCCATAACCGCTTTGCAGCCCAGCGCCTCGCCCAGCTTGAGAGCAGCCGTCCGAGGGGCGCGACGCGTCTCGCCGCGGCCCTGATCGCCCTCGCGCCATCCGCCGCGATGCACTGACCAGCACACATCCATCCTCATCAACCCAACCAGACGAGAGCACCATGACGACGGCACCCATCACAGCATCGCGCGCCTTCACCCTGCCTTCCGCCACCACGGTGTGGCATCTGTTCATCGGCGGCTGCGCCGGCCTTGGCTTCTGGGAAGCCTTTTCAGCCGTGCCGACCGCCATGGTGGCGGGGTTTCCGCTCCAGCCGCCGGAACTGGTGAAGTCCCTGTTCTTCAACATGTTCGGCCTGACGATCTCCAATGTCCTGGCCCATGCCATCCACTACGTCACCGGCTTCCTGTTCTATCCGATCGGCTACTGGATCGTGACCCGCATGATCAAGAGTTTCGGCATGCCCGCGGACGGCTGGATCTGGGGTGTGGCCACCTACTTCATCGCGCTCGGCGTGATGGCGCCGCTGGCCGGCCAGTTCTTCCTTCTTCGCGACGTGCCGCTGCTGTCGCTGATGAGCCTGATCGGCCACGCGATCTATGGCTGGATCGCCGCGCTGGTCTTCGAGTTGATGGAGAAGCACCCGGCCTGAGAGCGAAAAAGGGCTCTCACATATTCGTGTGAACCACATTTGGGCATGACAGTTGCTTTCGGACCCACAGGGCTCTAGCACAACCGGGCGGCTTGTGATGAGAGTGTAATGTGTGGAAGCCATGCCCTGTCGGGCATGGGTCCCGGTGGTTCAAGAAGGCTCGTTCATGGCACTTTCGGGGATTCTGCGCGGTGTCGCCGCGGTTGTCGTGGCTGGCGCGGGCGCAGTTGGATATTTCCACTACAAGGGCCAGCCGGCGCCCTATCCGCTTTCTCTGGCGACGCCTTACAGCGCCCCTCTGCTGGCGCAGATTCCCTTCCTCAATCCAACAGCAAAGCCGGGCGAGACGCGCCCGGGCTCCGGCCCGCAGACAGCCGCCGCCGGGCCAGCAGCCGGCGGTCCACCGGCGCGCCCTCCCGTTCCGGTCGCAACTGGCAAGGCGGAACGCAAGCCGATGGCCGTCCGTCTCGACGCACTCGGCACAGTCCAGACCATCGCCACCGTGAGTGTCCGCGCACGCGTGGAAAGCCAGATCCTCGAAGTGCCGTTCGAGGACGGGTCGTCCGTCAAGAGCGGCGACGTCCTGTTCAGGCTGGATTCGCGGCAGATCGAAGCCCAGATCCGGCAGGCCGAAGCGAACCTGGCGCGTGACAGGGCGCAGTCGGTGTCGGCCGACGCCGATTACAAGCGCGCCCAGGAATTGGCAAAGCGTGACTTCGCATCCGAACAGCGCCTCGATCAGGCCAAGGCAGCGGCCGAAACCCAGCGCGCCATCGTCCGCGCCAGCGAGGCGAACGTCGACAACCTCAAGGTCCAGCTCAGCTACTATACCGTGTCTGCGCCGATCTCGGGACGTGTCGGGCCTGCCGGCCTCAAGACCGGTAACATCGCCAAGACGGGGGACAGCTCGCCCGTGCTGGCCCTGATCAACCAGACCAGCCCCATCTATGTCGCCTTTTCGGTGCCGCAGCGCTATCTGATCGATCTCAAGAGCTCCATCGGCGACCAGAGCTCGTCGGTGATCGCAACGCCGCAAGGCCTGCCGAAGTCGGCAACCGGTCGGGTGGCCTTCGTCGAGAACCAGGTCGACGGGACGACCGGGACGATTTCGGCCCGTGCGGTCTTCACCAACGCCGACGAACTGCTCTGGCCAGGCGCGCTGTGCAGCGTCAGGCTCATCCTGAGGACCGAACAGGACGCGCTGGTCGTGCCCCGCGAAGCGGTGCAGACCAGCCAGAGCGGCACCTTCGTGTTCGTGCTGGAGGGCGATGTGGCCCGCGTGCGCCCCGTCGTCGTGAACCGGACGATGGACAATGAGATCGTGCTCACCAGCGGCCTGTCCGGTGGCGAGACAGTGGTGACAGACGGCCAGCTTCTGCTGACCAACGGGGCGCGCGTCGTCGTGCGTCAGCCTGCAGGGCAGCGGCCGCAGGGCGCGCCTTCGGCGCAGCAGCAGCGGCCGACACAGGGTTGACGCGCCCTGCCTTGTTGATTGTGATGCTTGAATTCGTGGCCCGTCGCGGCCGAGAGGAACGGAACAATGTCGCTTCCTGAACTTTGCATCCGCCGGCCCGTGATGACCACGCTGATGATGCTGTCATTCGTGGTGTTCGGCTTCTTCGCGTTCCGGCAATTGCCCGTCGCGGCCCTGCCCCGCGTCGACTTTCCGACCATCAACGTGAACGTGCGCCTTCCTGGCGCGAGCCCGGAAACGATGGCCACCTCGGTCGCGGCGCCGCTTGAGCGCGAGATGGCCTCGATCGCGGGCATCGCCTCGATGTCTTCGGTGTCGCAGCAGGGCTCGACCTCAATCACGCTCCAGTTCGATCTCGACCGCAACATCGACGGCGCCGCGCTGGATGTCCAGGCCGCCCTCAGCGCCGCCGCGCGCCGGCTGCCGCAGGACCTGCCGGCTCCGCCCTCCTTCAGAAAGGCCAACCCGGCCGACCAGCCGGTGGTGTTCCTGGTGCTGACTTCCGGCACGCAGCCGCTGTCCAGCCTGAACGAGTACGCGGAAACCATCCTTCAACAGCAGATTTCGCAGATCACCGGCGTGGCACAGGTCAACGTCTTCGGGGCGCAGAAATATGCTGTCCGGATTTACGTCAATCCAGACGCTGTTTCAGCGCGCGGCCTGACGCTCAACGAGGTGCGCACCGCGGTGCAGGCGGCAAACTCCAATTCGCCCGTCGGCACGATTTCCGGGGAACGCCAGCGCCTCACGCTCGGCGCCACGGGGCAGCTTGAAAAGGCCTCTGAATATGGCGGCCTGATCATTGCCCAGCGCAACGGCATTCCGATCAAGCTCGAAGATGTGGCATCTGTCGCCGACTCGGTCGAGAACAACCAGACAGCCAGCTGGTACAACGGCCAGCGTTCGATCATCCTGGCCGTGTTCCGCCAGTCCGACGCCAATACAGTCGATGTCGTGCAGCAGATCCGCAACCGCCTGCCGAGCTACCGCGACCAGTTGCCGGCCTCGATCGACCTCGCAGTCCTGAATGACCGCGCCCAGCCGATCAAGGAATCTGTCGACAAGGTCCTCGAAAAGCTGGTTGTCGCGACACTGT
Organism: Hyphomicrobiales bacterium; assembly: GCA_027483505.1. GTDB lineage: Bacteria > Pseudomonadota > Alphaproteobacteria > Rhizobiales > Beijerinckiaceae > Allobosea. Next base: position 5,285 of record JAIXUP010000055.1, read on the forward strand.
GCGTGATCGTGGTGATCTTCGTCTTCCTGAAGCGCCTGACCGCCACGCTGATCCCGACGATCACGCTGCCGATCTCCCTGATGGGTACCTTCGCGGCGATGTACGCGTTTGGCTATTCGCTCGACAACATCTCTCTGCTGGCCCTGACGCTCGCCGTCGGGCTGGTGGTCGATGACGCCATCGTGGTGCTCGAAAACATCGTCCGCCATATCGAAATGGGAAAAAAGCCGTTCGAAGCCGCGCTGATCGGCTCGCGCGAAATCGCCTTCACCGTTGTCTCCATCACCCTGTCGCTGGTGGCGGTGTTCATCCCGGTGTTCCTGATGGGCGGGGTGGTCGGCCGTGTGTTCCGCGAGTTCGCCGGGACCATCTCCGCCGCCATCCTCGTCTCCGGCTTCGTGTCCCTGACCCTGACGCCGATGATGTGCGCCCGGCTCCTGCGCGGCGGACATGGCGAACACGAGAAGAAGACGCTGATGGACCGGATTGTTGATCCGGTGTTCGACGCGGTTCTGGCGGGTTATCGCTGGACGCTGGACATCGTCCTCAAGCTGCGCCTTCTGGTTCTCGCGCTCACCCTGGCGACCGTCTATGTCAGCGTGCAGCTCTATATCGACATCCCCAAGGGCTTCTTCCCGGTCGAGGACACCGGCTTGTTGCGCGGCGCCACGGAAGGCCCGCCGGACACGTCATTCGAGGCCATGTCCGCCCGTGTGCAGCGGCTGGCTGAAATCATCCGCGCCGATCCCGCCGTCGACTACATGACGGTCAACATCGGCGGGTTCAACTCGGTCAACACGGGCTTCCTGTTCATTTCGCTGAAGCCGCGCAAGGAACGTGACAGCGCCCAGGAAATCATCGCTCGCCTGAGACGCGCATCATCGTCGGTCCCGGGGCTGACCGCCGTGTTCCAGCCGGTCCAGAACATCAACCTCAATGCGGGACGGGCCTCCAGGGCCGCCTATCAGTACTCGATCTCGGGCCCCGACCTGGAAGCGCTGTTCAACCTCGCGCCGCGGCTGCAGGAGCGCCTGTCGCGGCTGCCGCAGTTGCGCGACGTGTCGCTGGACCTGCAACTGCGCAATCCCCAGATCGCTGTCGAACTCGACCGTGACCGCGCGGCAAGCCTCGGGATCACGTCGGACCAAATCCGGCAAACGCTGTACAACGCCTTCGGACAGCGCCAGATCGCCACGATCTTCACGGCGTCGAACGACTACCAGGTGATCATGGAGGCCGACAAGGCGTTCCAGCTTGATCCGGCGGTCCTGTCGCGCCTGCTGCTGCGCACAGCTGGAGGCCAGAACGTGCCGCTGGAAGCTGTGGCCAAGATCGTGCCCACTGTCGGGCCGCTGGCCGTGAACCGAATTTCGCAGCAACCCGCCGTGACGTTCTCCTTCAACACAGCGCCCGGCGTGGCGATCGGCGAAGCGGTCGACGCGGTGCGCGTGGCGGAACGCGAAGTCGGCATGGCTGCGTCCATGAATTCGAACTTCTCGGGCTCGGCCCAGCTCTTCCAGGACGCGCTCAAGGGCCAGGGACTGCTGATCCTCGCCGCGGTGCTGGTGATCTACATCGTGCTGGGCATCCTCTATGAAAGCTACATCCATCCGATCACGATCCTGTCCGGCCTGCCCTCGGCGGGCCTCGGGGCCCTGCTCGCGCTCCAGTGGTTCGGAATGGACCTGTCGGTCATCGCCATCATCGGCATTCTGATGCTGGTGGGCATCGTCAAGAAGAACGCCATCATGATGGTCGACTTCGCGATCGAGAAACGGCGCAGCGAGAATGTCGACGCGATGACCGCGATTCGGGAGGCGGCGCTTGTGCGGTTCCGCCCGATCATCATGACCAGCTTCGCCGCCATCTTCGCCATCCTGCCGATCGCTCTGGGCAGCGGCGCCGGCGCCGAACTGCGGCAGCCGCTGGGCGTGGCGGTGGTCGGCGGCCTGATCCTGTCGCAGGTCCTGACGCTCTACATCACGCCAGTCGTGTATTTCTATCTCGACAAGGTCGACTCGCTCATTTCAGGGCGCAATCGCGAGGATACGGCCGTTGTCGAGCCGGCGCCGCAGCCGGCGGAGTAGCTGAACCGCAAGACCGCAAGTGCGGCCCGCCGGACCGGACTGTATAGCCCGGTCGACCGATTCATGATGTTTCAATCCTGCACAGCCGAAGCTATTGGCTCTTTGGATATTGTTAGCTAAGAAGGAGGCGCGGCAGATTTAGTGGTTATGTTTGGAGTAGCACTATGCTGCGTGGGTCGTCTGTCCGTGACGAAAGCTCGTTTTTTGCAGTTCCTGTTGGTCAACTGCATGATTGCCCCCCTCCCCACCTGAGTTTCCGAGCCCGCTATCTCGACGCCAGCGTCGCCAAGAACCGCTCCCGAGCCATGAGGTTGGCGGCGCTCACCGCGCTGGGCATGACGGTTGGCGTCGGCGGTGCCGTGCTCGGTGTTTCCTTCGTGCAGGCCAGCGATCGCCTCGACATGTACGAAACCTTTCGCAGCGATGCACGCGTCCGCCGCGAACAGCCGGTTCTGCCCCAGGCCTATTCCTCGGCCAGCAGTTATGCCGCGCAGCGCGGCGTCGTGTTCCAGCCGCTCGCGGTCCTGACCCCGCAGAACCGCGTGGCCTTCCCTGACTTCCGGTTGAATCCATTCCATCCGACCGGGCAGGCGCAGGACCGCACGCGGCGCGCTGATCGGGGCAAGCAAAAGCCTGGGAGTTCCGTCAACGCGGCGCTTGATGTCGTATCGGGGGCCGCCGACGTGCCACGCTCGATCTGCGTGCGCCTTTGCGACGGCTACCAGCATCCGCTGGGCTATATTCGTGACAATGCCGATCTGGTCGGCCACGAAGCCCTTTGCCGCGCGATGTTTCCCGACGTGCCGACGCGGGTGATGCGCGTCGCCGCAGGCGCCGACACGATCGATGAGGCAGTCGGCAGCGATGGCAGGACCTATCGCTCGTTGCCTATGGCCTATGCCTACCAGACGTCGATCGATCCGGCCTGCGCCCGCCCCCGCAACGGAGCGCAGACCGTGGCCGTGCTGAAGGACTTTACCTTGAGGGCCGGCGACACCGTCATGTTCAACGGCCGGCCGCGCGTGTTCAATGGATCTGGCAGCTATCCCTTCACCGCCGCGAATTTCCGGGATTTCCGCTCATCTTCCGCCGTGTCCGAGACGACCCGCAGGCAGATCGACCAGGTCGTCGGGGTCAGCCAACAGGAGCGCCTGCGCCGCGAGGTTCAGCGCATGACCCGCGTGCGCGAGGCCAACGCCCTGTCCGGCAACCGCGCGGTCGACATCGTGACCGGCGGCGTGCGCCTTGAAGACGCCAATGGCCAACCAACCGCGCGCGGCACGCCGGCCCGCGTCATCGATCTGTCCCGGCGCTGACAACCAGCCGCATGTTTCCCGCCAGAGGCCGTGCTGTTGCCGGGCCCTTTTCGGTTTGCCTGCGACATTGCGCGCAAGCGGCTGATCTGGCTTGCCTTTGCGCCGTGCTTTGACCGGTTCAAAATTGGGAGCGGCGCCACACGCAGTTTAGAACTTCTATAAGCTATTGTTTTATATCACTTTTTTATTGACCACTCTCCAATCACGCGCCTAACAAGGCGAACGGCGTCAACAGCCGAACCCGGAATCGCGGGCCTTGAACCCGCGAAGCATGGAGATCACGATGTACACACCGACCAGCCGCCGCCAGTTTCTGGCTGCCTCCGCCGGCCTGACGGCCGCCCTGTCCGCCCCCGCCATCGTGCGCGCGCAGGCGGCGCAGGTCCTCAATCTGTATTCGTCGCGCCACTATGACACAGACGAGGCGCTCTACACCAATTTCACGGCAGCAACCGGCATCCGCGTCAACCGGATCGAGGCCGGACCGGACGCGCTGATCGAGCGGATGCGCGCGGAAGGCGCCAACAGCCCGGCGGATGTGTTCGTGTCGGTCGATGCCGGACGCATCGAACGGGCGCGCGAACTGGGGCTGCTCGCGCCGGTCAATTCCGAGGTCCTCGCCAGCCGCGTTCCGGCCTCGCTGCGTGATCCGAACGGGTACTGGTTCGGGTTTTCGAGCCGCGCCCGCGTGATCATGTACAACAAGGACAAGGTCAGCCCGGCCGAGCTGTCAACCTACGAGGACCTTGCCCATCCGAAGTGGAAAGGCAGGTTGCTGACCCGGTCATCGACCGCGATCTACAACCAGTCGCTCACTGGCTCGATCCTGGCGGCCAACGGCGAGGCTGCGACCGAAGCCTGGGCACGCGGCATCGTCGCCAACATGGCGCGGCCGCCGCGCGGTGGCGACACGGACCAGTTCCGGGCCTGCGCAGCCGGTGAAGGCGACCTCGCCATCGCCAACACCTACTATCTCGGCAACGCGATCCGGAAGCCCCAGCCGGCGGATGCGGCTGTCCTGGAGAAGATCGCCGTGTTCTTTCCCAATCAGGCCGGCCGGGGCACGCACATCAACATTTCCGGCGGCGGCCTGTGCACATCCTCGAAGAACCCGCAGGCGGCGGTACGCTTCCTCGAGTATCTGGTCTCCGAACCGGCGCAGCGGTTCCTCGCCGACGGCAATGACGAGTACCCGGTGGTGGCTGGCGTGGCGCCGCCCGCGACCATCGCCCGCTTCGGCTCCTTCAAGGCGGATCAGCTCAACGCCGGGGTCTTCGCCCGAAACAACGCGCAGGCGCTGCAGATCATGGATCGTGTGGGCTGGAAATAGGGATGCCGCCCAACGCCGTGCCTGACCGGATCGCGATGTCCGCCTCCGCTTTGCCGGGCAATACGCTGCTGCGGACCAGCGCCCTGGCGCGCCTGCGCCGCGGCGTGACGCCATTGACCTTCGCGGCACTGGGCGTTGCGCTGATTGTGGCGCTGCCGCTGCTCAGCCTTGCTGCGAGCCTGACGCAGTCGGGCGCCGGCAGCCTGCAGCATCTGTCGCGCACAGTGCTGCCGGCGGCCGTGCTCAACACGTTCGGGCTGATGCTGCTGGTGGGCGCCGGCACCGCCCTCGTTGGCGTGATCACAGCCTGGCTCGTCACGGCATTCCGCTTTCCGGGATCGCGCCATCTGGAATGGCTGCTGCTTCTGCCCATGGCGATGCCGGCCTACATCATCGGCTACGTCTATACTGACGCGCTGGCCTTCGTGGGCCCGGTGCAATCGGCGTTGCGCGCCTGGTTCGGCTGGTCGAAGGCGGACTACTGGTTTCCGGACATCCACAACCTCGGCGGCGTCAGCCTGATGCTGACGCTGGTGCTGTATCCGTATGTCTACATGCTGGCGCGTTCGGCCTTCATCGAACAGTCGGCCTGCATCATGGATGCGTCACGCACGCTTGGCGGCAGCATGTCGGAGAGTTTCTGGCGCATTGCGCTTCCCCTCGCCCGGCCTGCGATCGCCGCCGGCGTCGCCCTGGCGCTGATGGAGGCCCTGGCGGATTTCGGCACGGTGGAGTATTTCGGCATCCACACCTTCACCACCGTGATCTACCGGACCTGGTTCGGCATGGGCGACAGGATCGCCGCAGCGCAACTCTCGATCGGCTTGCTGTGCTTCGTGTTCCTGCTCGTGGCGCTTGAGCGGCAGGCGCGCGGATCGCGGCGCTTTGCGCGGACATCGCGCCGCGAGCGCAATCTCGGGGCGCGGCCACTTGGCGGCGTGATGGCCGGCGCAGCGCTTGCCGTATGCGCGCTTCCCGTCCTTCTCGGCTTCGCTGTCCCTGCCTTCCTGCTCGTGCGCCTGCACCTGAGCGGCGGCGACCCCCTGTTCGGAACGCGCTTTGTCCACTATGCCGCGAACTCGTTTGTGCTGGCCGGGCTGGCGGCCGTGATCGTGGTGGCGGCGGGCGCGCTGCTCGCCTATGCGCTGCGGGTCTCGGTCTCGCCGCTCACGCGCCTTGCCGTGCGCTTCGCCACGCTGGGCTATGCCATTCCGGGAACCGTCGTCGCTGTCGGCATCCTGCTGCCGCTCGGACTGTTCGACAACGCGCTTGACCGGTTCATGCGGAACAGCTTCGGCGTCTCGACGGGGCTGCTGTTCAGCGGCACCCTGGTGGCGCTGATGTTCGCTTACCTTGTCCGCTTTCTGGCGATCGCCACAGGCGGGATCGAGGCGGGCTATGCGCGGATCGGCATGAATGTCGACCACGCGGCGCGCACGCTTGGCTCAACGCAAGGCGCGCTTGCCGGGCGCATCCACGCGCCGATGCTGCGCCGATCGCTGCTGACTGCGGGCCTTGTGGTCTTCGTCGATGTGATGAAGGAGCTGCCGGCGACGCTGATCGTCAGGCCCTTCAATTTCGACACGCTGGCAATCAGGGCCTACCAACTCGCCTCCGATGAGCGGCTCGCGCAATCATCGACGGCCGCCCTGGCCATTGTCGTCATCGGCATCCTGCCGGTGCTGCTGCTGACGCGGGCGATGCGGCAGGCCCGGAACTGACATGGGAAGCCGCCTCGGCCTCGTGACGCTGCTGGTCCGTGACTATGACGAAGCCATCGGCTTCTTCGTCGACAAGCTGGGCTTCCAGCTCGTGGAGGATACCCCGCTGCCCGATGGCAAACACTGGGTGGTGGTGTCGCCCGCCATGGCCTCGCCAATGAGCCTGCTGCTGGCGCGCGCGGCCAACGCCGAACAGGTTGCCGCGATCGGACGTCAAGCCGGCGGACGGGTTTTCCTCTTCCTCGAGGTCGACGACTTCGAAGCATCGCACCGGTCCATGGCCGAGCGCGGTGTCAGGTTCCTCGAAGCTCCTCGGCACGAACCCTATGGCGTCGTCGCCGTCTTCGAGGATCTGTGCGGCAATCGATGGGACCTGATCCAGAAGAGCTGACGCGGACGATGCCGGAGCGCCGAGCGCTCATTTGTCGTCAGGCCGCCTTCTGCCCGCCTAGGGCGACGGCGAACGCGGCCTCCGTCTTGGCCCTGACCTCATCAAGGGTCACGCCATCGGCCAATTCGATGAGCGTCATGCCACCCTTTTTCTTGTCGATCAGGAAGACGGCAAGGTCAGTGATGACCATGTCAACGACACCCGCGCCGGTCAGCGGCAGGTTGCAGGCCTTCAGCAGCTTCGATTCACCCTTGGCCTCATGCTCCATGACGACGACGACCTTCTTGACGCCGGCGACGAGGTCCATGGCGCCGCCCATGCCCTTGACCATCTTGCCGGGGATCATCCAGTTGGCGAGGTCGCCGTTCTGCGACACCTGCATCGCGCCAAGGATCGACAGGTCGATATGGCCACCCCGGATCATCGCAAAGGAATCCGAGGATGAGAAGTAGCTCGTGGTCGACAGCTCGGTGATCGTCTGCTTGCCGGCGTTGATCAAATCGGGATCAACCTCGTCCTCGTAGGGAAACGGCCCCATGCCGAGCATGCCGTTCTCGCTCTGAAGCTGCACGTTCATGCCGGCCGGAATATAGTTCGACACAAGCGTCGGGATGCCGATGCCCAGGTTGACATAGTAGCCGTCAACCAGTTCCTGCGCGGCGCGGGCGGCCATCTGTTCGCGGGTCCATGCCATGGTCTTGTCTCCTCGCGGTTCGGGGTGGCCGTTGTCAGGCGGCGGGGCGCTGGCGCACGGTTCGCTGCTCGATGCGCTTGACCGGATTGTCGAGCTTGATCATGCGCTTGATGTAAATTCCGGGCGTGTGCATGTGGTCCGGGTCGATCTCGCCTGCGTTGACGAGATGCTCGACTTCCGCGACCGTGACCTTCGCTGCCGTCGCCATCATCGGATTGAAGTTGCGCGCCGTCTTGCGGTAGACGAGGTTGCCCTCGGTGTCGCCCTTCCAGGCGTGGACAATGGCCAGGTCGGCGAAGAGGCCGGTCTCCATGATGTAGCGCATGCCGCCGAACTCACGCTCTTCCTTGCCTTCCGCCACGAGCGTGCCGACGCCGGTCTTGGTGTAGAAGGCCGGGATGCCGGCGCCCCCGGCGCGGATGCGCTCGGCCAGCGTGCCTTGCGGATTGAACTCGATCTCGAGTTCCCCGGCCAGATATTGCGTGGCGAATGTCTTGTTCTCGCCGACATAGGAACTGATCATCTTGCGGACCTGCCGGGTCTCCAGCAGAACGCCGAGGCCGATGCCATCGACGCCGGCATTGTTCGAGATGATGGTCAGCCCTGTCACGCCGCTTTCGCGAATGGCTGCGATCAGGGCCTCGGGAATTCCGCACAGTCCAAAACCGCCGGCCATGATCATCATGTCATTGCGCAGCACGCCGGCAAGAGCCGTTGTTGCGTCGGAAAACACTTTCGTCATCATCGTCAGACCCGGTTTCACTTGGAAAGCAGCCCTTGCAAGGCTCCCTCTTCCACCCCGTCACGTCCCGTAAGTCAACCGGAATTGCGTCCATTCCACGGCCGTCCGTTCATGCCATCGAAAAGGAGTTGCAACATTTGTCCACAGCCTGGCGTACCGGCAGCACAAGATTTCGCCTTTGACGCGTGCGCAAGCTGGTTTAAACCGTGATGCGTTCCTCGAACGATTTGCATGGGTCTTCGCCGTCAATCTGCCCGCCTGCGTCCGGCATTCGAATGGGTTGAAACTCTTCCATGACATCAGGATTCACTCGTTCATGAAGCGGTCGGCCTATCTCGCCGGGCTCGTGGCGCTGTCCGCTGCGGCGGCGCTGGCGTTCCAGCCCTGGCGTCTGGCGGAGACGACATTCGAACGCTACGTGATCGCGCGGCTGTCCGCCGATCTCGGGCTCGCGATCACGCCCGGCGGCGACGGCGTCTTCGCACTGCTGCCCACCCCGCGCATCGTGGCTCACGATGTCGGATTCGCCACCGCCGACGGGACGGTCAAAGGCAAGGTGCCGCGCCTGCGGGTCGATCTCAACCTTGCCAGCCTGTTGACCGGCAGCGTGGCGATCAACCACATCATCCTTGTGTCGCCGCAGGTCGATGTCGCCTTGCCGGGCGGCGGCTATGACCCGATCGCCCTCCTGACCTCGCAGGCGGGCGGCGCCCTCCCGAGAACGCCCCGCATTTCGGTCCGCGAGAACGGCTCTGCCTTCTTCCGTCAGGGCGGAACGATCGTGTCAGCCGCGCGGAACATCGCGCTGGACATCTCGGCGCGCGAGGCCGGCGACGCGATCGAAGCCAGCGGCTCGACCCGCTGGCGCGGAGAACTGGTCGACTTCTCTTTCGCGTCGAACTCCGCTGCCCGGGCGACCCTGCCGATGATGAAGATCAGGTCCGCCATGCTCAATGTCGACTTTTCCTCGCGCAGGGCGCTGTCCGGCGCGGCAGGATCTGCGATGCGGGTCGACGGGCAGTTTCAGGCCAGCGTTCCTTCAATGGCGCGGCTGGCCTCGTGGTTGTCTGCCGGCCGACCTGTCACGGTCCCCATCGGCAAGACCAGCGTCAGCGGTGCGTTGCAGCTTGATGCCGACGGCGCCCAGATGCGCAATGCTGTCGTCGTGATCGGGTCAGACACGCTTGAGGGTGCCTTCGACTGGCGCAAGCGCAGCACACGCTGGCTGCTGTCCGGAACTTTCGCGGGCAAGAGCCTCGATATCGGTCGGCCGCAGGCGGGAATCGAGCCGCAATGGGGAACCTATGTCGACAGTGCGCAGGGCGTCGCCATCGAAGTCGATGATCTGATGGCGAACGACGTCGATGTGCGTCTGTCGCTCCAGCGGGTCCGCCTCCCCTGGGCGACCCTCTCGGACGTCGCCGTGCAGGTCATGGCAAAAGAGCAATGGCTTGACCTGTCGATCGCCAATGCCGGGATGTATCGCGGCGCCATGAAGGGGCGGCTGACGCTTGAACGGACAGAGGCCGGGATCGGCCTGCGCACGCAGATGACCGCCGAACGCATTGATCTTGGCGTGATGAGCGCGGACGTCGCCGACAGCCGGCTGCTGAGCGGAACGGGAACCGCGCAGTACCAGATCGAGAGCAGCGGGAGAACTGCGCTGGACCTGATCACCAATGCGTCCGGACGCATCTCTTTTGTCGCCCGCAACGGGGACTTCGCCGGCACCAACCTCAATGACGTGATGCGCCGGGTGGATCGCCAGCCCCTGGCCGTCGCGCGCGACTGGCGCGGCGGGCGCACGAGCTTTGATCAGGCGAGTTTCACCGGCGTCCTGGGTGGAGGCTCGCTGACCATCGGCGAAGGCCAGGTCAGCGGCACATCCTACCGGCTGGCGCTGGAGGGGCGCATCTCGCTGCTCGAGCGGCTGTTCCGCGTCGAAGGCCATGCGCTCTCGGTCAATGGCGCCAGCCAGATCCCGTTCGAGATCGTGGGGCCGCTTCTTGAGCCCTCAGTGCAGGTCAACGCCCGCGTTCTTCTCGAGCGTTCGGGCGCAGCGGCGCCGCTGATTGGCGGACGGGCCAACTGAACGGCTTTAGCGCTCACGCCGCGCGGCGAAGTCGCGCTTGGTCAACAGTGAGGCGGCCAGCACCGCAAGCGTGACAAGGCCGATCAGCACCGAACAGATGGCGTTGATTTCGGGCGTCACGCCAAGCCTTGCCTGACCATAGATGCGCATCGGCAAGGTGGTCGCGCCCGGCCCGGACACAAAGCTGGCGACCACCAGATCGTCCAGCGACAGCGTCAGCGCCAACAGGAAGCCCGCCGCAACCGACGTCGAAATCAGGGGCAGAGTCACCTGCCGGAAGGCCGCCGAGGGCGAGCAGCCAAGGTCCTGCGCCGCCTCCTCAAGGCTTCTGTCGAGGGTCACGAGCCGGGCCTGCACGAGCACGGTGACAAAGCACATCGAGAACGTCGCATGGGCCAGCGTGATGGTCCAGAAACCGCGATCAAGGCCGATGGCGACAAACAGGAGAAGAAGCGACAGGCCGGTGATGATCTCCGGCATCACGAGCGGTGCGTAGACCATCGCGCCCAGAACGGCCCTGCCCCGGAAAGGTCCCAGCCGCGTCAGCACGATGGCGGCCCAGGTGCCGAGAACAGTGGCGATCAGCGCCGACAGCAGGCCGATCTGAAGGCTGATCAGGGCGGCGTCCAGCAGGGGACGGTTGCTCAGGAGGCTGCCGTACCACCGTGTCGAAAAGCCCGCCCAGACCGTCACGAGCCGCGAATCGTTGAACGAGAAAACGACAACGATCAGAATCGGAACGTAGAGAAAGCTGAAAAGCAGCGTGAGGATCGCCGCGTCCCAGCGCCGCGAAGATGGAGGCGTCCCGCTCATGGCGCCGTGCTCCATCGCCTCGCCTCAAGGCGGCGCCACAGGATGATCGGCGGCAAAAGCACCATCAGCAGCAGGATCGCGAGCGCCGAGGCCAGAGGCCAGTCCCTGTTCGAGAAGAACTCCGACCACAGAGTCCGCCCGATCATCAGCGTGTCAGACCCGCCAAGCAGATCCGGCACGATGATCTCGCCGAGCGACGGGATGAAGACCAGGAGCGCGCCGGCGGCAGCGCCCGGCAGCGACAGCGGCAAGGTGACCAGCCAGAAGGTCTTCCAGGGCGGGCAGCCAAGATCCGCCGCCGCTTCGGCCAGCGACGGATCAAGCCGATCGACAGCGGCAAACAGCGGGAGCACCATGAAAGGCAGATACGCATAGACCAGCCCGAGCACGATGGCGAAGTCGGTGTTGAGGAACAGGATAGGCTCATCGATCAACCCGAGCCAGCGGAGGACGCCGTTGACGTAGCCCTCCGGCCGCAGAATGCCGATCCAGGCATAAATGCGGATCAGGAAGCTGGTCCAGAAGGGCAGGATCACGAGCGCCAGGCCAAACGGCTTCCAGCGCTCCGGCAGGCGCGACAGGGCCATGGCCGCCGGGTAGCCGATCAGCAGCAACACCAGCGTGGCGACGCCCGCAAGTCTGAGGGAGGAGAGCAAGGCGTCGACATAGAGCACATCGGTGAAGACGGTCGTGAAGTTGGCCAAAGTCAGCGCGGACAGGTCGGCCGTGAGCCGTTCCAGCCCTGCGAACAGATCGAAGACGGGAGTATAGGGTGGCTGGGCGGTGGCAGGGCTCGACAGCGAGAGCTTGGCCACGATGGCAAAGGGCGCGAGGAACAGCGCCGCCAGCCACAGCGCCGGCACGGCGGCGATCCATGCGCGGGACCAGCCGGGCGAGCGGGCGGCGCGCGTCATGCGGTGAGCACCATGGCTGAACCCGGATCGATCCGCACGGTGACCTCGGCGTTCAGGCCAAGCCCCTGCACTGCCCTGCGTCCGTCATTCACCGCGCTCGCAGACAGCGGCAGTCCGCCCGCCAGCGCGACAGAATAGACGGTCAACTCGCCGAGATAGCTGATGGCGCCGATCACGCCGTGGACCATGTTCGGCCCGGCCTGCGCAAGCCGGCCCGGCAGCACCTCCATCCGCTCAGGCCGGACCGCCACCGCGACCGGCTGCCCCGGCGCAAGCTGACCGAACGGGCGCGCCGCCGAGAGCCCGCCGGGGATCGCCGGACAGGCCAGGACAACCAAGCCGTCGGCAGTCTCGCCCTGAACGACGGCCTCAAACAGATTGATGTTGCCGACAAAACGCGCCACCGCGCGGCTTACCGGGCGCTCATAGATGTCGGCCGGGGTGCCGACCTGCACAAGCCTGCCGCCCTGCATCACGCCGATCCGGTCAGCCATCGCCATGGCCTCGCTCTGATCGTGTGTGACCACGACAAAGGTGGCGCCGGTGCGATGCTGGATCTGCTTCAGCTCCCGCTGGGTCTCGGCACGGATGCGGGCGTCCAGCGCCGCCATCGGTTCATCAAGCAGAAGGACCTTGGGCTGGCGGGCCAGAGCCCGCGCCAGTGCGACGCGCTGCTTCTGGCCGCCGGACAGTTGATGGGGCTTTCGCTCCGCCAGCCCATCGATCTGCACAAGGGCCATCAGTTCCGCCACGCGCGCGCGGATGACGGCCCGCGCGAGGCCCTGCTGCTTCAGGCCAAAGCCGATGTTGGCAGCAACGGTCAGGTGCGGGAACAGGGCGTAAGACTGGAACATCATGTTCGTCTGGCGCTGGTGCGGCGCAAGACCGCCCTGATCGACCCCATCCAGCAGGATACTGCCGGCATCAACCGGCTCGAATCCGGCCAGCATGCGCAGAAGCGTGGTCTTGCCGCAGCCGGACGGGCCGAGCAGGCAGAACATCTCACCGCTGAACAGATCAAGGGACACGCCATCGACCGCCGTCACCGCGCCAAAGCGGCGCTCGGCGTTGCGGATGCTGATCAGGGGACGCGCTGCAGGATCAGCCCAGGGCGCCAGCGGGCGACGGTCCGCCCCGAACTGCCTCTCAGAATCCATCAAGCCGTCAACCCGTGTGCCATGGCTCGACATCTAGAGCGAAGCGCGCGGCTTTGACATCCTGCCGGGACGTTTTGCCCGGTCAGATTCGCCGCGAGAGCGGGAGGGCGTTCAGCGGCTGTGCCATCGCCCGGTCATTGCCGGCTTCAGCGCGCGGCTGGGGCGTGTCGATGGCGCCGATCGAGGCCGCCACGAGGCCGATGGCGAGGCTGAGCACCACGACGACGCTGGCAAGCGAGAGCGCGGACACCCGAGACGGCAGCGGAGTTCCGGAAACAGGCATATCAGGACAGCCCCAAGCACGACTCACGTGAGCCAACATCGTGATGAAGCGGGTGAGTCGCGGCGGAAAAGCGGCAAAACACGGGGCATGATTTTGGCCGGAGAGCCAATTGTTGCCAAATCATGAATCATTGATGCGTTTAACGCATGCCTTAAATTCATTATGTGGCCTGACGATCTTTTTTCGCATGCCCTATATCAGGGTTGTTGCAGTGCACAAGACATGCACGCCGACCGATTCCAGACGCTATCCAAAGGAGCCACCATGTTCATCGCATCCATCATCGCCAAGGTTCAGTCCTTCCTGCGCTATCGCGAGACCGTCCGCGAACTGTCCAAGCTGTCCGACCGCGAGCTCGACGATCTCGGCATCAGCCGCGGCAACATCGAAGACATCGCGCGCCACTACTCGGCCGCCTGAGCCATCCGACCTCCCTCCGAGGCCGACGCGAACCCGCCATCCGGCGGGTTTTTGCGTTGATGAGACCCCGGATGCCAGAAAAGCGGTTTACTCGCTTTTGCAAACTGATCTAGGCAGTCGCATGGCCAAGCCGACAAAGCCTTTTTCAGACGGACGCAAGCCCAGCACCGACACGTCAGCCTTCGTGCGCGTGGCGACACTGAAGTCGGATGTGTTCTCGACGATCGATCGCGGCTTCTGGCGGGACGAGGCCGGCGAGCATCCGGCGATCCGGCGTGATCTGACCACGGCGCGCTGGTGGGCCAAGCCGCTGGCGTGGCATTTCGGGGTCCGGGAGACGCGGTCGCTTGCGCGCGCCGCCGGCATTGAGGGCGTGCCGGCCCTGCACGCCGCCTCTGACGGGATCATCATCCGCGGCTTCATCGAAGGGCTGCCATTCCAGATGGCGAAGCCCTATGGACAGGCTCATGTCTTCAGCGACGCCAAGCGTCTGCTGCGGCAAATGCGGCGCTCGGGCGTATGCCACAATGATCTGGCCAAGGAGCCGAACTGGCTGGTGACGCCGGACGGCAAAGCGGCCGTGACCGACTTCCAGCTCGCCAGCGTCCACGCCACGCGTGGACGCCTGTACCGCCTGCTGGCCCATGAAGACCTGCGCCATTTGCTCAAGCACAAGCGCAAGTTCTGCCCTGCAGCCATCACGCCCGGCGAACTGCGGGTGCTCAAGAAGAAGAGCCTGCCGGCCCGCATCTGGCTGATGACCGGCAAGAAGGTCTACAAACTGATCACGCGCGACCTCCTGGGCGTCCGTGACCGCGAGGGCGGCGGATTGCGCCTGCACCGCGAAGCGCCGCGCCTGGAAGCAGTTGCGGCCAGCCTTGAAGGGGTGAGCGCGGTGAGCATTGTCGGCTATCCCTACCGGCGCAAGGGCGTGGGGCTTTATGCCTTCGTCGAAGCGCAAGGCCTGTCAGCGCAGGACGTCATCGGCGGGCTGAAGGCGCGCGATCAGGCCGACCCGCCCGAACTGGTGCAGATCGTCGCCGCGCTGCCGCGCCGCGCCGATGGCGCCGTGATGACCGACGTGCTGTCGCTGATCGCCACCAACCAGATCGACCTGCTGGCTCCCCTGATCGCATCCGCGCCGGACCAGAGGCCGGTGATCGAAGCCATCATCGAGGGACGCCTCAATGTCACTGACCGCGGCCGGGACTGAGAGCTGGGAGACGGGGGCGCCGGATGATCCCGTTCGCGCAGCATGACTCTCCCGTTGTCAGGCCGACATCACGGCGCTTCATTCCGTCCGCCTGACGCCAAACGCTGTTGCCTGCCCAGAGAAACGGGCTTATCTCGCGGGCATGACACTCATCAATCCCATCCATGTCATCGGCGGCGGCCTTGCGGGCTCGGAAGCGGCTTGGCAGATCGCGCAAGCCGGCGTTCCGGTGATCCTGCACGAGATGCGGCCCGAGCGCGGCACCGAGGCACACAAGACGGACGGCCTTGCCGAGCTGGTCTGCTCGAACTCGTTCCGGTCCGACGATGATGTGAGCAACGCGGTCGGCCAGCTGCACTGGGAAATGCGGCAGCTGAACTCCCTCATCATGGCGAGGGCGGACATCAATCAGGTTCCGGCCGGCGGCGCCCTTGCGGTCGATCGCGAAGGCTTCTCAGCGGCGGTCACGGCCGCGCTGGAGGAACACCCCCTGATCACGATCAACCGGCGCGAGGTGGCGGGGCTGCCGCCGGAGGATTGGGATTCGGTGATCGTCGCCACCGGCCCCCTCACCTCGCCGGCACTCGCGAGCGCCGTGGCTGCGCTGACCGGCGAGAAGGAACTGGCTTTCTTCGACGCCATCGCGCCAATCGTCTATCGCGACAGCATCGACATGGACATGGCGTGGTTCCAGTCGCGCTATGACAAGACTGGCCCCGGCGGGACAGGCGCGGACTATCTGAACTGCCCTATGACGAAGGACGAATACGAGGCCTTTGTCGATGCCCTGATCGCCGGCGACACCACCGATTTCAAGGAATGGGAAGCCAACACGCCCTATTTTGACGGTTGCCTGCCGATCGAGATCATGGCGGCGCGCGGCCGCGAAACCCTTCGATACGGCCCGATGAAGCCGATGGGCCTGACCAATCCGCGGCAGCCCGACGTCAAGGCGCATGCGGTCGTCCAGCTTCGGCAGGACAATGCGCTGGGGACGCTGTTCAACATGGTCGGCTTCCAGACCAAGCTGAAATATGCCGAACAGGCGCGCATCCTCAGGATGATTCCGGGCTTGCAGAACGCCGAGTTTGCGCGGCTTGGCGGCCTGCACCGCAACACCTACCTCAATTCGCCGAAAGTGCTCGACAACAGCCTGCGCCTGAAGGCGGAGCCGCGGCTTCGCTTCGCCGGCCAGATCACAGGCTGCGAAGGCTATGTCGAAAGCGCGGCGATCGGCCTGATGGCCGGGCGCATGGCCGCCGCCGAACGGCTCGGCCGATCGCAGCCGATGCCGCCGGTCGAGACCGCGATGGGCGCGCTGCTCAACCACATCACGGGCGGGCACATCATCACGATTGATGAGGGTCCACGCTCGTTCCAGCCGATGAACATCAACTTCGGCCTGTTCCCGCCGATCGAGGGCGCGGTCAAGGGGCCCGACGGCAAAAGGCTGCGGGGCCCCGCCAAAGCGCAGGCGCGCAAACGCGCTCTCACCGAACGCGCCAAGGACAGGCTGTCAGCCTGGACCCATGAGCCTGAGCCGTTCGACGCGGAGACGACGGTCGTCGCCCTGGCCCGGTCCGCTGCCGAATAGGTCAGCCTTCGAGAGTTCTCAGGTTCGCGGCCACGGCCTTGCCTGTCCGCTTGTCTGTCGTGATCTCAAAGCTGATCTTCTGCCCGTCCTTGAGTGGCGCGCAGCCGGACCTCTCGACTGCGCTCACGTGGACGAAGACATCCTTGCCGCCATCATCGGGCAAAATGAAACCATACCCTTTGGTGGCATTGAACCACTTCACAGTACCATTCGCCATTCCAAGACCCTTTCCAAGGCAGACGCCTGACAAAGCGCCTGAGTCACATGAGGCCGCCACCGCATGCGCCGATCTTGGTCAAGGTCAACATGGGTTCAGCATCGCCGCGATCCCGCATGCGCCCGTCCCAGCCCGGCAGCAAAAACTAAGCGAGCAATCCGGGCATAATCAAGACGAAAGTTGAATGGCGCCGCGCGGGGCTCAGTGCATCGCCCGGCGCGCCTGGCGCCAGAGCGTCCATTGCCGGCGCCATTGCGGTGACTGGATCACAGAGGTGTAAGGGTCGTAGCCCGGCTTCTCCATCGCTGTCAGATAGGCTGCAACGAGTGAAACCGGCAGGAATGCGGGCGCGATCTCGGGCATAATGGTGCCGCGCAACTGGATTGTCCGCTCCAGATGATGGCGCGCCAGACCCCGCATGTCAGCCAGCGCCGCCATCACGCCCGGGCCGCCGCGCCCCGACGCCACATCGTCCCGCGTCGCCCCGTAATGCAGCAGATACTCCTTCGGGACATAGACCTGTCCGTTCATGGCGTGCCAGGGAAAGGCGCGCATGAGACCGGTCACCGCGTAGGCCACGCCGGCATGGCCGGCTGCATCGGCAGCGCCGGGGTCCTTGCCGCCCGCCAGAACCAGGCTGACCAGACGGATCAGCGCCGAACTCGTTTCGCCGCAATAGCCTTCGAGATCGGCGACGGTCGGCATCGGATCGTCATAAAGATCGAAGATGCGGGCGTCGATCATGCCGGCAAAGGCCTCGCGCGGCAGATTGAACGTCGCGATCGTGTGACGGAGGGCCGCCGCCACTGGATTGGCCATCACATCGCCGTGATCTGATCCGTTGATCAGATCGCGCCACCATTGCAGGCGGACCTCGCCGGGCAAGGGGTCGGAGACGACATCACGAATCCGTGATATCTCGAAGTTGAAGGCATAGAGTGCGAAGACGTGGGGACGCTTGCTGGCTGCGGCGAACAAGGTTGCAAGGTAACGATCCTTGTCGACATCACGGATCAGGGTCTCGCAATACCTGTAGGCACCTTCGAGCCCATGAAGCGGCGAAGATTGCGCGTTTGTTGTCTGCAACGACATAGCGACATCATGCTTTCGGTTGCTGGCCAACCCTCCAGCACTCATCTGGATCAGGCGCGCGAAATTTCAATCGTCAGTCCACGGCGATCAGGGCCGCCGCAACCTTGCGGCCCTCCGCGACGAGGATGTTGTAGGTCCGCGCAGCTGGCGGCGTCGTCATCAGCTCGAGGCCGATCCTCAACTCCCGGAAACGCCAGCGCAGCGCCTCCGGCAGCGGCCTGAGGTTGAGTCCGGTGCCCAGAAGCAAGAGTTCAATCGTTCCTGCCTCGGCGAAGACATCAAGAAACTGGCTGGCGAGCCAAGGCTGGTTGTCGGTCGCAGCCCAGGCCCTGACGCCGGAGGGCAGCATCAGGATCGAGCCCTTGTGGCTCATCTCGGCGAAACGGAAGCCCCCGGCTCCGTAGGCGTCGATCAGGTGGCGGCCCGGAACGAAACCGTCAGGGCGCGCCCCTGGCGTCGCCATGTCAGGCCTTGGCGCGGGCTGCGGCGGCCTTGGGTGCGCCCGCCTCGGGCTTGTCATCCTTGGCCGGATCGCCGCCTCCGGTCTTGAGGCCGAGATAGATCAGGATCGGCGCCGCGATGAAGATCGAGGAATAGGTGCCGATCACGATGCCGAACAGCATGGCGAGCGAGAACGAACGCAACACCTCGCCGCCGAAGATCGCCATGGCCAGCATGGCCAGAAAGGTGGTGGTGGCGGTAATGACCGTGCGCGACAGGGTCGAGTTGATCGCGATGTCGATGACTTCGTAGAGCTGAAGCTTCTTGTATTTGCGCAGCATTTCGCGAATGCGGTCATAGACCACGACCGTGTCGTTCAGCGAATACCCCAGGATCGTCAGGATCACCGCGAGCGAGGTCATGTCGAAAGTCAGTTGCATGACCACGAAGAAGCCGATGGTCAGCACGATGTCGTGCAGGGTCGCGATGACGGCGCCGATGGCGAACTGCCATTCGAAGCGGAAGCAAAGATAGATCAGCACGCCGATGATGCCGACGATCACGCCGATGGTGCCGTTCTGCACCAGTTCGCCGGAAACGCGCGGACCAACCACCTCGACGCGGCGGAACTCGTAGTCATTGCCGAAGGTCTCGCGCAGCTTGGTCACGACATTCTGCTGCGCTTTTTCCTGCTCGGCGGTCGTCGGAGCGGTTTGCAGTTCGAGGCGCAGCAACAGTTCGCGCGGCGACCCGAATTCGGCCACCTCGACGGAACCGAAGCCAAGCGCGTTCGACTTTTCGCGCACCTGCGAAATGTTGGCCTGCGCCCCCTTGGCCTGCAACTCGACCAGCGTGCCGCCCTTGAAGTCGATGCCGAAATTCACGCCGATGGCGAAGAAGACGATGACGGTCAGAACCGACAGAAGCGCGGAGGCCGGAAAGCTCACCGCACGGAACCCCATGAAGGGGAATTTGGTGTCGTCGGGAATGAAGCGGAGACGGAAAGCCACGGTAAACCTCAAATCACGACTTTGGAGGGCCTGCGCCAGCGATACCAGGTCGCGATCATCAGGCGGCTCAAGGTGAAGGCCGTAAACACGGTGGTCAGGATGCCGAGCGACAGCGTCACGGCAAAGCCGCGCACCGGGCCGGACCCCAGAAAGAACAGCACGATGGCGGCGATCAACGTGGTCAGGTTAGCATCAACGATGGTGCTGAGAGCACGCTCGAAGCCGGCGTCGAGCGCCGAGATGGCCGAACGGCCCATGCGGGCTTCCTCGCGCACGCGCTCATAGATCAGCACGTTCGCGTCCACCGCCATGCCGACCGTCAGCACGATGCCGGCAATGCCGGGCAGCGTCAGCGTCGCACCGATCACTGCCAGCAGGCCCAGGAGCATGAAGACGTTGATGGTCACGGCAATCACGGCCACGACGCCGAAGAAGCCATAGGTCACGATCATGAACACGGCGACCAGAGCCATGGCCAGGTAGGAGGCGAGCAGGCCCGCGCGGATCGAATCGGCGCCAAGCCCGGCGCCGACCGTTCGCTCCTCGATGATCGCGAGCTTGGCCGGCAACGCGCCCGCCCGCAGCAGCAGCGACAGGCTGTTGACCTGCTCGACCGAGAACTGGCCGGAAATCTGGCCCGATCCGCCGGTGATCGGTGTCTGCACCACGGGAGCAGAAATCACTTCGTTGTCGAGCACGATGGCGAGCTGGCGTCCGACGCCGCGGGTGGTGGCGTCGCCGAAGCGCTGCGAGCCGCGGATGTTGAAGCGGAAGTTGACAATCGGCTGGCCGGTGCGCTGGTCGAACGAGGCCTGCGCATCGATCAGGTCCTCGCCCTCGACAATGACCGAACGCTCGACGGCGACAAGCTGGCCGGAGTCGCGGTTGCGCATCTGTTCGGTGTCCGCAGCGCCAGCCTCGGCGACGAAGCGGAACTGCAGTTTGGCGGTGCGGCCGAGGCGCTCCTTGAGCTGCTGCGGATCGGTCAGCCCCGGAACCTGGACCAGAATCCGGTCCAGTCCCTGGCGCTGGATCGATGGCTCCTTGGTGCCGTCGATGTTGATGCGCTTCTCGATGACTTCGATGGTCTGCTGGCCGACGCGGCGGATGCGCTCATTGAGGCCCAGATCGCTGTAGGTCATGGTAATCTGGCCGTCAGGCGCTTCGACGAGATCGATGGTCTGAGTTCCCGTGGGGCCGAAAAGTTGCTGTCCCGCTGGCTGCGCCAGAAGCCTGAGCTTAGGCAGCGCGCGCGCCCGGTCGTCAGCCTGCGGAATCCGGAACTGGACCCCGCGCGGCTGCATGGCGATGCCGCCCTGAAGCGCCACGCGCTCCTCGCGCATCACGCGGCGGACATCGTCGCGCAACTGCGTGTTCATCGAGCGGATCAGGTCCGGCTTGTCGATCTCGAGCAGCACGTGTGCGCCGCCCTGAAGATCGAGGCCAAGAGAGACGGCCTTCTGCGGCACCCAGGCCGGAAGCGAACCGAACACGGCCTTGCGCGTCGTCTCAGGCATCAGGCTCGGGACAGCCAGCAGGCAGCCGAGCAGGCTTGCCAGAATGATCAGGATCGACTTGATCCGGGAGATCCGCATCATGGCTGATTCAGCCTCTTGTTGAACGACCCGGTTGCCGCACGCGGGTCGCGGCGTCGGAATCTCATGACATGCACATAGTCCCTGATCCTGAACTTGTCGAAGGATTAGGGATCAGAAGATCGCCATCACGGCAGCCCCGCCTCATCCGTCGACAGGCTCAGGATGAGGAGCGTGGGGTGCCGGACCGGGCTCAGGTCTTGGCGGGTTCCTTGTCCTTGACCGGCTCGCCCTTGGAGCGGACGTCCGAGATCATCGACTTCACGAAGCGGACCTTGACGCCGTCGGCGATCTCGGCCTCGACCTCGCCATCGTCGATCACCTTGGTGACCTTCGCGATCAATCCGCCAGAGGTGACGATGGTGTCGCCGCGCCGCACGTTCGCGATCAGTTCACGATGTTCCTTCATCCGCTTCTGCTGCGGGCGGATGATCAGGAACCACATGATCACGAAGATCAGGATGAACGGGACCAAAGACATGAAAATGTCAGCGCCGCCACCGGCTCCGGTGGCCTGGGCAAAAGCAGGGGTAATCACGAATTATACCTCGCAGGGAAGTGGAAAAGGGCGCGTCGCCCGAAGCAGGCGGATTTCGGGCCGGACTATTATCCGAAGCGCCGCCGAAATCAATTGCGGGGATGGCGCCCGCGCCGATTTCGGTTCATGAGACTGGCCCCGTTGCCGCAGAAGCCTGATCGCCATGACCCAGCCTGACCCGACCATCGCCCTTCTCGCCCGCATCGCTGACGCGCTCGAGCGCATGAGTCCGCCGCCTCCTGCCCGCCCGGACGTGACCGGGGCCGACGCCTTCGTCTGGCATGCGCGCGAAGTCAGGTTGCAGCCGGTGCTGAAGGTCAACCGGGTCGAACTTGGCCTGCTCAAGGGCGTCGACCGCGTCCGCGACCTGCTCGCCGACAACACCGAGCGCTTCGCGCGCGGCTTTGCCGCGAACAACGTGCTGCTGTGGGGCGCGCGCGGCATGGGCAAGTCATCGCTGGTCAAGTCGATCCATGCCGACGTGAACGCCCGTAAGCTCGGCAAACTTCCAATGAAGCTGATCGAGATCCACCGCGAGGACATTGAAAGCCTGCCCGCCCTCATGGGGAAGCTGCGCCAGGACCCGCACCGCTTCATTGTGTTCTGCGATGACCTGTCCTTCGACAACAACGACACCTCCTACAAGTCGCTGAAGGCGGCGCTGGACGGCGGCGTCGAGGGCCGGCCTGAGAACGTCGCCTTCTACGCGACCTCGAACCGCCGCCATCTTTTGCCGCGCGACATGATGGAGAACGAGCGGTCGACCTCGATCAATCCCGGCGAGGCAGTGGAAGAAAAGGTCTCGCTGTCCGACCGCTTCGGGCTCTGGCTCGGCTTCCACAAGTGCAGCCAGGATGAGTATCTCGAGATGGTCGAGGGCTATGCGGCCCATTTCGGCCTCAGGATCGGCGTGGACGCACTGCGGGCCGAGGCGCTCGAGTGGGCGACCACGCGCGGCAGCCGCTCAGGCCGCACGGCCTGGCAGTACATCACCGATCTGGCCGGACGGCAGGAACAGCGGCTGTGACGGCCGCAAAACGATGAGAGACGGGAGCGGCCTTTCTTTGGACCGTCCCGTCTCTCGTCACGATCAGCCCAAGGGTCTCGCGAGCGCTGATCGCAATTGCTGGCGATGCCGCCTCAGTTGGTGAGGTAGGGCATCGGGTCGACAGGGGTCGACCCCTTGCGGATCTCGAAGTGCAGCTGCGGCGACGACACGTTGCCGGACTGGCCCGAGGTCGCGATCACCTGCCCCCGGTTCACACGCTCGCCGCGCTTGACGTTGATGTCGCCATTATGGGCGTATGCCGAAACATAGCCGTTGTCGTGGCGGATCAGGACGAGATTGCCGTAGCCCTTCAGCTCATTGCCCGAATAGGCCACCACGCCGTCGCCCGCCGACTTGACCGGGGTGCCTTCCGGCACGGCGATGTTGATGCCCTCATTGCCGCCCTTGCCGGAGAAACCGCTGATGACGCGGCCGCGGGCCGGCCAGCGGAAGTCGGCGGTCGCCTTCGGCTCATCCTTCGGAATGCTCGCGGTCGGGGTCGGATCAGCCGGCGCCTGGGCACGCGGCGCGGTGGCGGCGCCCGGCACAGCGGGAGCCGTGGCCGTCTGCTGCCGGACCTTGCGCTCGGCGCTGTCGGCCTGGGCGCGGGCGGCCTTCATGTCGCGGTCAGCCTTCAGCTTCGCCTCGGCCTGCAGCTTGCGCTCAGCTTCGGCCTTCGCCTTGGCTTCAGCGGCTTTCGCCCGCTCGGCTTCGGCGGCCTTGCGGGCCTCGGCGGCCTTCATGCGATCTTCGGCGGTCTGCGCCTTCAGTTCGGCCAGCTTGGCCTTCTCGGCTTCGGCCTTCGCCTTGGCTTCGGCAGCCTTGCGGGCCTTCACCTCGGCTTCAAGCCTGGAGTTGGTTGTGGCATTGACGGCGGACTGCTGACGGGCCGTCTCGGCGCGCGCCCTGGCAGCCTCAGCCTGCGCCCGCGCCTTCTCCCGCGCCGCATCGGCGGAGGCGGATGCGACGGCCTTGGGGGCGGCGACCTGTGCGGGCGGAACAATGCGCGCGGCTTCCGCGGCGCGGGCCGGCGGACGGGGCGGCTCAGTGGGCGTGCGCACGCTGGCGACTGGCTTCGGCGTTGCCTGGACCGGGGCCTGCGCTGGGGCCGGAACCTGGGCCACGGGACGCGGCGTCACGGGAACGGGTGCAGGCTGCGGCTCGGCGGGGGCTGCGGCGCGTGGACTGACGGAGCCGGCCTGGTTGAACACCGGAATGGTGACGCGCGACCCCGGCGTGACCTGCGAGGCTGACGACAGCCCGTTGGTGGCCATAATGGCGGAGGCCGGCACGCCATACCGCGCCGACAGCGTGTTGACGTTTTCGCCGGTGGCGACGACGATGGGCGTTCCGCCCTGCGAGGACCAGTTGCCGACCGAGCGGGCAGTCGCGGCGACTGGAGCGACGGTGGACAGTGCAACCGCACTCGGGGCAGTCGGCGCCAGCGTGTCGCGCGATGGAATGGAGCCGGTGGTGAGTGGGGCGGCGACCTGACGGCCCGCTGCCACGGGCGCGGCCAGGGGCTGGGATGTCACCTGCCCGATCCGGCTGCCGCCTGCCACCACCGCATCATTGGTGGCGCGCTTGACGCTGCCTGTTGCGCTGCGGTCAAGACTCTGCCCGGAGCTTCTGAAGGGATTGCTGAAGGGATTTTCGGAGAAACGCGCCACATCGCTGCTGCACGCCCCCAGCGTCGCGGCAACGACACTGACTGAGGCGACACGAAGGACGGCCGTGGACCGGAGGAACACAAACTTGAAACGCATCAGCCCGCACCGCAGGTTACGCAACACACTCGACGGTTATGATTAAAAGCGGATTCAGGTTACGAAACCGTTTCCGCGCTTAACGATTTGACAGAATTCCGCATGGTCAGCCCCGGCAGGCCGGCGCCGCGCGCCTACAGCGTCTCTGCCACGCCGGCGCTGAGCGGCGTCAGCCGCACCGGCCCGCCGAGCGCATGATCGACGGCGTTGTCGCCGACGCGGCCGATCACGATCTTCCGGGGCAGGCCCTCGACCTTGAGGGCGCCCACCAGCCGGCCCGTCGGCGTCAATCGCTGCAGCAGATGCTCCGGCACGACATCCACGACGCCGTTGAGCAGCACCCGGTCGAAGCGGCCCAGAAGCCGCGTCGCGTTCAGCCCGTCGCCATGCTGAAGGTCGACATTGCCGATCCGGAGCACCGACAGCCGCTCATGCGCCGCCAAAGCCAGGCTCTGGAAGCGCTCGATCGACACGACCTTCGCGCCCATGGCTGACAGCAGCGCCGAGACATAGCCCGAGCCGGTGCCGATCTCGAGCACGCGATGGCCCGGCTCAACGCCCAGCGAGACGAGAAAGGACGCCACCACCGTGGGCGGCGTCATCATCTGGCCGCAGGGCAGCGGAATCGAGATGTCGGTGCGCGACAGGTCACCATAGCGGGCCGGCGCGAAGGCTTCGCGCGAGACGCGCTCCATGGCGCGCAGCACCGGCAGGTCGGACACACCCTGGGCCCGGAGCGCGAGGAGAAATTGCAACGTCCTTGCGCCCGCTGCGAGAGGCGCATCGTGCTCCTCGTCGCTGAGCGGCCCGTCAGTCATCCGGCAAAGGCGATGGCCAGCCGGGTCAGCGTCGGCTCATGGGTGAGATCAAGCTCCAGCGGCGTGATCGAGATGCGCCTGTCGGCCAGAGCCTTCAGGTCCGTGCCGTTGGCCGGGTCCTGCTTGCCGCGCTGGAAGGCGATCCAGTAGTAGGCCTTGCCCCGCCCGTCCTCGCGCGGATCGATGCGCAGGAGGTTCTGGTTGCGGCGGCCCTGCACCGTGACGGAGACGCCTTCGACCTCCTCGGGCAGGCAATCCGGGAAATTGACGTTGATCAGGATATCCTCGGGGATGCCCTCGGCGATAAGCCGCTTGATGATGCCGGGGGCATGGGTCTCGGCGCAGGACCAGTTGATCGCGGCACGGCCCTTCGCACCATAGGCCTGGCTCAACGCAATCGAGCGCACGCCGAGAATGGTGCCCTCCATCGCCGCGGCGATGGTGCCGGAATAGGTCACGTCCTCGGCGACGTTCTGGCCGTGGTTGACGCCGGACAGCACCAGATCGGGACGGCTTTCGCTCATGACCTGCCGCAGGCCCATGATCACGCAATCCGTCGGCGTGCCCTTGACCGCGAAATGGCGCGGCGAAATCTCGCGCAGCCGCAGGGGATCATTGAGCGACAGCGAATGCGAGACGCCGGACTGGTCGGTTTCCGGTGCGATCACCCAGACATCATCGGAAATCGCGCGCGCAATGCGCTCCAGCACGGCGAGCCCCGGCGCATGGATGCCGTCATCATTCGTCACCAGTATGCGCATGGGAATCCCGTGTGGCGTCGCGTGCGTTGTCGCTACGCCAACCGGCTGGCAGGCTCAAGCGGAATGCGCGCAGTCCTGTCATGTCTCGGTGGGGGCATGTCGTGATGCTGCCTGCCAGCCAGCAGCGCGGACCCTCTTCCCTCGCGGTAGCGGCAAGGAGAGGGGTCGCACTGCTCCCGGGTTCGATCAGCCCTTCGTGATCCGCGTCACGCCGCCCATGTAGGGCAGGAGCGCGTCGGGCACGGTGATCGAGCCGTCGGCGTTCTGGTAGTTCTCCATCACCGCGATCAGCGCGCGGCCGACGGCGACGCCGGAGCCGTTGAGCGTGTGGACATGGGTGAGCGATTTGCCGTCGGCTCCCCTCACCCGCGCGTTCATGCGCCGGGCCTGGAAGTCGCCGCAGTTCGAGCAGCTCGAAATCTCGCGATAGGTGTTCTGCCCCGGCAGCCAGACCTCGATATCGTAGGTCTTGGTCGAGGCAAAGCCCATGTCGCCGGTGCACAGGGTCATCACCCGGTAATGCAGCCCGAGCTTCTTCAGCACGGCCTCGGCCGAGGCCAGCATGCGCTCATGCTCAGAGTTGGAGTCCTCCGGCCTGGTGATCGAGACCAGTTCGACCTTGTTGAACTGGTGCTGGCGCAACATGCCCTTGGTGTCACGCCCCGCAGAACCGGCCTCGGCGCGGAAGCACGGGGTGAGCGCCGTGACGCGGATGGGCAGCTCGGCCTCGGTCAGGATCTTGCCGCTGACGAGATTGGTGAGCGGGACTTCGGCGGTGGGGATGAGCCAGTGCTTTTGTTCAATTTCACTACAAATAGAACTTGATTGAGAACGGACCATTTCAATAAATTCGCCTTGGAACTGTTGGAAATGAAAATTTTCACTTACGATCCGTTCGATATTTTTGGCAATAATATCATATAGTTCGCCATTGAATGTCGGCGATGCAAAAGTCTCGAGCACTACTTGCTTTAGATCAACAGCCGCGAACTGATCATCCCGAAACTTCGGCAATTGCGCGGTCCCGAACATCGCCTCGTCCCGCACCAGCAGCGGCGGGTTGACTTCCGTGTAGCCATGCTCGGTCGTGTGCGTGTCGAGGAAGAACTGGCCCAGCGCCCGCTCCAGCCGCGCGAGGCCGCCTTTCAGCACCACGAAGCGCGCGCCGGAGAGCTTCGCCGCCGTCTCGAAATCCATCATGCCCAGCGCTTCGCCAAGCTCCCAATGCTCCTTGGGCGGCATGTTTGATTGCGCGGCCCAGAGTGCTGGCTTTTCGCCGACGACGCGCAGCACGGCATTGCCATGCTCGTCGCTGCCGACCGGCACATCGGCCTGCGGCATGTTGGGGATTGCGGCCAACGCGTTGTGCAGCGCCTCGGCGGCCTCGCGCTCGGCCTTTTCCAGCTCCGGTGCGGCATCCTTCAGCCGCGCCACCTCGGCTTTAAGCGCGTCAGCAGCGGCCATGTCCTTCCGGCCCATGGCCTGGCCGATCTCCTTCGACAAGGCATTGCGCCGCTCCTGCGCCGCCTGGTTCGTGGCAATCGCCGCCTTGCGCGCGTCATCAAGCGCAAGCACCACGGACGACAGCGGCTCGGCCCGACGGTTCAGCAAACCCTGGTCAAACGCAGCCTCGTTCTCGCGAATCCACTTGATGTCATGCATGGCCAATCAGCTCCGATGGTGCCGAGCCGGATAGCAGGGTGCGCGGCTCGGTGCCAGTTCATATGTGGAGTTCATCCTTCGACACGCTCAGGATGAGGAACTGGGGTTGGGCAAGAGGGATTGGTCGACACCCACCATCCTCATCCTGAGCCCGTCGAAGGATGAGTTCCAGTCACGCGCCACGCCTTGCATACGCAACAGCGTGCCGCCGCAGCGCATCCCAGTCGCCCCGGATCAGCGCCTCCTTCTTGGCGCGCGACCAGCCCTTGATGCGGCGCTCCATGGCGATGGCGTCGGTGATCTGCTGGAAATGCTCGTTCCAGACCAGCTCCACAGGGCGCCGGGAGGCGGTGTAGCTTTCGGGATAGCTGCCGTCATTGTGCTCGGCAAGCCGCGCCTCGATATCCTTGCGGGCGGTTCCGCAGTAGTACGAGCCATCCGCGCAGCGCAGCAGATAGACGACTGCGCCGAAGAACGGATCCGGCTTCATCGGGCTTGTGTGACGCTGGAACTCATCCTTCGACAGGCTCAGGATGAGGATGGCTGGATTGCAAAAGGGGTTTCACAGTACCCTGATCCTCATCCTGAGCCTGTCGAAGGATGAGCTCCAGTCGCGCACCCCTCACGTCGCAGCGGCATCCTCTTCCGCCCGCTTGGCGGCGCGCTTCTTCTCGACGTAGCCGACGGAGAAGATCGAGAGTTCGTAGAGCAGCAGCATCGGGATGGCGAGCATGAGCTGGCTGAGGACGTCGGGCGGGGTCAGCACGGCAGCGACGATGAAGACGAAAACGATGGCGTAGCGCCGCTTTTCCTTCAGGAACTTGACATCGATGATGCCGGCCTGGCCGAGCAGCGTCAGCACCACCGGCAGCTGGAACGAGATGCCGAAGGCGAAGATCAGCGTCATGATCAGCGACAGATACTCGCTGACCTTGGCCTGCAGCACGATGGCGGCCTGCGTCTCGGAAGCGGCCTGCTGCATGCCGAGCGAGAACTGCATCAGCACCGGCATGGCAAAGAAGAACACCATGGCCGCGCCCAGCACGAAGAAGATCGGCGTGGCGAACAGGTACGGCCTGAAGGCGTCGCGCTCGTTCTTGTAAAGGCCGGGCGCCACGAACTTGTAGATCTGCGTCGCAATCACAGGAAACGCGAAAAATCCGGCGCCGAAAGCGGCGATCTTGATCTGCGTGAACAGGTATTCGAGCGGCGCGGTGTACTGCAGCAGCACTTTCGAATAGCCGCCAGCCGCCCAGACATAGGGCAGGATCAGGACGTTGTAGATGTGCGTCGCGCCGGCGAAGCAGATGAAGAACAGCACAATGAACGCCACCATCGACTTGATCAGCCGCGAACGCAACTCGATCAGATGCTCGATCAGGGGGGCGCGCGAGGCCTCGATCTCGTCCTCGCCGGGGCGCTTGGCGCTGGCGTCCGCAATGGCGTCGGTCATGCCGCATCCCCGTCAGCTTCGGCGGCCTTCTTGCGGGTGCGCTTCGGTTTTTCGATGGGCTCGGGCGCAACGGCCAGTTCCGCCGGATCGAAGGGCGGGGGCGGCTCCGGCAATGGGATCACGGGATCGGGGACTGGCACAGCGGCGGCCACATCGGTGCCCAACGCGACTGGTGCGGTCGCGGCAGCGGCCGGCGCGGCGGCGCCCTTCAGCTCCTCGCGAATGGTCTGGATCGGGTTGAAATCGACCTTGGTGGCGGCCTGCACGCTGCCGCCGACATCCTCAACCTGCTTCTTCAGGTCGTGCAGTTCGGCTTCGCGCATCGCGTCGTTGAACTGGCCCTGGAACTCGGCGGCCATGCGCTTGATCTTGCCGACGGCCTCGCCCACCGACCGCAAGGCCTTGGGCAGGTCCTTGGGGCCGATCACGACGAGCGCGACGGCACCAATGAGCATCATTTCGCTCCAGGCGATGTCAAACATTGGCGCTGCCAATCATTCAGATTTCCCAGTGCGGCGGGGTCACCCCGACGCTCCCTGTTGGAGGTCTCCGCAGGCTCAGACCTTGCGCTCGGCCTCAACCTTTTGCGCAGTGGCGGCTGCCGTCTGATCAATCGTCTTCGGCGGCTCTGCCACCGCAGCCGGGGCCGGCGGGTTCTCTTCCTCGGCCATGCCCTTCTTGAACGACTTGATGCCCTTGGCCACGTCCCCCATCAGTTCGGAGACCTTGCCACGTCCGAACAGCAGCATCACGATGATGCCGACCACGATCCAGTGCCAGATACTCACGCCGCCCATGGCGAACTCCTTGACGTCAAGACTTGCGCCGCCGGAACGGCCCGGCTGGCCTTGAGGCGGAAACTAGGGTTCGGCATCCAAGAACACAAGGACTTCCTCGCGTTTGATGTCGACGCCGACATCCGCCCCTTCTGCGAACGGCTTATGTTCCGGGGCGCGGATGGTCAATGGCCTGTCGAAGCCCTGCACCGCGACCTGCAGAACGTCGACCTCGCCCAGGAAGCGCCGCGACATCACCCGCCCCGGCAGGCAGAAGCCGCCGGCGCGCAGCACCACCGCCTGCGGCCGGATGCAGATCACCGCACGCTGGCCATCGGCAAGGCCGGGGGCGGCAATGCGGCCGAAGGGTGTTTCCACCGCGCCGTTCCTGACCACGGCGCCGACCTCGTTGAAGTCGCTGAAGAAGCGCGCCACGAACAGGCTGTTCGGGTGCATGTAAAGCTCTTCGCCCGGTCCGGATTGCACGATCCGGCCCTTGCGCATCAGGATGATCCGGTCGGCGATGCGCATGGCATCCTCAGGATCATGCGTCACAATCACCGATGTGGCCCCGGTTTCGCGGATCACAGCCACGGTTTCCTCGCGCACCGCATCCTTGAGCCGGCGGTCGAGATTGGAGAACGGCTCGTCCATCAGCAGAACGCCCGGCCGCGGCGCCACGGCGCGGGCCAACGCCACGCGCTGCTGCTCGCCGCCCGACAGCATGTGCGGAAAGGCCTCGCCCATCTCGGCCAGACCCACCCGTCCCAGCGCGCGCAAGGCGCTTGCCCTTGTGTCTGCGGCGCTCAGCCCCCGGATGCCGTAGCTGACATTGCCCAGCACGCTGAGATGGGGAAACAGCGCATAGTCCTGGAACATCAGGCCGACGCCGCGCTTGTCAGGTTCGATGAAGCGGTCAGGCCCCGCCACCTCGCGGCCATCGAGCAGCACGCGCCCCGCTGTTGGATGCTCGACGCCTGCCGCGATGCGCAGCAGCGTGGATTTGCCGCAGCCCGACTGGCCAAGCAGGCAGACCACCTCGCCGGCTGCGATGTCGAGCGTCACGCCGGCAAGCGCGGTCACGCCGCCATACTGCTGCCAGACCTCCTCGAAGGAAAGCGTCGCCGGAATCGACGCGCCCGCCGTGCCGCGGCGGCCCCAGCCGCGCCAGCCGCGGTCAATGTCGGTGTCCGGTGACATTCAGGAAGCGATTTCTGTCAGGCCTGTCGGGAAGCCGACGTCATTCCGCTTCCGGGACGCCCGCGTCAAGGGGCGAGAACAGGTCATCGAGCGGGTCTTCGTCGTCGCGAAGCCCCGGATCGTCATTCGGCATCGGCAGGTCGATGCCCTTGGGCAGGCGCCCTTCGATGAAGCCCGCGCCCTTCAACTCGTCGAGGCCGGGCAGATCATCGACCCGGTCGAGCCCGAATTGCTCCAGAAACGCGGCGGTGGTGCCGTAGGTCAGCGGGCGGCCTGGCGTGCGGCGCCGGCCGCGCAGCCTGATCCAGCCGGATTCCAGCAGCGTGTCGAGCGTGCCCTTGGAGGTGGCGACGCCACGGATTTCCTCGATCTCGGCGCGGGTCACCGGCTGGTGATAGGCTATGATCGCAAGTGTTTCGAGCGCGGCACGCGTCAGCCGACGCGGCTCCTCGACGCGGCGGACCAGCAGGTGGCCCAGATCCTCGGCGGTGCGGAAGGCCCATTTGCCGGCGACCCGCACCAGCGTGACGCCGCGATGGGCATAGTCAGCCTCGAGCCTGGCGAGCACAGCCGAAGCGCTGACGCCGTCCGGCAGGTAGCCGGCCAGTTCCGCTTCGGACACTGGCTCGGAAGAGGCAAACAGCAGCGCTTCCGCCACCCGCAGCGCCTCGGCCATGGCGGACGGGTTGTGCGCGGAAGGAACGGCATCCTCATGCTGTCGGGCCAGGGCAACCATGCGATCCTCCCCTACTCCGCCGCCAGCTGCGGCGAGCCACGCCGGCGCAGGTACAGCGGCGAAAACGGACGGTCCTGCCGAATGTCGACGAGACCCTCCCGAACCATCTCCAGCATCGCCGACAGGGCGGACGCGCGCACTGTCGCCCTCATTCCGGGCTCCACCGCGTATTCGAGCAGATAGGTGTCCAGCGTGGTCCAGTCGGCGGCGAGACCCACGAGCTTCTGCAAGGCCTCGCGGGCCTCGACCAGCGACCAGACAAAGCGCTTGTGGACCGTGACGCGCGATACGGCGTGCTTCTGGCGCTGGCGTGCGTAGGCGCTGAGCAGGTCATAAAGCGTGGCTTCCCAGGCGCCATCGGGCTCCGTTGTGGGCAGTTCGGCGTGACCGCGGGCGAAGACGTCGCGGCCAAGCTGCGGACGGGAAGCCAGAAGCCGCGCCGCCTCGCGGATGGCTTCGAGACGGCGCAGGCGCAGGGCCAGCGCGGTGGCGAGATCGGCTGCGCTCGGTTCATCGGCCCGGGGCGGCTCCGGCAGCAGCAGCCGCGACTTGAGGTAGGCCAGCCAGGCCGCCATCACGAGATAGTCAGCCGCGAGTTCAAGCCGGAAACGGCGGGCGCTGTCGACAAAGGCCAGATACTGGTCGGCGAGCGCAAGAATGGAGATGCGCGACAAATCCACCTTCTGACGCCGCGCCAGTTCCAGCAGAAGATCGAGCGGACCTTCGAAACCATCGACGTCAACGACCAGCAGCGGCTCGCTTTCAGCGCGCTCGCCGGGCGTAAAGTCATCGAAAGGCAACTGCTTTGCCACTGATTCGCCGTCCTGCCTGAAAGAAACCTGCCCTGATCACCCTGCCGCTGCAAGGATCCGGGCTATATCATCCGCCACCGCGCCACGGTCCAGCGGCTCCGGTTCATGGGCAATGCGCGCCAGGGCCGCCTTCGCCCGACGCCCCGCCGCGCCGGCCAGGAGCCGCGCAGCCTCGGCGACGCGCGCCATCTCGTCCATGACGCCGTTGCAATGCAGGATCATGTCGCAGCCTGCGGCATAGGCTGCCGACGCACGTTCCGCGAAGTCGCCGGACAGCGCCTTCATCGACAAGTCATCGGTCATGACAAGGCCATCATAGCGCAACTCGCCGCGAATGATGCGGCGAAACACCTTGCGGGACGTCGTGGCGGGTGCGGACGGATCGATGGCCTCGAACACGACATGGGCCGTCATTGCCATCGGCATGTCGGCGAGATGGCGGAAAGGCCGGAAATCATGGCTGCGCAAATCATCCAGCGCGGCGCCGACGCGCGGCAAGGCGAGGTGGCTGTCAGCGCCGGCCCGGCCATGGCCAGGCATGTGCTTGATCACGGGCAGCACGCCGCCGGCCAGAAGCCCCTCGGCGGCGGCACGGCCGATGCGCGCCACCTCGTCGGGCTGAAAGGCGTAGGCGCGGTCACCGATAACGTCATGGGCGCCCGCGACAGGCACGTCGAGCACCGGCAGGCAATCGACATCGATCCCGACCTCGCGGAGGTCATGGGCCATCAACCGCGCCGACAGCCGCGCCAGAGCCGTGCGGCGCAATGGATCGTTGATCTGCCCGAACCAGCGCCCGGCCGGGTAGGCCGGCCAATTCGGCGGCCGCATGCGCTGCACCCTCCCCCCCTCCTGATCGATCAGGATCGGGGCATGGCGTCCCACTGCCGCGCGCAGGCTTGCGGTCAGCGCTGCCACCTGGGCGCGGTCCGCGATGTTGCGCCTGAACAGGATGAAGCCCCAGGGCTGGCTCCGGGCAAAGAACGCGCGCTCGGCTTCGGTCAGTTCCAGGCCGGCGCATCCGGCGATGAAGGCCTTGGTGGTCATGCCGAA
The DNA here is from genome assembly GCA_027483505.1 of Hyphomicrobiales bacterium. Classification (GTDB taxonomy): domain Bacteria; phylum Pseudomonadota; class Alphaproteobacteria; order Rhizobiales; family Beijerinckiaceae; genus Allobosea. The sequence continues at coordinate 39,030 of JAIXUP010000055.1, forward strand.
CGGGGACGGCAAAGCGGCCGGCGGGTCAAGCGTCTCAAGCGCAAATGCTGGGGATCACAGCAAAACGGCCGGGGCAGCCCCGGCCGTTCTCGATGTCAACTGACTGGCCTGGCTCAGTTTCGGGCGATGAAGCACTGGCCGCCGGCGGACTGCAGCGCCTGGCACTTCTCGGCAGCATCCTCCCGCGAATAGGGACCGACCCGCAGGCGGTAGACGGTGCGGCCATTGCCCAGTTCGGCGCGGCGGATGGTTGGCGATTCACCGGAGAGCTGGTCGCCAAAGCGACGCTGCAAGGCCGCGAACGAGGCACGGGCTTCGGCTTCGCTGCCCGGCGCTCCAAGCTGGACCATGAAGCCGCCGCCTTCCGCATCCGACGCGCGCGGCGTTGCCGCCGGGGCCGGGGTCGGCGCCGTCGCCGGAGCTGCAGCAACCTGCTGGCGGGGCGGCGTCGCCGGACGGGCAGCGGGTGTCTCATCAGCCGGTGCCGGACGGGCTGCCAAAGCGGGCGGACGCGGAGCAGGAGCTGGCGTTGGAACGGCAGCGGCTGCGGCGCGGGCAGGCGGCGGTGTCGGCGCAGACGCCACAGGGCTCGCGGGCGGCGTCGCGGCAGCCGGAGCCGGAGCCGTCGTGGCCGGGGCCGCGTTCACAGGGGCTATGCTGCCATCAGGACGGACGGCAACCGTGCGCACCCGGCGCGGCTCGCCCAGAGCGGGCGCGGTAGCGGGCGTTGCTGCCGTCGGCGCCACGGGAGCGGCGGCGACCGCTGCCGGCGTGGCTGCAGGCGGCGCGGCGGCGGCGGCGGTCGGAGCGGGCGAAGCTTCGGGCACGCCTTCGGGACGTGGCAGGATCACGCGCGGTGTCGAGCGGGCGATCGCCTGCACATCGACGGGCTGCTCCTCGCGGTTGACGATCCGCGTGTCGGCCACCCGCGGCTCGGGCGTACGCTCAAGGATCTGCTTGTTCTGATTGGGAATCTCGACGCCGCCGGGATTCTGAGGCGCGACCTTGGCCGGGCCGGCTTCGGCCTTGATGATCGGAGGCTCGCCATTCGCGGTCCGCACCGGCCCCGAAAAGCTGCGCAGGCCGATGACGGCCCCAATTCCGAGGACAGCCACGCCCAGCAAGGCGCCGGCGATCACCAGCCCCTTTCCGGGCTGGCGCGGTTCAAGGCTTCTCAGATCCTCCTGCGGCTCTGCAGGCGGCTCTGCATAGGCTGCAGCAGGCGGCGGGTCGTAGCTGTTGTCCGGCGGCAGACGCTCGTCGGCATAGATGTCGCGCGGCAGCTCGTCGAGACGGCGCGGCTCGGCGCGCAGATCCGATTCGCCGGATGAAGGCTCATCCCGATCTGTCGCGCTGTCGTGGATCACTCCAGCCGGCTCGTCTGCGGGTCGCTCCGGGGCGACGGGGCGCGCATCCGAGATCGGGCCGCGCATCTCGGCGCGCAGGAGCGCGTCGAACTCATCCATCATGCTCTTGGACAAGGTGGGCGCATCCGCAGCAGGCGGCGCGCCGGGCTCGTCGAATGGCAGCGACGGTTCAGGCGCCGGTTCAGGCACTGGAGCGCGGACAACCTGCAGCGGGGGCACACGCGGGCTTTCCTGCGCCGGAGCAGGCCTGGCCTGCCGCTCGGCGAACATCGCCTTGAACGGATCATCCTGTCCGACGATGCGGGCAAGCTCGGCGAGTGGATCACCCTGAACGGCCTTGGGCTGGGCACTGGCAGTCTGCCGAAGCTGACGCTCGAGTTCGTCGAGGTCAACGGCCAATCGGCTTTTTGTCTGGTCTGACATGGCGACCTTCCTTGCCTGCGAGTTAGGGCGATTTTGTGCCCTTCCAGCAAGCTACGCTGTTACAGCCTGGCGCAGAAAGCCGTTTGCGACCTTCAACGCATTTCCGCCGGACTCGAAACGCCAATCACGCCCAGACCCGACGCAAGAACACACCGCACCGCTTGCACAAGCGACAGTCTCGCTTGGGTCAACTCTGGCTGGTTATGATTAACGAACCGTAATTGCGGCTCGTCCCTGCCCTTGTTCCAGAGCGAATGGAAGGATTGGGCAAGATCATACAGATAAAACGCCACACGATGCGGCTCATGGGCCGATGCCGCCTGTTCGATCAGGCGCGGATACTGGGCCAGGAGCCTGATCAGCGCCGCTTCCGAATCATCGGTCAGCAAGGTGAGGTCCGCCTCGGCCAGCGCCCTGGCCGATACATCGGCGCCAGGCATGGCCTCGGCGGCCTGCCGGAAGATCGAGGCGCAGCGGGCATGGGCATACTGGACATAGAAGACCGGATTGTCCTTCGACTGCTCCACGACCTTGGCCAGATCGAATTCCAGCGTCGCGTCATTCTTGCGGAACAGCATCATGAAGCGGACCGCGTCGCGCCCCACCTCGTCGATGACCTCACGCAGCGTGACGAAATCGCCGGAGCGTTTCGACATCTTCACCGGCTCGCCATCGCGCATCAGCTTGACGAGCTGGACAAGCTTGATGTCGAGCGCGCCCTTGCCACCGGTGACCGCTTTCACTGCCGCCTGCATGCGCTTGACGTAGCCGCCATGGTCCGCGCCCCAGATGTCGATCATCTCGGCAAAGCCACGGTCGAACTTGGACTTGTGGTAGGCGATGTCGGAGGCGAAATAGGTGTAGCCGCCATCCGATTTCATCAGCGGCCGGTCGACATCGTCGCCAAACTCGGTCGAACGGAACAGCGTCTGCACGCGGTCCTCCCAGTCCTCGTCCTTCTGGCCCTTCGGCGGCGGCAGGCGGCCTTCGTAGATCAGGCCGCGGGCCTTGAGCCCTTCTATGGCTTCGCCAACGGCGCCACCATTTCCGCCGCCCTGCAAGGAGCGTTCGGAAAAGAAGACCTTGTGGACCACGCCGAGCGCAGCGAGATCCTCACGGATCATGGCCATCATGCCATCAATGGCGACGTTGCGGACCAGCGGCAGCCAGTCAGCTTCCGGCTGATGCCGCAAGGCGGCTCCATGGCCAGCGGCCAGCGCCTGCCCGACCGACACCAGATAATCCCCCGGATAGAGCCCTTCCGGGATCGGGCCGATGTCCTCACCCAGCGCCTCGCGGTAGCGCAGGAAGGCGGAGCGGGCGAGCACGTCGACCTGCGCGCCGGCATCGTTGATGTAGTATTCGCGCGTCACGTCGCGTCCGGCAAAGGCCAGCAGGTTCGCCAGCGCATCGCCGAAGACCGCTCCGCGCCCGTGGCCGACATGCATCGGCCCGGTTGGGTTGGCGGAGACATATTCGACATTGACCTTCGGCAGCGCCTGCGGCGCGCCCTTGCCGAAATCCGCGCCGGCGCGGACGGCCTCGCGCAGGACCGATTCAAACACCGATGGCTTCAGGGCCAGATTGATGAAGCCCGGCCCGGCGACCGAAACGCTGGCCACCTCGGAATCCTTCGCCAGTTCGGGCACGATCAGTTCGGCCAGCTGGCGCGGATTCATCTTCGCGTCACGGGCCAGCGCCATGGCGGCGTTGGTGGCGAGGTCGCCATGGCTGGCGTCGCGCGGCGGCTCAACCACCACGCGCGACAGATCGAGCCCGGCCGGGACCACGCCCCGGCTGGCGAGTGACTGCAGGATCGTGGCGATCCTTGCGGTGAAAACATCGAAAATGTTCATGGCCTGCAGCGCCTTGAGGGCGCATCCTGTCATCTTGAGTCAATTCAGCCCTGATCGAAGCGCTGACAGCTTTCGGCGCGCCTAACGCAACTGCGGGGTCGCGTCAAACAGCCGGGCGTGCTCATCAAGCGCGTAGCGGTCCGTCATGCCCGCGATGTAATCGCAGATGCGGCGTGTCAGGCGGGCCGGATCGGCGCTGCCGACGCCCTCCCGCCATTCAGGCGGCATCAAGTCGGGATTGGCGACGAAACGCCTGAAGAGGTCGTTGACGACCTCGGCGGCGTCGTGCCGGATGCGCATCACGCGCGGGTGCCGGTACATCCGGGGAAACAGGAAATCCTTGATGGCCCGGTCGGCGGCGGCCACCGAGGCGGAGAACGCGACAAGCTGTCTGCCGCACAACCGCACCTCATCGGCCGAACCGACGCCGGCTTCGGCGATCTGCACGGCGCTTTGGGCGATCACATCCTCGACGAAGCAGGTGATCACCCGGCGCGACAGTTCGCTGATCGTGCGCGAACGCTCCAGCGCGGGATACTGGCCAGCAATGTCCGCGAGGATCCCGGCGAGGAACGGGACCTCCCGCAGGTCGGACAGATCGAACAGGCCCGCACGCAGGCCGTCATCAATGTCATGGGCGTCATAGGCGATGTCATCGGCCAGCGCGGCAACCTGCGCCTCCGCGCTCGCATGGCTCGACAGCCAGAGGTCGTGGCGGGCATTGTAGTCAAGGATGGCGCCCGGAACGCCGTCCCGGGCGTAACGCGGCATGGGCAGACCGCCGTCGTCCAGCAAGGGGCCGTTGTGCTTGACGAGCCCTTCGAGCGTCTCCCAGGTCAGGTTGAGGCCGTCGAAGGCGGGGTAGCGCCGTTCGAGCCGTGTCACGATGCGCAACGCCTGCGCATTGTGGTCGAAGCCGCCCTGCCCCTGCATGCAGGCGTGCAGCGCATCCTCGCCGGTGTGGCCGAACGGCGTATGGCCGAGATCGTGCGCCAGCGCCAACGCCTCGGCGAGGTCTTCGTCGAGCCCCAGCGAGCGGGCGATCGAGCGCGTGATCTGCGCGACCTCGATGGTGTGGGTCAGGCGTGTGCGGAAATGATCCCCCTCGTGGAAGACGAAGACCTGCGTCTTGTGCTTCAGCCGCCGGAACGCAGTCGAGTGGATGATGCGGTCCCGGTCGCGCTGGAAATCGCTGCGGGTCGGCGACGCGGCCTCCTCGACCAGCCGGCCGCGTGTCTGCGACGGGCGGCAGGCGAAGGCTGAGCGGAAACGGTCACCTGGCTCTCGCATCTGGCTCGGACCTCCGGGCAACCGGTCGCGATGCCGCTTGAACTGACGGCCAAGGGGTCTTACCTTCAGCGGGCGCCAGGAGACAAGCTGATCTTCGCTGATCGAGAACCTGCCTCACGCGAAAACGGAGCCCAAATCTTGAACATCACCGCCGCACCGCCCATCACCGTCACCGACCGCGCCTTCCGCCGGATCGCGGATGTGCTGGCGACGGAACCATCGGGTACGATGCTGCGGGTCGCCGTCAAAGGCGGCGGTTGCTCGGGTTTCCAGTATGTCTTCGAAATGGACACGGCACAGAACGCCGATGATGTCCGGCTCGCTCAGGGCTCCGCCGCGGTGCTGATCGACGAGACCTCGCTGCAATTTCTCGATCAGTCCACCATCGATTTCGTCGACGACCTGATCGGGCAATCGTTCAAGATCACCAACCCGAACGCCACCTCGTCCTGCGGCTGCGGGACCTCGTTCGCGCTGTAGGGTCAGACCGGCGGCTTTTCCGCCACGATCAACCATTGCTTGGCAAGAAATCCTTCCAGACGGCCCAAGGCCAGAGCGTTCAGGATTCCGCGCGGCTCGTAGGCCCTGAAGGTCTGGATCGAGGCAGCGCTCACCAGCCTCAGGCCGCCGCAGGTCGCGAGTTCGGCCGCCGTATCCTTCACGAAAAAGCGGAGATGTGTGCGGTCAAGCAGGCCGAAGTCGCGATAGCGGAAGTCCCCTCTCGTGATCAGGCCCATGATGAACCGGTAGTTGCGGATATTGGGGACCGAGACGATCAGGCGGCCACCGGGCGCAAGCAGCGCCGTGAGCCGCTTCACCATCGTCCATGGATCGACCATGTGCTCCAGCACGTCGAGGCATAGCGCCAGATCAAGCGACCCCGGCGCGATCTCGGCCTCGAGATCGGCTGCGGCCGCGTCTCCGACCCACAGCCGTTCGAAATTGCCGGTCGCCTTTGCGGCGACTTCCGGCAAATACTCGACACCACCGGCCCAGACCACGGCGCGCGCCTTGCGCACGGCGGCAGTCGTCGCGCCGGTGCCGCAGCCGAGATCAAGGATGCGCGCCACCTGCGCCGGAAGATGCGGCATGATCTCGGTGCGGGCGGTATCGAAATAAGAATTGTTCATTGACGCGCTTCTGATGTTCAATCAAACGACCGTTCCAGACATCCTTGTCATGCACGAACGGTCGGCGTCACCACAATGCATCAGTCCGCATTCCGCAAGGCTCAACTTTTCCGCAGACGCATGCTCGCCCCGTTCGAGAGCATGGCGCTGTCGGTGCTCGATGTCGGCTCGGCCGTGGTGGCGGGGGGCCATGCCTCCAACCGGGAGGCGTTCGCCAACGAACACTGGCGCTATGTCGGCCTCGACATCGAGGCGGGGCCGAATGTCGACCTCGTGGTGACAGAGCCCTATGACTGGCGCGAGGTCGCCGACGCATCCTTCGATCTGGTCACCTGCAGCCAGGTCTTTGAACACACGGAGTTCTTCTGGATCACCATCCTGGAGATCGGGCGCGTGCTGAAGCCCGGCGGGCTGGCCTTCATCGTGGCGCCGGGATCGGGTCCCCTGCACCGTTACCCGGTGGATTGCTGGCGCTTCTATGACGATGGCATGCCGGCGCTGGCGAAATGGGCCGATCTCGATGTGCTCGACGCACGGGTGCAATGGCGCCCGGTCTACGGCAAGGGCGACATGTGGCGCGATGCCGCCATCGTGCTGCAGCGGCCCATGCGCGACGAAACCCGCGAGGCCCGCGCCCGCGCCAAGGTTGCGCTGATCAAGTCCGCCCACCTCGTGCAGCCCTTCGATCTGTCCAGCGCCAAGGTGCCTCTGGTCGAAAGCGCGCTCGCAATCTGCGCGCCGATGGCGATGATGCAGGAGGAAGAAGACAAGCTCTTTGCCGAAAAGAGCGAGCTTGCGCACAAGGCCAATCAGGTTGGGCGAAGCCTGCGCGCCATCCGCAAGGTGCTGTCGCAACCGGCCCGCGACATCCGTCAGGATTGAGGGCCGCGCGGCCTGTCAGCCGCCTTTTGCCTCGAGCCGCGCCAGCAGCGCTTCGATGTCGCCCGACTGCAGCAGGGTGGCGATCGCGTCGATGTCGCCGTTCGGCATATCCCACCATGCGGTCGCCAGCAGCCGCGCGATCTGGTCGGGCGGAAAGCGCAGCTTGACCATACTGGCCGGGTTGCCGGCCACCACAGCATAGTCCGGAACCGAACGTGTCACGACCGCGCGTGCGCCGATGACGGCGCCGTGCCCGATGGTGACGCCCGACATGATCGTGGCCCCCGCGCCGATCCAGACATCGGAGCCGATCACAACATCGCCCCGGCTGGTCAGCGTGGAAGGGTGGCCTGCCGCTGCCGGCCAGCGATCCGCGAAATCGGAAAACGGATAGGTGCTGGCCCAATCCGAGCGGTGGTTGCCGCCCAGAAACACGGTGACATCGTCAGCGACCGAGCAGAAGCGCCCGACGCTGAGGCGCGTGTCGTGGCCCCAGCGGCGGATGACGAAGCGCCCATAGGAATGATCGCCAAAGCTGTCGCCATGGCGCCTAGCGTCGCGCTCATGGTTGAGGCGGATGAGGTTGTGCGGGTTTCCCCCGCTCTTAAGCCGCTTGCGCCAGCGGTCGAGCCAGTCGAGTGCAGCGCTCATGCCAGCCCCTCCCGTTGCAGCGCGGTCTCGCCGCGCCGGAATGCGAGAGCGCCGGCGGCGGAGCCGGCATAGCGCTCATAGCCCTGGGCGTTGAAGATCATGGCGTTGAGCACGGCCCGCACCATCGTCCAGCCTGCTTTCCAGGCCGGTTCGGCGGGCAGTCCGTACTTCGCGCCGATGTACTGCCGCGACCAGGCAAAGTGCCAGCGCACCTTGAAGCGGTGGCCCGCTGCCGGAGCGGTCGAGGTTCCCCGAACATGCGACACGCGGGCGGCGGGAACCAGCAGCGGCGCCCGTCCCATGTCCATCAGGCGGCGGCACAGGTCGTCGTCCTCGTAATAGAGGAAGATGTTCGGATCGAAGCCGCCGATGGCGTCGAACAGCGCGCGCTCCATCAGGAAGCAGGCCCCCGACACGAAGGGGATCGAGGCAGGGCCATCCGGAACCAGAACGCGCGCGGCCTGATTGAGATGGTCCGGCGACAGCAGCGAACGCGGCTGCACGAAGTTGCGTCCGTCCGGTTCGATGATCAGCGGAGCGGCCAGCCCCGCCTGCGGGTACGTCGCCATCGCCGCCAGCAGGCTCGCAAGCGCGCCGGGCGAGACGACCAGATCGGGATTGCAGACCAGCACAAACCGGGTTGTCGCCGCCACGACGCCAAGCCCGTTGCCGCGGCCATAGCCCTCATTGCGCACCGAGCGGATGACTGTGACGCCCTCGGCCTCGGCGACCGCCGCGCTCGCATCCGTGCTGGCATTGTCGACCACGATGACCGGCGCGCCCTCGGCGCGGAGCGCCTTCAGACAGGCGGGCAGAACGGCTGCGCTGTTGTACGCCACGACAATGGCCGTTACATCTGAGGCTTGGAACATTCAGGTCGCATAAACGCTGGGTCAGGTGCTGGCAATCAACCGGCAGCCTCAAATCCGCAACATTTCGCGTCCTGTGTGGGTTTCGGCCGGTTGATTGCAAGGGGGCTCAGTGTGAAGCGGACATTCCATCTACCGATGATTCTCGGCGTCGCTGCCACGTTGGGTCTGGCGCTGGTTCCGGCCCGCGGGGCGGACATCAGCCTGTCGAACCTGCGCTACGATTTCGGCGTCATCAGCATCGCGATCCCGAAGCTGGATGTCCGCGGCACCGACCTGAGCGAAGCGGATTTGCGCGGCATCCTCGACGGCACAGGACCGGGCGATGCGGTGGCGCGAATCTCCCGGCTGCAGGCGGCATCGGCCAGCATCCCCGAATTGATCATGGAGCAGGATGTCGCCGGGGCGAAACAGAAGATCGTCTACCGCGACATCACCATGGACACGATCAGCGCAGGCGTGATCAGCCGCATCCGGGCGGCCGGGCTCAGCGGCGACATGAACGACAAGGGTGCAGGGGCGATGCAGTTCCGGATCGGCGAGATGCTGGCGGAAGGCATCGACATGCCGCTGTCGGCGCGCGCCCTCACCGGCTCGGTGCCCGATCCGCAGGCGGTGCCGCTGGCGCCGCTGTATCGGAGCGTCAGCTATCGCGACTATGTGATGGATTTGCCGCTTGGCGCCGGCCAGGTCAGCGTGGCGCGGGTCACGGGCCGCGAAGCCAAGGCACGGCCCGGCAAGGAGCCCTTGCTGGATGCGATGCGCAATGTCGTCGCCATGGCCGAGAGGCAGAAGGCCGAAGGCGGCGTGAAGAGCCAGCCGTCGGCCGCCGACATGGTGATGATGTCGCGCGTGTTCGCCTTCTTCGACAACTTCGAATACGGCGTGATGGATGCCGAGGGCTTCAAGGGCAGCTTCAACACCGGCAGGGACGCCGCCACCTTCAGCATCGGCCGCATGCGCTTCAGCGATCAGCCGCAGCAGGGTGGCCTCGCCATCAGCGACCTGAGCATCGACGCCGGACCGGCCAAGATGTCGCTGGCAGAATTCGAGATGCGTGACTTCAGCTATCGCGACAGTCTCCGGGCGTTGGCCGACATGCTTGAGCGTGGCGACATCGCTGCGCTGAAGAGCGAGTATACCAAGCTCATTCCCAAGCTCGGCACAATCCGCCTGAAGGGCTTCAATCTCGAGGCGCCCGACACCAGCGGCCCGCGCCGGCAGGGTCCGCCCGAAATCATCCGCGCCTCTGTGAAAAGCATGGAGCTTGGCTTCGGCCAGCAGGTCGACGGCATCCCCACCGCCTTCCGTTTCGGGGCCGAGGAACTCGCCGCGCCGCTGCCGGCTACATCGCGCGAAAGCGCCGTGCGCGACCTCATCGCCATGGGCTACAAGTCGGTGAACCTGTCCTGGCTGGCCGATCTTGCCTGGCAGCAGGACAAGGAGCAGCTGACCATCAAGGCGCTGAACTTTTCCGGCAAGGACATGGCCGCTGTCGCCTTCGCCGGCCAGCTCGGCAATGTCAGCAAGGAGGCGTTCTCGACGGATACGGCACTGGCGCAGGTGGCCTGGCTGTCGGCCACGGCCCAGCGCCTGACCATGACCTTCGAGAACCTCGGCGGCATCGAGAAGGTCGTCGCCCGCGAGGCCGGCAAGGCGAACAAGACGCCCGAGGCGCTCCGGCGCGAATGGGGCACGATCGCGGCTGTCGGCCTTCCGGCCATCCTCGGGGATTCTGCCGGGGCGAAGGCGATCACGGCCGCTGTCGCACGCTTCGTCGCGCGACCCGGCAAGCTCGGAATAGACCTTCAGTCGCGCTCTCCTGACGGCATCGGCGTGGCCGACGCGGTGCAGGTCTTGGGTGCCCCTCAGGCGCTGTTCGACAAGATCGACGTGCAGGCCCGCGCCGAATAGCTCAGCGCCGGGCGATGGCCCTGAGTTCCGAGGCCACCGCGGCGCGCTCTGTCTCGGTGCAGGCGCGCGGCAGGTTGTAGGAGCGGACGGCAAAGTCCTGGTTCGCTGCGATCAGCCGGCGGCGCTCGTCGCCCTGATAGACCGCGACAACGCGCCCGCGCTCGACGCGAAGGCCGCAATCATAGCCGCGCGAGACCATCGCGGCGGCATATTCAGGCGTGCCGGGCATATAGGCGTTGTGCTGCTGGCAGGCCGTGAGAGCCAGCGGCGCAAAAAGACACCAGCGCAGTGACGCGCGGCCAAATGCCGACGACATGCGCGGCGACGCCGGGAAGGATATCCACCTGCGTCGCGCGGCAACGGGGAGATCCCCTTCCCGGCCCTGCGGGCCGCCGGGGCTGACACCGGTATGGTTGCCCAAGGCGCTATTCCTGCACGTTGAGCCGGATGTGCAGCTCGCGCAGCTGCTTGGGGGTCACGTCGGACGGCGCGCCCATCAGCACGTCGAGCGCCTGCTGGTTCATCGGGAAGAGCGAGATTTCGCGCAGGTTCGCCGTGCCGCAGAGCAACATGACGATGCGGTCAACGCCCGCCGCCATGCCGCCATGGGGCGGCGCGCCGTACTGGAAGGCGCGGTACATGCCGCCGAAGCGCTCGATCACGTCCTTCTCGCCATAGCCGGCGATCTCGAAGGCCTTGACCATGGCTTCGGGGCGATGGTTGCGGATGCCGCCCGAGGCGATCTCGAAGCCGTTGCAGGCGATGTCGTACTGGAACGCCTTGATCGTGGTCGGGTCCTGCGTCTTCAACGCCTCCAGCCCGCCTTGCGGCATCGAGAACGGGTTGTGGCTGAAATCGACCTTCTTCTCGTCCTCGTTGTATTCGAACATCGGAAAGTCGACGATCCAGGCCAGCTCGAAGCGCTCCTTGTCGATCAGGTTCAAGTCTTCGCCAACCTTGGTGCGGGCAAGGCCGGCGAACTTGACGAACTTGGCCGGGTCACCCGCCACGAAGAAGCAGGCGTCGCCGTCTTTCAGGCCAAGCTGTTGGCGGATTGCTTCCGTTTTCTCAGGGCCGATGTTGTTCGCAACGGGGCCGGCGCCCGCGCCCTCTTTCCACATCACATAGCCCAGCCCTGGCTGGCCCTCGCCCTGCGCCCATGAGTTCATCCGATCGCAGAAGGCGCGGCTGCCGCCGCCCGGCGCGGGGATGGCCCACACGCGGTTCTTCGGCTCTTCGAGGATGCGCGCGAAGACCTTGAAGCCCGAGCCGCGCATGATGTCCGACACGTCCTGCATCACCAGCGGGTTGCGCAGGTCGGGCTTGTCGGTGCCGTATTTGGTCATCGACTCGGCATAGGGAATGCGCGGCCAGTTCTTGGTCACCGGCTTGCCGCCGCCGAACTCCTCGAAGATGCCGGTGATGACCGGCTCCACGGCCGCGAACACGTCCTCCTGCTCGACGAAGCTCATTTCGAGGTCGAGTTGGTAGAACTCGCCCGGCAGCCGGTCGGCGCGCGGGTCCTCGTCGCGGAAGCAGGGCGCGATCTGGAAGTAGCGGTCGAAGCCCGCCATCATGATCAGCTGCTTGTATTGCTGCGGGGCCTGCGGCAGCGCGTAGAACTTGCCCGGATGGATGCGGCTCGGCACGAGGAAGTCGCGTGCGCCTTCGGGTGATGAGGCGGTCAGGATCGGGGTCTGGAACTCGAAGAAGCCCTGCCCCTTCATCCGGCGTCGCATCGCATCGACCACCGCGCCACGCGTCATGATGTTCTGGTGCAGCTTCTCGCGGCGCAGGTCGAGGAAGCGGTATTTCAGCCGCGTGTCCTCCGGATACTGCTGATCGCCGAAGACCTGCAGCGGCAGTTCGCCCGCCGGGCCGAGCACCTCAAGTTCGGTGATGAAGATCTCGACCATGCCGGTCGGCAGGTCGGCATTCGTCGTGCCGTCCGGGCGGCGGCGCACCTTGCCGTCGATGCGCACGCACCATTCCGAACGCACCTGTTCGACCGCCTTGAACGCCGGCGAATCCGGATCAGCCACGCATTGCAGCATGCCGTAATGGTCGCGCAGATCGATGAACAGCACGCCGCCATGGTCGCGGATGCGGTGGCACCAGCCGGAGACGCGGACAAGTTCGCCGACATGCTCTTCGCGCAGGGCGCCGCAGGTGTGTGAGCGATAACGGTGCAGGGACATGGGTTTTCTCGGCTGCAAGGCTGATTTTGCGAGCGCTGTCAGTCGGCTCTGGGGGGTGGATTGTCAAGGTGGGATGGTCGCTCTTGCGCATGCCGCAACCCCGATGCCCTCTTCTTGAGCGCATCGAAGGGCACGCGTCCAGCGGCCGGCAAACTGGAGATCATCCTTCGACGGGCTCGGGCTGAGGATGGTGGGTTTTGATTGAGACGTGAGGATTTCAGACAGCGGGCCTGCGGCTTTGGCGATTGCGCGCCTGCTGCAAAGCCGCTTCACTCTGCCGATGTCCATTGCCCTTCCCGCCCTCTCCGCTCCCGCCGAAATCCTGATTGACGGACATGGCATCCCGCATATCCGCGCACGAACCTTTCTCGATGCCTTCGTCGTGCAGGGCTGGAACGCCGCGCGCGACCGGCTCTGGCAGATCGACCTGTGGCGCAAACGCGGACTCGGGCTGCTGGCTGCCGATTTCGGACCGGGCTATCTGGAACAGGACCGCGCCTCGCGGCTGATGCTGTATCGCGGCGCGATGGGCCGCGAATGGGGCAGCTATGCCCCCGATGACCGGGCGATCTGCGAAGCGTTCGTCGCCGGCATCAACGCCTATATCGCGCTGTGCAAACGCGAGCCGGAGCGGCTGCCGCCGGAGTTCGGCGTCATGGGCACGAAGCCCGCGCGCTGGAAGGCGCCCGATGTGGTGCGCATCCGGACCCACAGCCTCAGCCGCAACGGCATCTCCGAAATCCTGCGCGCCATTGTGATGGCTGGAGCCGATCTCGAGACCGACCTGATCCGCCGGTCGCTAGAGCCGCCGGTCGCGCCCCGGATTCCGGACGGGCTTGACCCGGCCAGGGTGCCGCTGGCGGCGCTCGATCTGCTCAAGCTCGCCACCACCGATGTGCGCTTCACAGCCGAGCGTCTTGCGGCGCCGCTGGCTGACGCGCCCAAATGGCGCAAGGTGACGGACCTTGGCGACGTGCTGCGCGACGCGGAATTCGCCGGTTCGAACAACTGGGCCGTCAGCGCCGCGCTGAGCGGGACCGGGGCGCCGATCCTGGCCTCCGACCCGCACCGCGCCCACGCCCTGCCCTCCCTGCGCTACATTGCGCATCTGACCGCGCCCGGGCTTGACGTGATCGGCGCGGGCGAAGCGTGCAATCCGGGCATAGCCTTCGGCCACAACGGCAAGCTCGCCTATTCGGGCACAATTTTCTACATCGATCAGGAAGACATCGTCATCCTCGCCAAGGCTCCCGACGATCCGGGCGTGTTCATCGAGGGCGGACGGCGGCGGCGGATCCGAACCCTCACCGAAACGGTCAAGGTCAAGGGACATCCCGGTCAGCCGATGCGGCTGCGCTTCTCAGCGCACGGCCCGATCTTCCACGAGACCAGGACCCATGCCTTCGCCATCCGCTCCGTGGCGCAGGAGCCCGGCACCGGCCCCTATCTCGGCTCGCTCACAGGCATGCGCGAAACCACCGTAGCGGGTTATGCCGCCTCGCTTCACCGCAACAAGACGCCATCGACCAACCATGTCTTCGCCGACGCAGGCGGGCATATCGGCTGGCGTCCGGCGGGGCTGGCGCCGATCCGGACCGGCTATGACGGGCTGCTCCCGGTGCCTGCCAACGGGCGGCATCGCTGGTCCGGCTTCATGGATGCGGCCGAGATGCCACTGACCATTGACCCGCCGCGCGGCTGGGTCGCTACAGCCAACGCCATGAACCTTCCGGCGGACTGGGACCATGCCAACAAGCCGCTCGGGTTCGAATGGGTCGAGCGGTCGCGCCTCAACCGCATCGAGGAGGTGCTGACCCCGGCGAAGACGCATGGCGTCCGGGACGCAGCAGCGCTGCAGACCGACGTGGCTTCACTCCCGGGGCGGCGCATGGCAAAGCTGGTTCTGGCCCTGCCAGCCAGCGCCGGCGTCACGGCCGCACAGGCGCTGTTCGCCGGCTGGGACGGATCGCTGCACAAGGACAGCGCCGCCGCCGCGCTGTTCGAGGTCTGGTGGATGAAGCACCTAAAGCCGGGCCTGCTCGCGCTGCTCGTCCATGATCCAGCCCTGCGCGCGATCATGGTTCCGATCGATCAGGACAGCGCGCTCGGTCTGCTCGAGGATCCGGACAGGCGCTTTGGCGCTGAGGCAGCGCGCCGGCGGGACCAACTGCTGGCCAGCACCCTGCTCGCCGCCTGGACCGACCTGTCGAGCCGCCTCGGCGCTGACCCCGCCGCCTGGGCCTGGGGCAAGCTGCATCACGGCTTTTTCGAGCATCCGCTGGCGAGCGTGGCGGGCGCGAAGGCGGCCGGGCTGAGGGATATCGGGCCATGGCCGATGGGCGGCTCGATGTCGACGCCGATGCATACCGGCTACAGGCTCAGCGACTTCCGGGTGATCGCGGGTGCGTCCTTCCGGATGGTGGTGGACATGGCCGATCCGGACCGCTCGATCTGCATCAATGCGCCGGGACAATCGGGAGATCCGCGCTCGAGGCACTACGATGATCTCGCGCCGATCTGGGCAAAGGGCGGCTATGTGCCGATGCCGTTCACGGCGAAGGCCGTCGACGCGGCGGCGGTGGAGCGGATTTTGCTGGTTCCGGCGCTGTAGAGGCAATGCGCTCAGAACTGCGCGATTGGCCATGCTTGCATTGCAGCCAAGCCGCGGTAGCATCGGGCGTTTCCGGAGCAACGCCCATGTCCCTGACCCGCCGCACGATCCTGACCGCCGCCACTGCTGCAGTCGCCGCCCCTGCGCTGGCGCAGCATAACCACACGCATGGTCAATTCGAGCGGCTCAACCAGCCGGGGCGGATGGATTTGCCGCCGCTGCATGCCGAGCACGCGGTGACGGACAGTCCAGCGCCGAAAGCCGCCGTGCAGGGCCGCTGGATGCCGCGCGCGCCGCTGCCGATCCCGCGCACGGAGATGGCCTGGGCGGTGGAATACAAGGGCCGCATGCACCTTGTCGGGGGCTATGCCGAGCAGCGCGTCGACAAGAACTATCACCATGCCTATGACGCCGCCACCGACCGCTGGGAGGAACTGGCGGTGCATCCGCGCGGCTCGAACCATGTCGGTGTCGCAACGCATGGCGACCGGCTCTACGCCTTCGGCGGCTTCGTCGAGCAGAACCGCACGCCGCATGACGGGGCCTTCGCCTTCGACGGCAAGGCCTGGACCGCGCTGCGCCGCCTGCCCGAAGCCTGCGGCGCCATCTCGTGCATCGCACTGGGCGACAACATCCACCTCATCGGCGGAGCGATCGGCTCGGACAACCGCCGCTCGATCGACTGGCACATCGTCTACGACACCAAGGCCGACCGCTACACCCGCCGCCAGCCGTTGCCGCTCGGCCGCGATCACACCGGCATCGTGGCCGTGAACGGGCTCATCCACATCATCGGCGGGCGCATCGACACGTTCCACACCAACTCGAACCTGCACCACAGCTACGATCCGAAAACCGACCAGTGGACCTTCCGCGCGCCGATCCCGACCGCACGCTCAGGCCAAGGCACCGTCTGGTTCAACAACCGCATCTTCGTGATGGGCGGCGAAGGCACCAACCGCGTCTACGGCCAGAACGAGGCCTACGATCCCGCCACCGACAAGTGGGAAAGCCACGCCCCAATGCTGACCCCGCGCCACGGCATGGGCGCGGTGGTGCTCGGCAACGCGATCTACGTCGCCGGCGGTGGTCCCCAGATGGGCGGCGGGGTGAAAAGCGCGATCAACGAGGCGTTTGTGCTCGGGTGAGGCCCGGTGTGCAAGCCTGATCCCGGCGATTGGATCGATTGTCGCCGGCGACGCACAAGCGCTTTCATCATCGCAAGGGCGGGGACACAACGCTGAAGCGCTGGAAGTTCCGGCGGTTGACGTTCTGTCATCGGAGTCTCTTGGGCCAAGGGAACGACGCTTGGGCATCGTCGCTTCCGCAGGGTATTTATTTTTTCATGTATTTCGATTGTATTCTCCAATTAAGAGAAAATTTTCAGGCTTGGGCGACGATTGTGATCTCAAGCCCGATCCGCACTTGGCTGTCACACCCACCAAGAGATAATCACCATGAGTCTCATGAGCAAATTCGGCCTTTCCCAAGCCGACCTCGAAACTCGGTCAATCAGGCAAGCACTGGCGGTGATCGAATTTGACACCTCGGGCATGATTCTTTCAGCCAACGAGATGTTCCTGAACGTGGTCGGCTACCGACCAGAAGAGATCGTCGGCAAACATCATTCAATGTTCGTCAGCACGACGGAACGCGAGACAGCAGCTTACGGTGAGTTCTGGAAGCAACTGGCGGCCGGCGAGGCGAAGCAGGCCGAGTTCCTGCGCCACGGAAAAGATGGCGTCCCCCGTTGGCTGCAAGCGACCTATACGCCGATCAAGGACCGCGGCGGCAGCGTCATCAGGATTGTCAAGTTTGCCACTGACATCACCAAGCAGAAGAATGCGCGAGCCGAGACGGAGGGCCAACTGGCGGCCATCAACAAGTCGCAGGCAGTGATCGAATTCGATCTGACGGGACATATCTTGAATGCGAATGCGAATTTCCTTGCGGTCACAGGATATCAGCTGAGCGAAATACTGGGCCAGCACCATCGGATGTTCGTTACCGAGGAAACAAAGAAGGACCCGGCCTATCGGGCGTTCTGGGACAACCTCGGGCGCGGGAACTTTGCAGAGGGCCAGTACCAGCGCATTGGCAAAGGAGGCAATTCCATCTGGATCCAGGCCACTTACAACCCAATCATCGACGCTTTGGGCAAGCCACAGAAGATCGTCAAATACGCCTCCGACATCACAGCCTCAAAGGAGGCTGACGCAAAGGTCAAATATGTTATCGATGAGGTTCGGAGAGCCGTTCAGGCAACAGCCGAAAAGGATCTGACCTACAAGATCAATGTTGACGGCCTGACTGGTGACATGATTGATCTGTGCAACAATTTCAACGGACTGATAGACAGTTTCGCGAGTGTTACCGAAACGATTGCCGGCATAACGCTCAACATTGAAGTGTCAGCGCGCGAAATCTCGATGGGGTCGGAGGATCTTTCAAAGCGCACCGAAGAGCAGGCAGCCTCCCTTGAGGAGACGGCCGCAACAACCGAGCAACTGGCCGCTTCCGTCAAGGAAGCCGCTGGAAGCGCGACG
This sequence comes from Hyphomicrobiales bacterium, assembly GCA_027483505.1. Taxonomy (GTDB): domain Bacteria; phylum Pseudomonadota; class Alphaproteobacteria; order Rhizobiales; family Beijerinckiaceae; genus Allobosea. The sequence goes on from JAIXUP010000055.1 coordinate 56,767, forward strand.
CGCGCCGCAACAATCAGTCAGGAAGCGACCGGCGCCGCACGGGCCGGCAGCGAGATATCCGGCAAGGCCATTGCCGCGATGGAGCGCATCGAGACGACGTCGCAGAAGATTTCCGAAACCATCCGCATCATCGACGACATTGCGTTCCAGACCAATCTCCTGGCTCTCAATGCTGCAGTGGAAGCGGCACGGGCAGGCGAAGCGGGCAAAGGCTTCGCGATCGTATCCTCGGAAGTCCGCGCGCTCGCGCAGCGTTCAAGCCAGGCAGCCAAAGATATCTTCGAGCTTATCTCAGCGTCCAATACCGAGGTCGCGGAGGGCGTGCGTTTGGTGCGCAGTTCCGGAAATTCCCTGCACAACATCTACGAAGCAACAGAACGCGTCGCTGCCACGATCAACGACATCTCTTCCGCCTCCAATGAACAGGCCTGCGGAATTGAAGAGATGAGCCAGACCGTGGCCCGTCTTGACATCATGACCCAGGCCAATGCCGCGCTATCCGAGGAAACCGCAGCGTCGACCAATCAGATGGCCCAGCGCATCGCTGAACTGAATGCCCTTGTCCGCGACTTCAAGACCCGTCAAACCAGTCGTGCGGACAGATTGCAGGCGCTCCATCCTGGCGCAGACAGAGCTTCCTTGAAGTCGCCCCGCAGCACGTCCGACGGCATGCCGCCGGCAGCGAATGCCTCTTTCAGAAAAGTCGCCAACGCGCCGCGCGGAGCCTCCGGATGGGCCGAGTTCTGAGGTCGCGGCGAACGACCCACCGCTGAAAGCGCCGATGATCCGCAGGATCTGGAAGGGCATCCATCTCAGGGACCCTGCCGTTGTGGGCCCCCTTCCTGGCCCTTTCGGTCGCCGGGGATGACATAGCTCCCGGTCATTGCATGCGCATCTGCGCAAATGCCCCTCGCCCATCGGCCTATGGCGCGGCGGCGGCAAGGACGCTAACAGTCTGCACGGACAAGTGGCTGCCTGCCGGAGACCCGCCCCATGAAAGACATGCTTGACCAGCTTGAGGCCCGCCGCCAGATCGCACGGAAGGGTGGCGGCGATGCCCGCATCGCGGCGCAGCACAAGCGCGGCAAGCTGACGGCGCGGGAGCGGATCGACCTCTTGCTGGACAGCGGTAGCTTCGAGGAATTCGATATGTTCGTGCAGCATCGCTGCACCGATTTCGGCATGGAGAAACAGAAGGTGCCCGGCGACGGTGTCGTCACCGGCTGGGGCACGGTCAATGGCCGCACGGTGTTCGTCTATGCCAAGGATTTCACCGTCTTCGGGGGCTCGTTGTCGGAGACGCATGCCCAGAAGATCATGAAGATCCAGGACATGGCGCTGAAGATGCGCGCCCCCATCATCGGGCTGATTGATTCTGGCGGCGCGCGCATCCAGGAGGGCGTGGCCTCGCTTGGGGGCTTCGCCGAGGTGTTCAAGCGCAATGTGCAGGCCTCGGGCGTGATCCCGCAGATCAGCGTCATCATGGGACCGTGCGCGGGCGGCGATGTCTATTCGCCGGCGATGACCGACTTCATCTTCATGGTGCGCGACACCTCCTACATGTTCGTGACCGGGCCGGATGTGGTGAAAACCGTGACCAACGAGACGGTGACTGCCGAGGAACTGGGCGGTGCGAAGGTGCACACCACCAGATCCTCGATTGCGGATGCGGCCTTCGACAATGACGTGGAGGCGCTGCTCCAGGTGCGCCGGCTGATCGACTACCTGCCGGCCAACAACCAGGCTGGCTCGCCCGAGTTGCCGAGCTTTGACGTGCCTGACCGGGTCGACATGAGTCTTGACACCTTGATTCCGGACAGCGCCACAAAGCCTTATGATATCAGGGAATTGATCCTGAAGACCGTCGATGAGGGCGACTTCTTCGAAATCCAGGAAGCTTTCGCGCGCAACATCATCACCGGCTTCGGCCGCATGGAAGGCCGCACGGTCGGTTTCGTCGCCAACCAGCCGATGGTGCTCGCAGGCGTGCTGGATTCAGATGCTTCACGCAAGGCGGCGCGCTTCGTGCGCTTCTGCAACGCCTTCGACATCCCGATCGTGACCTTCGTCGATGTGCCGGGCTTCCTGCCGGGCACAGCGCAGGAGTATGGCGGGCTGATCAAGCACGGCGCCAAGCTGCTTTTCGCCTATTCCCAATGCACGGTGCCGCTGGTGACGATCATCACGCGCAAGGCCTATGGCGGGGCCTATGACGTGATGGCCTCCAAGCATATCGGCGCGGACGTGAACTACGCCTGGCCAACGGCGCAGATCGCCGTGATGGGCGCGAAGGGCGCGGTCGAGATCATCTTCCGCGGCGGCGACGCCGAGACCATCGCGGCGCAGACCAAGGCCTATGAAGACCGTTTCATGAGCCCGTTCGTGGCCGCCGAGCGCGGCTACATCGACGAGGTGATCATGCCGCATTCCACCCGCCGCCGCGTGGCCCGCGCGCTGGCGATGCTGCGCACCAAGCAGACCGAAGCGCCGTGGCGCAAGCACGACAACATTCCGCTTTAGGCGACATTTGGCTGCGCCCAGGGACTCGACGATTCCGTGCGCAAAGCGTATGCGCGAGGGATGAAGCTGATCACCACCACGGCGGAGCTGACCGCCGTCTGCGACCGCCTCGCCGCTCACCCGTTCGTGACCATCGACACGGAGTTCCTGCGCGATTCGACCTACTATCCGAAGCTGTGCCTGCTGCAGATGGCCTCACCGGATGAGGGCGTGCTGGTTGACCCGCTGGTGGACGGGCTCGATCTGGCGCCCTTCTTCGCGCTGATGGCCAACACCGCCGTCGTCAAGGTCTTCCACGCCGCACGGCAGGATCTCGAAATCGTCTGGAACCTCGGGCGGATGTTGCCGAAGCCGCTGTTCGACACCCAGATCGCCGCCATGGTCTGCGGTTATGGCGACTCCGTGGGTTACGAGCAACTCGCCAACGATCTTGCCAAGGCACGGATCGACAAGTCCTCGCGCTTCACCGACTGGTCGCGCCGCCCGCTGAGCGAAGCGCAACTGAGCTACGCGCTATCGGACGTGACGCATTTGCGCGACATCTACCTTGCGCTCAAGGCCGACCTCGAGGCCACGGGCCGCACCGAATGGCTGGTCGAGGAAATGGCGGTGCTCAACCACCCAGGCACCTATGAGACGCAGCCGCGCGATGCCTGGCTGAGACTGAAGGGCCGGGTGCGCAAGCCGCGCGAGGTGGCGCTGCTGATGGAACTCGCCGCCTGGCGCGAGAGCGAGGCACAGACCAAGGACGTGCCGCGCGGGCGCATCCTCAAGGACGACGCGCTGATGGACATCGTGCAGCGCGCGCCGCGCGAGCCCGAGGCCCTGTCGGACCTGCGCTCCCTGCCACGCGGCTTCGAGCGCTCGCGCTCGGGGACCGAGGTGCTGGAGGCGGTCGAGCGGGCGCTCAACATCGATCCGAAGACCCTGCCCCGCATGGACCGCGAACACAGAAGCGGCGGCAACGGCGCGGTGCTGGACCTGATGAAGGTGCTGCTGAAGGCCGTGTCCGATGCCGAGCGCGTCGCACCCAAGATCATCGCAACCATGGACGATCTCGAAGCCATCGCCAATGATGACGAAGCAGATGTGCCCGCGCTCAAGGGCTGGCGGCGTACCCTGTTCGGCGAAAAGGCGCTTGCGCTGAAAGCCGGACAACTCAGCCTGCGCATGCGCGGCGGCAGGGTCAGCGTCGAGGCGTGAGGCTGCTGTCAGTTGCCACCCGCCCTCATGGCGGATAACACCTGACGGCGCTGATTCAGTCCTTCACGACAATGCTCGAATCCCGACCAAGGAGCTTGGCAAGCTGCTTGAGCCTCCCGGCCACGCGGTCGCTGGCGAGGGACTGCAAGGCTGCGGGGACGGTGAGCACGACGCGCTTGTCGGTTGCGCTGAGCCCCATGCGCGGCAAGAGCCCGTTCATCGCGCCTGACAGCAGGTAGGCGACGCGCAGGACAGCCCCGAGCAGCCGCGCGCGGTCAAGCAGACGCGGGGTCATCAGTTCGCGCAGGCGCAGCGAGATGCCTTCATCCTTCAAGCCGGCATAGCGGTAGAACACGGCGAGCGCGAGGTAGGCGCGCGCCGGATGGTCGAGGCCTATGAAGGCGGCGTGGGCGATGACGTTGAGGCTCTGCTCACCGCGATAGTCCGGATGGGCCCGCCAGCCGATGTCCGCCAGCAGGCAGGCGGCGCGGCGCAGGCGGCGCTCGTCGGGCGTCTCGTCGAGATGAACCGAGTCGAAGAAGCGGTCGACCAGCGCGATGAGGTCCGCCGCGTGGGCCGGGTCGCGCGAGCGCAAGACGTTGTAGTCCTCGGCCGCGCGCAACAGTGGATCGGCCTCCCGCTCCTGCGGATCGAGTTGCTCCAGCAGCAGCCCTTCGCGCACGCCCTGGGCCGAAATCACCACGGCCTTGGGCTTACCGCGCTTGATCAGGTGATCGAGGACCAGCGCGCCATAGGCCAGCAGCGGACGCCGGGCCGAAGAAACCGCATCGATGGAATCGAGGATGTCGGCGTCGACGCGCTCGACCATCCGGACGAAATCGGCCACGTCGCGCGTCGGCACAGTGTAGCCATGCATCACGCTCAGCGGATAATGGGCCTGCCGCTGGTGCAGTTTGGCGAGCGCACGCCAGGTTCCGCCGACGGCATAGAAATAGCGGCCGCGCATCGCCTCGACCTGCGGCAGCCTCTCCAGTTCGTCCTTGACAATCTTTTCCGCCACCCTGAGTGAGCCGCCGGAGCGGTCCTGCAGGGCGAGGCCGCCGAGCGGGACGCTGACCCCCTGCCCGACCCGCGAGCCCTCGACGCCGACCAGTTCGAGAGAGCCGCCGCCAAGGTCGCCGACGATGCCGTCGGGGCTGGCGAAGCCCGAAATGACGCCGAGCGCCGAGAGGAAGGCCTCACGGTCGCCGGAAATCAGTTCGATCGGCCGGGCGCAGATGCGCTCCGCCTCGGCGATGAAGGTTGGCCCGTTACGGGCATAGCGTGCTGCGGCGGTGGCGATCACACGGACATCGGTGACGTCCATCGCCTCCCACAGGATGCGGAAGCGCTGCAATGCGCCAAGTGCCTTGCTGACGGCGTCGGCGGCCAGTTCGCCTGTCGAAGTGACGCCGCGGCCCAGCCCGGCCATTTCCTTCTCGTTGAAGATAGGCGTCGGAGAGCGCGAGAGGTTCTCGTAGACGACAAGCCGGACCGAGTTGGAGCCGATGTCGACGATGGCGACAGGAGAGCCGATCGCCAGCCGCCCGTGAGCGGCCTGCGGATCGTGGTCACCCACCCCGGCGGGCGAGGATGAGGGGGCTGGAAAGAGCAAGTGATTTCCCACGTCCGGACAAACTGGGGTTTGTCATGAAGTACTTGTGCGCATTGAAAGGCGCCTCGCCCTTCGCCGCGACAATGCGTTGAGACGAGCCATCAGGCAAGATGCGCCAGCTCTGTTCGTTGTCGAGAAGATTGGCCATCAGGATCTGGTCGAGGATCTGCTGGTGCACCGTCGGGTTGGTGATCGGCATCAGGGTCTCGACCCGGCGGTCGAGATTGCGCGGCATCAGGTCGGCCGAGGAGATGTAAAGATGCGCCTTCGCATGCGGCAGGCCATGGCCGTTGCCGAAGGCGTAGATGCGGCCATGTTCCAGAAAGCGGCCGACGATCGACTTGACGCGGATGTTCTGGCTCATGCCTTCGACGCCGGGCCTGAGGCAGCAAATTCCGCGCACCACAAAGTCGATCTGCACGCCGGCGCTGCTCGCTTCGTAGAGCGCGTCGATGATGACCGGATCAACGAGGCTGTTGCATTTTCCCCAGATCGCTGCGGGGCGGCCGGCCTTCGCGTGCTCGATTTCCTCGCGGATGTGCTGGAGCAGCCGCTTTTTGGCGGTCAGCGGCGAAACCGCCATGACCTCCAGTTCCTGCGGTTCGGCATAACCGGAGATGTAGTTGAAGATGCGGGCCACATCGCGCCCGATCACCGGGTCGGCGGTGAAGAAAGACACGTCGGTGTAAACCCGTGCGGTGATCGGATGGTAGTTGCCGGTCCCGACATGGCAATAGGTGACGAGCTGCGTGCCCTCGCGGCGGACGACAAGGGAAAGCTTGGCGTGGGTCTTCAGCTCGATGAAGCCATAGACAACCTGCACGCCGGCGCGCTCCAGATCCTTGGCCCAGCGGATATTGGCCTCCTCGTCGAAGCGGGCCTTGAGCTCGACCAGCGCGGTGACAGATTTCCCGGCCTCTGCCGCCTCGGCCAGCGCCTTGACGATGGGGCTGTCCGATGAGGTGCGGTAAAGCGTCTGCTTGATAGCGACGACGTGAGGATCGCGCGCGGCCTGCTGCAGATACTGCACCACCACGTCGAAGGATTCGTAGGGGTGATGCACCACGATGTCCTTGCGCCGGATCGCTGCGAAGCAGTCGCCGCCATGTTCGCGGATGCGCTCGGGAAAGCGCGCCTCATAGCGCTTGAACTTGAGCGACGGCCGGTCGACGCCGACAAGCTGGGACAATTCGTTCAGCCCGATCATGCCTTCGATGGCCACGACCTCCTCGGGCTCGACCTTCAGTTCGCGCACGATCATCGAGCGCAGCCGCGCCGGCATGGAGGCCTGCACCTCAAGCCGGATCACGACGCCGCGGCGGCGTTGCTTGATCATGCTTTCAAACATGCCGACCAGGTCTTCCGCTTCCTCCTCGATCTCGAGATCGGTGTCGCGCACGACGCGGAAGGAGCCATGGCCCCGCATGTGGTAGCCTGGGAAGAGCCGGTTGATGAACAGTTCGATCGTGTGCTCCAGCGCGATGAAGCGGTTGGCGCCGATACGGGCCACGTCGGGCAGTTCGATGAAGCGGTCGAAGCGCGACGGCACGCGGATCAGGGCGTTGAGCGCCCGCCCGTCGCTTTCGCGCACCATGTCGAGCGCGATGGTGAAGCCGAGATTGGGAATGAACGGAAAGGGATGCGCAGGATCGATGGCGAGCGGGGTCAGCACCGGGAAGACGTAGTTGAGGAAATAATCCTCCAGCCACATCATGTCCTGCCGCGAGACCTCGGATGGCTCGACGATGACGATGCCAGCCTTGGCGATGTCGGCCCGCAGGTCGAGCCAGCGCTTCTGCTGGTCAGCCGTCAGGGCCGTCACGGATTCAGCGATCCTGACCAGTTGCTCGCCCGGTGTCAGGCCATCCTGGCTCGGCGTCGTGATCCCGGCCTTGAGCTGTTCGATCAGCCCGGAGACGCGGACCATGAAGAACTCGTCGAGGTTGTTGGCCGAGATTGTCAGAAAACGCAGCTGTTCCAGCAGCGGATGATTGCGGTTGGAGGCCTCCTCCATCACGCGGCGGTTGAACTGAAGCCAGGACAACTCCCGGTTCATGAAGCGCTGCGGGTCACGCACCCAGGCCGGCGGTCCGCGATGCGCAGGTGCCTTGGCCGGCGCAGCCCCATCGGTCTTCGTGTTTGCCTTGACCAGCTTGTCGGCCGGGGCGGGCTCAATATGGTCCTGACTGGTCACGGCTGGCGTCCTCTTGCGGCGGACCACACCTGCAACAGGCTTGTGACGTTCTGAAGACATGCGAGCATCTTGCCCTATTCAGCCGCCGCTGCAAGGTCGTCGGCATACTGGCAGGCGAAAACCCGCGTGACACGGCGGCGCCGCTCCAGCGAGGCGCGGTCGATTGCGTTGACCACCGCCCGCGCCTGAGCGAAGGAGCGCGGGATTCGCAGGGCGACGGCGTCGATCACGCCAGTGTCGACAATCAGTTGCCGGTCGAAGAACAGCTTCACCAGAAGCGCCTTCAGCAGAGCGTCATCCGGCGGCTGTATCCTGACCAGCGGTGCCAGCCTCAGCCGCGAGAGCAGGTCAGGCGTCCGGATGTTCCACTGATCAGGCTGGGCGCGGGCGGTCAGGACCAGATAGCCGCCGCGGGCGCGGACCAGATTCATCAGGTGGAAGAGCGCCGCCTCGTCCGGCAGGCCCCGTTCGCAATCCTCGATCACCAGCGCGCCTCCGGACACCAGTTCCGGCACGCGCTCGGCGGTGACCTCGCCGATACCGACGCGCCAGGCATGGGCGTTCTCGGCCCAGATCGCCGCCAGATGGCTCTTGCCCGACCCCTCCGGGCCGACAAGGACGAGAACGGGGTCCGGCCAGGCGGGCCAGTTCTCCAGAACCGAATAGGCCTCCTCGTTCGACGCGCCGACGAGGAAATCCTCGATGCCGTAGCGCGGGGCTCCGGCCAGATCAAACGCCAGCTGCGTCGCGCGCCTGCCTTCACTCACCCTCGTTCTCCAGCCTGCGCACCTGCTCGCCGCTGTACAGCGGACTGGCGAGGTACTGCGTGAGCGCGAACCGCGCGAGAACGCCGGCGATGGCCGCGAGCGGAACGGCCAGCAACAGCCCCAGGAAACCGAAGAACGAGCCGAAGGCCACGAGCGCAAACATCAGCCAGACCGGATGCAGGCCGACCGCCTCCCCGACCAGCTTGGGCGCGAGGATGTTGCCCTCGAAGAACTGGCCGGAGGCGAAGATGGCGAAGGCGATCAGCGGCATCTTCCAATCGGGCCAGAACTGCACCAGCGCCACGCCGACAGCCAACAGCAGGCCGGTGATCGACCCGACATAAGGGATGAAACTCAGAAAGCCCGAGACCATGCCGATCAGAACGCCGAAATTGAGCCCCATCGCCCACAGGCCGATCGCATAGTACGAACCCAGGAGAAAGCAGACGAGCGACTGGCCCCGGATGAAGCCGGAAATGGCGAAATCCATCTGGGCCGCGAGGCCGCGGATCGTGTCGCGGTGCCGAACGGGCAGCCAGCGGTCGACCGTCGCGATCATCTTGTCCCAGTCCGCCAGGAGATAGAAGGCAACCACAGGCGTGATCACGAGCAGCGAAACGAGGCTGGCAATCGCCTGGCCGCCGGCAAGCGCCGACTGCCCGACCTTCGTTGCCCAGGCCGCAGCCTGGCCCGCGAAGTCACTGACGATCTTCTGGGTGTCGCCAAGCCCGCCGCCAAGCCCCAGCCGCTCGAGCAGCGGCCCGCCACGTTCCGCCGCGATCGCCTGCAGTTGCGAGACGTAGTTCGGCAGGCGCGCCACGAAGACCGACAACTGCTGCGCCAGAACGGGCACGAGCAGAACAAGTGCGAGGATGAAAAAGAGGATGAAGAGTGACAGGATCGCGATCGTCGCCACGAGACGGCTTGCGCCCCACTTCTCCATCCGGTTCGCCAGCGGATCGAGCAGATAGGCCAGAACGAGGCCGGCGACGAATGGCAGCAGCACATCGCCCAGCACATACAGCACGACCGCAAAAGCGAGCGCTGACAAGAGCCAGAAGCCAAGCTGTCTTTGCAATGTCATTCAGGCACTCCAATGCCGGCCCCGGCGCGGCGGCTAGCTCGCCATGTGCCTGACCCAGAACGCCAGATAGGCACCCGCAGAGGCCAGCGTCAACGCTGCGGTGGTCCACATGGCAAGATCGGACCAAAGGCCGAGGGATACGCCGAAGCTCTTCGCCGCCAGCAATGCCGCCGCGAAGGCGATCTGTGCGAACGTGTTGAGCTTGCTGACGATCAACGGCTTCATCTCCACCGGATTTTCCAGCAGCCATGACAGGATGACGCCGGAAACGATCAGGATGTCGCGGAAAATCACCAGAATGGCCACCCAGGCCGGGATGATCCCTGTTATGGCGAGAGTCAGATAGATCGACACCAGCAGCGCCTTGTCGGCCACCGGGTCGAGATAGGCCCCGAGCTCGCTGCGCATGTCGAAACGCCGCGCGATGAGCCCGTCAACGGCATCGGACACGCCAGCGAAGATGAACAAGCCGAAGGCGAGATCCCAGCGCCCCTGGATGATCATCATGATCACCAGCGGCACGGCCAGAAGGCGCCCAATGGTGATGAAATTGGGGATGGTCATTGTGCGGCCCGGCGTTCCCTCTGGCTCGTGTCGGCCCTGGATCTCGTATCGACGCAACGATAGCGGCCAAAGTCGGGACTGACGAGAGCCTTTGCGCTGCGAGCCTCCCCCAATTCGCGCGCTGAGCGGCTGCAGTTTGCCCGGTCCTGGAGTGGCGCGCCGCATATCAACGACTTTCGCAGCCTTCAGCCCGCTTTTTGCCGACATCCGGATACCACTTTGCGACGCAATCCTTTAAGGCTCGCGGGAAATGGCAACAGGGACTGTCCGGCGGATGCAGCAAACCCAGAAGAACGGCCTGACCTACGCGCAGGCAGGCGTCGACATCGACGCCGGCAACGCCATGGTCGACGCTATCAAGCCGCTCGTGCGCGCCACCCGGCGCCCCGGTTCGGACAGCGAAATCGGCGGATTTGGCGGCCTGTTTGACCTGAAAGCCGCCGGCTTCACCGATCCGATCCTCGTCGCGGCCAATGACGGCGTCGGCACGAAGGTGAAAATCGCAATCGAGACGGGCATGCACGCCACGATCGGCATCGATCTCGTCGCCATGTGCGTCAATGACATCATCGTCCAGGGCGCAGAGCCTCTGTTCTTCCTCGACTATTTCGCGACCGGCAAGCTCAGGCCGCAAACCGGCGTCGACATCGTCGCCGGCATCGCCAATGGCTGCAAGCTCGCCGGCTGCGCCCTGATCGGCGGAGAGACCGCCGAAATGCCGGGCCTGTACGCCGAGGACGACTACGATCTGGCTGGCTTCGCCGTGGGGGCTGCGGAGCGCGGGTCGCTGCTGCCGCGGCGTGACCTCAAGCCCGGCGACATCATCCTTGGCCTTCCCTCGACAGGCCTGCATTCGAACGGCTACTCGCTCGCGCGCAAGGTCGTCGCGATGTCCGGCCTCGGCTGGCGCGACGAGGCGCCCTTCGCGACCGGCCTCAGCATGGAGGCCGCATTCCTCGCGCCGACGCGCATCTACGTGAAGCCGGTTCTTGCCGCGATCCGGACGACCGGCGCGATCAAGGCGCTCGCCCATATCACGGGCGGCGGCTTTCCCGACAACATCCCGCGCGTGCTGCCCGATGGGCTTGGCGCGGTGCTTGATCTCGCCAGCATCAAGGTGCCAGGCATTTTCGGCTGGCTCGCGCGTACCGGCGGCATCGCGGAGCACGAGATGCTGCGCACCTTCAACTGCGGTGTCGGCATGATTGCGGTCGTCGAGCCTGCAGCAGTCGATGCGGTGGTCCATGCTCTGGCGCAGGAGAACAAACGCTCCTTCGTGTTCGGGGAAATCACCTCGCATGCAGCCGGCGAGCGCGTGCGCTACAAGGGCTCGCTTGCCCTGTGAGCCGTGTGCTGACCGCTGTGCTGATTTCCGGCGGCGGCTCCAACATGGACGCCTTGCTGCGCGCCTCCGCCGAGCCAGGCTATCCAGCTGACATCCGCCTCGTGGTCTCCAACCGTCCCGACGCCGGAGGGGTGGCGAAAGCGCGCAGCCGCGGCGTCGAGGCCATCGTGGTGGACCACAGGCCCTTTGGCGCGGACCGCGCAGCCTTCGAGGCCGCCTTGCAGGACGTTCTGGCGGCGCGCAGCATCGGCTTCATCGCGCTGGCAGGTTTCATGCGCATCCTGACGCCAGGGTTCGTCAGCCTCTGGCGCGGACGGATGATCAATATCCATCCCTCGCTGCTGCCCCGGTTCAAGGGCCTCGACACCCATGCGCGCGCGCTCGCGGCGGGGGACGCCGAGCATGGATGCACGGTGCATTGGGTGACGCCGGAGCTGGACGACGGCGCGGTCATCGCGCAGGCCCGCGTGCCTGTCATGCCTGATGACGACGCACACACACTCGCAGCCCGCGTGCTCGTTGAAGAGCACAGGCTCTATCCGAAGGCGCTGGCCGACGCTGTACGCATCATGGACAGGTCAGCGCCCTGAGATCAGGTCGGGCGCGGCAGCTTGCAACGGTCGAGCTGCTGAAGGGCCTTCTCGCGCGCGCTGTCGTTGAAGACGCTGGTGTCGCGGAACGCCTGTATCTCCGTGTTGGTCATGGATTTGACCGTGGCCGTGGCGTAGCAGCTGCACGGGGTGTGGACCGCTTCGCGCGTCGTGTTCTGCAAGCGCGACTGGGTGACCAGGCAGGCGTCAAAGGTGCGCAGCTGGATCTGGTAGCGCGACATCGTCTTGGTCTTTGGGTCCGGTTGCGGAAGGGGCGCAGGACCGGCGGCGGCCATGGCCGCCATGGGAGCCAGCGCGAGGGCGCCGGCCAGAAGAAAGGTCAATGTCCGCATCGTCAAACCCCTTGATGTCATTCGCCGTCTGGTCGTCGCAAAGCGCGCTGAGTCCGTCAAGCCAATTAGCCGGTCCTGTGCATATCGCGCCGGCCGGCGTTAACCCCGTTTTCGGTTCGCGATCGTCCGGCGCTTGAGCGCTTCGGGCGCGGAGGCTATGGTAAAAAAAGTGTTAACCCGCTTTTCAGGGACCTGTACCGTGCTGGCCAGACTTGACGAGTTTTGCGTAAGCGGGGCCAATCGGCTCGCAAGCCATCTGCAGGAGCAGATGGCGATGACCATGCCTGTCATCCTGCGCCATCTGGCGACCGCGACAATCATGGCCACGGTGCTCGCCATCATCTCCACAGCTTTGATGCGCGGCGTCGTGATCACCGCGATCACGCTGGTGTTCGGCATCATCACGATCTCATCCTACTGGCGGCTGCTGACGCGCTATTCGAAGGACGCCGAGAAGGACTGGAACTCGGATCTGGCGCGCGATTACATGGTGCGCGCCATCGGCGCGATGGAAGGCCAGCGGCGCATCCGTGAAATCGGCCTGATCTTCGCGGTCATCTGCCTTGGCATGAGCTTCAGCATCGCCCAGCTGCGCGTTTTTGATCTGGTCGACATGACCATGATCTTCCTCGTGTTCAGCACGATGCTGCACATGTACATGTCCTGCGCCGAGCCCAAGCCGCCGGGCACGCGCCGGCGCGAGATGAAGCTGGCGCTGCAGGGCTTCAACTGAGGCCGGGGGGTCAGCCGGCCCGGACCCAGACCTTGTTGTCATGGAAGGCCGCGCCGCCATAAGGCGCGACCGCGTCCGCCCCCGTGACCGTATTGATCCCCTCCCCGTTGGCATGCGCTGCGTTGGGATGGATCGACTCGGCGATCACCACGCCGCACTGCACACCGTCAAACAGGCGCGCCGAAAGCCTGACCTCGCCGCGCGCGTTGCCGATCACGACAGGCGCGCCATCCGCCAGGCCCAGGGCCGCCGCATCCTCGGGATGGATCATCAGCTGCGGGCCGGCCTCCTTCTGGATCGAGGTCGGCGTTTCGGTGAAGGTCGAGTTCAGGAAGTTGCGCGCCGGGCTGGTGGCGAGCCGGAACGGGTGCTCGGCGTCAGCCGTCTCGATCACGTCCCAATGATCAGGCAGCGCAGGCATGTCCGTCCAGGGGCCCATGGCGCCGTCATTCTTGTTCGGCACCTTTGGCCAGTCCGGCCTGAAGCGGAACTTGCCGTCCGGATAGGCAAAGCCGTCAAGGTAGTGCGCCTTGCGGAAATCGGGCTGGACGTCGAGCCAGCGCGCCGCCTCAAGTTCGGCATAGGTGCCATGGCCTGAGGCCTGCAAGGTCCAGTCGATGATTTCGCGCGGCGACATCGCAAAACCGCGGTGGCGCGCGTCGAGGCGCCCGGCCAATCCGACCAGCACCTCATGATTGCTGCGGCACTCGCCCGGCGGATCAATCAGCTTTGGCCCCAGCATCACGTGCTGGTGGCCGCCGCCCTGATACAGATCGTCATGCTCCATGAACTGGGTGGCGGGCAGGATCACATCCGCCATCATCGCGGTTTCGGTCATGAACTGCTCGTGCACGCAGGTGAACAGGTCCTCGCGCGCAAACCCGCGCTTCACGAGCCGCTGCTCCGGAGCCACCGAAACCGGGTTCGTGTTCTGGATCAGCATGGCCGCGACCGGGGGCCCATGGCGGAGCGCTTCCGCATCGCCGGTGAGGACGCGGCCGATCTGCGACTGGTCGAGGTTGCGGACGGACGGGTCCAGCACATCGAGCCCTTCGATCAGGCTTTTGTCCCAGCCGTAGATCGCGCCGTTGTTGTGGAATGCCCCGCCACCCTCATGGCGCCAGGCGCCGGTCACGGCGGCGATGCTGAGCGCCGCGTGCATGTTCACGACGCCGTTGCGCTGACGCGAAAAGCCGTAGCCAAGCCGGAAGAAGCTGTTCCTGACCGTTCCGACCAGATGGGCAAAGGCCTCGATCTCGGCAACGGTCAGGCCGGTGATCGCACTGGCCCATTCTGGCGTCCGGCCTTGCAGGTGGGCTTCAAGCTCCGCCGGCGCGTCCGTGTAGGTGCCGAGATACTCGCGGTCAGCCAGGCCGTCGCGGAACAGCACATGCATCACCGCGCAGGCGAGCGCCCCGTCGGTGCCTGGCTTCAGCACGAGACCCAGATCGGCCTGCTCCACCGTGGCATTGCGGTAGATGTCGATGACGACGATCTTCGCGCCATTCTCCTTCCGCGCCTTGATGGCGTGGTGCATGACGTTGACTTGGGTGTGCACGGCATTGGTGCCCCAGATCACGACGCATCCGGATTTGGCCATCTCGCGCGGGTCGACCCCGGCCAGCTTGCCCGTGCCAGCGATGAAGCCGGTCCAAGCCATATTGGTGCAGATGGTGGAATACTGCCCGGAATACTTCTTCGCATGGCGAAGGCGGTGGATGCCATCGCGCATCACCAGGCCCATGGTGCCGGCGTAGTAGTAGGGCCAGACGCTTTCGGCGCCATGTTTCGCCTCGGCCGCGAGGAAGGCGCTTGCGGTCAGGTCCAGCGCCTCATCCCACGAAATCCGCGTGAACTTGCCCGAGCCCTTCGGCCCGATGCGCTTCAGCGGATGCAGCACCCTGTCCGGGTGATGGATGCGCTCGGCATAGCGCGCGACCTTGGCGCAAATCACGCCATCGGTGTAGCTCTGTTCGCGGTGGCCCCTCACCCGCCCGATCGTCCGACCGTCGAGAACCTCGACGTCCAGCGAACAGGCCGACGGACAGTCATGCGGACAGACGGAGGCGTGGCGGGCGATTTTCGGCTGTGCGTTCATGCCTCATGAATTGCAGCGGCGCGCCTGCAACGCAAGCCGGAACCGCCGCCGGACATGAAAATGGCCGCCTTCTGGCGGCCATTGGTCATGCCGAAGCGTCTCTGCTCAGCCGACGATTTCGTTGCCTGCAAAGAACTGGGCGATCTCGATGGCCGCCGTTTCGGGCGCATCCGAGCCGTGCACGGTGTTCTCGCCGACCGACAGTGCGAAGAGCTTGCGGATGGTGCCGTCGGCGGCGTTGGCCGGGTTGGTGGCGCCCATGACTTCGCGGTACTTCGCGATTGCATTCTCGGCTTCGAGAACCTGGACCACGACCGGGCCGGAGGTCATGAATTCGCACAGTTCGCCGAAGAACGGGCGCGCGGCATGGACGGCATAGAAGGTCTCGGCCTGGGCGCGCGTCATGAGAATGCGCTTCTGCGCCACGATCCTCAGGCCGGCAGCTTCGATCACGGCGTTCACGGCGCCTGTCAGATTGCGCTTGGTGCCATCTGGCTTGATGATCGAGAAGGTACGCTGGGTGGCCATGGACAAATCCTCTTGCAGGCAAAATCGGGTTGCGGCGCGCTTATAGCCGCCGCATCCCACGCCCACAAGCGGCCAATCGTCTCTGCGCTCAATGGCGGGTGACGAAGGCCCGTGCCTCGCGCAGCGCCGTGGCGATCTGCTCGGGAGTCATCTCGAAGGCGAGTTCGGCGCGGCGCTCGGCAGCGGCGCGATAGCCCTGCATCACGGCCACGTTGAACCACTTGTGAGCCGAGACCAGATCAACCGGCTGGGAGCGCCCGCAAGCAAAACTGAGCCCAAGTTCGTAGTAGGCTTCCCCCGACATCCCGGCCGGAGGGCTCGCCATCGCATCCACTTCTTCCATCATCTGACGTGCCATTGTCTGCACCACCCTGAATTCTGTTGCTGTTGTCCTGTGCCGGCGGTTTATTGTGCCGGTCATTGAGGATGATCATGGGCGCCAGGTGCGAAAAAGCGTCTAAAATACGCGCTAAATTGTCGGTAAACGGCGGAAAGCCGCGCCATCGGATTCACGCCCCGGAAACCGTCTTGTTCCGGAAAGCGCAATAAAATCAATGATTCAATGTTGATTCACGCCTGTGACGGTTGACAGAGGATTCACCACGCGACGGATTGGCGTCTCACAGTTCGGTCAAAAGAATCGATGTCTCGGTGTGCGACACGCCCCGGATTGCGCGAATTTCGGCAATGGCCCTGTCGAGGGCAGCCAGGTCGGTGGCGTTGAGCTCCACAACCTTGTCCCAGCGCCCGTTGGTCGAGTAGATGCGCCGCACTTCCGGCACCCGCTTCAGCAGCCCCAGCACCGTCCTGGCGTCGCCCGAGCGGATTTCGAGCGAGGTCAATGCCCGGACCGCCCCGGTTTCGGTGTCCGAGCGCAGCCTGATCGTGAAGCCGAGCAGTACGCCGTGAGCCAGGAGCTTGTCGATCCGGTTCTGGACCGTGGCGCGCGAGACCGACAGGCTCCGCGCCAGCGTGACGGCGGGAAGCCTCGCGTCGGACCTGAGCAGTTCGATCAGCTTGCGGTCGATCTCATCGAGTTGTTTGTCGCTTGACACTTTGAAGCTCCGAATTGGCATATCGCCAGACAATGCTCAAACTGTAACATAATGCTGTCTTTATGTTGAGACCATCGGCCAGCATGATCGTTCGGGTCACTCTCCCTCACTGCCGACTGGACCGCCTCGATGCCCAAAGCCCATGCCTCACCCTCCTTTGTCTCGCTGCTCGGCATTCCGCTCGACCTCGGCGCGTCCGTTCGCGGAGCGGCGCTGGGTCCGGCGGCTTTCCGCATCGCTGGGCTGGCCAGCCATCTCGAAGGGTTGGGACATACCGTCCGCGATCATGGCGACGTGACGCCGCTGGCGTTTCCCCCAGCGTCGCAGCCGGGCGCGGTCGGGCGTCATGACACAGCGATCGCAGCGTGGACCCGCGCAATCCGTGAGCGCGCGCTCGACCTGTTCGAACAGGGCGGCCTGCCGATGTTCCTGGGCGGCGACCACAGCCTGTCGATGGGTACCGTCAGCGCCGCAGCAGCCCATGCCCGGCGGACGGGACGGCACCTTGTCGTGCTCTGGCTCGACGCGCATGCCGACTACAACACCCCCGCGACATCTCCGTCGGGCAACCTGCACGGCATGTCTGTGGCCTGCCTGACGGGCGAGCCTGCCCTGCAGGGCCTGCTGCCCGTCCCAGACACGCCGACGATCGCGCATCGCGATGTCCACCTGTTCGGCCTGCGGTCGATTGACCGCGATGAGCGTGAGGCACTGGCGGCGGACGGCCTCAACTCAATCGACATGCGCATGATCGACGAGTTCGGCGTGTCGGCGCTGCTGCGCCAACTGCTCGGCGGTCTCGATCCTGCGACCACGCACCTGCATGTCAGCTTCGATCTTGACCTGATCGATCCAGCCCTTGCCCCCGGCGTCGGCACGCCTGTGCAAGGCGGGCTGACCTATCGCGAGGCCCATCTGATCATGGAGCTTCTGCACGAAAGCGGTCTCATGCGGTCGCTCGACATCGTCGAACTCAACCCGTTTCTGGATGATCGCGGCAAGAGCGCCCATCTGGCCGTCGACCTGATCGGCAGCCTGTTCGGGCGGACGGTTCTGGCCAATGCCCTGCCGGCCGCCCGCGCGCGGGCCGAGCGCCACGACGACGCCTGAGGAGCAACCCATGACGATGCACAGCACCGATTTCATCGCCATCGAGCGCACGCTCGGGGCCCACAACTACAAGCCCATCGATGTCGTGCTGGCGCGCGGCGAAGGAATCTTCGTCTGGGATGTCGATGGCAAGCGCTATCTCGACGGATTGTCCGCCTATTCGGCGGTCAATCAGGGCCATTGCCACCCGAGGATTCTGGCTGCGATGATGGAGCAGGCCGGCAAGCTGACGCTTACCTCGCGCGCTTTCCGCAATGACCAACTGGCGCTGTTCTACCAGGAGATCGCCGAACTGACGGGCTCGCACAAGGTGCTGCCGATGAACAGCGGCGCGGAGGCCGTGGAAACGGCGGTCAAGGCCGTGCGCAAATGGGGCTACGAGGTCAAGGGCGTCCCGGCGGACAAGGCCCGGATCATCGTCTGCGCCGACAATTTTCATGGACGCACGCTCGGCATCGTCGGCTTCAGCACCGATCCGGCCGCACGCGGTTCATTCGGGCCTTTCGCGCCAGGCTTCGTCACCGTGCCGTTCGGTGACGCGGCGGCGGTGGAAGCGGCGATTTCCCCTGAAACGGTTGCGTTTCTCGTCGAGCCGATCCAGGGCGAGGCTGGCGTGATCATCCCGCCCGCAGGCTACTTCAGGCGGGTTCGCGAGTTGTGCACCCGCCACAACGTGGTTCTCGTGCTCGACGAAATTCAGACGGGCCTTGGCCGCACCGGCGCCATGCTGGCGGAGGCACATGAAGGCATTGAGGCCGACGTCACACTGGTAGGCAAGGCGCTGTCGGGCGGGTTCTATCCCGTTTCGGCGGTGCTTTCGAACAGCGACGTGCTCGGCGTGCTGAAGCCAGGACAGCATGGCTCTACCTTCGGCGGCAATCCGCTGGCCTGCGCCATCGCCCGCGCCGCGCTGCGCGTTTTGACCGAAGAGGGCATGATTGCGAACTCTGCGGTACAGGGCGACCGGCTGAAGCGCGCCCTGTCCGGCATCCGCAGCAACATTATCCGCGACGTGCGCGGGCGCGGCCTGATGATCGCCGTGGAGCTCCATCCCGAAGCTGGCGGCGCGCGGCGTTACTGCGAAAGGCTCAAGGAGCGCGGCGTTTTGGTGAAGGACACGCATGACCACACGATCCGTGTGTCGCCGCCGCTGGTCATCACCGCCGAGCAGACCGATTGGCTGGCCGGCGAGATCGAGTCCGTGCTGGCGCCGGGGCTCTAGCCTCGGGTCTCGGCGATGTCCCAGTACAGCCCCGCCATGATCGCCAGCCCTTCGCGGAACAGGGCGGCGGGCACATGCTCATCCGGCGCGTGTTGCGAGCAGCCCGGATAGGAGTGCGGCACCCAGATCGTCTTCAACCCCAGAACATCGGCGAAGATGTCGTTCGGCAGGGCGCCGCCGAGATTGGGCAGGATCGCAGGCTTGATGCCGGTGGTCGCCTCGAGCGAGGCGCGGGCGACCTCGACCCACGGGTCATCCGGATCGAGGCGGGTCGCCCCGAAGACCTCGTCGCGCGCCGGTGTCACCTCGACCATGCCGAGCCCTTCGCGCGCCAGATGCCGCTTGATGGCCGGGATCACGTCCGTGTGGTCGACATCGACCGTGAAGCGCAGCTGGCAGCGTGCGAAGGCCCGCGGCGGAATGGCGTTGACCGGCGCTTTCGGATCGCCCGTCTCGAAGGCCAGGACCTCGAAATTGCACCAGCCGAAGACCTTCTCGGCGCCGGTGAGCCCCGGCTCGCCCCACCACGGCTCGAGCGCTGGCCCATCGGGCCCGCCATCGACGACGAGCCCTTCCAGAGCCCTCCTGACCGAGGGCGGAATGCCGTTCTTCGGAACCAGTTCCGGTATGCGGATCTGGCCATTCGCGCCGACAATCCGGCTGATCGCGTGCGCCAGGATGATGCCGGGGTTCGAGATCAGCCCACCCCAGTTGCCGGAATGATGCCCGCCGGCGCGGGCGCTGATGGTCAGGTTGAGCTGCAGCGCGCCGCGTGCGCCAAGGAAGATCGTCGGCCGCTCCGCCGACAGGCGCGGCCCGTCCGACGCGATCAGCAGATCGGCCCTGAAGGCGTCCGCATGCTGGGCGCACAACTCGCGCAAGCCCGGCGAGCCGGTTTCCTCGCCGGTTTCGATCAGATAGCGGGCGTTGAAGCCGAGCTTCCCGCGCGTGGCCAGCACGGCCGCCATCGCCGCCATGTTGACGCTGTGCTGACCCTTGTTGTCGGCGACGCCGCGTCCGTACCAGCGGCCGTCGATCTCGGTCAGCGCCCAGGGATCAAGCCCGTCACGCCAGCGCCCCTCCATGCCCAGGACGGTGTCGCCATGTCCGTAGCCGAACACGGTCATCAGGGCGGGGTCCTCGATGCGTTCGGCCAGCAGGAACGGCCCCTTCGACTTCGGATGGGTGAGCACGCGGCAGGAGAATCCCATAGCCGTGAAGGCCGGGATCATGTTGCCGTGGATGTACTCAGCCAGCGCTGGCCCCGATGTCGCGCTCTGGCTTTCGGTCGGAATCGCGACGCGGGCGGCAAGATCGCCGCGAAACGAGCCGTCATCGAAATGGGCGGTGGCGCGGGCGATTGCAGCGGCGCGGGACGACAGGCTCATCGGACAGACTACCCCAAAGGTTCGACATCGACCTTGACATCGATCGACTGGCCGCCCGAACCGATGATGACGCCATCAATTGGCGAGACATCGGCATAATCGCGGCCCCGCGCGACGATGATGTGGTCATTGCCGGCCATGATGCCATTGGTCGGGTCGAGCCCGACCCAGCCGAGCCCGTCGCCGCACCAGACCGAGACCCAGGCATGGGTCGCGTCCGCGCCCTCAAGGCGCTTTTCGCCGGGCGGCGGGATGGTGCGCAGATAGCCGCTGACATAGGCCGCCGGCAGGCCGAGGCCGCGCATTCCCGAAATCATGACATGTGCGAAATCCTGGCAGACCCCGCGCTTGTTCTCGAAAGCCTGCGCCAGCGGCGTCGAGACGACGGTCGCCTTCGGGTCGTAGACGAAATCCGCCTTGATCCGATGCATGAGTTCGGTGGCCGCCTCCAGCATGCCCCGGCCCGGGCTGAAGCTTTTCGCCGCGTAGGCCACGGGTCCGGGCTCGATCGGGACCGACCGGCTTTGGTAGAGGAAGTGCACCGGAGAGGACGGCTCGAGACCGCCATGCTCGACCGCATCACGCCGCACAACTTCCCAAGGCAGTGACAGGTCCAGCCCCGCCAGTCCGCGCTGAGACACATCCACCAGCGATGTTACGGCCACGCTGAGCGCCCTGTGCGGCTGCTCGATGGTGAGCGTCGTCACACGGTTGCCGAAAAAGCAGATGCTGTCGCGCCGCTCGGATGCCTCCGGAGTCAGCCTGAGTTCCGATGAGATGACATTCTGGCCCGGCTCTTCGCGCGGGAACATCCTCAGCACGCAGCGCGCGAACGGCACCGCGGTGTTGTAGGTGTAGGTGGTGATGTGCCGGATGTTGTAGAGCACGGCTCCCTCACGCTTTCCGGCCAGGCGCGTCGATGCCAGCCTGCAGGAAGTAGCGGTTGGCGACGGCTTCGGAAAGGTTCATCAGCCGCTGCTCGATGGTGAGCACGAAGCCGCGGTCAACCTGATCGGTGCGCGATGTGGCGATGTCCGCTGCCAGCTTGAGCGACAGCCGGCGAGGCGCTTCCATCAGCCCGTCATCGCGCATCTTGGGCAAGGCGGCGACCTCGGCATCCAGCCGCGCGATCTGGAACGCCACCGAGCGCGGGTTGTACTCGTCGAACAGCACCATGTCGATGACCGGGTGGAAGGCGACGCCGACCAGATAGCGCGAGCGATAGGTAATCTGGGAGTCGATCAGATCCAGCATGACGTCCAGGCTCTCGGCGGAGGCGGCCACCTCCCCGAACTGGCGCGCGAAGCGGCAGGTCGTGATCGCGCGCTCGATCCGGCGGCCGATTTCGAGGAAGCGCCAGCCATCGCCGCGGTTCATGTTCTCCTCGGCCAGCCCGGCGAAGGCGGCGAGTGCGCGCAAGGCGCGGTCGGCGGTCTCATAGCCCTCGCCTTCGGTCGGCAGATCGTCGTTGCTGCGCTCAATGCGGCGGGTCAGGTCGCCGATGAGGCGCCAGGCGTCCACCGAAAGGCGCTCACGCGTGACCGATGCGGTGCGCTTGGCCTCACGGATGCAGGCCGCTGCGGAGCCGTAATGGTCAAGCCCGTGCAACGCTGCAAAAGCCTGACGCAAAGGCGGCGTCCGTGCGCCCGGCGCCGCCCCCCAGGCGACCAGCAGGCCACTCAGCCGCTTCACCGCCTCCTGCTGGCCAGGAAGCCGTGCGTCAGCGTCGATCATCCGCCCGAGCAAGGTCCGCGTCAGGCGCAGGACGCCTTCGGCGCGTTCGAGATAACGTCCGAGCCAGAACAGGTTGTCAGCCACGCGGCTGGGCAGGTTTCCGACCAGGCGGCGGATCTGGATCTGGTCCGGCGGCGGCAGAAGGGTGACCTGTGCCACAGGCTTTTCCGAGAGAACCCAGACGTCGGATGAGCGCGCGCCCTCGCGCATGGTGACCGCCCGCGCGTCGAGACGGTCCGAGGTACGGCAGAAGCCGCCCGGCATGACGCGCCAACCTTCGGGCGTGGCTGTGGCATAGACCCGCAAGGCGAAGGGCCTCGGCTCCAGCGAACCATCATCACGCAGCACCGGCATGGTCGAGATCTTCACGACCTCCTGGGCGACGTAGTCCATGCCGCGGGTCTTGATCGCCGCGATGATCCCGGCGCGGGTCCGCTCGTCCTGTTCGGACATGAGCAGGTGGTCGCCCTCGCTGGCGTCGATCAGGTCGCTGCGGAACGCCGGCGCGATGGCCAGATCATTGATGCGGTCAAGAACCTCCTGCCGCTCTTCGGCCTGTCCGCACCACCATGTCGCGACGTTGGGCAGCAGCAGCTTCTCGCCGAGCAGCTTGCGGCTCAGCCGCGGCAGGAAACTCATCAGCGCGCGCGACTCGACCACGCCCGAGCCGGGGCTGTTGGCGACCACCACATTGTCCTGCCGGATGGCATGCAGCAGGCCCGCCACCCCGAGCCGCGAGGCGGCATTCAGCTCCATCGGGTCCGAATAGTCGCCGTCGATCCGGCGCCAGATGACATCGGCGCGCTTGAGGCCGGCAATGGTGCGCACATGCACGCGGTCGTCCCGCATGACCAGATCGCCGCCCTCGACCAGAAGGAAGCCGAGATAGCGCGCAAGATAGGCCTGTTCAAAGTAGGTCTCGCTCAGCGGGCCGGGCGTCAGCAGACAGATGCGCGGGTCGGACCTGCGCGCGCCCGAGACGAGACCGGCCCTAAAGCCCTGGAAGAAGCTCGCCAGCCGCTCGACATTGAGCGCGCGGTAGAGGTCCGGGAAGGCGCGGGCCATGGCGAGGCGGTTCTCAAGCGCGTAGCCGACGCCCGAGGGCGCCTGCGTCCGATCACCGAGCACCCACCAGCTTCCGTCCGGCCCGCGGCCGAGATCACAGGCGTAGATCTGCAATTGCTGCCCGTCAGGCCCGAGCGCTCCCTTCATCGGGCGCAGGAAATCGGGGCTGCCGGCGACGGCCGCCGCCGGCAGGGCACCTTCGGAGATCAGGCGTCCCGGCCCATACAGGTCCCGCAGCACCGCTTCCAGAAGGCTGGCACGCTGGATCACCCCGGCTTCGATGGCGCGCCATTCGGGCTCGCTGATCGGCAGCGGCATGTGGCTCATGGGCCAGGAGCGTTCGCCCGAAAGCATGTCGTCAAGCGAGGATTCGGCCCGGATGCGGTAGGAAACGCCGGCATCGGCGAGGTGCCTGTCGGCGACGGCCTTGCGGCGCGTCATCTCATCCGGAGTCACGCTCGTCCATTCGTCGAGCAGCGCCTCCCATTGCGGACGGATCGTCCCATCGGACGTGACGAGTTCGTCATGCACCCCGGCCAGCGGCCGGTAGGACCGCAGCAGGTGGTCCCGGCGGGCGGCCTTGGTGCGCTGGGATTCGGCCAGACGGGAGTTGGGCATGCCCTTTCAGACCCCGACCGGCCGGCGCAGGTCAAGCGTCAGCGGAAATTCACCTGTGATTTCCACGAGCGGAGGCGTAATCTGGCCAGGCGTGTGCCCGATGTTCTCGAAGCGCGCCAGCCGCCGCGCCTCCGCCTCGTAGGAGTTGACCGGCAAGGTGTCGTAGCTTCTGCCGCCCGGATGGGCCGCGTGGTAGACGCACCCGCCGAGCGAGCGGCCGGCCCAGAGATCGACGATGTCGAAGGTCAGCGGCGCATGCACAGGAATGACCGGATGCAGTCCGGCAGCCGGCTGCCACGCCTTGTAGCGGACACCGCCCGCATGGGCGTTGCCGGCCGCCTCGACGAGGGGCACGCGGCGGCCGTTGCAGGTGATGACATGACGGCCCGGCACAAGGCCGGAGGCCTTGACCTGAAGGCGCTCGACCGAGGAATCGACATAGCGCACGGTGCCGCCGATGGCGCCGGTCTCGCCCATGACGTGCCACGGCTCCAGCGCCTGCCGCAGCTCCAGCGTGACGCCGCCATGAGTGACCTCGCCATAGAAGGGAAAGCGGAACTCATGCTGGGCCTGGAACCAGACCGGATCGAAGGTGTAGCCGGCGCGGCCGAGATCGGCCAGCACGGCGCTGAAATCCGCCTTGACGAATTCCGGCAGCATGAAGCGATCATGCAGGGCCGTGCCCCAACGCACCAGCGCGCCGACCTGAGGCTCGCGCCAGAACCAGGCCACAAGCGCGCGGACCAGCAGTTGCTGCGCCAGGGACATGCGCGCATCGGGCGGCATTTCGAAAGAGCGGAACTCGACGAGGCCAAGCCTGCCGGTCGGCCCGTCGGGGGAATAGAGCTTGTCGATGCAGATTTCCGAGCGGTGCGTGTTTCCCGTCACGTCGATCAACAGGTTGCGAAACAGCCGGTCGACCATCCATGGCGCGACGTGGCCAGCGCCGGGCATCGGCACGTGCGCCATGGCGATTTCGAGTTCGTAGAGCCCGTCATGACGGGCCTCGTCGACGCGCGGCGCCTGGCTGGTCGGGCCGATGAACATGCCTGAGAACAGGTAGGACAGCGACGGGTGCCGCTGCCAGTACAGGACAAGCGATTTCAGCAGGTCGGGGCGGCGCAGGAAGGGGCTGTCGGGCGGGCTTGCCCCGCCGATGACCACATGGTTGCCGCCGCCGGTCCCAGTGTGCCGGCCATCGATCATGAACTTGTCGCAGCCGAGGCGTGACTGGCGCGCGTCCTCGTACAGGCCCTTGGTGATGGCGATGCAGTCCGACCACGTTGCGGCCGGCTGGACATTGACCTCAATCACGCCCGGGTCCGGCGTGACCTTGATGACCTCGAGCCTCGGGTCGTAGGGCGGGGCGTAACCCTCGATGTGAACCGGCGTGCCTGTCGCCTTCGCGGCGGCCTCGACGGCGGCCAGAAGGTCGAGATAGTCCTCGACCTTCTCGACCGGCGGCATGAACACGCATGGAATGCCGTCGCGCATCTCGACGCTGAGCGCGGTGCGGACGCTCTCCGCCAACAGGTCCTGCTCGACGCGTTGCTGCCGCTCGATATCGCGCTCGCCCGAGGCGATGAAACTCAACGCCGCGCCCTCCTCCGGGGCCTGGCCGCCGACCTCGCGCAGGCCATGGTCCGGATCTGGCCTCGGCAGCGGCGGGCGCGGCTCGAGCGGGTCCTGCGGATGGACATGGGGATAGGCCGAGGGCGGGACCCAAGGCAGTGATCCGAGCGGCAGACGGTAGCCGACCGGCGAGTCGCCCGGCACGAGAAACAGCTTGCCGCGGCGCAGGCCCCAGCGTTCCGACTTCCAGCGGCGGTCTGTCGCCGCCGCCTGCCAGCGCTGCACCGGCAGCACATAGCCCGACGCGGCATTGAGGCCGCGCTCGAAGGTGCGGACCATCCTGGCGCGCTCTTCCGGATCGGCGAGCCTGGGATTCATCGGGTCGACATTGGGCGGGAGCTGGCCTTCCTTCAGGATCCAGTGCGCCGGGTCCTCGAAGGCGGGAACGACATAATCGGCCTCGATGCCGAGATTGCGGGCGACGTGCAGCGTGAGTTCCTTCGCGGGGCCGGATTCGGCGCTCGCCTTCTGCGGCGCTTTCGGCTCCGGCGCGATCAGGCTCATGTCGCTCCAGATCGGCACGCCATCCTTGCGCCAGTACAGGCCGAAGGCCCAGCGCGGCAGGGTCTCGCCGGGATACCACTTGCCCTGCCCGTAGTGCAGGAAGCCTCCCGGGGCAAAGCGTTCGCGCAGCCGCCGGATCAGGTCATCGGCGCGGGCGCGTTTCTGCGGGCCGACGGCCGCCGTGTTCCATTCCGCCGCCTCGTAATCGTCGATCGAGATGAAGGTGGGCTCGCCGCCCATGGTCAGGCGCACATCCTGCGCCGCCAGGTCGCGATCCACCCTGTGGCCGAGCGCGTCGAGGCTGGACCAGGCTTCCTCGGAGAACGGCAGGGTGATGCGCGGGGCTTCCCGCACCCGCGTCACCTTCATCTCGAAGGCGAAGCTGGTGTTGGCATTGCCCATCAGCGAGCCACTGACGGGGGCCGCCGAGCGGTAATGCGGCGTCGCCGCGACCGGCAGATGGCCCTCCCCGCAGAGCAGGCCGGAAGTCGGGTCCATGCCGATCCAGCCGGCACCGGGAATGTAGACCTCGGCCCAGGCGTGCAGGTCGGTGAAGTCCTTGTCGGTGCCCTTCGGCCCCTCAAGCGGGTCGATGTCGGCAGTGAGCTGGATCAGGTAGCCCGAGACGAAGCGAGCCGCCATTCCGAGATGCCGCAGGGTCTGCACCATCAGCCAGCCTGTGTCGCGGCAGGAGCCGGAGCCCAGCGTGAGGGTTTCCTCGGGAGTCTGGACCCCAGGCTCCATGCGGATGGTGTAGCCGATCATGCGCTGAAGCCGCGCATTCAGGTCGACGACGAAATTGACCGTGTTGGTCGGCTCGCGCGGGATCGTTGCGAGAAAGGCCGCCAGTTTCGGGCCCGCGGGCTCAGCCACCAGATAGGGCGCAAGTTCCTCCTTCAGGTCGGCCGGATAGCTGAAGGGGAAGATCTCGGCATCGCTCTCGACGAAGAAATCGAACGGGTTGACCACCGCCAGATCGGCGATGAGATCGACCTCGATGCGGAACTCCGTCACAGGCTCGGGAAAGACGAAGCGCGCCAGCCAGTTGCCGCTCGGGTCCTGTTGCCAGTTGACGAAGTGCTGGGCCGGGGTGACCTTGAGCGCGTAACTTTCCACGCGCGTGCGGCAATGCGGCGCCGGACGGAGCCGGATGATCTGGGGACCCAGCGTCACGGGCTGGTCGTAGGTGTAATGCGTGACGTGCTGGATCGCGGCGATTACGGCCAAGGGCTCAACCTTCGGATGTCTCGAGAAGCTGGCGGACGATAGCCTCCGTTGCCGGGGATAGGAAGCGATGTTGTGGTTATTTTGCAGGCATAGGTAGTTGCCGCCTGCATCGCCATACGGCAGTGCGGGCGGCATCAGGCCGGAAGAAGGCTCGTCAGGCCAGATTCATCCTTGAGCGCCACACCGCTGGCGCCGCGCCGCCTGGCTTCAGTGATCAGCCAAAACAGGCGGCCCGCAGCGTCCTCCAGGGGCAATCCACCATCCCGGATGTTGGAAACGCAGTTTCGGTCCGCGTCCGTGCTGACGCCGGGCCTGGCGGCATGGGTGAAATAGGCGCCGAGGCTGTCGACGGCGGAGAGGCCCGGCCGCTCGCCGATCAGCATGAGGACCGCTCGGGCCTTGAGCAGCGCCGCAATGTGATCGCCCAGCGCAACGCGCGCCTGCGTGGCGATCACGAACGGGGCGAGCGACAGGCCTGCAGCGCGGGCCAGATCGGCAACCTGGAGCGCAAGCGGCGCAGCATGGGCCTGTACCGCCGTGGCCGAGAGGCCATCGGCAATGACGATGGCCAGATCAAGCGGATCGCCTGCCGCATCGGCGAGCGCCAGTGCGCTCGATTCGGCTGGACGCCGCCCGAGATCGGGACGACGCAGATAGATGTCGCGCGACGGCGCGGCGCTCGACGCATGCAGCACATGCGGGCCAAGCGCCCGCGCGATCGCCTCGACATCAAGCGCCGCATGCACCGCGTCGCGCGCTTTTGCGTGGGCGATCTGGAATGCCAGAACCTCGGACAAGGCCAGCCCCTGCCCCGCGCGCGGCAACCCGATCCGGGCCGGCGTCGCGGCCTTCAGCGCGGTCCACCGGTCAGGCTTCGCTGGCAATTCGCTCATGGCCCGCCGCCCCCGAAGCGGGCGATCAACGCCGGCAAGGCGGCGTAAGGCGCGATCCGGCCAGCGTCGCCCGTGATACCCATGCGGGCGAGCCAGGCTTCGAACTCCGGAGCGCGTTTCAGGCCGAACACCTCGCGCAGGTAGAGTGCATCATGAAAGGATGTCGACTGATAGTTCAGCATTACGTCGTCAGCGCCGGGCACGCCCATGATGTAGGTCACGCCCGCCGCCGCCAGCAGGGTCATCAGCGTGTCCATGTCGTCCTGATCGGCCTCGGCATGGTTGGTGTAACAGACGTCGCAGCCGAGCGGCAGCCCGAGCAGCTTGCCGCAGAAATGATCCTCCAGCCCGGCGCGGATGATCTGCTTGCCGTCATAGAGGTATTCCGGCCCGATGAAGCCGACCACGGTGTTGACCAGCAGCGGGCGATAGCGGCGCGCGACGCCGTAGGCCCGCGCCTCCAGCGTCTGCTGATCGACGCCGTGATGCGCGCCGGCTGACAGGGGCGTGCCCTGCCCTGTTTCGAAGTACATCACGTTGTCGCCGACCGTTCCGCGCCGCAGCCCGCGCGCAGCGTCACAGGCCTCATCGAGCATCGCCAGCGTCACGCCGAAGGACGCGTTTGCGCCTTCGGTCCCGGCGATGGACTGGAAGACCAGATCGACCGGCGCACCGCGATTGATCAGTTCGATGGTGGAGGAAACATGAGTCAGAACACAGCTTTGCGTGGGGATCTGATGTGTTTGAATCAACTCGTTCAGTATCTGATTCAACTGCAGGAGCTGCGGCAGCGAATCCGTCGCCGGATTGACGCCAATCGTGGCGTCGCCCGCGCCCAACAGGAGCCCATCGATGGTCGATGCGGCGATGCCCGCGAGGTCATCGGTGGGATGGTTGGGCTGCAGCCGGACGGCCAGCGTGCCGGGCAGGCCGATCGTGTTGCGGAAACGGGTGACCACGCTGCATTTCCGCGCCACCAGGATGAGGTCCTGGTTGCGCATCAGTTTCGACACTGCCGCAACCATTTCCGGCGTCAGCCCGGGAGCGAGGGCGGACAAGGCCTCCGTTGTCGCCTCCCCGGACACGAGCCAGTCGCGCAGGCCGCCCACGGTCAGGCTCGCCACAGGCGCGAAGGCGGGCGCATCATGGCTGTCGATGATCAGGCGCGTCACGTCATCGCTCTCGTATGGAACGACGGCCTCGCTGAGAAAGCGCGACAGCGGCACCTCGGCCAGCGCAAACTTCGCCGCGACATGCTCCTCGGCGCTTGCCGCAGCGATTCCGGCCAGCATGTCGCCAGAACGCGGCGGCGTGGCCCGGGCCAGCAGCGTCTTCAGATCAGCAAAAACATGCCGTGTCCGGCCGACGGTATGGTGGAACATGGACGCCATCATGCACAGAGTGCGCCGCCATGGCGAGGGCCGGCAAAGCCATCCTGTTTCGCTCGCCCTCGGGTCCTCATCCTTCGACGGTCTCAGGATGAGGATTGGTGGCCATGGCACGAGCTTGGATCGCGGCGTTGCGCTCGCGGTGACGCCTATAGTGTCAGCTTGAAGCCCTCATGGCTCTTGGCGAAGCCGAGCCGCTCGTAGAAGCGGTGCGCGGCGAGGCGCTTCTTGTTCGACGTCAACTGCAAGGTTGCGGCGCCCGCCGCCCTCGCCTCGTCGATTGCATGGGCGACCATGCGCGCGCCGATTCCGCCACCGCGCCGCTCGGGCCGAACGTGCACCGACTCCATGGTGGCGCGCGTGCGCCCTCCTCCGACAAGACCGGGCGTCAGCGTGAGCTGAAAGGTGCCGACGGTCTCGCCGCCGCCGGTGGTCAGACCGCGCGTGGTGTCGAGCGTTTCGGCATCGGCCACCACGACATAGAGCCGGTTGACCGGGCTGGCGAGAATGGCCCGCATCGTCCGCTCATAGCCCGGCCGGCGGCTCTCATCCCAGCTGTCGCCATGTCCGCCCATGTCGTCGGCCATGTAGATGCGCACGATGTGTTCGAGGTCGCCGAACACGGCGCGCCGGATCATCAGCGAAGTCATGCAGCCTGCGACGCTTTCGGCAGC
Source organism: Hyphomicrobiales bacterium (assembly GCA_027483505.1). GTDB lineage: Bacteria > Pseudomonadota > Alphaproteobacteria > Rhizobiales > Beijerinckiaceae > Allobosea. Next base: position 86,871 of record JAIXUP010000055.1, read on the forward strand.
AACTGGTCGTTGGGTTTGAAGCCCGGCTGCGATTCCATGCGCGCGATCCACGCGCTGAGGTTTTCATACTGTGCGAGATTGAAGCCGCCAGCCGGGGCGTAGGAGACGACGCCATAGATGTCGATGTCAGCGATGGTCAGGCCCTTGCCGACCAGCCACTCGCGACCCTTGAGATGATCGTCGAGGACCTTCAGCGCGACATTGCCCTCGGCGAAGTGCATCTCGGCGATCGGCTGGCTGATCGAACGGATGCCGAGGCGCTGCCCGCGCATGCGGTAGACGTGCATCGCCAGCCGGTCGAAATCCCAGAACATCCATTCGCGCGCCTGGATCTTCTCCTGTGGGCCGTTGCCACCGAACTTGCCGAGCTGGTCCACGAGATAGTCGAGGATCGAGGCGGACTGGCACAGTTGCAGGCCGGTCTTGCTGTCTTCCAGCAGCGGCACCTGTCCGTAGCGCTGTTTGGCGAGGAAGCCTGGCTGCTTGTGCTCGCCGGCGCGCAGGTTGACATGCTCGTAGCTGTAGCTCTCACCGGCCAAGGCCAGCATCAGCCCGACCTTGTAGGTCGGCCCCGATAGCCAGAGCCCGTGAAGCGTGAAACGTGCGGCCATGGCCATTCCCCCTGAAGTTCTGTAACCGAGCGCGCATCGAAGCCAGTTGCACACGCTGCGTCAAGGCACGCGGCCATGTGATTTCGGCAGGGGTCGGCGCGTGGCGGTCAAGCGTCCGGAGTGGCGGCGGCCACGGCGCGGGCGGAATCGAACAATTCCACCAATTCGATGGCCTTGCCGTCGCGGAAGCGCCAGAGATGGGCCACCATCACCTCGCATGACTTGCCGGTCGCCTTGTTGGTCCACTTGCAGGTGCCGAACACCGCTACGCGGTTGCGTTCGCGCACAAAGGTCTTGGGCAGGTAGTAGACCATGTCCCACTCGGCGAGAATGGCGGACAGATAGTGCGCGAACTCCTCTCGGGAGCGGCGCGCATGGGCGAAGGACAGGCTTCCCCCCTCATTGCCCACGCTGCGTATCTGTATCCGTTCGCTGGCGAGGCCAAGCCATCCGCTTTGGTCGAGGCCCCTGCTGTCGTGCCATGCCTGATAGGCCGACTCAAGCTCATCCATCGGCACCTGAACAGCCATTGTACACCTGCGAGATATCGAAACGCACAATATTGGAGTCAATGACTGACGACACCATGTGGCGACAGGCCTGTAAAGTGCGCGGCATTACCTACGTTACGGTTGTCTGAATGCAATCGTCGAAAGGGACGGTCGTGCCTGTCGCCGGGCGCTTATTGCCAACCCGGCGCCCGATCTTGATCTTGAATCGGTCGATATCTTGAGTGCCCGAGAGGAATGGCAGCCCGAGGCCATCAGCCAAGACCGAGTTTCCGCGCCAGAATCTCGTTGACTGCCGCCGGGTTGGCCTTGCCGCCCGAAGCCTTCATCACCTGCCCCACAAACCAGCCGGCCATTGTGGGCTTGGCCTTCGCCTGCTCCACCTTGTCGGGGTTGGCGGCGATGACCTCGTCGATGACTTTCTCGATGGCCCCGGTATCGGTGACCTGCTTCATGCCGCGCGCCTCGACGACGGCGCGCGGATCGAGGGCTTTTCCACCTTCCGCTTCGGTCCAGATGATCTCGAACAGCTGCTTGGCGATGCTGCCCGAAATGACACCTTCGCCGATCAGATCGACAATGCCGCCGAGCTGGTCCGCACTCATTGGCGAGGCACCAACGTCCTTGTTCTCCTTGTTGAGGCGCCCGAAGAGTTCATTGATCACCCAGTTCGCTGCGGCCTTGCCGTCACGGCCTTTCGCCACGGCTTCGAAGAAATCCGCCTGCTCGCGCTCGGCCACCAGCACGGCGGCGTCGTAAGCGCTGAGGCCGTACTGGCTGACCAGCCGCGCCTTCTTCGCGTCGGGCAACTCCGGCAAAGCCGCCTTCAGCGTCGCGACGAAGGCATCGTCGAACTCCAGCGGCAGCAGGTCGGGATCGGGGAAATAGCGGTAGTCGTGCGCCTCCTCCTTGGAGCGCATGGAGCGCGTCTCGCCCTTGCCCGGGTCATAAAGCCGGGTTTCCTGGTCGATCGTGCCGCCATCTTCCAGGATGCCGATCTGGCGGCGGGCCTCGACATCGACGGCCTGCCCGATGAAACGGATCGAATTGACGTTCTTGATCTCGCAGCGCGTCCCGAATGGCGCGCCGGGCTTTCGCACCGAGACGTTGACGTCGGCGCGCAGGTTGCCCTTCTCCATGTCGCCATCGCAGGTGCCGAGGTAGCGAAGGATGGTGCGCAGCTTGGTGACATAGGCCTTGGCCTCGTCGGCGGAGCGCAGATCGGGCCGCGAGACGATCTCCATGAGCGCGACGCCCGAGCGGTTGAGGTCGACGAAGCTCATGGTCGGGTGCTGGTCATGCAGCGACTTGCCGGCATCCTGCTCAAGGTGCAGCCTCTCGATCCCGACGGTGATGCTCTCTGTCGGCGTGACATCGACCACGATCTCACCCTCGCCCACGATCGGGCTCTTGTACTGGCTGATCTGGTAGCCCTGCGGCAGATCGGGGTAGAAGTAGTTCTTGCGGTCGAACACCGACCGATTGTTGATGCGGGCATTGAGGCCGAGGCCAGTGCGCACCGCCTGCTTGACGCATTCCTCGTTGATCACCGGCAGCATGCCCGGCATGGCGGCGTCGACGAGGCTGACATGGCTGTTGGGCTCAGCGCCGAAGGCGGTCGACGAGCCCGAGAACAGCTTGGCCTGCGAGGTCACCTGGGCATGGATCTCAAGCCCGATGACGATTTCCCAATCACCCGTCGCGCCCTTGATGCGCTGTTTCGGGTCTGCGGCTCGGACATGGGCGTTCATGGCGGGGCGATCTGTCTGGTGAGAAAGGGATGGAGACTGAGTAGTGGTTCACGGCTGCGGCATCAAGTGTCACGCGCAAGCCCCATCCGCGCCACAAGCGCGCTGCGCTGGTGCATGAACGCGCCGTAGGCGCAGCAAATGCCCGCCATCCCGACGAACCAGGACTGCCACATGCCGTGCGACACGGCCCAGACTGTCAGGATGCCCGCCATCAGGGTGATGAACATCCGGCCGCTCGCGCCGCCGATGCTTCGGATCATCTGGGCGATCGACAGGATCAGCAGCGACAGGATCGCCGCGCCGACGAGGCCGGCATCGACCCAGACCTGAAACAGAAAGGAATGCGGATGGTTGGGGCGCATCATCGTGCCGGTCTCCGGATTGACATTGCCGGCCTCCCGCACGAATTCGAGGCCGTGACCGATCCAGGGAGACTGCCAGATATAGTCCAGCATCGAACGCCAGATCAGCATCCGCTCGGTCACGGTGTTCTGGTTCACGCCCCACAGGGGGCTGTCATGGAGCCAGGCATAGGCGCCGCCAAAGATCAGCGGCGTCAGCATCAACACAAAGGCCGCGCCGAGGCCGGTCACCTGTACCGCCAGACCGATATTGACGACGGCGAGTGCGTGCAGCAGCGACATCACTAGGAAGGCAAGCTGCGCGGACTGGCTTTCCGACGCGAAGACCACGACCCCGGTTAGCCCATAAAGCGGCGCGAACCGCAACAGGAACCGGCGCCGTGTTGTGGCCATCTGCCGGATCGCGAAGAGGCTCAGCGGCAGGAGAAGCGCGACAAGGACGGCTGCCCGATTGTAGTGCCAGGTTTCGGCGAACCGCTTGCCGCCGATCGCTGACACGTCCACCAGGCGAAGCACGAAGACCATGACGCCGGCCATCAGGCCAAGGTGCAGCAAGGGAAAGAACTGCCACGCCCAACGTCCGTTGAAGCCCATGCGGATGGGCAGCAGGATCATCGCAACGGCAGAGGCAGCGCAAAAGAAAAAGCCGCCGCTCACGATCAGCGCGTTGGCCGGTTCGGTTGCACGCGCCGTGCAGACCGCCGTCCACAGAACGAACAGCGTCAACAGGGCGAAGACAGCCGGGTAGGCCCGGACGCCGTCGTAAGGATGCCCCGTCGACAGCTTTTGTGGCCAGAGACGGGCCATGAGCAGCGCCAGCGCCGCCGGTAGCCAGGTAAAGGCCTGGGGCGAGAAGATCGAGAAGACTGCCGTGACGAACAGGCCAAAGCCGACAAAGTCATCGCGCGGATTTGGGCCGTTGAACATGGCTCTCTTCATACCCCGCCGACGCAGGTTTGACGAGCGGCCGTCATGCGCGCTTCACGTCGCTCCGCTGGCCGGACGGTCATCCCCGGCTTCGCGTGAAGCGTCCCGTCACGTTGGCCCTGCCTCGAACCTGCTCCTGATCCAGCCGCTGCCGAGCGCCATCGCGCCGAACACCGCAGCGGCCGCCAGAAGAAGCATCGGCCGCGCCTCGGCCTCCCCCCTGATGGTCTGGACAAGCGTCAGCACGACCAGCAATCCGCCCGTGAGCCAGCAAAGCGCCCTCATCACCGTGAGGCAGGCCACAGCCACGGAGCGGGCGAAGATCATGCCCACCAGCGCGACGGGATCGGAAACCGTCCCGCCGCCTGCTCAATGACTTCCGAGAGCGCAAACAGCGTCTCCTCGTCGAAGGGGCGCCCGATCAGCTGCAAGCCAAGAGGCAAACCCTGCCCGTCAAGACCCGCCGGGACTGCGATGCCCGGCAGGCCCGCCATGTTCACCGTCACCGTGAAGATGTCGTTGAGGTACATCTCCACGGGATCCGCCGAGCCCTTTTCGCCGATGCCGAAGGCGGCGGAAGGCGTCGCCGGCGTCAGGATGGCATGGACACCGGCGGCGAAGACATCCTCGAAATCCTTCTTTATCAAGGTCCGCACCTTCTGCGCGCGCAGATAGTAGGCGTCGTAATAGCCGGCCGAGAGCACGTAGGTGCCGATCATGATGCGGCGCTTGACCTCGCGGCCAAAGCCGGCGGCGCGGGTCTTCTCGTACATGTCGGCGATGTCACGGCCCTGCTCCCGCAGGCCGTAGCGCACGCCGTCATAGCGCGCGAGGTTCGACGATGCTTCGGCGGGGGCGACGATGTAATAGGCCGGCAGCGCATACTTCGTGTGCGGCAGCGAGATGTTGACGATCTCGGCGCCGGCCGCTTTCAGCCAGTTGATGCCGTCCTGCCAAAGTTTTTCGATCTCCGCCGGCATGCCGTCGATGCGGTACTCCTTCGGGATGCCGATCTTCATGCCCTTCACCGAGCGGCCGATGGCCTGCTCGTAGTCCGGCACGGCGATGTCGACCGAGGTCGTGTCCTTGGGGTCATGGCCCGACATCGAGCGCAGCATCACGGCGCAATCGCGCACGGATTTGCCGATCGGGCCGGCCTGATCGAGGGAGGACGCGAAGGCCACGATGCCCCAGCGCGAGCAGCGGCCATAGGTCGGCTTGATGCCGACCGTTCCGGTGAAGGCGGCGGGCTGGCGGATCGAGCCGCCGGTGTCGGTCGCGGTGGCGGCAAGGCACAGGTTGGCAGCAACGGCGGAGGACGAACCACCCGAGGAGCCGCCCGGCACCAGATAGGTGCCCTCGACGCCGGCGCTGCCGACGCCCATGTTGGAGCCTTCGCGCCGCCACGGGTTGATGACATTGCCAAAGCAGGAGGTCTCGTTGGACGAGCCCATGGCAAACTCGTCGTTGTTGAGCTTGCCGAGCATCACTGCGCCGTCGCGCCAGAGCTGGCTGGTGACGGTTGATTCGTAGGTCGGCACGAAATTGCCGAGGATGTTCGAACAGGCCGTGGTCCGTGTGCCGGCCGTGCAGTACAGGTCCTTGATCCCGAGCGGCAGCCCTTCGAGCGCACCGCCCTCACCCTTCGCCAGCCTTGCGTCCGAGACGGCGGCCTGCTTCAGCGCGATCTCTGGCGTCTCAAGCACATAGGCGTTGAGCAGGCGCGCACTTTCGACGGCGGCGATGTGCGCCTCGGCCAGTTCGGTGGCGCTGAAGGCCTTGGCGCGGAGGCCGTCGCGCGCTTCGGTCAGGGTGAGTTTGGTCAGGTCTGTCATGACATGCTTTTCAGTGACTGCTGGACGATGGGAGCCCGGTTTGCGCCTTCGCGGCGTCCGGGGTGGCCGAATGACGCTTTGGCGTTCATTCAACCACTTTCGGCACCATGAAATAATCGTCTTCCGATTGCGGCGCGTTCTTGACGATCTGTGCGGCGATTTCGCCATCGTTGACGACATCAGCCCGCTTCTTCATCGCCATCGGCATGACCGAGGTCATCGGCTCGACACCATCGACGTTGACCTCGTTGAGCTGCTCGACGAACCCGAGCATCGCGTTGATCTCGGCCTGCATCTTCGCGACATCGCCTTCCGGCAAGGCAATGCGGGCAAGATGGGCAACACGTCTGACTGTGGCGGCGTCAACGGACATGCGGACAGGCTCCTTCAATGCGCAGACGCAAAACCTTGCGGGCGCCGCGCCTGACCCGCGCTATAGCTGGCCTGTCCCGAGCCTGCAATCTCAGACGGCAAAGGCCTCGCCAACCTTCGGCGCGCGAACGGCAATATCCGAGCCAGCCATTTCAGCAAGGAACAGGTCCGGCGTCTGATCGATGATCCCGAACGAGCCATAGTGGCAGGGCACCGCCAGTTTCGGCTTGACGAAGCGCTTCATGGCGATTGCGGCGGTCTTCCCGCCCATGGTGAAGCGGTCTCCGATCGGGCAGATGCAAACATCGACAGCGTGAAGTTCGGCAATCAGCGCCATGTCCGAGAAGATGTCGGTGTCGCCCATGTGCCACAGAACCGGCTCGCCCTTGGCCGCCACGATCACGCCATTGGCATTGCCGAGCGGAAAGCCGACGCCGGCCTCGACCTGCGCGGCGGAATGATCCGCCCTGACAAGACTGGCCTTGAAGGGGCCGAAATCGACCGTCCCGCCCGTGTTCATCGGCGAAAAGTTTTTCAGCCCCTTGGAAGCGAGATACATGAGGAGGTCGAAATTGCTGATGACGACCGCGCCGGTGCGGGCGGAAATGTCCAGCGCGTCGCCGACATGGTCGCCGTGCCCATGGCTGATGAGAACATGTGTCGCGCCCTCGCTCGCCGCCGCGGCATCGCCCGAAAAGGACGGATTGCCGGTGAAGAACGGGTCGATCAGCACCACCGCACCGGCCACCTCGACGCGAAAGCAGGAATGTCCGAACCAGGTCAGTCTCATGATGGGCTCCTTGAGCGGCGGTGCGCCATGGCGCATGGCGTGCGCACAATAGCGCGGTCGCCGGCGATTGTCGCCGGTCCGGGATCGGCGTAAGGGCCTGTCATTGCCGGAAAGGTCGTGTCGTGCCCGTTGTTGAACTTGACGCCTTGCGCGATGCCCTCAGCCACCATCAGCGCCTCCTCGGGCTTGACCTGGGCAGCAAGACCATCGGGCTGGCGCTGTCGGATGTCGGCCTCACCATCGCCAGTCCGCTCGAAACCATCCGGCGCGTCAAATTCAGCAAGGACGTCGAACTGCTGCTCGACATTGCCGTGAAACAGGGTGTCGGCGGCCTGGTGATCGGCCTGCCGCTGAACATGGACGGCAGCGAAGGGCCGCGCGTGCAGTCCACCCGGGCCTTCGTGCGCAATCTCCTGCCGTTGACCGCGATGCCGATCGCCTATGTCGACGAACGCATGTCGACGATGGCTGTGACGCGGACCTTGCTCGCTGCGGACGCGTCGCGGGCCCGGCGCGCCGAGGTGGTGGACAAGATGGCCGCAGCCTACCTCCTGCAAAGCGCGCTCGACCAGATGGCCTGAGAAAGGAAAACGCCGCCCGGAGGCGGCGCTTTGCTCATCTGGGTCGTGTCACTGACCCCTGTCCTGCGTCGGATCGCCAATGCCGCGCTGGCGCTGGCGCTCGCGGAAATCGGAGGAGCCGGGCTGCGCATAGCCGCGGCCATAGGCATAGGGGTCCTGGCGATAGACCGGAGCCTGCCTGTACTGCGGCTGCGGCCGGTAGACCTGCTGCTGCTGACGCCACTGCTGCTGACGTGCGGCGTCGCGCTGGGCCCGCTCACGCGCCCGAATTTCCTGACGCTCCCACTCGCTGACCTGCGGACGGCGATAGTAACCGGGCTGCTCATAGTAGTAGCCGGACTGCTGCTGATAATACCCCGGCTGCTGGTAGTACTGGACGGGCCGCTCGACATAGATCGGCCGGCCGTAGGCATCCACCGGATTGCCCCATTGGTCGGTATAGTACTGGCCGCCCCGCGGCCGGCCCTGGGAAGCAGCAGCTGCGGCGGCGATCCCGAGGACGCCGATCCCGACAATGGCGGCGGCGGCGGCCGCGTTGTTGTTGCGCTTGCGTGCCCTTGCCACAGGCACGGGGCGACGCTTGCCCGCCGGCCGCACCTGAACCTGCTCGACCATGCTTTCGACAGCAATCTGCGACGACCCGGCGGTCGCGAATGGCGCGGCGCTCACCTGGGTGCAAATCCCGCTCACAGCCATCAGCACTGCGCTCGACAGCACGATTGCCTTCTTCCGTCCTGACATCATCGACATCCAGCCAACTCCCATGCGTCACACGCCCAAACCAAAACAACCCATGCAGACAAGCCTCGTTGGGCAAGGCTAAGCCAGAAGCGCGGCGATAACAACCGGCTTCTGGAACGCACCTTGCCGACCGCAGGACTGCGCCTTTCCGGGCCTTACTTGGAGCTACGCTCCATGCGGTCGCGGCTTTGCTGCTCGCGCGTCAATCCGCCACGACCCCAGTTGCCCCGATTGCCGTTGTGATAGGCGGGGCCATAGGCCTGACCATAGTGCGGCGCATAGGCCCGGCGCGGCAGGTAGCCGTCGTGATAGCCATAAGCAGGCTGATAGCCGTAGGATGGCGCATAGCCGCCGGCATAGGGAGAGCCATACCCGTAAGATGGCCCATAGCCATAACCGTAGGACGGCGCGTAGCCGTAGCCCTCGTCGCTGTAGTATCCGCCGCCCTGCGCAGCGGCCGCAGCAGCGGCGAGCCCCAGAATGCCAAGGCCGATCGCGCCCGCGGCATAAGCGCCACGCCGGTTGCCGCGCCAGCGCACCTGCTCGATCTCGTGATGGGCAACGAAGTCACCCGACTTGGCCCAGGGAGCCGCCTGCGCCGGCACGGATACAACCAGCATTGCTGCAACGCTTGATCCCGCAAGGACCAATGAAGTTTTCGACAGGGCCATGACCGGCACCTCCATGAAGCGGCACGGAGATCCCGCGCCTGTTGCATGGTTAACTGAACCTTCCCGATTGAACCTGCCCTGAACCGAACATGTCAAAATTGCGCAGCTGACAGAGCGGCATGATGGCTGCGCCGGTTGCCGGCGCCGTTTGGAGCGTGCACAGACGCGGTTCCACGCCCGTTACCGCGCAAGAGCACTCATGGCGACCCTCCTCAACAGCCTTGCCGCCGTCTTTCTCGTGATCATGATCGGGTTTGCCGCCCGGCGCTTCGAACTGATCGGCGAAAGCGCGTGGCGCGGCTTTGAAGCCGTCACCTACCATGTTCTGATCCCGGCGCTCGTGGTGCACACCCTTGCCTTCGCCCGCCTCGGGGACGTGCCCGTGATCGCGGTCGGCGGCGCACTTACCGGGGGCGCGGTGATCATGACCTTGCTGCTGCTCGGCCTGCGGCCCCTGCTCGCTGCGCGCGGTGTTGACGGGCCGGCCTTCACGTCCGTCTACCAGGGGGCAGTCCGATGGAACACGTTCATCGCCCTTGCCGTCTCATCGCAGCAGTTCGGATCAGAGGGCGTCGCGCTGATGGCCGTGCTGATCGCCACGCTGATCCCGGCCGTCAACATCATGAGCGTGCTGATCATGTCCCGCTATGCCCGCGGCGAAGCATTCGACCTTGCCAAGACCCTGATGACGCTGGTCAGGAACCCCTTCATCTGGTCCTGCGCGCTGGGCCTCGCACTCAACCCGGTGGCCGCCTTCATTCCGCAACCGGTCGGCAGCGCGATCGACATCGTCGGCCGCGGCACGCTGGCCGCCGGCCTGCTCGTGGCCGGAGCAGGGCTGGACCTGTCGCGCCTGACGCGCCCCGCCCTGCCCCACGCCGCTGCGATCATCCTCAAACTGTTGTTTATGCCTGCAATCGTCTATGTCATTGCGCTATTTCTCGGACTATCCGGCAATTCGTTGAGCGTTGTCATGATGGCAGCCACTGTTCCAACCGCTGCGGCGTCCTATATCCTGGCTCGGCAGATGGGAGGCGATGCGCCTCTCATGGCCGAGATTGCGACCCTGCAGACCTTGGCGGCGATGATCACAATGCCGATCATCCTTCTGGCGACTGCCCTCTAGGAAAAACCGTACTCTACGACCAGATTTCTATTGAACTTCGCATTTTCACAGAAGATACAATCTGAAGTTGAATGGCGCCTGATTCTGACTGGTGGAGAAGCTGCGCATGTCACAGGGAGTGCCACCTCGCGACGAGAATTCGCCTCTGGACGACATCACGGCGCGGGACATCCTTTCTGACGTCGGCCATCTTGATTTCCCCTATCCTATCGCGGCCGAACCGGGCTGGGATAGCCCGCACGATCCGTCGGAGCTGTTGCGGCTGGAGGTTGCAACCTATATCGGGCACATGAGTGCCGAGCTCGGCCGTATGGCGTCGAACTCCGAACTCACCCTGCTGTCCTATTTTCTCCAGATGGCGGCTGCCGAGGCGCGCGAAAGCGCCAACAGGCTCGGACTGCAGATGCATGCCGCAACGCCGCTGACGAACTCCGATCCGGGTCAGACCCTGACGTAGCCGCCGGACGCCTCGCGCCTCACAAGCCCGTCCATTTCCAGCTCGACGAGCTCGCCCTGCACGACGCGGACGCCCAGCGCGCTGTGCCGGGCCAGGTCGTCAATGCCGAGAGCCGCCGCGCCGAGCAGGTCGAGCAAGACCTCACGCACGGGCCTGAGCGTTCCTTCGGGCGCCTCTGGCGTCGGGGCATGCGCGACAGCGGAGCTGTCGCGGTCATGGTCCTTCACGCCGTCCCGTGACGGTGTGCCTGCGGGCTGCCCGGCCAGAAGCCAGTCCAGTTCGTCGGGCGCGTCCTCCGCTGGCCGGCGATCAGGGCCCGGCGCCTCGAACAAGCCGCCCGCTGGCGGGCCGGGTTCGACCTGCGCGGCCAATTCACTGATCACGTCCTCGGCCGAGCGGCACAGGCGCGCGCCGGCATGGATGAGCTGGTTGGTTCCTTCGGCGCGCGGATCGAGCGGCGAGCCTGGCACCGCAAAGACCGTGCGTCCCTCCTCATTCGCCAGCCGCGCAGTGATCAGCGAGCCGGAGCGCGCCGCGGCTTCGACCACAACGACGCCGAGTGAGAGCCCCGCGACGATGCGGTTGCGGCGCGGAAAGTCCCGCGCGCGCGGCTCCATCGTGAAGGGCAGTTCGGAGACGGCAGCGCCGGTTGCGATCAGATCCTCGACCAGCGGCTCGTTCTGGGGCGGGTAGATCTGGCCATGGCCACCGGCCAGCGCCGCCACGGTGCCGGTCGCCAGCGATGCGCGGTGGGCTGCGGTGTCGATGCCGCGCGCGAGGCCGGACACGACCACGAACCCGGCCTCGCCCAGCTCCCGCGCCAGCTTCTCGGTGAACTTGAGCCCAAGGCCCGAGGCGTTGCGCGATCCGACCAGCGCGACCATCGGCTTTGACAACACAGCAAGCTGGCCCCGCACGGCGAGCAAGGGCGGCGTGTCGCGGCATGCGGCCAGGGCGCGCGGATAGGCGCCTTCTCCAAGCGCCACGAAACGAACGCCGAGCCGCCTTGCCTGCTCCATCTCCCGTTCGATGGCGGCCACGGACGGTATGTTGACGGGCCTTCCCGCCGCCCGCGCCAGGTCGGGCAGAGCGGCCAGCGCAGCGCCGGCGCTGCCGAACCTGTTGACCAGGGTGCAGAAGGTGCGCGGGCCGACGCTCTCGGTGCGGATCAGCCGCAGCCAGTCGAAGCGCTGCCGGTCGGACAGAGCAAGGTCCGGCACCCGCCCGCCCCTCAGCTCTTCTGGCCGATCTTGCCTTCGGTTCCCGCCAGGAGACGCTGGATGTTCTCCCGGTGCATGAACCAGAGCAAGGCTGCCAAAACGGCCATGAGCGCGGCCATGCGGCCATGGCCCAGCGCCCACAAGGCCAGCGGTGTCGCCACCGTGGCGACCAGCGCCGACAGGGACGAGTATTTCGAGACCTTGGCGGTGATCAGCCAGCTTGCGGCGAAGACAAGCGCGCCCAGAGGCTGCAGAGCGAGCGCCACGCCCAGAAAGGTGGCGACGCCCTTGCCGCCCCTGAAGCCAAGCCAGAGCGGGAACAGGTGGCCAATGAAGGCGCCGAAACCCGCCGCCAGCGCGGTTCCCTCTCCGCCCAGCCACCAGCCGATCAGCACAGCGACCGTGCCCTTGAGCGCATCGCCCAGCAAGGTCAGCGCCGCCAGTTTCTTGTTGCCCGAGCGCAGCACGTTTGTGGCGCCGATATTGCCCGAGCCGATGGTGCGCGGATCAGGCCCGCCGCCGAGCCGCGTGACGATGATGCCGAACGCAATCGAGCCAAGCAGATAGCCGGCGACAAAGGCCAGGATGACGTGAAAACCGTAGGCGGCAGGCAAGGCAAGGCTCCGGCGATGGCGTGGGCTTGCTCCGGGCAGCCCTGCACCAATCTAGAGGCGCGGACCTCAGGACGCAATCGGCGGCTGAGGTGCTTCAGGACCCTGCACAGGCGCGACCACGCGGCGGTAGATGTGCCAGGTTGCGTGCCCCAGCACGGGCAGAACCACCAGAAGTCCGGCGAACAGCGGCACGATCGCCGCGATCATCAGCACCACCACGCACAGGGCCCAGCCCAGCATCACGACAGGATTGTGGGCGACGGCGCGGAAGCTGGTGATGATCGCGGTGACGACATCAAGGTCGCGGTCGACCAGCAGCGGGAAAGATACGACCGTCAGCGTGAACGCGATCGCCGACAGGATCGCCCCCACGACATGGCCGATGGCCAGAAAGGTCAGCCCCTCCGGCGTGGTGACCAGCACCTCGAGGAATTCGCCCAGCGTGCCGAACGAGCGCAGGCCGAGGAACAGCGCCACCAGCAGCCGCACCTGATAGAGCCAGATGATCATCAGGAAAATCGCAACGAAGGACATCCAGACCATTTCGCGCCGGCGCTGCGCCCAGACAGAGCCGAGGACCGCGCCGAAGGTCAGCGGCTCGCCCCGTTCCCTGCGGCGGCTGACGTCGTAAAGGCCCGCTGCCACGAACGGGCCAATCATCACGAAGCCCGCCGCGAGCGGATAGGCCAGGTAGACAAGGCCGAACCAGAACAGGCTGCCGAAGATGGCCAACCCGCCAAGCGCAAAGATCGCGCCGAAGAACAGGCCATATTGCGGGGCCGCCGCGAAGTCGCGCAGACCGGCCGCCACGGCTTCGATGATGTCCGCCTGCGTCACCGTCCGGATCACCGGATCGGCGGGACGCATCGGCGAGGCTGTCTGACCTGTCTCGCTCATCTCGGCAGGATGCAGCGCCGCGCCGGCGCGCACATTGACCGACATCAAACACGGCCGGGCGCGTGCCGGCGCGACATCAGGTCAGAAGGTGACCACACTCCTTATCGACTTGCCCTCATGCATGAGATCGAAAGCAGTGTTGATCTCCTTGAGCGGCATGGTGTGGGTGATCAGGTCATCGATGTTAATCTTGCCCTCCATGTACCAGTCGACGATCTTCGGCACGTCGGTGCGACCCCGCGCGCCGCCGAAAGCCGAGCCCTTCCAGACGCGGCCGGTTACGAGCTGGAACGGACGCGTCGCGATCTCCGTGCCCGAGGGCGCCACGCCGATGATGATGCTTTCGCCCCAGCCGCGATGGCAGCATTCGAGCGCCTGGCGCATGGTGTGGACATTGCCGATGCACTCGAAGGAGAAATCCGCGCCGCCGCCGGTCAGATCGACGATGGCCTGCACGACCTTGTCGCGGCCGACCTCGTCAGGATTGACGAAATGCGTCATGCCGAACTTTCTGGCCATGTCCGCCTTGGCAGGGTTCAGATCGACGCCGATGATCTTGTCGGCGCCGACCATGCGCGCGCCTTGAATGACGTTGAGGCCGATGCCGCCCAGTCCAAACACGACGACATTGGCGCCGGGCCAGACCTTGGCGGTGTAGATCACCGCGCCGATGCCCGTGGTGACGCCGCAGCCGATGTAGCAGATCTTGTCGAAGGGCGCGTCCTCGCGCACCTTCGCCAGCGCGATCTCCGGCAACACCGTGAAGTTCGAGAAGGTCGAACAGCCCATGTAGTGGAACACGTCCTTGCGGGTTCCCGCATCATCGCAGGTGAACCGACTCGATCCGTCCGGCATCAGGCCCTGCCCCTGCGTGGCGCGGATCGCGGTGCACAGGTTCGAGCGCTGCGACAGGCAGGTTTTGCAGGCGCGGCATTCCGGCGTGTACAGAGGGATGACGTGATCGCCCGCCTTGAGCGTGGTCACGCCCGCGCCCACCTCGCGCACGATGCCGGCGCCCTCATGCCCGAGGATGGCCGGAAACTTGCCCTCCGAATCGAGCCCCGACAGCGTGTAGGCGTCGGTATGGCAGACACCCGTCGCCATGACTTCGACCAGCACTTCGCCAGGCTTCGGCCCCGCGATGTCAATGGTTTCGATGGTGAGAGGCTTGTTGGCCTCCCAAGCGACGGCGGCACGCGATTTCATGGATGGCTCCGGGTTTCTGCCGTTCCATACTGCCGCCGCTTGGCCCGCACGGCAACTGCGGCAAGCGCGTAGCGCCGTGCCGGAAACTCGGGAGACGTCAGCCGTCGAGCGGCTTGAGGCCCTTCTCGATGCTCTCGCGACGGGGCTCAAGGAAAGGCGGCAGCGCGAGCTTTTCGCCCAGCGTCGCCATCGGCTCGTCGACATCAAACCCTGGCCCGTCCGTGGCGAGTTCGAAGAGGATGCCATTGGGCTCGCGGAAGTACAGGCTGCGGAAATAGTAGCGGTCGACCGGGCCGCTGTTGGGATAGCGCACGGTGGCGAGACGCTGCGCCCAGGCGTCGTAGGCCTCGAAGGTCGGGATGCGCAGCGCGACGTGATGGACCGCGCCGGCGCCTTCCATCCCGGCGGGCTTGTGCGGCTCGACCGCCACGTGCAGTTCCGCCGAAGGGCCGCCCTGGCCGATCGCATAGACCTGCACATCGCCATCGGCAAGCCGCGTGTCACGGAACGAGCCGGCTGGCGTGAGGCCAAGAAGCTGCTGCAGGACCATGTCGGTGGGCTTGAGGTCCGCGACGCTCAGCGCCAGCGGGCCCAGGCCCCTGATCTGGTGCTCGGCCGGCACCGGGCTGCGCTCCCAGATTTCCCCCTCGCCCGCCCCGCCATCATCGACCAGTGACAGGCGCTGGCCTTCGGGGTCCTCAAGGTCGAGGACAAGGCGGCCATTGCGCTCGCGAATGCGGCCATGCTGCACGCCGGCTGCATCGAGCCGCTGCACCCACCAGTCAAGCGTGGCCTTGCCCGTGACCCGCAAGCCGGTGCGGATGATCGAACGCGTGCCGCGCTTTGCGGGCTGCACGGGCCACTGGAAAAAGGTGATGTCGCTGCCCGGCGTGGCGCAGCCATCGCCATAGAACAGGTGATAGGCCGAGGTGTCGTCCTGATTGACGGTCCGCTTGACCATGCGCATGCCCAGCACCTGGGTATAGAAGCGATGGTTGCCGACAGCATCCGCACAGATGGCCGTGACGTGGTGGAGGCCGGTGAGGTTCATGAAGGTCATCCCTTTGCTGGCGGGCTCGGCAGCGTTGACGTCCACATAGGCTCCGGGACCTGCTATTTCATGCAAGCCGCTGCAGGCTCATTCTTGCAAAAATGCAAGACAAGGCCGCAACCTGGCGCTCCGGGATGTCAGGCCTTCTTTGTCGCAGCCTTCTTTGCCGGCGCTTTCGCCTTCGTGGCGGGTTTCGCCGCCGCCTTGGCCTTTGCGGGCTTCTTGCCGCTCTTCACCGGCGGGCCGCTGGCGATCTTGGCGCGGATCAGGTCGATGGCCTGTTCGAGCGTGACGTCGGCTTCGGTGATGGTCTTGGGCAAGGTGGCGTTGACCTTGTCCCAGTTGACATAGGCTCCATACTTGCCGCCGCGCACGGTGATCACGCCGCCATCGGGGTATTCGCCCAGCGCGCGGCCCGCCGGTGCGCCGCCGAAGCGGCGTCCGCCGCCTGCGCCGCTCTCCTTGGCGACGATCAGGTCGATGGCGCGGTTGGCGCCGATCTCCAGGATGTCGTCATCCTTGCCGATGTTGGCGTAGGTCTTGCCGTGCTGGACATAGGGGCCGAAGCGCCCGATCGAGGCCAGGATCGGCTCGCCGGTTTCGGGGTGCTTCGCCACTTCGCGCGGAAGCGACAGCAGCACGAGCGCCCGGTCAAGGCCGATGGTCGCTGGCGACACGCCCTTCGGCAACGTCTGGCGCTTGGGTTTCTCGCCCTCGCCCAACTGCACGTAAGGTCCGAAACGGCCGTCCCTGACCGTGACATCGACGCCGGTGACTGGGTCCTTGCCGAGAATCCTGACGCCCGGCTGGCCGCCACCCTCGCCGCTTGCCTCTCCGTCCGCGGAGGGAGCCGCCATGGGCCGCGTATAACGGCATTCAGGGTAGTTCGAGCAGCCGATGAAGCCGCCGGTCTTGGAGAAGCGCAGGCCGAGCCGGCCCGTGCCGCAGGACCTGCATAGCCGCGGATCGGCGCCGTCGGCGCGGGCCGGGAACAGATGCGGCCCCAGCGCCTCGTCGAGCTTGTCGATCACCTCGCCGGTGCGCAGATCCTTGGCGCCAGCGATGGCCTTCGAGAACTCCTCCCAGAAGGCGCGCATGATCTCCTTCCAGTCCACCTCATGGTTGGAAATCCGGTCAAGGTCGTTTTCAAGGCTCGCGGTGAAGTCATACTCCACGTAGCGCGCGAAGAAGCTTTCGAGGAAGGACGAGAGCACGCGGCCGGTGTCGTTCGGCACCAGCCGTTTCTTGTCGATGCTGACGTATTCGCGGTCACGCAGCACCTGCAGGATCGAGGCATAGGTCGAGGGGCGGCCGATCCCGAGTTCTTCCATGCGCTTGACCAGGCTGGCCTCCGAGAAGCGTGGCGGCGGCTCGGTGAAGCTCTGGGTCGCCTTGATCTCCTTGGCGCGCAGGTTCTCCGCCGTCGTCATCTGCGGCAGGCGGCGGCTTTCCTCATCATCCTCGTCGTCGCGGCCTTCCTGATAGACCTTGAGGAAGCCGTCGAAGAGCACGACCTGGCCCGTGGCGCGCAGATCGAGCGTGCGCTCCCCGGCCCTGGCGGTGATGTCGACGGTGGTGCGCTCAAGCTGCGCGCTCTCCATCTGGCTGGCGATGGTGCGGATCCAGATCAGCTCATAAAGCTTGGCCTGGTCCGGCTCGAGCTGGCGGATGACATAGGCCGGCAGGCGCCCCATGTCGGTCGGGCGGATGGCCTCGTGGGCTTCCTGCGCATTCTTCGCCTTGGTGGTGTATTTGCGCGGCACGTCAGGCACGTAGCCGGCGCCGAACTCCTTGGCGATGACGCGGCGGGCGGCGGCGATCGCCGAGCCGTCCATGTCGACGCCGTCGGTGCGCATGTAGGTGATGAGGCCGACGGTCTCGCCGCCGATGTCGACACCTTCATAAAGACGCTGCGCCAACTGCATCGTGCGGGCCGGGGCAAAGCCGAGCTTGCGCGAGGCTTCCTGCTGCAAGGACGAGGTCTGGAATGGCGGCGAAGGGTGGCGCTTGACGGGCTTGGCCTCGATGCCGGCGACCTCGAACGACGCAGCTTGCAGCGCCTTCCTGAAGGCGGCAGCCTCGTCGGCCTTGCCGACATCGAGGCGACCCACTTTCTTGCCGTCAGCGCCGACCAGCCGCGCTTCGAAAGTGTGGCCGCGCAGCGTGGCGAGTTCGGCCACAAGGGTCCAGTACTCCCGCGCCCGGAAGGCCTCGATCTCGCGCTCGCGGTCGCAGACGAGCCGCAGCGCCACCGACTGGACGCGGCCTGCCGATTTTGCGCCCGGCAGCTTGCGCCAGAGCACCGGCGAGAGCGTAAAGCCGACGAGATAATCCAGCGCCCGGCGGGCCAGATAGGCGTCGACCAGCGCGCCGTCGATCTCGCGCGGGGCCTTCAGCGCGGCGGTGACGCTCTCCTTGGTGATGGCGTTGAAGGTGACACGCTCGACCGGAATGCCCTTCAGCGCCTTCTTCTCAAGCAGCGCCTGCAGCACATGCCAGGAAATGGCCTCGCCTTCCCTGTCCGGGTCAGTCGCGAGAATGAGTCGTTCCGCGCCCTTCACGGCCTTGGCGATTTCGGACAATTGCTTGGCGCCGCGCCCCTCCATCTCCCAGAGCATGGCGAAGTCCTTCTCCGGATCGACCGACCCATCCTTGGGCGGCAAATCACGGATGTGCCCGAACGACGCCACGACCTGGTAGTCGGAGCCGAGATACTTGTTGATCGTCTTCGCCTTCGCAGGCGACTCAACAACGAGCACTTTCATGGACTTATGCGTACTTCCTGCGGACTGGATTCAAGCCGGCGGCGCTTGCGGCGCAATCGGAGTGCCCGGATCACGGGCGGGCCGCAAACTGGTGCAAGGCCATTCAGAAGTCAATTGAACGTGAACAGGCTGCTTCGCCGCAGGCTGCGCATGGCCCGTTACTTGAATGTTCATCTTCAGCGCTTACTCTCAAATGCCTTAAAGGAGATTCAAGGAATGCCCCGTGATCCCCTGCACAGGCTCCTGATCGTCAACCTCCTGAGCGGGGCAGCAATCGGCGTGCTGTTCGTGATCGGCCTGTTGTGGACGGATGCCTATGGGTTGCACACGCTGATCTCGCGTGATCCCGATGGGCTGGTAGCGCTGTTCGCCCTGCTTTCGGGCTGCGTCATCACCGCCTCAAGCGTCGTCGCCGGTTCGGCGATCATGATGAACCGCAAATCGCGTGACGACGATGATGACCGTGGCGGCGGACCTGGCATCGAAGACCTCGTGCCGATCAAGGTGCGGTCCCGCCGCTGAGGGCGCGCTCTATCTCCTGTCACTCCGCAATCCGCATCCTGAGCCCATCGAAGGATGACATCCCGTTGGTGCGCGGCTGGAACCCTCGTCCTTCGACAGGCTCAGGATGAGGGAATTGGTGTGTTTGCAAGTCGGCGCTGGGGACAGCCCGCATGCTTCGCTTGCGACTCGTGAGCATCGGGCCTATCCAGCCATCTTCAATGACATATGCCGGCCACCCACCCGTGACCTTCGCGCGCAAGCATCTGCTTGGCATCCAGGGGCTCAATCGCCTCGAGATCACCAGCCTGCTTGATCTGGCCGATTCCTATGTGGAACTTTCCCGGCAGGTCGAGAAGAAGACCTCAAGTCTGCGTGGCCGCACCCAGATCAACCTGTTCTTCGAGGCCTCCACCCGCACGCAGGCCTCCTTCGAGCTGGCCGGAAAACGGCTCGGCGCGGATGTGATGAACATGAGTGTCGGCAATTCCTCCGTGAAGAAGGGCGAGACGCTGATCGACACGGCGGCGACGCTCAACGCCATGCACCCCGACATCATCATCGTGCGGCACCATGCGGCGGGCGCGGTGGAACTGCTCTCGCGCAAGGTCGATTGCTCGGTGGTCAATGCCGGCGATGGCGCGCATGAGCATCCGACGCAGGCCCTGCTCGACGCGCTGACCATCCGCCGCAACAAGGGCGGGATCGAGGGGCTGGTGGTCGCCATCTGCGGCGACATCCTGCACAGCCGTGTGGCGCGCTCCAACATCATCCTGCTCTCGGCGCTGGGCGCGCATGTCAGGCTGATCGGGCCTTCGACGCTGATCCCGCCCGGCTTCGAAGGCCTCGGCCTGCCGATCTACACCGACATGAAGAAGGGTCTGGAAGGCGCCGACATCATCATGATGCTGCGCCTGCAGCGCGAGCGCATGAGCGGCTCGTTCATCCCCTCCGCCAAGGAGTATTTCCGCTATTTCGGCCTCGACCAGGAAAAGCTGAGCGTCGCCAAGCCAGATGCGCTGGTGATGCACCCCGGCCCCATGAACCGCGGCGTCGAAATCGCCACCGATGTCGCCGACGGCGCGCAATCGCTGATCCGCGAACAGGTTGAAATGGGCGTCGCCGTGCGGATGGCGGTGCTTGAAGCGCTGGCGGGGGGCATGCGGAATGGGTGACCTCGCCCTCACCAACGCCCGCCTGATCGACCCTGCCTCGGGCACGGAAAGCCATGGCGGCGTGCTTGTCCGTGACGGCGTGATCGCGGCGGTTGGCGCTCAGGTGAAAGCCGGTGCCCTGCCCGCCGATGCCGACATCCATGATTGCGGCGGCCTCATCCTCAGCCCCGGCCTGATCGACATGTGCGCCTTTGCCGGCGAGCCGGGCGCGGAACATCGCGAGACCTTGCGTACGGCGTCGGAAGCGGCGGCGGCGGGCGGGGTGACCACGCTGGTGTGCCGGCCGGACACCGCGCCGGTGGTGGACGATCCGGCGATCATCGATTTCATCAAGCGCCGGGCGCGCGACAAGGCTGTGGTCAATGTGCGGCCTTCGGCGGCGCTGACCAAGGGCCTCCACGGGCTGGAGATGACCGAGTTCGGCCTGCTGCTGGAAGCCGGCGCGGTGTTCTTCACGGATGGACCACGCTCGGTGATGAACGCGCAGGTGATGCGCCGGGCGCTGATCTATGCGCGCGACTTCGGCGCGCTGATCGTGCACCACCTCGAAGACCCGAACCTGCGCGGCGAAGGGGTGATGAACGAGGGCGAGTTCGCCTCGCGCCTTGGCCTGACCGGCATCCCGCAGGTGGCCGAGACGATCATTCTTGAACGCGATCTCGCCCTCGTCGCCGCGACGGGCGGACGCTACCACGCCAGCATGATCTCGTGCTCCGGCTCCATCGACCTGATGCGCCGGGCCAAGGCGGCTGGGCTCAACGTGACCTGCGGGGTGTCGATCAACAACCTGACGCTCAACGAGAACGACGTCGGCGCCTACCGCACCTTCTGCAAGCTCTCGCCGCCGCTGCGCCACGAGAACGAGCGTCTGGCGCTGGTCGATCCCCTGAGTGATCGCACTATCGACGTGATCGTTTCCGACCATGACCCGCAGGATGTCGAGACGAAGCGCCAGCCGTTCGGCGAGGCAGCAAACGGCGCCGTCGGGCTCGAAACCATGCTGTCAGCGGCGCTGCGCCTGCACCATTCGAACGACATCGCGCTGCCCCGCCTGCTCGCTGCGATGACATCGGCGCCGGCGGCGTTGATCGGCTCGAAGGCCGGGCGGCTTGAGGCCGGCGCACCGGCAGACCTGATCGTGATCGATCCGGACCAGCCTTACGTGCTGCAAAAGGCCAAGCTGAAATCGCGTTCCAAGAACTCGCCCTTCGATGAGGCGCGCATGGAAGGCAAGGCGGTCAAGGTCATCGTCGGCGGCCACGCGGTTGCCGGTTAGCCGACCTGCGCGAAAGTCGCCGGACCGAAAAAATCCGGCTTCCCCTTTTTGCCGAACTGCTCTAACTCCGCGCCTGTGTTGGGGCGTCGCCAAGCGGTAAGGCAGCGGTTTTTGGTACCGCCATCCCCAGGTTCGAATCCTGGCGCCCCAGCCATTCCGCCTTTTGCCAGCCTCTGCATCCAGCGTGTTTTGGTGTTGCGCTGCAAAGGTGCGCTGGCTATAACCCCGCCTGTCGCTCGAACCCCGTCATAGCGGCATGCGCTCGCGCGCACAGTCGGAGTGTGGCTCAGCCTGGTAGAGCACTACGTTCGGGACGTAGGGGTCGCAGGTTCAAATCCTGCCACTCCGACCATTTTCTTGTTTTTGCGCTCAGCTTGTCCCGCCCGGCGCGGTGAAGGCCCGCTCGATGGCGGTGAGCACCCGCGGGTCGGTAGGCTCGACCGATGTGGGGAACACCGAGGCAATGCGGCCGTCGCGGCCGATCAGGTATTTGTGGAAATTCCAGCGCGGAGTGTCCAAAGGGCGCTCACGGGCCGCCCAGCGGTAGAACGGGTGCGCGTCCTCCCCGATCACCGAGGTCTTGGCCGCCAATGGAAAGGTCACGCCGAAGCGGGATGAGCAGAAGCCGAGAATGTCCTCATTCGAGCCCGGCTCCTGGCCGGCGAAGTCATTGGCCGGCACGCCGACGACGGTCAGGCCACGGGCGCGATAGCGGGTCCACAGGCTCTGCAATCCGGCATACTGATTGGTGAAGCCGCAGCGCGAGGCGGTGTTGACCACCAGCAGCAGCTTGCCGCGATAATCGCTGAGGTTGATCCTGCCGCCCTCGATGCCGTCGAAGCTGTAGGCGTGGGCGGATGCCTCCGCGCCTGTTGCGGCCATCATGGCCAGCCCTGCCCCCAGCACCGTCCTGCGATCGATCATGACCTGCTCCCGTCAGAAGCTTCACTCTAGCCCAGAATACGCACGAACCAAGGCGCTGGATGCCGCGGAGGCGTAAGGGCGCAGTCCAGCCCGGTGACCAGCGACAGGATGCGCCCTTGACCCGGCCATATCGGCAACCCCATCTGCCGTGCATGACAGCCTCAACTCCCTTGCTGATTGCGGGCTTTCCCGAACCTACAATCCGGCTCGCCTTCTTCTTCGGCATTTTCGGCCTGATGGCTCTGTGGGAGTTCCTCGACCCGTGGCGTGAGGCCAGGCAGGGCCGCGCCGTGCGCTGGCCTGCGAACCTCGGCATCTTCGCGCTCGACATCATCGTGGCGCGGCTGGTCTTTCCGGCTTCCGCCGTGGGCGTGGCGCTGTGGGCGCAGGGACAGGGCCTTGGCCTGCTGCCGCTGCTGGGACTGCCGCCGGTCGCCGCCGGCGTGATCGGGTTCGTCGCGCTCGATCTGATGGTCTATGCGCAGCATGTGATGTTTCACAAGGCGCCGCTCCTGTGGCGCGTTCACCGGATGCACCATGCCGACACCGAGCTGGATGTGACCTCGGGTTTTCGATTCCACCCCATCGAGATCGTCATATCGCTGGCCACCAAGGCGGCCCTGATCATCGCCCTCGGCGTGCCGCCCGAGGCCGTGCTGGCGTTCGAGATCGTGCTCAACGGCATGGCGCTGTACAACCACTCGAACGTGCGCCTGCCGGAACGCTTCGAACGCGTGCTGCGCTGGTTCGTGGTGACGCCGGAAATGCACATCATCCACCACTCGGCAGCGCAGCGCGAGACGGACTCCAACTACGGCTTCAACCTCGCCATCTGGGACCGGTTGTTCCGCACCTATGCGCACCGCCCGGCAGCGGGCTATGACGGCATGGTCGTCGGGTTGGAGGAGTTCCGCGACCGTTCGGAACAGCGGGTTGACAAGCTGGTGACGCAGCCGTTTCGCGAAGGGTGAGCGGGCCAGGTTTCGCCCTTCCCCGGCCCGGCCAAACATGCCAAACCGCTGAGGTGAGCAAAGCGCCCTTCCCCACAAAAGATGACATCATCCGCTTCATTGCGGCCGAGCGCGAGGCCGGGCGCGAGGTCGGCAAGCGCGAGATCGCGCGGGCCTTCACGCTGCCGCAGGGCGGACGCGTCTGGCTGAAGCAGCTTCTGCGCGAGATCGAAGCCGAGACGGACCGTCCGCGCAAGGGGCGCGAGCCCGGTCGTGGTGTGTCCACGGTGATGCTGATCGACATCACCGGACGGGACCGCGACGGCGAACTGATCGCAGCGCCAACCGAGTGGGCAGAGGCCGATGGTCCTGTGCCGCGGATCACTGTGACCGTGCCACGCAGGGCACTGCCCGGAACCCCGATTCCCGGGGTCGGCGAGCGGGTGCTCGCCAAGATGCATGCGCGCGGCGACAATGACTGGGAGGCACGGGCGCTGAAGATCATTGCGCGCGAACGCCCGAGCGTGATCGGCGTCTTCCGCGCCTATCCCGATGGCGGCGGCCGGGTCGAATCCGTGGAGAAGAAGGCGCGTGGCAAGGAAATCCTGATCCAGCGTGGCGATGAGGGCGACGCGACGGACGGCGATCTGGTATCCGTCACTTTGGGCAAGGTCGGGGCGCGCGGCGGGCTTGGGGTTCAGCGCGGCCGCATCAAGGAGCGGCTCGGATCGGTCA
>JAIXUP010000079.1 GCA_027483505.1 Hyphomicrobiales bacterium
GTGGTCTTGCCGGCGTCGATGTGCGCCATGATCCCGAAATTTCGGTAATCTTCAATTTTATGGACGCGTGCCATGTCATGAAACTCCGTGAATCCGTGAAAGCCTGATCACCAGCGATAGTGCGAGAAAGCGCGGTTCGCTTCTGCCATGCGGTGGGTGTCTTCCCTCTTCTTCACTGCGTTTCCGCGGTTGTTCGCAGCGTCCATCAGCTCGGCTGACAGCCGCTCAACCATCGTCTTGTCGTTGCGGCCACGGGCTGCCTGAATGATCCAGCGGATCGCCAGGGCCTGACGGCGCTCCATGCGCACTTCGACCGGAACCTGATAGGTGGCGCCGCCGACACGGCGCGAGCGCACCTCGATGGCTGGCGCGACGTTCTCGAGCGCCTGCTTGAACACTTCCAGCGGGCCGGACTTCATGCGGGCTTCGACCTGGTCGAAAGCGCCGTAGACGATCGACTCGGCGACCGACTTCTTGCCCTCGTACATGATCGAATTCATGAACTTGGTCACGACAATGTCGCCGAACTTCGGGTCCGGAATGACTTCGCGCTTCTCTGCACTGTGACGACGGGACATTTCTGTCTACCCTTCGATCTTCAAATGGTCCGGGCTTTCGCCCCTCTCAAAACTCTTGATCCCGGCGGCTTGCCGGGATCCGGAAATCACTTCGGCCGCTTGGCGCCATACTTCGAACGGCGCTGCTTGCGGTTCTTGACGCCCTGCGTGTCGAGCACGCCGCGCAGGATGTGGTAGCGCACGCCGGGCAAGTCCTTGACGCGGCCGCCGCGGATCATGACCACCGAGTGCTCCTGAAGGTTGTGACCTTCACCCGGGATATAGCCAATCACCTCGAAGCCATTGGTCAGACGCACCTTTGCGACCTTGCGAAGCGCCGAGTTCGGCTTCTTCGGGGTCGTTGTGTAGACGCGCGTGCAAACGCCACGCTTCTGAGGGCAAGCCTCAAGTGCGGGCGCCTTGTTCCGGGTCTTGACTGCTTCCCGCGGCTTGCGGATCAGCTGGCTGATCGTCGGCATCAAAAAACCTCTCGCGCCTGGTGCGCTTCTCACGTCAATCTCGTTCCATCCAGCGTCGGCACAGGCCAAAACAAACCAACGCCTTCGGCTTTCCTTGAAAAGCCTCAAGCGCTGCTGCCATGCAGAGGATCACGCTTTCACGCGATCATGCCAACCAAGACCGGTATCAGGTCGCTAGATGCGGCGGCGTTTCGGTCGCGATCCTCGCCGGGCGATGCCCTTGGCGACTTACGTTGTCCGACGTCCGTCGATGTGACGCGCTTATGACTCGGCAGAAGAATCGCGTCAACCCCTAATCGGACACGTGGAAAGGCATTTGTCTGGGGCCAATCCCCGGCGTTGGCCACGTTCGACCAAACTGTCACTTGCAAATGCAAATGGGCCGCCCCGAAGGACGGCCCATCGATTCCATAGCTGAAAACCAGACTTACTCGGCGGCTGGCTGGGCAGCAGCCAGGGCCGCCTGCGCCGCCTTTGACGCCGTCGCCGCCGTCTCGGCCTTCTGGTTGACGATCAGGTCGTCGCGGCGCTGGGCCACGGACCGGATCTTGGAGTTCATCGCGCCGGTGCCCGCCGGGATCAGCGAGCCGACGATGACATTCTCCTTGAGGCCTTCCAGCGTGTCCGTCTTGCCGTTGACCGCCGCTTCCGTGAGGACGCGGGTGGTTTCCTGGAAGGACGCCGCCGAAATGAACGACCGGGTCTGCAGCGAGGCCTTGGTGATGCCGAGCAGCACAGGAACGCCGGTCGCGGGCTTCTTCCCCTCGGCCTTGGCCTTCTCGTTGGCTTCATCGAATTCAAGCCGGTCGACCTGGTCGCCCGTCATGATTTCGGTGTCGCCGCCGTCGGTGATCTCCACCTTCTGCAGCATCTGCCGGACAATCACCTCGATATGCTTGTCGTTGATGCTCACGCCCTGCAGGCGGTAGACTTCCTGGATTTCGTTGACGAGGTAGGCTGCAAGCTCCTCCACGCCCTTGATGGCCAGGATGTCGTGGGGCGCCGGGTTTCCATCGAGGATATAATCCCCCATTTCGACCACGTCACCGTCCTGCAGATGGATGTGCTTGCCCTTCGGGATCAGGTGCTCGACCGGGTCCGAACCATCATGCGGGTTGAGCGTGATGCGGCGCTTGTTCTTGTAGTCACGCCCGAAAGCAATCGTACCGGCCTTTTCCGCGATGATCGCGGCATCCTTCGGACGACGTGCCTCGAACAGCTCCGCCACGCGCGGCAGACCGCCCGTGATGTCGCGCGTCTTGGCGCTTTCCGTCGGGATGCGGGCCAGGATGTCGCCGGCCTTCACCGTGACGCCCGGGTCGACCGACAGGATGCCGTCGACGGGCAGGATATAGCGGGCATCCCCGCCCCTCGCCGCCTTCAGGATCTTGCCGTCCTTGCCTTGGACCACGATCGCAGGCCGGAGCTCGGCCGAACGGGCGTTCGAACGCCAGTCAGTGACCATGCGCTTGGCGATGCCGGTCGCCTCGTCGATCTGTTCGGAAAGCGAGGAGCCTTCCAGCAGGTCTTCATAGGCCACGATGCCATCGACTTCCGAGATGATGGGACGGGTATAGGGGTCCCACTCGGCGATGCGCTGGCCGCGCTTGATCTTGTCGCCCTCGTCGACCTTCAGCTTGGAGCCGAAAACCAGACGGTGGACGGCGCGTTCGGTGCCATCGGGAGCCGCGACGACAATCGCCATGTTGCGGCCCATGGTGATCAGATCACCATCGGAGTTCCGCGCCACGTTGCGGTTGCGCATCTTGATCTCGCCCTCGAAGTTCGAGTCGATCACGGACTGCTCGTTGATCTGCGCAGCGCCGCCGATGTGGAAGGTGCGCATAGTGAGCTGGGTGCCCGGCTCGCCGATCGACTGGGCGGCGATGACGCCGACCGCTTCTCCCATGTTGACAGGGGTTCCGCGCGCCAGGTCACGGCCAT
This sequence comes from Hyphomicrobiales bacterium, assembly GCA_027483505.1. Classification (GTDB taxonomy): domain Bacteria; phylum Pseudomonadota; class Alphaproteobacteria; order Rhizobiales; family Beijerinckiaceae; genus Allobosea. Next base: position 2,981 of record JAIXUP010000079.1, read on the forward strand.
AGCAGGTGCCGCAAACGCCGTTCTTGGTCTCACAGGTGAGAACCGAACGGATCTTGACCTCCTGGATGCCCGCCTTGGTGATCAGCTCGAGATGGCTTTCCTCCAGCATGATGCCGGCCGGAACGATGATGTCGCCATCCCCGTTCGCGATCTCCTCGGCCGTGGTGCGGCCGAGAATGCGCGTGCCGAGCGAGGCCACGATCTGGCCCGCATCGACGATGGCGCGCATGCGGATGCCATTGGTCGTGCCGCAATCAACCTCGGTGATGATCGAGTCCTGCGCGACGTCGACGAGGCGACGCGTGAGGTATCCCGAGTTCGCCGTCTTCAACGCGGTGTCCGCCAGACCCTTGCGGGCGCCGTGGGTCGAGTTGAAGTACTCCAGAACGTCAAGGCCTTCCTTGAAGTTCGAGATGATGGGGCTCTCGATGATCTCGCCGGACGGCTTGGCCATCAGGCCGCGCATGGCGGCGAGCTGGCGCATCTGGGTTGGCGAACCGCGGGCCCCGGAGTGGCTCATCATGTAGATCGAGTTGATCGGCTTGTCGCGGCCATGCTCGTCCTTCTTCACGGACGAGATGCGCAGCATCATTTCCTGCGCCAGCTTGTCCGAGCACTTGGACCAGGCGTCGACAACCTTGTTGTACTTCTCGCCCTGCGTGATCAGGCCGTCCTGGTACTGCTGCTCGTAGTCCTTGGTGAGCGCGCGGGTGCCATCGACGATCTCCCACTTGTTCTCGGGGATCACCATGTCGTCCTTGCCGAACGAGATGCCGGCCTTGAAGGCATGCGTGAAGCCGAGCGCCATGACGCGGTCGCAGAAGATGACCGTGTCCTTCTGGCCGCACATGCGGTAGACGGCGTCGATCATTCCCGAGATTTCCTTCTTCGTCATCAGCTTGTTGACGACGTCGAATGAGACCTTCTCGCTGCGCGGCAGCGCAGTCGACAGGATCACACGGCCCGGCGTGGTGTCGTAGACCTTGTGATAGGGCTTTCCGCCCGGGCCCACGCCTTCCCAGCGATACTTGATCTTGGAATGCAGCGTCACGACCTTGGTCGCGAGCGCATGCTCCAGCTCGCCCATATCCGAGTAGATGCCGCGCAGAACGCCCTTCTTGGCGTCCATCTTGTACTGGCCCGTCTCGCCGTCCGACATCAACGACAGGTAGTACA
>JAIXUP010000007.1 GCA_027483505.1 Hyphomicrobiales bacterium
AGGCCACGACGATGACATCGTCCCGCTCCAGGATCGCCCGCGTCGCCGAATGCCGCATGCGGTCGATCTGCTCGTTGATGGTGCTTTCCTTCTCGATGTAGGTGTCCGAGCGCGGCACATAAGCCTCGGGCTGGTAGTAGTCGTAGTACGAGACGAAATACTCGACCGCGTTGTTGGGAAAGAAGCTCTTGAACTCGCCATAGAGCTGGGCTGCCAGCGTCTTGTTGGGCGCAAGGATCAGGGCCGGGCGCTGCGTCTTCTCGATCACCTGCGCCATGGTGAAGGTCTTGCCCGAACCGGTGACCCCGAGCAGCACCTGATCTTTGTCGTTCGCCTCGATGCCGGCCACGAGGTCGGCGATCGCGGTCGGCTGGTCGCCTGCGGGCGTGTATTCCGAGACGATCTTGAAGGGGATGCCGCCTTCCATCTTCTCGGGCCGGGCTGGGCGGTGCGGCGTCCATGGCCGGTCCGGGTCGATGAAGGGCGAGCCGGCGCGCAGGCGCTCCGCCAGCGCCTCGGCCGTGATGCCGGCGCCTGTCAGCGCCTCCATTTCCTCTTCGGGATCGGACGAGACATTGCCCTGCCGCACGCGGCGCGGGGCCTGGTCGACCACGTCGCTGTAACTCAGCGAGGTGTCGTCGACGCCCCATTTGCGGCCCTTCTTCGCGGTGGGATCGGGCTTCTCGGTCTTGTCGGTCTTGCCATACACGCCAAGATTGCCTTGGCCGTCGCCCTGGCGGTTGCCGGGCGGCTTGATGCGGCTGCGCTGTTCGCCGCCTGCGGTAGGCAGCCCGAGGCTTTTGGCGAGCTTGCCGTCGACGCCCGACACCGGACCGGCATCGAAGCCCGCCTGCCGGCTTTCGCCGAAGCCGCCGCGGTCATTGGCCGACGCGCCGGGGCCTGCCGTGCCGCGGTTGATGCCGGGGTTGAGCAGGTCGGCAAGATAGCTCTCGAGCGGGATCACTGCCGGCTTCGAGGCTTTCGCGGCGGTCGGGCGCGCCGGATCGCGCGCGGGTTTGCTGGGTGGTTTGGCCATGGTCCAAATATGGGCCGAGTCTGGCGCAGATGCGAGGGGGTCCTTGTGCTGCCATTGGCAAGACCGCTATGCACGCGCGAACGTACCTGAACGGCTGCATCCACCCATGTCCACCCCTCGCCCCCATTCCGTCAGGCTTGAGCCCGTCAGCGCGCCCTTGCGTGGGCGGCTGGCCTTGCCGGGCTCGAAGTCGATCACAAACCGCGCGCTGCTGCTGGCGGCGCTGGCGGCGGGGACCAGCCGCCTGACAGGCGCGCTGAAGAGCGACGACACGGCCCGCATGGCCGAAGCGCTCGCGGCCATGGGCGTCGGCATCGCCGAGCCGGACGCGACCAGCTTCGTGGTGACGGCGAGTGGCAGGCTTGCGGCACCTGCCGCGCCACTGTTCCTGGGCAATGCCGGCACGGCGACGCGCTTCCTGACGGCTGCCGTGGCGCTCGTCGATGGTCCTGTGGTGGTCGACGGCGACGCCAACATGCGCAAGCGCCCGATCAGGCCGCTGGTGACCGCGCTGGCCGAGCTTGGCGTGCGGGCTGAAACGGCAACGGGCTGTCCGCCGGTCACCGTGCACGGAACGGGCCGGATCAGCGGCAGCCGCGTGACCATCGATGCCGGGTTGTCGAGCCAGTACGTCTCGGCGCTGCTGATGCTGGCGGCCTGCGGCTCCGGCGACATCGAGGTGGCGCTGACCGGCGACCACATCGGCGCGCGCGGCTATGTCGACCTCACGGTCGCCGCTATGGAGGCCTTCGGCGCGCGCGTCGTCCAGCCGTCGCCGGGGCTGTGGCGTGTGGGCGCAACCGGCTACCGGGCCCATGACATGGCGATCGAGCCCGATGCGTCGGCGGCGACCTATCTGTGGGCGGCCGAGCGGATCACCGGCGGCGCCATCGACCTCGGCACGCCTGCCGGGGCCTTCACCCAGCCGGACGCCAAGGCTTACGCGATGATCAGCGCCTGGCCGCAGATGCCCACCACGATCGAGGGCTCGCAGATGCAGGATGCGATTCCGACGCTCGCCGTCATCGCCGCCTTCAACCGGACGCCCGTGCGCTTCACCGGCATCGCCAACCTGCGCGTCAAGGAATGCGACCGCATCAGCGCCCTGTCGCAGGGTCTCAACCGGATCAGACCCGGCCTCGCCGTGGAACAGGGCGATGATCTGGTGATCAGCCCGGATCACGGCCTGATTGGGCAAACCTGCCATGCCGAGATCAACACCCATGACGACCACCGCATCGCCATGAGCTTTGCGCTGGCAGGATTGCTGGTTGGCGGCATCGACATCCTCGATCCGGCCTGCGTCGCCAAGACCTATCCGGGATATTGGGACGATCTGGCGACGCTCGGTGTCGGAATGCGCTTCACCCAAGCCGCAGACCTGTCACGGACATGACATCGGAGCACATTATGTTGGCTTGCATGAGATCATCGGCCTTGCCCCTCGTCCGCGCCTTTCTGGTCAGTACGCTGCTGGCCGGCGCGTCACTGGCGGCCGGTCCGGAGACGTCGACACTCGATCAGGACCCGGACTATCGCGACGGCGTCGCTGCGATCAACGCCAGGGACTACGAGAAGGCGCTGGTGATCTTCCATCGGCTCCAGCCGGAGCGGGCAGCCGCCCCCGAAGTGGCCAATTGGCTCGGCTTCGCCTACCGCAAGCTCAAGCGCTACCCGGAGTCGAAGCGCTGGTATGACCAGTCGCTGATGCTCGACCCGAATTATTTGCCGGCACTGGAATATCAGGGCGAATGGTTCATCGAGACCGGCGACATGGCCTCAGCCAAGGCGAACCTCGCCAAGCTCGAACGGCTTTGCGGCAAGTGTCACGAGTGGCAGGACCTCGACCAGAGCATACGCAAGGCAGAAGGCAAATAGGCCGGGCTCAGGCCTTCGGAGCGCCACTGGACGGCAGCTTCGACTCGATCCGGGCCACTTCCTGCAACGTGTCGATGCGTGGCGCGCCGCCGATCACGGCGACGGCGAAAATCACAGCGCCAAGCCCGAGCCGCGCAAGCATCGTGGCGTAGCGTTGGGCCTGATCCAGCGACTTGAAGCGCTCCCATTCGGAGCGGTCATCGAACGGCTCGCCGCCAAGTGTGGCGGCAACACGGAACTCTGTACGTTCGTCAGTCATCTTGGCCACCCCGCTTATCACACAGAATAAATGTACGAAGGCGACCCAGCGATGGATCACGGGTTTCGGCATGTTTGCAGGCGTTGCGATGCAATTCAGGTCAACGACCTCAACCGCGCGTGTCCAGTGCCTTGATGATCGCGTCGCCCATGCCCACGGTGCCGACGGTGTTGACGCCCGGCCCGGCGATGTCGCGGGTCCGCACGCCGCTGGCCAGCACATCGGCAATCGCACCGTCGAGCAGGTCGGCCGCCTCGGTCAGGCCAAACGAATAGCGCAAGGCCATCCCGAAGGAGCCGATCATCGCGATCGGATTGGCGAGGCCCTTGCCGGCGATGTCGGGAGCCGAGCCGTGCACGGGCTCATACAGCGACTTGCGCGCCCCGGTCTTCTCATCCGGCGCACCCAGCGAGGCAGATGGCAGCATGCCCAGCGAGCCGGTCAGCATCGCGGCCACGTCGGAGAGGATATCGCCGAACAGGTTGTCGCAGACGATCACGTCATACTGCTTGGGCCAGCGCACAAGCTGCATGGCGCAGTTGTCGGCGAGCACATGTTCGAGCTCGACATCGGGGTATTCCTTGCCGATCTCGGTGACGACCTGTTTCCACAGCACGCCCGAGCGCATGACATTGTGTTTCTCGGCGGATGAGACCTTGTTTCGCCGGGTGCGGGCCAGGTCAAAGGCTACGCGCGTGATCCGGTCGATCTCGCCGGTGGTGTAGACCTGCGTGTCGACGGCGCGCTTCTGGCCGTTTTCCAGCGTGACGATTTCCTTCGGCTCGCCGAAATAGACGCCGCCAGTCAACTCGCGCACGATCAGGATGTCGAGGCCTTCGATGTTCTCGCGCTTCAGCGAGGAGGCATCGGCCAGGGCCGGATAGCAGATGGCAGGACGCAGGTTGGCGAACAGCTTGAGGTCCTTGCGCAGGCGCAGCAGGCCAGCTTCCGGCCGGTGCTCGTAAGGAACGCCGGCCCATTTCTGCCCGCCGACCGCGCCGAACAGCACGGCGTCGGCGGCATGGGCACGCTTCATGGCGTCTTCGGAAATGGCGACGCCATGCGCGTCATATGCGGAGCCGCCAACGAGGTCGCGCTCGGTCTCGAAGCGGGCGATACCACGCTTGCCGAACCAGTCGACCACACGCTCGACCTGGGTGGCCACTTCGGGACCGATGCCGTCGCCGGGCAGGATGAGCAGATTGTGCGAGGCCATGGCAGGGCTCCTTCGGATCGTCAGTGTCAGCGATATGCGCCCGTGCGTCATAACCGCAAATCCCGAGCGCGCAAGCGGCCCTTGCACGCATGCGCGCCATGCCCTATGCCTTTAGACGTCTCTCGGGGTGCTCGCCAACGAGCTGAGAGGCGGCTGTTTTCGCCGCCAACCCGTCGAACCTGATCCGGGTCATGCCGGCGGAGGGATTGAGCGTGCAACGGATCTTCACACATCCTGCATCTGTCTTTCGCCGCATGGGCCGGGTCGCAACCTCTCCGGAGCCCCCATGCTGATCTTGCGTTGGATGATCGCAGCCCTTGCGCTGACGTTACTCTCCCTGCCCGCCCAGGCCCAGACCAAGCCTGTCCTGACGGTCTACAGCTATTCCGGCTTCACCGGAAAATACGGGCCGGGGCCGAAGATCAAGGAACGCTTCGAGGCGGTCTGCAACTGCACGCTGGACTGGGTTGCGACGGAGAATTCCGGCGCGCTGCTGGGCCGGCTCCGCCTCGAGGGTGACAGCACCAAGGCCGACATCGCACTTGGCCTCGACATCAACATCCTCGCCGAAGCCCGCGCCACCGGGCTCTTCACCCCGCACGGGCAGCCGCTCGACGGCCTGACGCTGGCCTGGAGCGACGCCACCTTCCTGCCCTTCGACCATGGCCACATGGCCTTCATCTACAACGCCGACAAGCTCGCGAATCCGCCAAAATCGCTGAAGGAACTGGTCGACAGCCCGAACGGTCCGCGCATTGTGCTGCAGGACCCGCGCACCTCCCAGCCGGGGCTGAGCTTCCTGCTCTGGATGCGCAAGGTCTACGGCGACAAGGCCGACGATGCCTGGGTCAGGCTCAAGCCGCGCATCGTCACCTTCACCAAGGGCTGGTCGGAAGCCTACGGCATGTTCCTCAAGGGTGAGGCCGACATGGTGCTGAGCTACACCACATCGCCCGCCTACCACATCAGCGCCGAGAAGAAGACCAACTTCAGGGCCGCCCCCTTCAACGAAGGCCACTATCTCTATGTCGAGACCGGCGCCCTGCTGCGCACCAGCAGGCAGCCGGAACTGGCGCGCCGATTCCTCGCCTTCATGCTGTCCGACGCCTTCCAGAGCGCGATTCCGGAAGGCAACTGGATGTATCCGGTGAAGACGCCCGTCGCCGGCCTGCCGCCTTCCTTCGCGGACCTGATCAGGCCAGCCGAGACGCTGGCCTTCACGCCTGATGAGGTCATGGCCAATCGCCGCGGCTTCATCGAAAGCTGGCAGAGCGCCATCAGCCGCTGATGCCCGGCGCAGCAGCCCTGCCCCATCCGGGCCTGATCGCCGCCGGCTTCCTCGCCGCGCTGATCATGGCGGCGCTGGCTGGTCTGTCCAGCGCCGGCGGCACGGCGACCCTGATGCCAAGCCCGTACCTCTGGGGCGTGGTGCGCGGCGCGGCCTGGCAGGCGGCGCTGTCCACGGCGCTGTCCCTGCTGCTCGGAACGGCCCTGGCGCTGGCCCTGACCCGCCGCGCCAGCTTTCCGGGTCGCAGGCTTCTGATGGCGGTCATCACCGCAGCGACCGTCGCGCCAACGATCGTGATCATCTTCGGCCTCATCGCCATGTTCGGCCGCTCCGCGCCCCTGCCCGCCCTCGCCGCGTCGCTCGGCCTGACTGTGCCGGCAATCTACGGCCTGCACGGCATCGTCCTCGCCCATGTGGTGATGAACGCGCCGCTCGTCGCCCGCGTCCTCATGGCTGCCTTTGCCGCCACGCCCGCCGAACAGGCGCGGCTCGGCCAGATGCTGCGTTTCAGCCCGCTCGATTGCCTGCGCCATCTCGATGGACCCGTCATCCGGCGCGAATGGCCGGGCCTTGCCGCCTTCATCTTCCTGCTCTGCTTCACCAGCTTCGCCGTGGTGCTCTCGCTCGGCGGCGGCCCGGCCAACGCCACGCTCGAGGTGGCGATCTATCAGGCCCTGAAGCTCGACGTGGACTTCGCGCGCGCCGCCAGCATCGCCCTGCTGCAGATCCTGCTGTCGCTGGCCTTCGTGCTCGCCTTCAGCGCCATCGGCGCGCGCCTGCCGGACGCGCCGGGACAGACGCGTGGCCAGCCCCGCCCCGATGCCGGATCACGGCCCCTGTTCTGGCTCGATGGCGCGGTCATCACAGGCGCCATGCTGCTGATCGCTCCGGTCGTGCTCAGTGTGCTGTCGGGGCTTGGCCAGCTCCTGTCGCTTCTGGGAGCGGACGTGGCCCGCGCCGCGCTCACCAGCGCCCTGCTCGCCGCCATCGCCGCGGGGCTCGCCGTCCTGCTGGCCCTGCTGCTGGCCAGCGCTGCCGAGGCCGCGCCGCTGGGCCGCGCCAGCCCCGGCCGGGCCCGGCTGATCGACCTTGCAGTCCTCGCGCTGCTGGGCCTGCCGCCCTTTGCGCTGGTGACCGGCCTGTTCGTGCTGCTGCGCGGAACAGGCTCGTTGTCCGGCATCGGTCTTGTTCTGGTGCCGCTGATCAACGCCCTGATGGCGCTGCCCTTCGTCTACAGGCTGCTCGCTCCACCGCTGCGCCAAAGCGCCGAACGGCATGGCCGCCTCAGCGCCAGTCTCGGCCTGTCGGGCCTGGCCCATCTCCGGATCGTGGCCTGGCCCGTCCTGCGCCGTCCGCTGATGGCGGCACTGGCCCTTGGCGCAGCGCTCTCCATGGGTGATTTTGGCGTCATCGCCCTGTTCGGCGGCGGCGATCTGATCACCTTGCCCTATCTGATGGCCGAGCGCATGGGCGCCTACCGCCTCGCGGAGGCCGGCGCCATTGCCCTGGTGCTGGTGGCCACCGCGACCGCCCTCACCTTTCTCGCGGACAGGGCCTGAGCATGCTCGAACTCGACGCTCTGACGGTCCGTTATCCGGACTTCACCGGCTGCTATGCGCTGACCGTGCCGCGAGGCGCACTCTGCGCCGTGATCGGTCCCTCCGGCGGCGGCAAGACCACAATGCTGCACGCCATCGCCGGCTTCGAGCCGGTGTCCGGCGGCGCGCTCCGCTTTGCCGGGCAGAACCTGTTGCCCCTGCCGCCCGCGGGCCGGCCCTGCTCGCTGCTGTTTCAGGATCACAACCTGTTTCCGCATCTGACGGCCGCGCAGAATGTCGGGCTCGGCCTGAAGCCGGGCCTGTCCCTGACCGCTGCCGAACGCACGGCTGTGGAAGACGCCCTCGCTGCCGTCGATCTGGCGGATGAAGCCACGCGACTGCCCGGCGAACTGTCGGGCGGTCAGCGGCAGCGCGTCGCGCTGGCCCGCGCGCTCGTGATGCGCCGCCCGCTGCTGCTGCTGGACGAACCGTTCGGCGCGCTCGATCCGGGACTGCGCAAGGCCATGATCAGCCTGACCGACCGCCTGCGCCGGGAGCATGGCCTGACCGTGGTCATGACCATCCACACACCCGCAGACATCGCTGAAGCGGCCGACCTCGTCGTCTTCGTCGCCGACGGCGCAGTCCAGCACGTCGCCCCGCCGGCCGCCCTGCTCCGGCCCGGCCACTCACCCGCGCTCGACGCCTTCATGGGCGTTTAAGCGGGCGGCGTCACATCTGCGCGGCGGCGGGCCGCCACACCGCAAGCAGTTGTAAGCAAGGGGGATTTGTGATTAATCCGGCCCAATTTGAAAGATCAGTCCGGAGACTGCGTGTGAATCTGCTCATCAACGTCAAGACGTGGACGCGCGGAACGGTCTACGATCCGGGCCAGCATTTCCGTGAGAGGTTCCGTCGTCAGTGCCCGTGCTGTGGCTACAGCGGGCATTTCGTGAGCTCCGGAAAACACAAGATCGATGCGTTTCGTTGCCCGAACTGCGAGTCACGGCCAAGGGACCGGCAGATCGCCTTGATGCTGCGTGAAGCGAACGAGAACCTGTCAGGCAAGACGATCCTGCACTTTGCTCCCGAATGGCCCCTGTTTCGCGCCTTGAAGAACGAGCCCGGCTATGTCGGTGGCGACATCATCAAGCGACCGAACGCAAACGCTGTGGTTGACATCACCAAGATCGGTTTCCCTGACAACCACTTTGATGTCCTGATTTGCAATCACGTGCTTGAGCACGTTCCCGCCGAGACGACGGCGATGGATGAGTGCCTGCGTGTCCTGAAGCCGGATGGCTATGCCCTGTTCTCCGTTCCGATCGCCAGAGGCCGCGCCACGACCTGGGACCCGCCGCCCGGCACGCCGCCGCAGGAAATCGAGCGGATTTGCGGCTGGGATCATGTCCGGCTCTATGGCGAGGACTTTGCAGACCGTCTGTCCGCGCGCGGCTTCACCGTCACGCCGGTGACTTATCCGGCGGACCTGCGCGAGAAGCACGCGCTTTTCGACGAAGACATCTTCTACGCCACGAAAAGCGGCGCCGTCTGGAAGGCGCGCGCGGAAGCCTGAAGCAATAACCCACCCGGTTGCCCTTCTGAACCTGGCTGCCGTGCATTCGCTCCAGCCTTGCGGAAGGGAGAGGGCTTTGCCCCGCCGTTTGTGCTGACCGGCTGGCGAGAGGCGGTGATGGGACTGATCATTCCGGAATCAATTCACGCTTGGATACGCCTGGAACCCCGCGCGATGTGGGATGCTTGCGCTTGCCTGCGATGTTGCTATCGTCTTGTTCTCGCTGCCCGGATTGAAAAGAAAGTTTCCATGATGAACGTCGGTTTTCGCCTGTCCATTGCAGCAGTGATGCCCATTCTGGCGTTTGCAGCGATGTCAAACCCGGCGCTTGCCGGTCGCGACCTTGACGCCATCAAGAGCCGGGGCGAGCTCCGTTGCGGCATCCAAGGTCCATCAAACCCCGGCTTCAGCGTGCCTGATGCACAAGGTCGCTGGATGGGCTTCAACGTCGACATCTGCCGCGCGATTGCCGTGACGATCTTCAATGATCCAGAGAAAGTCGCATTCGTGCCGACAACCTCGCAATCGCGTTTCCCGGCGCTCACAAATGGTGAAGTGGACATCCTGTCCAACAACACGACCATGACGCTGTCGCGGGCCACCAGTGTCAATCGCTTCAACTTTCCAGCCATCACGTTTTATGACGGGCAGGCGATGATGGTGAAGCGGAGCCTCAACATCACGTCGGTGCGCCAACTCGACGGCGCCACTGTTTGCGTCCAGCCTGGCTCCACGACAGAACTCAACCTGGCAGACTACTTTCGCCAGAACGGGATGAGCTTTCGGCCGGTTGTGATCGAGGCGCTGGACGAACTTCGACGTGCTTATGATCAGGGCCGCTGTGACGTGTTCACGAATGATTTTTCGGGGGCAGCTGCAGCACGCACCTTGCTCACCCGTCCGGCCGACCATGTGATCCTGGCAGAGCGGCTGTCGAAAGAACCGCTGGGTCCTGCCATTCGCAAAGGCGACGAGGAATTGACCTCGATCGTTGCGTGGACGGTTCACGCGCTGGTCGATGCCGAGGAGCTTGGCATCACCCGTGAGAATGTTGATCGCATCGCCGCGACCAGTACCGATCCGCGTGTGCGCCGCCTTCTTGGCGTGGACCCCGGCATGGGTGCTGCGCTTGGTGCGGCTGATGCGCGCTATGTGCAGACCATGATCAAGGCTGTCGGCAACTATGGTGAGATTTTTGATCGAAGCATCGGGCCAGCGACCACGCTGGGGCTTGAGCGTGGCCAGAATGCCTTGTGGACGAAGGGCGGTCTGATGTACGCGCCGCCCGCACGGTAACGCCTTACGTTTCCCCAAAACCCCCGGCTGTCGGCGGGATGACCGTCACGGCCTCGCCAGCCTGCAGCACGGTCTGGTCCGACCCCTTCAGCTCCTCGATGCGGCCATCGAGCCTGCGCACCAGCGTCTGTCCCACCAGCCCGTCACCGCCGCCTTCCAGCCCACGCGGCGGGATCTGGCGATGCTGGCTGAGGATGGCGCATTCCATGGTCTGGCGGAAGCGGATGGTGCGGCTGGTGCCGTCGCCCGCGCTCCACTTGCCCTTGCCGCCGGTGCCTTTGCGGACATGGAAATCCTCCAGCACCACAGGAAAGCGCGTCTCGAAGATTTCCGGATCGGTGAGGCGCGAGTTGGTCATGTGGACATGCACGCCGTCGGTGCCGTCAAAGCCGTCCCCGGCCGGTGAGCCCGAGCAGATCGTTTCGTAGTACTGGTAGGTGGCGTCGCCGAAGGTCAGGTTGTTCATCGTGCCTTGTGAGGTCGCGATGGCGCCCAGCGCGCCGAACAGGGCGTTGGTCACCGACTGGCTGACCTCGACATTGCCCGCCACCACCGCCGCCGGATATTCCGGCGACAGCATCGAGTGCGGCGGAATGACGATGTCGATGGGCTTGAGGCAGCCGGCATTCATCGGGATGTCGTCATCCACCATCACCCGGAAGACATAGAGCACGGCGGCGCGGGTGACCGGAGCGGGGGCGTTGAAATTGTCGGCCTGCTGCGGGCTGGTGCCCGTGAAGTCAACCGTGGCCTCGCGCTTGGCGCGATCCACCGTGATCGCCACCTTGATCTGGCGGCCATTGTCCATGGCGAAGGTGTAGGTTGAGTCCTTGAGCCGGTCGAGCACGCGGCGCACGCTCTCCTCGGCATTGTCCTGCACATGGCCCATATAGGCTTGCACGACCTCGATCCCGAAGCTGTTGATGACCTTTTTCAGCTCCGAGACGCCCTTTTCGTTGGCGGCGATCTGCGCTTTCAGGTCGGCCACGTTCTGCGTGACATTGCGCACCGGATACTTCGCGCCTGTGAGCAGCGTGACCAGTTCCTGCTCGCAGAAGCGGCCCTGGTCGACGAGCTTGAAGTTGTCGATATAGACGCCTTCCTCCTCGATATGGGTGGCGAGCGGGCTCATCGAGCCGGGGGCGATGCCGCCGACATCGGCATGGTGGCCGCGGCTGGCGACCCAGAACATGACGCGCTCGCCCTTTGGATCAAACACGGGCGTGCAGACGGTGATGTCGGGCAGGTGCGTGCCGCCATTGTAGGGCGCGTTGATGGCATAGACATCGCTGGGGCGGATCACGGCATTCTGGCGGATGATCGTCTCGACGGACTTGTCCATTGAACCGAGATGCACCGGCATGTGCGGCGCGTTGGCGACAAGGGAGGCGTTGTGGTCGAACACGGCGCAGGAGAAATCGAGCCGCTCCTTGATGTTGACGGAATAGGCGGTGTTCTGCAGCGCCACGCCCATCTGTTCGGCGATCGACATGAACAGGTTGTTGAAGATCTCCAGCATGACCGGGTCGGCCTTGGTGCCAACAGCGGCGCGGCGCTCCATCACGGCCTCGCGGGTCAGCACCACATGATCCCTGGCGGTGAGACGCGCGACCCAGCCCGGCTCGATCACGATGGTCTGGTTGGCCTCGATGATGATGGCGGGGCCAGCCACTTTTGCGCCGGGCGCCATCGCCTCGCGCTTGACCACGACGGCGTCGTGCCAGGCGCCATGGCTGTAGAAACGCGTGGTCTCGGCCGCGCGCGGCGTGTGTTCGGTTGCAGCCGACGAGGGCTCCTCGAAGCGTGCGCCGCCACCGACGGCCTCGACCTCGACAGCCTCGATCACCAGCGACTTCGAGGCGTCGGTGAAGCCGAAACGCGACTTGTGCTGGGCCTCGAATTCGGCCCGCATCTGCGCCGGAAAGGCCTCCGCCACCGGCAGAGTCGTGTCGGTGCCGGCATAGCGCACATGGGCGCGGACGTGGACGGAGGTCTCGCCGGCCGGCACGCCCTGCGCCTGCATCTCGGCGCGGCAGATGTCTGCAAGTTCTCCGGCGAGCAGGCGCAGCTTCGGCGGGGCGTTCTCGTCCAGCGGCACGTCCAGTGCCTTCTGGCGCACGGCGCGCACTTCGGCGAGGCCCATGCCATAGGCGCTGAGCAGGCCGGACAGCGGGTGCAGCAGCACGGTGGTCATGCCGAGCGCATCAGCGACAAGGCAGGCATGCTGGCCGCCCGCGCCACCGAAGCAATTCAGCGCATAGCGGGTGACATCGTAACCGCGCTGGACGGAAATCTTCTTGATCGCCTCGGCCATGTTGGCCACCGCGATCTGGATGAAGCCATCAGCCACATCTTCTGGCGCGCGGCCATCACCGACTTCGGCTGCCATGGCGGCGAATTTCGCCTTGACCACGGCGGCATCGAGCGGATCAGCCTGTTTCGGGCCGAAGATCGAGGGGAAATAGGCCGGGATCAACTTGCCGACCATGACATTGGCGTCGGTCACGGCCAGCGGGCCGCCACGCCGGTAACAGGCCGGGCCGGGATTCGCGCCTGCGCTGTCAGGCCCGACGCGGAAGCGCGAGCCGTCGAAATGCAGGATCGAGCCGCCGCCCGCCGCAACCGTGTGGATCAACATCATCGGCGCGCGGATGCGGACACCGGCAACCTCCGTCTCGAAGGAGCGCTCATAGGCACCGTCATGATGCGCCACATCTGTCGAGGTGCCGCCCATGTCGAAGCCGATGACCTCGCCAAAGCCTGCGGATCTGCCGGTTTCCGCCAGTCCTACCACGCCACCTGCCGGGCCGGACAGGATCGCGTCCTTGCCCTGGAACAGGTTGGCGGCCGTGAGCCCGCCAGATGACATCATGAACATCAGGCGCGCACCGGAACGCTCTACGTCAAGCTCACGCGCCACTTGCGCCACATAGCGGCTGAGGATGGGCGAGAGGTAGGCGTCGACCACGGTGGTGTCGCCGCGTCCGACCAGCTTGATCAGCGGAGAGACTTCGTGGCTGACCGAGACCTGCGGAAAGCCGATGTCGCGCGCGATCTTCGCAACCTGCGCCTCATGCTCGGGAAAACGGAAAGCGTGCATGAAGGCGATGGCGACGGCGCGATAGCCGATCTCATAGGCTGACTGGAGATCGTGACGCACCTGCTTCAGATCCGGCACCTTCTCGACAATGCCGTCGGAAAGGACGCGCTCGGCCACCTCGATCACCTGATCGTAGAGTTGGTCCGGCTTGATGATCTTCTTGGCAAAGATCTTGGGCCGCGCCTGATAGCCGATGCGCAGCGCATCGCGAAAGCCCTTGGTGATGACCAGAAGCGTCGGCTCGCCCTTGCGCTCAAGGAGCGCGTTGGTCGCGACAGTGGTGCCCATGCGCACTTCGCCGACAAGCCCAGCCGGGATCGGATCGCGCGCTTTAAGGCCCAGCAAGGTGCGGATGCCATGCACGGCTGCGTCCGTGTAGGCTTCCGGGTTCTCGGACAGCACCTTGCGGGCATGCAGCCTGCCGGCAGGATCGCGCCCGATCACGTCGGTGAAGGTGCCGCCACGGTCGATCCAGAAATCCCAGCTCTGCGCAGACGACATCACACGGTTCCTTGTCCAGCAGTGTCATCACCGGCCTTGTGCCGGTGATCCGGGCGCAATGGCTATCGAAGCCTTGCGCCCCATGATGTGACGGATCGCGATGACCGCCACAAGGGCAGTCATGACGCTGATTAAACTTCACCTCTCATTCGATTACAAAATGTCGATAAATTGTCAATATAGCGGACTCCCTTGCTGCGGAGCGATTTGTGACCTGAAGTGGCGCCAAGGCCCGGACAATCCGGAACTGATCGGAGGAGAGAACTTTTCACATGATTCAACGCAGGACACTGCTCGGCGCCGCCTTTGGCGCTGCGCTTGCGGCGACAGCCACATCGGCCGTGGCCCAAACCAAGTGGACATGCCCTCACCCTGGGCGGACCGCAATTTTCATACCGTGAATGTGCGCGCCTTTGCTGCCGAGGTCGAAAAGGCCACCGGCGGCAAACTCGCCATCACGGTCCATTCCAACGCATCGCTGCTGAAGCTGCCAGAGATCAAGCGCGGCGTGCAGACGGGCCAGGTGCAGATCGGCGAGACGCTGATCTCGACGCTGGGCAATGAAGACGCGATGTTCGCCTTCGATTCGGTGCCCGGCCTGGCCACCAGCCATGACGCGGCTCGCAAGCTCTACAATGCCGCCCGCCCGCAGCTGGAATCGCGTTTCGCCAAGCAAGGACTGATGATGCTCTATTCCGTGGCGTGGCCGCCGCAGGGCATCTACGCCAAGAAGGAACTGGCTTCGCTGGCAGACCTCAAGGGCGCCAAGTTCCGCGCCTACAACCCCGCCACCGCGCGCTTTGCCGATCTCATGGGCGCGTCCCCGATCACCGTGCAGGCGGCGGAAGTTGCGCAGGCATTCCGCACCGGCATGGCAGAGAGCATGATCTCGTCCGGCGCCACCGGCGTCGATACGCAGTCCTGGGACTATCTCACGCACAATTACGACCTGTCGGCCTTCCTGCCGCAGAACGTGGTTGTCGTGCACAAGGCCGCCTTCGACGCCTTGCCGACCGATGTCCAGCGCAATGGCGCCACCATGGCAGCGGAGTGGGCTGCCCGCGCAGGCGCAGATGCCGCCGTGCTGGAAGCCTATCGCAAATGATGCACCGGGGCGGCGTCGGGCGATGACCGGGCGCCGCCCTCAGTTCTCATGAAAATAATCGTGCA
>JAIXUP010000002.1 GCA_027483505.1 Hyphomicrobiales bacterium
CTTGCCCTGCTGGCCGAACTGGGTTTCGGGCTCGATCTCAGCGCCTGCGCCGTGACCGGTGCGACGCAGGAACTGATCTATGTGTCGCCGAAATCAGGCCGCGCCGTTTCGGCCCGGGCCGGCGCGGCCTTTGCCGACCGCCTGCTGGCGCTGCCAGCCTTCGCACGCGACGGCTTTCTCGGCGACAGCATCAGCACGGCGCAACTGCAACAGGGTTTCGCCCTGACCGGGCATTTCCTGGCGCGGCATGTCTATGAGCCGCGGGGGATTGAAATGCCCGCTGAGCGGGCGGGCTTCATCAACTCCGCGTCTCAAAACCGATAGTTCACACCAACAGTTGAAAGCCCGGTCGAAGCCCGGACCACCACATAGGGCGTACCCAAAGATTTGCGGCGGGCAAACAAGTGGCGATGTTCTGCAAAAACCGACCAATGAGACGCGACCATGTATTCGGCGCCTACTCCGATGTTGAGTCCATCTGCCTTGACGCGGAAGCCGTCTGAACGGGCAATCCCGAAACCACCAAACGTGTTCAGGGCTTCCATCCTTCCCAACGTATAGCCTGCCGTCACATAGGGCAAAGCGGCCCCAAAAACGTAGCCGATCCGTAAATTGAGACTCACGTTTCTTTGTTGTTTCCAGACATAGACATCCCGGAACAACCCAACGCTGTCATCAAATACGTTCCTCGCGCTTCCGATTTGGGCGTCGGCGAATGCACCCAGCACCCATGATCCAAACTGATGGTCGTAGCCAACACGCCCGGCCAATGCGAAGCCGCTTGGCGCAGCGGTGCTTAAAATCCAGCGCTGGCCGGACTTATAGTTCGCATATCCCAACCCGATGCCGCCGTAGATTGCGGTCCACGCGGAGGAGTCTTGATCAGACTGGCGTCGAGTTGACTGTGCAGCGGCCACAATTGGCAACAGCACCAATGCAAAGGTCGCCAATGCAACAATAAGGTCCCGGATTTTCATCTTGCAGCCCCAAAAACAGCAATCTGGCTATTGTGGGGGGCGGGTCCGATTGTCAACACCAGCACAAAAGAACCGCGAGACGAAAGGAGATTCGTTGCGCAAGAACGCGCAAATCGCCGACACAACTTGCTTGATCACTGCCCGATCCGGGTGGTCAGCGAGAAGCCCAAATCGACGCGGTCGCGGGCCTGAAGCTGGCCGATCCCTGTCTGTCCGCGCTGGGCCTCGACTCGGGCGTAATCGGCGAACATGCGCGCCACTGTCCGGTCGTTGATGCGGGTTTCGACCGCAGTCGCGAGCCCGAAGGCACCGAGTTGAGCGCGGTCAGGGCTGAAGCGGGTGGCCGGATTGCCGATGGTGCGGGCGATCTGGTCGTAACCGAAGCGCTCGAAGCTGCCGAGCGAGAAAGTCGGACCGATATCGAGCGTGACGTTGTCGTTCAGCTTGAACGAACGCGAGGCGCGGATGTCGATGCCGCCAGAGCGGCCGGTCGCGAGCGACAGGCGTCCAATCTCCTGCCGGCCGTCGGTGTAGGCGAGAAAGCCGCCATACCGGATGGCATCGGATTGATCAGCGGCTGACGGCGATGTGCGGGTGGCGAGAGACAACGCCCGATCGACCGAGACGACCGGTCCCGCCGAAAAGGCCCCGTACCGCGCCGCTTCGATCCAGGCGCCGCGCACCGCGCTCGCCGTCTGGGCGTTCTCGTAGTTCAGTCCGACCATCGGGGTCAGGTTCGGCGCAAACTGCGGCAGGCGGTACCCACGCAGGCTGATGCCCGACGTCTGCCCGACATCAAGCGTGAAACGATCCCACACCGCTGTCGTCGCCTCAAACGCCAGCGCCGACGAGGACGCGCATGCAAGCGTCATCGCAGCAAGACCAAAACGTTTGAATTTGACGCGACGCATCCGGACCTTTTCACAAACCGACTTCGCCATACTGCAGCCGGATGACGTGCAGCGGATGGACCGGCCATAGCCAATCCCCGCGCGAGCGACAACCATCTTTGTTAAAAGTCCTTAACGTGTGGCAAGATTGTGGCGGACACGGTTTGGCCTGCCACATTTCAACCGCTTGGTTTTCCTCAAGAAACATGACCAAAGGTCAAGCTTGCCGACTCGCCCCGGCCGCTCAAAATCACTGTAAGATGCACGCGAAGAATCACCGGGGCGCCCTGCCCCGACGTGTGGAGTGCGCGTTGCGATGGGAAAACCTGTTGATCCTCCCGGCCCGGAGGGCGTCGAAAGCGTCGACCTGAAGTCGGCGCTCGAAGAGCGCTACCTGGCCTATGCGCTGTCGACCATCATGCACCGCGCCTTGCCCGATGCGCGCGATGGCCTGAAGCCGGTGCACAGGCGCATCCTGTACGGCATGCGGCTCCTGCGGCTCGACCCTACAGCCACCTTCAAGAAGTGCGCGAAGATCGTCGGCGACGTGATGGGCAGCTTCCATCCGCATGGCGACCAGGCGATCTATGACGCGCTGGTGCGCCTCGCGCAGGATTTCGCGCAGCGCTATCCACTCGTTGATGGGCAGGGCAATTTCGGCAACATCGACGGCGACAATGCGGCGGCCTACCGCTACACCGAAGCGCGGATGACCAGCGTCGCGCAGTTGCTGCTCGATGGCATCGACGAGGACGCCGTCGATTTCCGGCCCAATTACGACGGCAATGACAGCGAGCCGTCGGTCCTGCCGGCCGCCTTCCCCAATCTGCTGGCCAACGGCTCGCAGGGCATCGCGGTTGGCATGGCGACGTCGATTCCGCCGCACAATGCTGCCGAACTGTGCGACGCGGCGCTGTATCTGATCCAGAATCCGCAGGCGACGCCGGACCAGCTGCTGACCTTCGTTCCGGGTCCGGACTTTCCGACCGG
Source organism: Hyphomicrobiales bacterium (assembly GCA_027483505.1). Taxonomy (GTDB): domain Bacteria; phylum Pseudomonadota; class Alphaproteobacteria; order Rhizobiales; family Beijerinckiaceae; genus Allobosea. Next base: position 2,858 of record JAIXUP010000002.1, read on the forward strand.
CGGCGTCATCGTCGAGCCCCGCGCCTCGATCGCCGAAGCCTACCGCACCGGGCGCGGGTCGTTCCGCACGCGGGCGAAATGGGAGAAGGAGGACACCGGGCGCGGCACCTGGGTCGTCGTCGTGACCGAGATCCCCTACCTCGTCACCAAGGGCGCGCTGATCGAGAAGATCGCAGAGTTGCTGCAGGACAAGAAGCTGCCTCTGGTGGCCGATGTCCGCGACGAGTCCGCCGAGGATATCCGCATCGTCTTCGAGCCACGCAACCGGTCGATCGATCCGGGCCTGATGATGGAGACGCTGTTCAAGCTGACGGCGCTGGAAAGCCGGATTTCGCTCAACCTCAACGTGCTCACGGGCGGCATTGCGCCGCGCGTCCTGAACCTCGCCGAGGCGCTGCGCGAATGGCTGCACCACCGGCGCGATGTGCTGCTGCGCCGGTCCCGCTTCCGGCTGGCCCAGATCGAGAAGCGGCTCGAAATCCTGCGCGGCCTGCTGATTGTCTATCTCGACCTCGACCGCGTCATCAAGATCATCCGCGAGGAGGATGAGCCGAAGGCCGAGCTGATGCGTGTGTTCGAGCTCACCGAGGTGCAGGCCAACGCCATCCTCGACACGCGGCTGCGCAGCTTGCGCAAGCTCGAGGAGATGGAGCTCAAGCGCGAGCTCGACAGCCTGACGGCAGAGAAGGACCAGATCGAGGGCCTTCTGGGCTCCGAGGACAAGCAGTGGAAGACCGTGGCCTGGGATATCCGGCAGGTGCGCAAGACCTTTGGCCCGGAAACCGCCATCGGCAAGCGCCGCACGCAGTTCGCGGACGCGCCGGAGACGACCGAGCTCGACATGAACGAAGCCATGATCGAGCGGGAGCCGGTGACGGTCGTCGTCTCGAAGAAGGGCTGGATCCGGGCGCTCAAGGGGCATGTCCAGGACCTTGGCTCCCTCGCCTGGAAGGGCGACGACAGCCTCAAGGTTTCGTTCTTCACCGAGACCACGGCCAAGGTTCTCGTAATCTGCGACAATGGCAAGGTGTTCACGCTCGACGCCTCCAAGCTGCCGGGCGGGCGCGGATTCGGCGACCCGATCCGGCTGTCGATCGACCTGGAGGAGAGCGCCGACTTCATCGCTGCCTTCCCCTACAAGGCCGGCGTCAGTCTGCTGTTCGCCTCGAGTGACGGGCGCGGCTTCATCGCCCCCGCTGACGACATCATCGCCAACACGCGCAAGGGCAAGCAGGTGATGAACCTCGATGACGGGCTGAAATGCGTCTTCGCCCTGCCCGTGTCCGGCGACCATCTGGCGGTGATCGGCGAGAACCGCAAGCTGATCTGCTTCCCGCTCTCGGAAGTTCCCGAGATGGGCCGCGGCAAGGGCGTCCGCCTGCAGAAGTACAAGGATGGCGGCATCGCCGACGCCAAGTCCTTCACCCTGGCGGAGGGCCTGACCTGGCTGTCCAGTGACGGCCGCACCTACACCGTGGCCAAGCCGGAGCTCGACGAATGGCTGGGCTCACGCGCAGAAGCCGGACGCCTGCCGCCGAAGGGATTTCCGAAGAACAACCGCTTCGTGGGGTGAGGCAGCGGTCCGCGACACGGTCGAAGGTCCGGTGGACGTTTCAAGGCTACAGAACGCCTGAGCGCAAGCGAAGGCCGGGGCCGCAATCTTGCGGCGAGCGTCAGCGCACAGGCTGGCTGAACGAGGCTTCCGCGCCGAAGGTCAGGCCCGGCATCAGCTCCATCCTGAAGCCGGCGCGCACATCGCTGCGCGCCGATGGCGCTTCGATCAGCGCCAGTCCCGGCGCGGTCGGAATGATGGAGGCGCTGTTGTTGTAGGTGGTCTGGCCGATCGAGGTGTAGAACATCAGCGTCTCGGAGGCCATCATCGCTGTGGTCGCGCGGCTGGTGAAGCCCATGTCGCCGAAACCGCGCGACGTGAACAGCGGCGAGGCAAAGCCCGCATTGAAGCCGAGCGCGTTGTTCACGACCCAGGTCGGCCCTGACGTCATGTTGAACAGGAGCGCGCCCATCTTCACGGTTTCGCCGCTGCTGAACGCCCACTGGCGCGGATCACGTTCCGCGGCGCCAGTGTTGAAGCTCATCGGCGAGCCGGGCATCGGCAGATCCTGCCAGCCAAGGCTGGCGACCGGGCCGGCGGCGAAGGTCGGTGCGCGCGCGCCGAGCACAACCTCCTGAATGGCGAAGGCCGGGGTCGCGGCTGCCAACGCGGCGGCGAACAGGATGACGCGTGTGATCATGAAGATCACCATAACCCGGATTGTGGCATTTTGCGAGTGGCGCCGAAACCGCCGGGACGCCGGCCGATCACGGCGTCACAAGCGTCAGGGATCGACGCGCTCCCAGCCACGGCCCATCAGGCGCTCCTGCGGCAGGTAGCGTGACTTGTAGTCCATCTTGAGCGAGCCCTGCACCCAATAGCCCAGATAGAGGTAAGGCAGGCCCAGCTTTCTGGCGCGCTCGATGTGGTCGAGAATCATGAAGGTGCCGAGCGAGCGGTGGGTCAGCGCCGGATCGTAGAACGAGTAGACCATCGACAGGCCGTCCGCCATGCGGTCGGTCAGGGCCAGCGCGATCAGGTCGCCCGTGCCGCGGCCCGTGGCGAAGGTGTCGGGGCCACGCCTGCGGTATTCGATGACATTGCTTTCGACATGGCTGTCCTCGACCATCATGGCGTAGTCGAGCACCGTCATCTCCGCCATTCCGCCCTCGGGGTGCCGATGGTCGAGATAGCGGCGGAACAGCGAATACTGCTCGGAACTGGGCTTGTTCGGGCCGGTTCCGCCGACCAGATCGCTGTTGAGTTCCATCGTGCGGCGGCGCGTCCGGCCGGGCCGGAATTCATCGACCAGCACGCGCACCGAAATGCAGGCGCGGCAGGTCTCGCAGGCGGGGCGGTAGGCGATCGTCTGCGAACGGCGGAAACCGCCATGGGTCAACAGGTCGTTCAATTCGCGCGCCCGGCCGCCGACCAGATGCGTGAACACCTTCCGCTCCTCGCGGCCCGGCAGATAGGGGCAAGGCGACGGCGCAGTCAGATAAAACTGCGGCGCTTCCCGAATTGGACGAGTCACATCTGCCTCATGGCGCTGGTCTGTCACGCATGTGCGGGGGATAAGGTCAGCGAAATTACAGCCGGACCCCGTCGATTTGCAAGCGCGGATAAATGCGCATGAGGCGCTTCGCCAGTCCGTGATCAGGCCGGGCGCGGCCTCGCCTCGATCACCACAAAGGCCTGGGCAAGGGGCATGTCGTCGGTCAGCGAGACATGGATGACGGCCTCATGGCCTTCGGGCAGCAGCATCTGCAGCCGACTCAGCGCGCCTCCCGTCAGGCGCATGGTGGGCTGGCCCGAGCGCAGGTTGACAACCTCCATATCGCGCCAGAAGACCCCTTGCCGCATGCCGGTGCCGAGCGCCTTCGAGCAGGCCTCCTTGGCGGCAAAGCGCTTGGCATAGGACGCTGCCATGGTCGCCTTGCCGTCCGACCGGCGTTGCTCGCCCTCGGTGAAGACGCGCTGCCGGAAGCGGTCGCCGAATCGTCCGAGCGAGCGCTCGATTCGCCGGATGTCGCAGAGGTCGGAGCCGATGCCGATGATCATGCCGCGCCGTTTCCGGGCCGGGCCTGCACGACCCGGTCATGCGCGGGATGTAACGAAGGAGTTGGTCGCACGGAATAGACCTCCATCGGGGCTCGCCTCTCACCGTGACGTGAACGGTCCTGTGCAGCGAGCCGCCGCGACTCCATCTATAAGACCAGCATCGGGAGCCTCAAGCCTTGTATCCATGGACCGACCGAGCCGGGAGCTTCTCGGCGCTGAAATCCGGCGTGCTGCTGGCCTGTCTGGTGCCGGGCGCATGGCTGCTGGCGAAGGCCCTTGGGGGCATGCTGGGCTCGAAGCCGCTGACCTATGCCATCCATGACACCGGCGACTGGGCTGTGCGGTTCCTGCTGCTGTCGCTGCTGGTGACGCCGATGCGGACCGTTGCCGCCTGGCCGAAGCTGATCATGGTCAGGCGCATGCTGGGGCTGACGGCGCTGGCCTATGTCCTCATCCATTTCGCCCTCTATATCGTCGACCAGCGCTATGACCTGATCAAGGTCGCCAGTGAGATCGCGCTGCGATTCTATCTGACCATCGGCTTCGTGGCGCTTGTCGGCCTTGCCGTGCTTGGCGCCACATCGACCGATGCCGCCATCAAGCGCCTTGGCGCGGTGCGCTGGAACAGGCTGCACGCCATCGTCTACAGCCTCGCGCTGCTCTCGCTCGCGCATTTCTTCATCCAGTCGCGGCTGGATGTGACCCAACCCGTGCTGATGAGCGGCTTTTTCGTCTGGCTGATGGGCTATCGGCTGCTGCGCAAGCGCGACGTGGCCATCAACCTTCTGTCATTGGCCGCGCTGGCGCTTGCTGCCGGCCTCGCGACCGCGCTGATCGAGGTCGGATGGTACGCGTCGATGACGGGCGTGCAGGCCTCGCGCGTGCTGGCGGCCAATCTCGATTTCAGCTTCGTCATCCGCCCGGCCTGGTGGGTGCTCTGGGCGGGGCTCGGGCTGGCGCTGGTCCAGCTTGCCCGCCGGACCGCCAATCGGCCGCGCCGTGATGACGCGCTTGCCACCCGACCGATCCTGAAACAACAGTGAGTTCAAGGAGAGCTGCCCATGTCCATCTTCGGTGCGAAGACGCCTGCCAAGACGTTCCCTTTCGCGCTCAGCGATGCTGAGTGGCGCAAGAAACTGACCGCCGAGCAGTATGACATCCTGCGCGGCCACGGCACCGAGAGGGCCGGCAGTTGCGCGCTGAACTTCGAGAAGCGGGCCGGCACCTTCTCGTGCGCCGGCTGCGACCAGCCGCTGTTCGTGGCGACGCGGAAGTTCGAGAGCGGCACCGGCTGGCCAAGCTTCAACGATCCGCTGGAGGGTGCTGTCGAAACCACCACGGACAGAAGCTGGGGCATGATCCGCACGGAAGTTCATTGTGCCAATTGCGGCGGTCACCTCGGCCATGTCTTTCCGGACGGCCCGCCGCCGACCGGGCTGCGCTACTGCATCAACGGGGTGGCGCTGAACTTCACCCCGGCCGAACAGGGCTGAGGGTCCGGCTGAGGAAGGCCAGCGTCGCGGCGCGCATGGCGGGCGTCTCGACATGGCCTGTGTCGTCGCTGACGAGCACCTCGAAAGCCTCCTCCACGCCGGCGGCGGCATAGGCGGCGCGGGCCTCCGAAACCGCTCGGTCAATGGCTGCCGGCGGCGTCAGCGGGTCAAGGCGGCCCATCATGGCGAGCTGAGGCGTCGGCGCACCGAGGCCAGCGATCCTGCCGGTCGAAAAGCGCGGCAGGAGGCCCGGCACGGTCATGTAGGGTCCGTGCAGGTCATGCGCGCCGGTCTCCACCAGGGTCGCAAGATCGGCGAAGCAACACAGGTGCGCGATGGCTCTCACGTCAGGCCGAAGCGCACCGAGCCAGAAGGCATGGGTGGCCCCCATCGACAGGCCCATGACGCCGATGCGGTCCGGATCGACGCCGGGCAGCGCCCTGAGCAGCGCCAGCGCGCCGCCAAGATCGGCGAGCATCTGGCCGAACAGCGTCCGCCCCTCCCACAACCGCCGCTTGGCGAGGCCTGATTCCGATTCGTCAGCCCGTCCGCCGAAGGTCGGCATATCGATGCACAGCGCGACAAGGCCTTGCCCGGCCAGCGTCTCGCCATAGGGTGGCTCGAGAATGGCCGGCCGCCCTTCCAGCAACTCGGATGCGCCGATCGCATGGCGATTGCCGTGGGCATGGCAATACAGCACGGCCGGCAGGCCCTGCCATGCCCCGTCAGGCCCGGTCAGGAATCCCCGCACGGGACTGCCGTCGCCGGCGCGAAGGTCCAGCGCGACGGCGCGCATCGAGGGCCGCGCCAATGACATCGGGGTCTGGCTTGCGATGGTAAAATCCGTGTCGGCGAAGCCGCCCAGAAGGGCGCGCAGCGCGGCACGGGACCGGGTGAATTCGTCCGTCATGCTCGAAAATGCACCATGTGTGTTGGGTTCCGCCTCAGTCGCCGGCACAAAGAGCCCGGAAAACCCGCATCTTGCTTGACACAAGGGAGCGGCCTTTGCGACCATTGGTCAAGGCAAGTTTCCGACTCCGTGCCATGGCTCGTGGTCGGAAGCTTCAGAAAATCAAGAATGGGCCTATCGCGGCCCCTAGGGAGAAGACCATCATGACCACCATGCTTCACAAGGCAGGCGTGTTTGCTTTTGCGCTCGCCGCTTCCGCGGCAGCCTATGCGACATCCGTCAGCGCGCAGACCGTGAACCTGCGTTATCTGTGCTATGCCGACGCAAATGAATGCGATGTCACGCGCGAGTTGCTGGATCGCTTCGAGAAGGCCAATCCGACCATCAAGGTCACCATCGACAAGGTCGGCTTCGCCGTCATCCGCGAACAGCTCGAAACCCGCCTGCAGGGCGGCGAAGCGCCGGACATGGCCCGCGTCACCAATCTGGGCGGCCTCAACAGGTATTATCTCGACCTGCGCCCCTACATCAACGCGGCCAACTGGGAAACCAACTTTGCCTCGACGCTGCCCTGGATGCGGGTGGGGCCGAATGACAAGGGCATTTACGGCTGGATGACGCAGCTCACCGTGACCGGCCCCTTTGTGAACAAGACCATGTTCGATCAGGCCGGCGTCAAGATGCCGGCGCCCGGCGCGACCTGGGATGACTGGGCCAAGGCCACCGGCGAAGTCCAGAAGAAGCTGAAGGTGTATGCCGGCATGGTCATGGACCGCACCGGCCACCGCTTTGCCGGCCCGGCGATTTCCTATGGCGCGAAGTATTTCGACGCCTCCGGCAACCCGAGCGCAGTGGTCGATGACGGCTTCAAGGCCATGACCGAGCGCATGATTACCTGGCACAAGGACGGCTTGATGCCGCAGGACCTGTGGCCGGGCGCGGCCGGCGCCAAGTGGAAGAACGCCGGCGACATGTTCATCAATGGCGACGTGGTGATGCACATCGCCGGGTCCTGGATGATCCAGAAGTTCCAGTCCGACATCGGCGACAAGTTCGAGTGGATCGCGCCGGCCCAGCCCTGCGGCCCGGCCGGCTGCTCGGCCATGCCAGGCGGAGCGGCGATGGTGGCGTTCAAATCCACCAAGCACCCGGCCGAAGTGGCCAAGGTCATGGAATTCATGGTGTCCGAGCCTATCCTGACCGAGTATTATGAGAAGACGGTCCAGATTCCGGCCCACAAGGGCATCGCCGCCAAGGGCCTGAACTACGGCAAGGATGTCGGCCCCGCAACGCAGGCTGCTCTGAAGCAGTTCACCGCCGACTTCGAGAAAATCTCGCCGGTCGCGCACCAGCTTCAGGCCTATCAGCGCAACGTGGCGATCTTCAACGCCACCGTGAACTACGTCGCGCAGGCGATCACCGGCACGCTGACCACGGCACAGGCCTACGCCAAGGTTCAGGAAGAGATCGACAACGCCGTCAAGCGGTGAAGTCGGGGGCTCGCGCCCGAACCTCACGTGCATATCCCTGTCATGGCCGCCGGATGACGGCGGCCATGATGCCGGCCCGCCCTCCGCCTGGATGAGGCGGCGATTGTGGCGGCAAGCCCGGATCTGCGACAGACAACACGGCGGTCCGCCGATTTCACAGCACCACCAGGTGGTAGGACAGGTTCATGACGCCTCCGTCTCCTGCGCCCACGACAGCCGCAGCCCCTGCCCTCAACCCTGTTGCCTGGGGCTGGAAGACGCTGGGCGATGTGCTCGACGGGCCGTTCCGCGCCTTGCAGGGCCATATCGGGGCGAACCGGATGGCCTATGTCTTCCTCGTTCCGAACCTGCTGGTGTTCGGCCTGTTCTCGTTCTGGCCGATGATCCTGAATTTCTACATCGCCTTCACTGGCGGACAATCGGTGCTGTTGGCTGAGCGGCCCTTCGTCGGCCTGAGCAATTTCAAGGAGTTGCTCGACTGCCCGAGCTATCTTGACCCGCGCACCTGCCCGGTGGCCGGCTTCTCGTTCTGGACGGGGCTGTGGAACACGCTGTTCTTCGCCGTCGTGCAGGTGCCGATCATGATCGTGGTGGCGCTGGTGACGGCGGTCGTGCTCAACCGGGACATACGGGCACGCGGCTTCTGGCGGGCGGTGTTCTTCTATCCGGTGATGCTGTCGCCGGTCGTGATCGCCGTGATCTGGGACTGGATCCTGAAGCGGCGCGGTATCCTGAATGCGCTGCTCGACGACGGGACAACGGCCTGGAACAGTCTGGTCGGCGGCCCGGGCTATTTCGGCGTTCTCCTGGCTTTCGGCCTTTTGATCGGCTGGCCCGTGGGCAGCCTGCTCGCCGGGCGCGTCAAGACCCTGCCGCCATCGCTGCTGCGTCTGGGCTGCGCTGTCCTTGCCGCCGCCGCGCTCGGCTTGCTGGCGGGACGCTCGGGCCTGACGCTGGCCGACTACCGTCCGATCAACTGGCTGATCGACACGCGCTCGGGCTGGCCGATGTTCTGGGTGATCTTCGTCTACACGTGGGGGCATCTGGGCTTTTACATGCTGATCCTGCTGGCCGGCTTGCAGGCCATCCCCAAGGACCTCTACGAGGCGGCGGAGATGGACGGCACCTCCAAGTCCCGCGCCTTCTGGCGCATCACGCTGCCACTTCTGATGCCCACCATGATCGTTGTGCTGGTGCTGAGCCTGATCCGGGCCTTCCAGGTCTTCGACGAGGTCTATGTCCTGACCGGCGGCGGGCCGGGACAGGCGACCAAGATGATCATCCAGCACATCTACGAGAGCGCCTTCATCGGCGACGCCAAACGCTATGGCATTGCGGCGGCATCATCGGTGCTGGTGGCGGGGCTGCTGTTGATCCTCACGCTCGGCCAGTTGGCGGCGACCAGAAAGAAGGCGGGCGGATGATCACGACCACCGACGTCACCGGCTTTATGGGCGCACGGCGCGGCCGCAGCGGGCTGCACTGGACCGACTGGCTGTCCTACATCTATCTCGCCATCGGCGTGATGCTGGTGCTCCTGCCGATCTTCTGGATGTTCATGTCCTCGATCAAGTCGCCGCGCGCGCTGGTCGAGAACGACCCGCGCCTGCTGCCCTATGAGCAGGTGACGACGCCGGCGCCGGACGGCCAGCGGCAACTGAGCGTTTTCGTGCTGACCCGGCCGGACGGCAGCAAGGCGGACGTCGCCTTCGTCGGCCCGCGCGGCGCCAATGCGCGCGTCTATGAGCTGGGCAAGCCCGGCGACATCTTCGAGGCGCCGCGCACGGCGCTCAGCCGCAAGGACGTGATCAGCCCGCGCTGGGAGAACTACACCGATCCGACCATCGGCTCGACCCAGTCGCGCACCTTCAACTTCCTGCGCTATTTCTGGAATTCGACCTTCGTCACGGTCGTGGCCACCCTGATGACGCTGGTGGTCAACGCGATGGCCGCCTTCGCCCTGTCGAAGTACAAGTTCAAGGGCCGCGATGCGATCGTGCTGGTCATCGTGGCGACTTTGCTGATCCCGCCGACCGTGATCCTCGTGCCGCTGTTCATCACCGTCAGCTCGCTCGGCATGCTCAACTCGCTCTGGGGCGTCATCATTCCTGCCGTCGCCACCCCGACCGGCGTGTTCCTGCTGCGCCAGTACATGCTGACCATCCCCGATGAACTGCTGGAAGCCGCGCGGATGGATGGCGCGTCCGAGTGGAAGATCTTCTGGCGGATCATGCTGCCGCTGTCGATGCCGGCGCTGTCGGTGCTGGCCATCCTGTCGGTGATGTGGCGCTGGAACGACTTCATGTGGCCGCTGATCGTGCTGACCCAGTCCGAAGTGTTCACGCTGCAGCTCGGTTTGTCGACCTTCAAGGGCGAGCTGAACGACAACATGCACTATCTGCTTGCGATGACGGTGCTGACCTTGATGCCGGTCACGCTGGTGTTCGTGTTCCTGCAGAAGCACATCACCACTGGCATCGCCAATACGGGGTTGAAATAATGGCCACGCTGGAACTGAAAAAGGTCACCAAGACCTTCGGCACGACCACCGTGATCCATGGCATCGACCTTGCCATCAATCATGGCGAGTTCATCGTGTTCGTCGGCCCGTCCGGCTGCGGGAAATCCACTCTGCTGCGCATGATCGCCGGGCTCGAACCCGTCTCGACCGGCGAGGTCACCATTGACGGCGCCGTCGTCAATGACATCCCCGCCGCCGAGCGCGGGCTTGCCATGGTGTTCCAGTCCTATGCACTCTATCCACACATGAGCGTGCGGCAGAACCTCTCCTTCGGCCTCGAGAACCTCAAGACCCCGAAACCTGAAATCGAGCGGCGCGTGGCGGAAGCGGCACGCATGCTGCAGATGGACAAGCTGCTGGAACGGCGACCCGGCCAGCTGTCCGGCGGCCAGCGCCAGCGCGTCGCCATCGGGCGGGCCGTCGTGCGCGAGCCGAAGATCTTCCTGTTCGACGAGCCGCTGTCGAACCTCGACGCCGAGTTGCGCGTGCAGATGCGCGTCGAAATCGGCAACCTGCACCAGCGCCTTGGCAACACGATGATCTACGTTACCCACGACCAGGTCGAGGCCATGACCATGGCGGACCGGATCGCGGTGCTGAAGGACGGCCGGCTCGAGCAGTTCGGCCGACCGCTGGACCTGTATAACCGCCCGGCCAACCTGTTCGTGGCAGGCTTCATCGGCTCGCCGCGGATGAACTTCCTGACCGGCAAGCTGGCTTCGGCGGATCAGGCCTCGGCCACCGTCGCGCTTGATGCCGGCGGCAGCGTCACCGTGCCCTGCATGGCGCAGGCGGCCGCGAGCGGTGCGCCGGTCAAGCTTGGCGTCAGACCCGAACACATCACCGTGACGGACGCCGGCCAGGGTGATGTGAACCTCAACGTGACGATCACCGAGCAGCTCGGCGGCGAAAGCTACCTGCATGGCGCACTGCCGTCTGGCGAAGCGCTCTCCGTCCGGCTCGCAGGCCAGACCCGGGTCGTCCGTGGCGATACGGTCGGCCTCAGGCTCGCCGATCCTGCCTTGCGCCATCTGTTCGATGTCGCCAGCGGCAAAGTCTTTCCGCCCCTCACCTGAGTTCAGACATGCGCATCTTCCAGAACGCGGGCGCCTTCAGTCCGCATCCCCATGGCCTTGAAGCGGCCCTCGACGGCGGCTGGCGTCTTCGCATCCGGTCCATGGCGCCGCATCTGATGCGCATCGTGGTCGAGCCGGCCGGCGGCCTGCCGCTCGATCGCAGCTGGATGGTGGCGCCGCAGGGTGATGTCCCATGGGGGGGACGCAACCGCGACGATATGGCAGGGTTCGATCCGCCGGTGACCGAACTTGTCCTGCAGGATGGCGGCGCGATGCTGACGGGCGGCGATTTTCGCGTCCGCATCGGCACCCGGCCTTTCAGGCTCGATGTGGAGCAGCGTGTCGGCGATGCCTGGCTGCCCTGGGTCAGCGACCGGGAGACCGGCGGCTTCGCGCTCACCGAAAACGGCCGTCATATCCGGCATTTCCAGCACAGGCCGTTCGGCGACAGGCATTTTGGCCTCGGCGACAAGACAGGACCGCTGGACCGGACGGGCCGCCGCTTCCGCATCCTGCAGCTCGACGCGCTCGGCTATGATGCCGAGATCGGTGATCCGCTCTACAAGCACGTGCCCTATCTGGCGGTGCAGTCAGGCGACGTGACGGGCGGACTGTTCTACGATTCGCTCGCGCCGATGACCTTCGATGTCGGGGCGGAGCGCTCGAACTATCACGGCATCTACCGCTATGTGGAGGCCGAGGAGCCGGGGTTTGACCTCTGGCTCATCGCGGGGCCGGACCTCGCGGCCGTGACGCGCCGCTTCACCCTGCTGACGGGCCGCCCCGCCCTGCCGCCGCGCTGGAGCTTCGGCTTCGCCTTCACCACCATGCACCATGCCGATGACCCCAACGCCCAGGCGGTCATCAGCGCTTTCGCGGACCGCTGCAGGGCAGAGCAGATTCCGATCAGCGCGATCCATTTCGGATCCGGCTATTCGAGCCGCGGCAAGCGGCGCTATGTCTTCACCTGGAACCGGGACAAGTTTCCGGACCCGGCCGCGCTGTTCGCCAAGCTGTCGGCGATGGACCTGCCCACCGTCGCCAACCTCAAGCCGGTGCTGATCGACGACCATCCAGACTATGCCGAGGTCAAGGCGGCGGGCGGCTTCATCAAGGATGCGTCGGGCGAGCCGGTGCTGGAGCAGTTCTGGGACGGGATGGGCTCTTATCTCGACTTCACCAATCCGGTGATGATCGCCTGGTGGCAGGAGCGGCTGAAGCGGCAGGTGCTGGATGTCGGTTTCACGGCAGGCTGGAACGACAACAACGAGTATGAAATAGGGCGCGAGGACGCGACGGCGACAGGCTTCGGAAAACCCTTCGCAGCGCCTGCCGCGCGGCCCCTGCACGCGCTCCTGATGACGCGCGCCAGTTTCGAGGCGACGCAGGCGCGCAGCCCCGCGTTGCGGCCCTTCACGATCACGCGGGCCGGCCCCGCGGGCCTGCAACGCTATGGCGAGACCTGGACGGGCGACAATTTCACCTCCTGGCACACGCTGAAATGGAACCTGCGCAATGCGCTTTCGCTGGCCCTGTCCGGGCAGTCCAAGGTCGGCCACGACATCGGAGGCTTCACCGGCCCCCGCCCGGGCCCGGAGCTGCTGTGCCGCATGGTCGAGATGGCGGCGTTGCATCCGCGCGCGGTGATGAACTCATGGAAGCCGGACGTCGCTTTCGGATGGGAGGCCGCCACCGTCCCCTGGCTGCATCCCGAGGTGCTGCCGCAGATCAAGGCCGCGCTCAACCTGCGCACAACCTTCCTGCCGCTGATGTACACACTGGCGCATCAGGCGCATCAGGACGGCTCGCCGATCATCCGGCCGCTGTTCCATGCCTTCCCGGACGATCCGCGCGCCTATGAGGATCAGGACGCGATGATGCTGGGGCCAGATGTGCTGTTCTCGCCGGTCGTCAGCGAAGGCGCGAGGACCAAGACCCAGTACCTGCCGAAAGGTCCGAAGGGCTGGATTGAGTTTCACTCCGGCACGCTTCATCCGGCGGGCAAGGCCGTCACGGTCAAGGCGCCGCTCGGCAGGCCGCCGGTCTTCGTGCGGGTCGGCGCTGCGCTGGCGCTCGCCGCCGCCACACCGGACGTGAAGCCGCATGACGCGCCGGCACGACGGCTCTATCTCGCGCTTGCCGGTTCGACCGGCCGCGGAACGGGCCGCCATTTCGAGGATGACGGCGTCAGCTGGGCTTTCCGCAAGGGCGAGGCCCTCGATCTGGACATGGCATGGCGCTGGACCAGTGAACGCGTCGACATTGCGCTGCGCAGGCGCGCCGGGCGGTTGGCCATGCCGGTACCCGGTGCGTGGTGCATCGATGCGCCGGGACTGGGCAAACGAAAGGTCGTGATCAAGCAGGAGGGATGACAGCCATCCCGAGGCCGGCTGTTCCATCCTTGCCTTTCACCAGGCCGCCGTGTATCAGCGGCTCAGATTTCCATTCATGTTGAGATGAGAGGGACGCCGTTCATGGCTCGCGTCACCGTTGAAGACTGCATCGACAAGGTCGATAACCGCTTTGAACTCGTGCTGCTGGCGAGCCACCGCGCGCGCATGATCGCGTCGGGGTCGTCGATCCTCGTCGCGCGCGACAATGACAAGAACCCGGTTGTCGCCCTGCGCGAAATCGCCGATTCCAAGATCGCGCCCGGCGATCTCAAGGAAGATCTGATCCACTCGCTGCAGAAGCATGTGGAAGTGGACGAGCCAGAGCCCGAGACCGTGCCGATGCTGGCCAGCAGCGCGCCGGCCGCCGCCAAGGCCGCCAGCGTGGACGATGCCGATGTCGCTTTCGATCGCATGAGCGAGGAAGACCTGCTGCGCGGGCTCGACGGCCTCGTGGCGCCCTCGGGTAACAGCCGCGACGATGACGAGGACTGATCGCTGTCTGCTGAAAAGCTGGAACCAATCACCCGGCCCGCAAGGCCGGGTTTTTTGTTGTCCTGCAGGGATATGGAAGGCGCCGCGCTTTTTTCGCCGCGCCGTTGCCGAATTGTCTTGATGCAATGCGCGCCGCGCCGAATATTGGTGCCCGGCTCCAATCACGCAGTGGATCAAGCGCGCCCATGATGCGGCAATACGAACTCGTCGACCGGGTCAAGCGTTACAACCCGAACGCCGACGAGGAGATGCTTGATCGCGCCTATGTCTACGCGATGAAGGCGCATGGCTCGCAGAAGCGGGCCTCGGGTGACCCCTTCTTCGCGCACCCCCTCGAGGTCGCCGCGATCCTCACCGACATGCGCCTTGATGATGCAACAATCATCGCGGCCGTCCTGCACGATACCGTCGAAGACACCGCCGCCACGATCGACGAGATCCGGCACCTGTTCGGCGACGAAATCGCCAGGCTCGTCGATGGGCTGACAAAGCTGAAGAAGCTCGACTTCGTCTCCAAGAAGGCGACGCAGGGTGAGAACTTCCGCAAGCTGCTGCTCGCCGTCGCAGCCGATGTGCGCGTGCTCCTGGTGAAGCTGGCGGACCGCCTGCACAACATGCGCACGCTCGACCACATGCGCAGCGACAAGCGCCTGCGCATCGCCGAGGAAACGGTCGAAATCTACGCGCCGCTGGCCGGGCGCATGGGCATGCAGGAAATCCGGGAGGAGCTGGAAGAACTCGCCTTCCGCCATATCAAACCCGATGCGCACGCGCTGATCACAGCCAAGCTGGCCGGCTTTGTCGATATCAACCAGGGGCTGATCGGCGAGATCGAGGCCGAGCTCGGTCAGCGTTTCGCCGAACGCGGCATCACGGCGACCGTCTCCGGGCGGGCCAAGCGGCCCTATTCGGTGTGGCGGAAGATGGAGCGCAAATCGATCTCGTTCGAGCAACTGTCCGACATCTTCGGGTTCCGCGTCATCGTGCCCAATGTCGAGGACTGCTACCGCGTGCTCGGCGTGATCCACACGACCTGGGCCATGGTCCCGGGCCGCTACAAGGACTACATCTCGACGCCCAAGCAGAACGACTACCGCTCGATCCACACCACCGTCGTCGGTCCCGGCCATCAGCGCGTCGAACTGCAGATCCGGACGGAAGGCATGGACCGCGTCGCCGAGTTCGGCGTTGCCGCCCATGCGATCTACAAGGACGGACGCACGATCAGCGCCAAGGACATGACCGAGTCGAGCGCCTACCAGTGGCTCCGGCGGACCGTGGACACCCTGGCCGAGAGCGCGAGCCCGGAGGAGTTCCTGGAGCACACAAAACTCGAACTGTTCCACGACCAGGTGTTCTGCTTCTCGCCCAAGGGGCTGTTGATCGCGCTGCCGCGCGGCGCCACGCCGATCGATTTCGCCTATGCCGTCCATACGGATGTGGGCAACTCAGCCGTCGGCTCAAAGATCAACGGCCGAAACGCGCCCCTGCTGACCGAATTGCAGAACGGCGACGAGGTCGAGATCGTGCGTTCGAACGGGCAGGTCCCGCCCGCAGCCTGGGAATCACTGGTGGTCACCGGCAAGGCCCGCGCCGCCATCCGGCGGGCCACGCGCGCTGCGGTTCGCCGGCAATATGCCGGGCTGGGACGGCAGATCCTCGACCGCGCCTTCGACCGCGCCGGCCGTCCGCTGAACGACGAGAAGCTGAAGGCCGCCCTGCCCCGTCTGGCGCGCGCCAGCGTCGAGGATGTCCTGGCTTCGGTCGGGCGCGGCGAAATGTTCTCGGGCGACGTGGTGCGCGCTGTCTATCCCGATCTCGAAACCGAGAAACGGCCAATGCCGGAGGGCGGCGCCGGGCCGGGCTGGTTCGACCTCAAGCAGGGCGAGAACCTCAAGTTCAAGCTGCCCAAGGCCGACGATGGCAACGCCATTCCGATCGCAGGCATGGGCAGCGATCTGGCCGTGCGGTTCCCGCCCAATGGCGGGGCGGTGCCCGGTGACCGGATCGTCGGCATCATGAGCGCAGGCGAAGGCGTGACGATCTATCCGATCCAGTCGCCGGCCCTGGCTGCCTTCGACAACGAGCCCGAACGCTGGCTCGATGTGCGCTGGGACCTCGAAGACAAGCGCAAACGGCGTTTTCCCGCCCGCATCGCCCTGCAATCGATCAACGAGCCGGGAACCCTTGCCCAGATCACCACGGTGATCGCCGAGCATGATGGGAACATCGACTCGGTCAAGATGGACCGGCCAAATTCCGACTTCACCGACATGACGGTCGATCTCACGGTCTGGGACCTCAAGCATCTCAACGCCATCATCAGCGAGTTGCGGCAAAAGCCCGTGGTCAGCGCGGTGGAGCGGATCATCGCCTGACGGTTCGTGGATCGCCGCGAAACCGGGCGGCGTGTTTTGGCTCTGGACCTGCATCAGGACATGCGCCATTGAGGCCTCCCACAACGGAAGGATCAAAGCATGACACCGGACATGGTTCTGGCGGAGTTCCGCGAGGCGGGAGCCTTGCTGGAAGGGCATTTCATCCTGTCATCAGGACTGCACAGCCCGGTCTTCCTGCAGAAGATGTTCGTCTTCATGGACCCGGCCCGCACCGCGCGCCTGTGCGAGGCCCTTGCCCGCAAGGTCGAGGCGCGGTTCGGCCGGATCGACATGGTTGTGTCGCCGGCGGTCGGCGGGATCGTGCCCGGCTATGAAACGGCACGGCACCTGGGCGCCAAGGCGGTCTTCGTCGAGCGTGAGAACGGCGCCTTCCAGCTCAGGCGCGGGTTCGCGATTCCGGCCGGGGCGCGGGTCTTGATGGTCGAAGACATCGTCACCACCGGGCTTTCATCGCGCGAATGCCTCGCGGCGATCGCGCATCAGCCCGGAACGATTGTCGGCGCAGCCTGCCTCGTCGACCGCTCGGCCGGCCGCGCAGCGCTGGGCGTGCCACTGGTCTCCCTGGTCGAACTCGACGTTCCCGCCTATGCAGCCGACGCGCTGCCGCCGGAGCTTTCGGCGATTCCGGCGACGAAGCCCGGCAGCCGCAGCCTGTAACAAGGTCCCGCAGGGAGACGCTGGGCAGGCAGATTGTTCTTCGTTACTGCAAAATCCCGCGCGCACTGATGCACGCGCATCGAAATTGCCTTCAACACGCTTTTCTACTGTTGAATAGTAAACGCGTTAGATTTATTGGACACACAAGGCTGATTGCCTCGAGACAAGTGTTGCCTTGTCCAAGTCCAGTGATGTTTGCAAAAGGTTAAAAGGGATGCAGCCCAAGATTGCAGTTTTCATTGATGGCGCAAACCTCTACGCCACCTCCAAGGCGCTTGGTTTCGACATCGATTATCGTCGTCTTTTGAAAGAATTTCAGGGTCGCGGTTATCTTATTCGCGCATTCTATTATACAACTCTCGTTGAAAATGACGAGTATTCATCCATTCGTCCGTTGGTAGACTGGCTTGATTACAACGGCTATACTGTTGTCACAAAGGCTGCACGCGAATTCACGGACGCACTCGGGCGTCGGCGCATCAAAGGCAACATGGACATTGAACTGACCATTGATGCACTGGACCTGGCCGACAAGGTGGACCAGATTTACATCATGTCCGGCGACGGCGATTTCCGTCCTCTGGTCGAAGCCCTTCAGCGCCGCGGCGTGCGGGTCTCTGTTGTGTCCACCGTCACAAGCCAGCCACCGATGGCGTCGGATGACCTGCGCCGCCAATGCGACGAGTTCATCGACATCTCGACCCTGAAGGTGCGCCGCGAAGTGAATGAACGTCCGAGCACCGAACGGCCTGTGCGCACGGCCACGGCGACGCCTGGCCTAGAACGGCGCTACGGCATCCGCGGCGATGAGGACGAGACGACAGCGAACTGATCGCTGCCGACAATGTCACGGGACAGCGCGCGGGGCTTGCCCTTCGCGCAATTTTCTCGCACATGCTCTCCACACAAGAACACGTCCCCGGAGGGCCATCCCATGCTTCGTCGTCATTTCCTGATCGGCACAGGCGCTGCCGCCACCGCCGCCCTGTTCGGGCGTCCAGCCTTCGCGCAGGCACCGGCAGCCGCGCCTGCCGCCCCGCCTGCCTTCGCGCTGCCGCAACTCGGCTATGCCTATGAGGCGCTCGAACCGTTCATCGACACGGCGACCATGCGCGTCCATCACTCTGGCCACCACGCCGCCTTCATCGGCAACCTCAACACGCTGGCCGGGCAGTACGAAGCGCTGCGCACCGCACCTGCCGAGCAGATCCTCGGCAATCTGGCCGAGGTTCCCGAGGCCGTTCGCACAGCCGTCCGCAACAATCTCGGCGGCCACTGGAACCATGATTTCTTCTGGAAGATCATGAAGCCCGGCGGCGCAAACGCTCCGGCCGGCGACCTTGCCGCCGCGATCAACGCGGCGTTCGGCTCATCCGCCAACATGGTGACCGCGTTCACGGCGCAGGCGATGGGCCGTTTCGGGTCGGGCTGGGCCTGGCTGGTCCTCGACAAGGACAAGAAGCTGGTTGTGATCAACACGCCCTATCAGGACACGCCGCTCGAACAGGGCGCGCGCGCCATCATCGGCCTCGATGTCTGGGAGCACGCCTACTATCTCAAGCACCAGAACCGTCGCGCCAACTATGTGCGCGATTGGTGGAGCGTGGTGAACTGGGACGTTGCGATGGAGAACTTCAAAAAGGCGACGGCCTGATCCGCATCGCTGTTCTGCCGACCGACATGCCCCGCAGTTTGCGGGGCATGTTTCGTTCAGGCCGGATTATTCTGGAGCCAGGCAAGCACATCGCCGGCATTCCGGTCCGGCGGAAACACCGGATAGAGGACCTGCACGATCCTGCCGTTCCGGATGATCATCGCCATCCGCTTGAGCAGCACCTGACCGGCGACAACCATTGTCGGCAGGTTGAGGGCCTCTGCCAACTCAAGTTTTGCGTCTGACAGGACCGGGAACGGCAAGTGCAAACGCTCGGCCATCTCGGACTGGTAGGCCGTGTCCTGTGTGCTGAGGCCGAAGACGGAGGATGCGCCTGCGTCCGTCAAATCCTTGTATAGGTCGCGAAAAGCACAACTCTGGGGCGTGCACCCCCGTGCACCGGGGATCATGTCCCAATCATCGGTCAAGCCGATCTGGCCCGGCGTGCCGGTGCGCGGATAGGCGAACAGGACGACACAGCCCGTGAGTTCAGCCAGATTGATCAGTCCGCCGCTGGTTGCAGGCAGCGCGATTGCCGGCAGCGCCATGCCAGGCAGATGGCGGGCACCACCGTCATCTTCCGGCGCGGGGATGACGCTCCAGTCAACAGTGTTCAGAGTGTTGTTCATCACCCCTTATCCCTGAGAATGCGGCCCTTTTCGCGGTCCCAGTCGCGCTTCTTTTCGGTCTCGCGCTTGTCGTGCAGCTTCTTGCCCTTGCCGAGGCCAAGCTCGACCTTGGCGCGGCCCTTGTCGTTGAAATAGACCTTGAGCGGGATCAGCGTCATGCCGTCGCGCTGGATCGCGCCCATCAGCTTGTTGACCTGCTTCTTGTGTAGCAAGAGCTTGCGGTCGCGCTTGGGCAGGTGGTTGAAGCGGTTGGCTTCGAGATATTCGGGGATGTAGGCGTTGAACAGGAAAAGTTCCTCGCCCTTCGGTCCTGCAAAGCTCTCGCCGATGGTGGCCTTGCCGCCGCGCAACGACTTGATCTCGGTGCCTGACAGCACAAGCCCCGCCTCGACCGTATCGATGATCTCGTAGTTGTAGCGCGCCTTGCGGTTGTCCGCCGCAATCCTGTAGCGCTCGGTGGGAGCGCTCATGGAGCGGCCTCGCCGAGACGGCTGACCAGCGCCGCCATGTCGGTTGCTCCCTGAGCTGCCATGCCCGTCACCACACCATGCCGGTCGGCCTCGGGGCGGTTCTGCGACATCTTGAACTTGCCGGTGATGTCGGTGATCGCGATCTCGACGCCGACGATCCCGCGCGTGAGCGCCGTGATGAAAGGCTCCGGCGCATCGCTGACGGCCCAGGGGTGCTCAAGGGGCTTTTCCTGCTGATCGCTCATAGTACTGACATGCCGGACAAGCCACTGGCCAACCTGGATGGCGACGGCGCGACCGCGCACCTGCACCGTGACATAGTTCCATGTCGGCACGACCTTGCCGTGCTCCTTCTTGGAGGCATACCAGCTTGGCGTGACGTAGCCCTGCGGCCCCTGGAAGACGACCAACACGTCGCAGCCGTCGACGAAGTCGCGCCACTGGGCGTTTGGCCGGGCGAGGTGTGTGCGCAAAACACCCTGATCGCCCTCATCGGCATGCAGCACAAACGGCACCGGGTTGGCCTGCAGGCCGGACGCACCCGCGCTGATCAACTGGCCAAGCGGATGCGTGCGCATGACATCGTGCAGCGCATCCCTCTCGTGCAGCCGGAAGTGCTCGGGTTGATACATGCTGCCTCAGCCGTTGAGCAGCCCGGCGTGAACCAGGGCCGACTTCATGAAGGCGCGATTGGCCTCGGACTGCACAGGGAGCAGCGGCAGGCGCACCTCCTCATTGCCGCGGCCGAGCATCGACAGGCCAAGCTTGGCACCGGCGAGGCCAGGCTCGCGGAAGGTGGCATCGTGCAGCGGGATCAGCCGGTCCTGCAGCTTCATCGCCGTGGCGTAGTCCCCCTTGAGCGTCGCATTCTGCATGTCGGCACACAGACGTGGCGCAATGTTGGCGACCACGGAGATGCAGCCGACGCCGCCGGCGGCGTTGAAGGCCATGGCTGTCATGTCCTCGCCCGAGAGCTGGATGAAATCCGGCCCCATGGCGTGACGCTGCTGCGAGACGCGGGCGATGTTGCCCGTGGCGTCCTTGACGCCGGCGATGTTCTTCAGCTCGAACAGACGCGCCATGGTCTCGACCGACATGTCGACGACCGAGCGCGGCGGGATGTTGTAGATGATGATCGGGATGCCGATGGCGTCATTGACCGCCTTGAAATGCTGATACAGTCCTTCCTGCGTCGGCTTGTTGTAGTACGGCGTCACGACCAGCACGGCGTCAGCCCCCGCCTTCTCGGCGTGGATGGCCAGTTCGATGGCTTCGATCGTGTTGTTGGAGCCCGCCCCCGCAATCACCGGCACGCGGCCCTTGGCCTCGGCGATGCAGGCTTCGACCACGGCCCTGTGCTCCTTGTGGCTCAGCGTCGGGCTCTCGCCGGTGGTGCCGACCGGGACCAGCGCTGCGGTGCCGTTCTCGACCTGCCAGGCCACGTGGGCGCGAAACGCGGCTTCGTCGACCTTGCCCTTCCTGAAGGGCGTGATCAGCGCGGTCATGGAGCCGCGAAGCGGTCGATGCTTGGCCATGGTTGCAGTCCTTGAACGTAACAGTTGCCTCGGTCGGGCGGTCACATGCCCCACGCATTGCTGCTCTCATAGCCGGTTACGCTGCCAGCGAAAAGCACCCTTGGATGTGAGCGGTTAGCAGTTCGTCAACCTCAATGAAACACAAATGGGGGATGGAAAACGCTGTGCTGTGGTCCACTCCACGTGCGGTCAGAGGCTCATCGCGCCGTCTGATCCGTCTTGCGACGGTGTGCGCGGCGCTGCTGCTGCCCGGACACAGCGCCACTGCGGTCGACGAACTTGTGTGGCTCGCGCCAACGCGGACCGTGATCGCCAGTCATGGCACGATGCAATCGGACAGCGGGACCGACCCCCTTGCCACGGGCAGCGTCATGTCCAGCAAGCTGACCGTCACAGCTCCACGCCCGGTGCCTGCCGAAGATCTCGAGCGCCTGAAGGCAGCTGCAGAGCTTTATCAGCGCGGCAAGGTCGCGGATGGCGATGCGGCTTTGGCGGCCATCACTCACGCTCTGGCGCGGCTCAGCGGCGAGTGGCTCGCGGTCCGCAGCGGCGCGCCTGCCGTCAGCTTCGGCCGCATCACGCGCTTTCTCGACGAGAACCCGGATTTCCGCACCCTCGCCCCGCTTCAGAAGCGCGCCGAGGAGGCGATGCTGCAGCAGCGCGTTGCGCCTGCACGCGTCCTGTCATTCTTCGCCACCCGCGCGCCGGTCAGCGGCGCCGGGCGGGCCGCACAGGCTCTGGCGCTGAAGGCCGCTGGCCGTGAAGCCGAGGCGGGGCCGCTCGTGGCCAGCCTGTGGCGGGAGGAGAACCTCAGCCGGGAGCTGGAGGGCATGCTGCTGGCGGCCTTCGCCGACATCCTGACGCAGGCCGACCACCGCAACCGCATGGAAATGCATCTGTTCCGCGACAACGCCGAAGCGGCGCTGCGCAGCGCCGCGCGCGCCGGCGCGGACCATGTCAAGCTGGCGCAGGCGCGGATCGCCGTCGCACGCCGCTCGGGCGGGGCGAAGGCAGCTCTCGACGCCGTGCCCGCGTCGCTCCGCAAGGACACCTCGTTCCTGTTCGCGCAGGCGCAGCATTTGCGCCGCCGGCAGGACGCGGAGAGCGCCGCGAAGCTGATCGCCGGCGTCGCGCGCGATCCCGTCATCCTGATCGACGGCGACGAGTGGTGGGTGGAGCGCCGGCTGATCGCGCGCCAGCTGCTCGATCAGGGCAAGCCCGCCCTGGCCTATCAGGTCGCAGCCGGGCATGGCGCGCGGAAGGTGCAATCCATCATCGAGGCCGAGTGGCACGCCGGCTGGATCGCGTTGCGTTTCCTTGACGACCCGGCATCGGCAGAGCTGCATTTCGCGGCTGCGGCGCAGCATGCGGCCACGCCGATTTCGGTGGCGCGGGTGTCCTACTGGCGCGGCCGGGCAGCGGAGGCACTGGGCCAGCCGGATGCGGCGCGCCTTCACTACGAGGCCGCCGCCAACCAGCCGCTGGCCTATTACGGGCAGATTGCCCGGGCCCAGCTTGGCCGCTTTGACGTGCCCGTGAGGACTGCGGCGGCCGACGGCACTTCCGGGGCGGCGCATCCCGCCATCGAGATTGCCGGCATGCTGGTGGCCGCCGGCGCCGGTGACCAGGCGCGTCCGCTGGTGCTGGAATTGGCCCGGACGCTCGACAGCGACGCGGATCTGTTGCAACTCGCCGCCATCGCCCGCCGCATCGGGGAGACACGGCTGCTTGTGTCGCTCGGCAAATCGGCCGTGCAACGTGGCCGGCCGATGGACGAGGCAGCTTTTCCTGTCACTGGCCTGCCCGGCTTCGAGGCCATCGGCAACCCGATCGAGCGGGCCATAGTCTTCGCCATCACGCGGCAGGAGAGCGCCTTCGATGCCGCCGCCGTCTCGCATGCCGGGGCGCGCGGCCTGATGCAGATGATGCTGCCGACCGCCCGCGAAACCGCCCGCCGCGTCGGGCTTGGCTTCGATGCAGGCCGACTGACGTCAGACCCAGCCTACAATGTGCGGCTCGGGGCGGCGCATCTGGGCGATCTCATCAAGGATTGGCGCGGCTCCTATGTCCTCACGTTCGCCGCCTACAATGCCGGATCGGGCAATGTGCGCGCCTGGATCGACGCCTATGGCGACCCGCGCAAGGCCGGCGTCGACCCGATCGACTGGGTCGAGCGCATCCCGTTCACGGAGACGCGCAATTATGTGCAGCGCGTGATGGAGAACCTGCAGGTCTACCGCACCCGGCTCGGCGACCAGCCTCTGCTGCTCATCGCGCAAGATCTCAGGCGCGGGATTCGCGTGGGCCAGTTCACCGGCGAGACCGGCGAAGACGCCGCAGCCGCGCCCTGAGCGTGCGACCGCTGGCGCCTGAACAACCGGTTTGATCCAGATCATGGGGTGCACGGGGCGGACGTGCATGATCGTCAGGCTTGCCGGAATCCGGTCTTGTCCACACCGAACGGTGAAACCCTGTCGTGAGCCTCCAAAGAGGCGCGGAGCGGCCGATGCTGCTGATTGCCAGGTCACTGATGACATCGGTCCGGCGGGATGGCGCGAAGCCTGTCGGGACCGGGTTCAATCGTCGAAACGGCTTGCTCAAGCAATGCGGTCACGGCGCTCTCCCCTTGCAGAGGGAATACTGCGTCAACGTATCATGGACAACGCTGTGCATGCGGCACATGTGTCCAACACCGATGCAGCCCGGGCGTCGGCCACCTGGACCACTGAGGGCAGCATGAGCCAGCAAGCATGCTCCGTGCGCCTGCTGACCGCCGCAGATGCCCGTCTGAGCTACACGCTGATGGCGCTCCGCCATCCGTCGCTCACATTGAAGCGCTGGCAGACCAGGCTGCGGGCCATCGACAAGCGGGGCGCCGCCAAATTGTTCGGCATGTTCAATCCGGGCGGCTGCCTGCTGGCTATCATCAAGGTGAAGGGCGAGCAGTTCGACATGCTGGCGGAGCCGCCGCCCCTGCTCGGCAGTTCAAGCCAGTCGCTGCAAGCAGTGGCGGCGCTGGTGGAGGCATCGCGCCAGACGTACGCCTGACGGACGCGCGGCAGCGTCGCCGTGTTTGACCCATCGCAAGGCACACGACGCCATCATGCACCAGACGGGTGCTGGTCCATCGCTTGGAGCAGCCCATGGTATGCCAACCAGCCCCTTCGCTCACGCCAGAACTGATCACGGCCTATGCCGCTCCGGTGCCGCGCTACACAAGCTACCCCACCGCCCCGCATTTCCACGGCGGCATCGAAGCCAACACTTACGGCCAATGGCTTGCAGACCTGCCAGCGACCGTGAGGGTCACAAAGCCGGTATTCACGTTGGCAGGCAATGCTGTAGACATGCCGGGACACGGGCTTCGAACGGCCGGCCCGCTGAAACGCCACAGCCAGCACCGGAATCAGCACACCATGAATGACAGCACCGGTTACCGCAGCCTCTTCATCCGTTCGCGGGACGGGCTCAGACTGCATGTGCGCGAGTATGGCGAGGCCGGCGGCGAGGCCCTGCCCGTCATCTGCCTGCACGGGCTGGCCCGGACCAGCGCCGATTTCCATGAACTGGCCCTGTTCCTGTCGGCGGACGCCAGACGGCCGCGCCGCGTCATCGCGATCGACTATCGCGGGCGGGGGCAATCGGACCATGACCCGGTCTGGACAAACTACGATATCAAGATCGAACTCGACGACGTGCTCCAGGTCATGGCCGCGACCGGCATCCATGAAGCGGTCTTCGTTGGCACCTCGCGGGGCGGGCTGATCACCATGGCGATGGCGCCGGTCCGCCCCGCCGCGATCAAGGGCGTCGTCCTCAACGACATTGGCCCTGTACTGGACGCGCAAGGGCTGATCCGCATCCGGGGCTATGTCGGCAAGCTGCCGCAGCCGGCCAACTGGGCCGAGGCGGCGGCGATCCTGAAACAGGCCTTCGGGCAGCATTTCCCGATCCTGGACGCCAGCGAGTGGGACGGCTTTGCGCGGCGGACCTGGAAGGAGGCCGGGAACCGCCTTGTGCCGGATTATGACCCGGCCCTGATGAAGACGCTGGAGGCGCTGGACCTCGAATCTCCCCTGCCGGTGCTGTGGCCGCTCTTCGACGGGCTTTCGCATGCGCCGATGCTCGTGCTGCGCGGTGCCAATTCGGACCTGCTGTCCGATGCAACCCTTCGCCAGATGGTGGCGCGGCATCCGGCCTGCGAAGGCTTCACCGTCGCCGGGCAAGGCCACGCGCCGCTGCTGACCACCAAAGACGTGATCAGCCGAATCGCCCGGCTTTGCACGGCTGCGGATTCAAGGCGGGACTGACGCCGCAGCGGCCGCTCGTCAGGAGCGTTTGCCGCCGTCAGATCCGTGACCGCCAAAGCTGACGACATTCGTTTGCCCAAGCGAGCCGTCATCACCGGACGTCGCGACCTCGCCGCGCTTGACGCGCGCTGCGAAGGCCGTTTCCCTGCCTGCTGCGAGCTCGCGCGCCTGGGACACCCATTCTTCACGCTCGATCCGGCCCGGAAAAGCCAGGTAGGAACCGACCCAGAGCGCATTCTCGCGGGTCCACTGGGCAATCTGGTCGAAATGCCAGATACCGAGACCATGCAGCCGACCCTCGTTCTGCTTGCCGATGCCGCGGATGAGCTTGAGGTCGTCTGCCCCGCTGCCGCGCGGCGAAACCAGTCCCGCCGGGCGATTGCCGGCGATCTGCTCCTCGCCTTCGACCTTGGGCATCGCGGCAGGCTCTGCGGCAGCCGGCGCCGAAACGACCGCAGCCAAGGGGGCCGCAGCCACGGGTGCCGCGCCGGTCAAATCCCGATTCCACTCCCGCAGGCCGTAGAACAGGCCAGCCGATCCGATGCCTGGCCCGGCCTCGCCCAGATTCCGGTGCCAGTCACGGACACCGCCCGGCGCCTCGTCGGCGGAGAAAGCCTGCCGGTAAATGCCGCCGATCCAGCATCCGGCAAGAAAGAAGGCGAACATCAGCAGGGCTGTCTCGATCCACAGCGCCGGGGCGCCATTGATGAAGCGGAACCAGGTGAGCAGGAAGGCGACCAGCGCCACCATGAGGCCGGCCGGAAGCCAGCCCCAGCGCCGCTGCTCCCGATCAAAGGTCATCCATCCCGTAACGAGGCCGATGATGACAGCGGCGAGAAGATACCAGCCGAACTGGGAGATCAGGTAATACACGATCTTTCCCCTTCCCTCACGGGTTGACGATGGTGAACTGCACGCGGCGGTTCTGCTCCCGGGCGGCAGCCGTTCCATGCGGGATCAGCGGCTTTTCGGGACCGAAGCCGATCGGCGTGAAGCGGTTCGCGGCAAGTCCGCTTGCCACCAGGGCGTCGATGACGGCTTGCGAGCGGCGCTCGGACAAGGCCTTGTTGGGGTAGCCGCGGCGCTCGCCGTCGAAATTGGTGTGGCCCTCGACAGCGATGCGGGCCGTCGGGCAAACCTGCAGGACGCGCGCGACTTCGGCAATGATGGCCGTTGTCTGCGCGTCTGCCGCGAGATCTGCCCTGCTTTGCCGGAACTGGATGGACCGGTCCTTGGTGGCGGCGTCAAGCTCGAGCTGGCAGTTGGTGCACCCGGTCTGGCGGATCGAAACCTGACCCGAACCGGTGAAGCCGCCGGGCAGGCCCGAAGCCGCCCCGGTTTCAACCTCCTGGCGGATCACGTCGCGACAGGTCATGCCCTGCAGCGTCAGCGACTGGTCGTCGACGCGGGCGGTGCCGAGGTCCAGCCGCAGCAGGTTGTACAGCGCCGTCCGCGCCGCCGCCCCGAAATTGGCGGGGGCGCCGCCGACGACGAGCAGCTCGTCGCGGACCTTGCCCGCGAAGCCTGCAGCTTCCGCCGCCGCGACCAGATCGGCCCGCGTCGCCGGATCCGGCACATAACCGGTCAGGACCAGACCAGACCGGTCGGACTGGGCCTGCATGACATAGGGCCGGACGATGACGCTGACCTCGCCGGCACGCAGACCGCCCGGAAGCGCGCCGGCCATGGCTGCGTCGACCAACCGCTTGGCATCGGGGGTCGGCGCAACGCCGCGCAGGTTCAGCATCGGTCCGGACAGCGTCGCCCGGCCGCTGGACAGCCGTCCGAGCTGCACGAGGGCGAACTCGGTGGCGGGAGCATAGGCCGGCGTTGCCGCGATATTGCCCTGCACCGTCATGGCGTCCGTCACGGAGCCCGCCGTCGCGGTGCGTGCCGATGCAAGCACGGAGGCGCGG
This sequence comes from Hyphomicrobiales bacterium, assembly GCA_027483505.1. GTDB lineage: Bacteria > Pseudomonadota > Alphaproteobacteria > Rhizobiales > Beijerinckiaceae > Allobosea. The sequence goes on from JAIXUP010000002.1 coordinate 30,416, forward strand.
GCTTCAGCCGATGGAGCGAGACCGCCCAGAACCACGCCACTGCCGTCCTTTGTCGCCGACCAGGCCAGCGCCACGGGCGGCGGCGGAGGAGGCGGCGGCGGCGCAATGACCACCGGCGGAGGAGGCGGAGGTGGAGGCGGAGCCACAACAACCGGCGCGGGAGGCGGAGGCGGCACCGCGACAACCGGCGGAGGAGGAGGCGGAGGAGGAGGAGCCGCGACAACCGGCGCAGGCGGCGGAGGCGCCGTGATCTCCGTGCGGGCAAGCCGGACGCCGCCCGGCAGAGCACCGGCCAGCGCGGCGTCGACAGCGGCCTTCGCCGCGGCAGAGTTCGCCTCGCCGGTGACGACCAGCGACGGTCCGTCGAGCCAGGCCAGACCGCTGCTCAGTTGCGCGAGTTGGCCGAGCGCGAAGTTCACGGCAGCAGCATAATCCGGCGGCGTGGCGATCTCGCCCTGCACCAGCACGTTGTCGGTGACGGCGCCGATGGTTGCGATCAGTGCCGACGATGCGGCGGCGGCCTTCGCGGCGGCCGAGGGAGCCATGCCCGAGAGCACGATGCCGGCCGGCGTCTTCACCGCCGACCAGCTCAGCACTGCGGGAGGCGGCGGGGGTGGCGGAGGGGGTGGCGGAGGCGGCGGGCACTCGATCGCGGCATTGCCGAGCGTGAAGCCCTGCGCAAGCTGCCCGGCGACCTCACGGCGCAGGGCGTCGCAGGCCTCGAAAGAGGACGGGCCGCGGCCGACCACCGTGTAGGCCGTCCCGGCGACGGAGATGGCGCCTTCGACCATGCGCGACAGCTGGGCCATGCCGGCCGTGACCATGCCCACCAGGGCGGCGGGCGCGCCGAGGGCCGGCTTCATGCTGTCGGTGACGGCGGCGCCGGAGGCGGCGGCGCGCACGGCGGTGTTGATCTCGGCCCGGATGGCATCAGAGGGATAGAAGCCGGTCAGGGTGATCGCGCCCGTGGCGGCCTTGGCGGCAGACCAGACATAGGGCGCAACGGTGGGCGGCGTGACGGCACAGGCCTGCCGCGTGAAACCCGGCGGCGCACTGGCGACGCGCGCAACAATCTCCAGAAACGTGTCGGAGGTTGACGCAGCGCCCTCAAGGCAGAAGGCGCCATCGGTGAGCGAGGCCTTGCCGGCAGAGAGCTTGCCGATTTCGGCGAGGCCGAGCGCGGCGGCGGCTGTGAATCCGGCGGGAGCGCCGAAGGCGATGCGCTGCTGGTCGTCGACCTGCGCACCGGGAAAGGCGCGGGCGGCGGCGGCCGCGTTGGCGGATTTGGTGGTGTTGTCGGGCACGAAACCGGCCAGCACCAGCCTTGAGCCCTCGCGCGTCGCCGACCAGGTGTAGGGCCGCTGGCCCTGCGCCGGCTTCAGCGCTCCCTCGACCCGGCGCACACCGAACGCGTCATCGACGGCGCGCAGCGCGCCAGGCGACAGATCGGCAGCGCGGACCTCGCCGGAGACGGAAACGTCGCGCCCGGCCACAGCGACGGCCAGCGGCGCGACACCGGGAGTCGATCCGGCGATTGCCGCGCCGGCGGCCTCGGACCGCAGCCCGAGATCGGCTGCGATCGGCGCCGCCTTCTGCCAGTTGGCCAGCATCCACAACAGCGCAAGCGGCAACAGGCCCCACGACCATTTCCCCGGCTGATACATCGGTGCGGCCCCTTCCCTGCTCAATGTCGCAGCGGTGACGGACCCTTGCTCCTGTCACAACCTGCGTCCCGCAGCGGCGCGCCAAACGGCACGTTGTTGACGAGATCAGCAAGGAGGCCGCGAAAACAGCGACGGAGTCAAGTGGTGGCCAATACAAACAGCGGCCGATGCCGGACAGCGCTGCATTCTTTGCAGATGAACCGTAGTTCTACAAAACTGAAGACATTGCACGCCAACAACTGGCTGCCGCGACAGGATTTACTTTGGCAGCACGTGGCCAGACCTGCCCCCGCGCGCCGTCGCACTCCGAGGCGACCGGGATCTACCGCAGGTTCTGAACTGCCACTGCCGATCCATCACCCGGTATCGACAACAAAAAAGAGGCCCGGGTTTCCCCGGGCCTCTCTCGATACGAACCCCGAAGGGAACGTTATCAGAAGTCGCGCTGGATGCGCATGCGGGCGACGAGAGCGTCGTCCTTCTTGGTGAAGGTGCCGGCGCGGGCGTTGTTCGCGACCGGGAGACCCTTCAGGTTGACCTGGCTGTACAGCACTTCAACACCGATATCCATGTTGCGCACAGGCGACCAGATCAGGTTGCCCATGACAGTCAGGACGCCGTAGTCACGCAGACGCGAGGTACCGGCAACCGTCATGTAGGTCGGGTAGTCGAGGGTGTAGTACGACACGCCGAGGGTCGAACGCAGACGCGGGGTCCAGAAGTGCTGGAGAGCACCAGCCACCGACCAAGCCTTGGCCTGAACGACGGAGTAGGTTGCGCCGTTCCAGACGAACACGTTGTCCGAGGTCGAGACCGAGAACTTGCCCCAGCCTGCGCCACCGAAACCGTTGTTCGTCGCGCCGGTCCAGGCGTTGCCGAACACGTAGTTGTTCGCGCCCTGGCCGTAAGCGGCGTTCAACTGCAGGTTGGAACCGGCAGCGAGCATCGGGAGGTTGATCCTCACGCCACCCTGGATCGCGTAGCCCCACTTGTCCGACGGAGCGCCGGCAGCGAAGTTGTGCGAAACCATGGCAGCCGACAACTGAGCCGAGCCCCAGCCCTGCTCGAGACGCAGGTTGGCGACGAGGTCAGCAGCGCGCGAACGCTGGACAACCGAGAAGGCAGCCGGACCAAACGGCATCACGTTGTTGTTGCCGGCGACTGGCTGAGCGCCAACGCCTGCACCAACGGCAGCGCCGCCGAGGCCAAGGAAGTCGTTGCCGAACGAGGCCGAAGCGCCGGTCACGCGATCGAAGGCGGACGAGCCGTAACGACGCTCGTTGCTGTCTTCAACCGAGAGGGTTGCCGAGAAACCGCCACCGAACGAAGCGGTGTAGGCCAGCAGGTTGGTGGTGGCCGAAGAATAGGCCATGCCGTGCCACTCGTCGACGGCCATGAAGTCGAAGAACGAACCGGCGCGACCGGCGGTGATGCCGGCGAACTGGATGAAGGCGGCTTCGATGTTCACCTGGGTCTGGAGACGGCCCTGGGTGTCAACGCCGTTTGCCTGGATGATGGTGCCAGCGCGGGCGCCGGAGCCGGTGGTTGCGTAGCCGGTGCGGCGCTCAACCGAGAGACGGGCAACAGCGCGAACCGTGCCGTATTCGGTCTGGGTGCGGGCATCCATGCCGAAGCGCAGCATGGCGCGGAAGCCAGTGGTGTCGCTGTTGCGGCTGTACTGGTCCTGCCACTGATACTGGGCGCGAACGCGGCCCGAGATCTGCAAGCAGGTGTCGGAGCCCGGGATGAAGAAGAAGCCAGCGCCGTAAGCCGAGCAGACGCGGACGTATTCAGCAGGAGCGGCCTTCCGGGACGGAAGATCGGCTGCCATGGAACCGGTGACGGCCATCAGGCCGGCGGCGGAACCGAGGAGAAGGCTCTTGACGAGCTTCATGGTGAAACCTCCAATAGGATTTTC
>JAIXUP010000009.1 GCA_027483505.1 Hyphomicrobiales bacterium
ATCGCGGTGAACTCGTCGGCGAAGGTTTCGAGCCGGCCTTTGGCCTTGGCGGCGTCAGCCCGCAGCTCGTTGTAGGCGATCACGGCGGGAATGGCGGCGAACAGGCCGATGGCGGTGGCCAGCAGCGCCTCGGCGATGCCAGGCGCGACCACGGCGAGGGAGGTATTCTTGGAGACGGCGATGGCCTGGAAGGCGGTCATGATGCCCCAGACCGTGCCGAACAGACCGATGAACGGCGAAGACGAGCCGATGGTGGCGAGGATCAGCAGCTTCTTTTCGAGGCGCTCGCTCTCGCGCTGGATGGTGACGTCCACCACGCGGTCGATGCGCTGGGCAAGGCTGGCGACCGAGCGGCCGCCATTCTCGAAGGAGCGCTTCCACTCGCGCATCGCCGCGACAAAGACGGCCGACATGTCGGTGACCGGCTTGTTGGCGAGGCTGCGGTAGAGCTCGTCCAGCGACTGGCCCGACCAGAAGGTCTCCTCGAAACGGTCCATGGCGGCCTGGCTGCGGCGGAACAGCAGCGTCTTGTCGACGATGATGGCCCAGCACCAAACCGAAGCGACAATCAGCCCGATCATCACAAGCTTCACCACGAGGTGCGCATGCATGAACAATGTCCAGAAGGACATGTCGATCGGGGCCTGTGCAATCTCGACGGGTGTCATCTTGTCCTGTCCTTGAACCGCGATCCTTGCGGGACTTGAGCATGCGCCGCGACGCACGCCCAAGGCGGCAACCTGGTTTCTCGATGCCGGGAAATGTTCCCAGACCATCTCGCGCCTGATTCCGGCGAAAGAAGGGCGCAAAAGCTGGTCCGGAACATGGTTTTCCCGTGTTCAAGGCAAGTTAAGCCCTCAATAGGGTTAATGTCCGGTTAGGATTGCGTGCAGCGCAGCATGGTGCGGCCGCAATCCCCGCATCCTTTGACGGGCTCAGGATGAGGATCGTGGGCAAGCCTTGGTCAATCCTGCCCCATCTCATGTCCCAGCGCGGTCGCGAGATCGCCCCTCGGCGCGACCGCGATGCGCTCCAGCCCGAGCCAATGGGCCATGAGCCGCAGCTCCGCAGCCAGCGGCTCCAGCGTCTGGCCTGTATCGCTGTCCGGCTCGCTGTGGGTCGCCAGCACCAGCAGGACGCCCGCCTGGCGGTCGGCCTTCAGGTCGACCCGCGCCATCACCCGTTCGCCGAGCATGAAGGGCAGGACATAGTAGCCATGGGTCCGCTTCGCCGCAGGCGTGTAGATTTCCAGCCTGATGCGGGCGCCGAAGAGCGCCTCGGTCCGCTCGCGCTGCCAGATCAGCGGATCGAACGGCGCCAACAGCGCCTGCGCCTCGATGCGGCGCGGGGCCCGCGCCTGATGCCAGAGATAGGCTGGTCTGGCCCAGCCTTGGACGGCCACGGGCAGAAGTTCGCCGGTCTCGACCAGTTCGGCGACCCTGGCCTTGCTGTCCGCTGGATCGAGGCGGAAATAGTCTCGCAGGCATGGCTCCGTTCCGACGCCGTGGGCCGCCGCCGAGATGCGCATCAGTTCGCGCTGGGCGTCGGCTTCCGGCGGCGTCGGGGCCGCCAGCACCGGCTTCGGCAACACGCGCTCGGTCAGGTCGTAGATGCGCTCGAACGCACCGCGCCGGGTCGCGGTGGTTATCTCTCCGGCCCAGAACAGCCATTCGAGCGCCATCTTGCCCTCGGACCAGCCCCACCAGCCGCCCTCGCCCTTGCGGTGGACGGACAGCTCGGAGGCGGCGATCTGACCTCGCGCCGCAACTTCGCGCCGGACCGCTTCGATGAACCCGGCCCTCTCGCGTCCGAATCGGGCAAGGCCGCCATAGATCCCGGTTCCGGCCGCCGCCCGCGCCATGCGCCAGCGGAACAGCGGCTGCATCTCCACCGGCAGATAGGACGCCTCATGGCCCCAGTATTCGAACAGCTTGCGTCGCCGTCCGTCGTAGGCGAGCGCGTCAAGATCGGCGGTGGCATAGGCTCCCAGCCGCGAGAAGCCCGGCAGGGTGTGGGCGCGTGCGATGATGTTGACGCTGTCGATCTGAAGCACACCCAAGCGCTGTACCAGCCTTGCCAGCTCCTGCCGGCTCGAAGGTTCGCGCCCGCGGGGCTTCCCGAAACCCTGCGCGGCCAGCGCAATGCGCCGCGCCTCGCTCAGGGAAAGGGTGTTCGAACCCGGCTTCAGCCCCATCGCGCGCTCATGCCGCGTCGAGCCTGAGCCGCTTGCGCAGGGCCTCGGGAATGCGCCGCGCCTTGCCGCCGCCGACGCATGCGACCTTTACCTCGGCCGTCACGAGCACCTCCCCGCTGCGCAGCACGCGCTGGCTGAGTTCCATCGTCGCGCCGCGGGCGATGGTCGGCCTGGTCTCGACGACCAGTTCGTCATCCATGAGGGCGGGCTTCAGCCAGTCGATGCCCATGCTGCGGACGGCGAAGGCCAGCGGCACGTCGCCGTCAAACAGTTCGCGCTGCTCCACACCGAGGGAGCGGATCAGCTCCGTGCGCCCGCGTTCAAGAAAGCGCAGATAGGAGGCATGGTAGACCACCCCGGAGAAGTCGGTGTCCTCGTAGTAGACGCGGATGGGGAGGAGGTGGGGGGTCAAGGCTCCCCCTCGTCCCCGAACAGCCCGAACTGCGCGCTTTCGCGTCGGGGCTCGGGCAGCCCCAGATGCCGGAAGGCGGCGACGGTGAGCAGCCGCCCGCGCGGGGTGCGCTGCAGGAAGCCCTGCTGCAGCAGGAAGGGTTCGATGATGTCCTCGATGGCGTCGCGGGGTTCGGACAGCGCCGCGGCGATGGTCTCGATGCCGACGGGACCGCCGGCGAACTTCTCCGCGACCATCAGCAGGTAGCGCCGGTCCATCACGTCAAGGCCGATGGCATCGACGTCGAGCAGGCGCAGGGCCTTGTCAGCGACCGGACGGGTGATCTTCTCGGCGCCGTCGACGATGGCGAAGTCGCGGACGCGACGCAGCAGCCGCCCGGCGATGCGGGGCGTGCCGCGCGAGCGCTTCGCCAGCTCGTTGGCTCCGTCCTCGCTCATGCCGATGCCCATCACGCGTGCGCCACGCGCCACGATCTTCTCCAGCTCCTCCACCGAGTAGAAGTTGAGGCGGATCGGAATGCCGAAGCGGTCGCGCAGCGGCGTGGTCAGAAGCCCGGCGCGTGTGGTCGCCCCGACCAGCGTGAATTTCGGCAGGTCGATCTTCACCGACCGGGCAGAGGGGCCTTCGCCGATGATGAGGTCAAGCTGGTAGTCCTCCATCGCCGGATAGAGGATTTCCTCCACCGCCGGGTTGAGGCGGTGGATCTCATCGATGAAGAGCACGTCGCGTTCTTCGAGATTGGTGAGTTGAGCCGCCAGATCGCCCGCCTTGGCGATGACCGGGCCGGAGGTGGAGCGGAAATTGACGCCCATCTCGCGGGCCACGATTTGCGCCAGCGTCGTTTTGCCAAGGCCGGGCGGGCCGACGAACAGCACGTGGTCGAGGGCGTCGCCGCGCGTTTTCGCCGCCTGGATGAAGACCTTGAGGTTGTCCTGCGCTTGCTGCTGGCCGATGAATTCGCCGAGCTGGAGCGGACGGATCGACTGGTCGATGTCATCCTCGCGCTTGGCGGAGTTGAGCAGGCCGGGGCGTTTGTTGTCGCTCATCAGCGCTGTTTGGCCCGAATTGCAGCCTTGCGCAAGCGAGGCCTGAGCGGGCTAGAGGTCCATGTCCAGCTCGAGCATCTCACGGCAGGCGATGCGCGCGTCCGCCGTCCCCGCCGACAGCAAGGTCAATTCGGTCGTCCGGTGCGCGGCCCGCGATCGCAACGGCGTCATCGTCCCGCTGGCCGATGCCCATCTGGCGGGCAGTATCATGGTCGGCAGATGGCCCGGCGGTGATTGCCGGTCTGGGCTGGGCGTTCATTTCGCCAGCTCCTTCAACCCTTGCCGGATCAACTGTCCGGCTTCCGCGCCGTCTCCGAGCGCCTTCATGGCTGCGGCGATGGCCGATTGGGCCTGTGCCTGAGGATATCCCAGATTGACCAGCGCGGAGACCGCATCGCTGACCGGGCGCGGCGCCGCCTTCGCGTCGAGCGCTCCGGACAGCTGCGCCAGACCAGGATCGACCATCCCGAATGCGGGCGCCTTATCCTTCAGTTCAGCGCAGATGCGTTGCGCGAGCTTGGGGCCAACGCCGTTCGCGCGTGCAATCTGCGCCTTGTCACCGGTCGCGATGGCCGTGGCCAGGTCGCCGGGATCGAAGATCGACTGGAGAGCGAGGGCCACTTTCGCGCCGACGCCCTGAACGCTCTGCAACACTCTGAACCAGTTCTGCTCCGCTTCGCTCCTGAAGCCGAACAACCGGATTGCGTCCTCGCGGACCTGGGTTTCGATCCAGAGCGAGGCCGCTTCGCCCGCCTGGGGCAGCGCCTGCAGTGTTCTGGATGAGCAGAACACCACGTAGCCCACACCGTGAACGTCGACGATGACATAGTCCTCGCCGTAGACATCGATAGTGCCCTTGAGCCTGCCGATCATGAAATCACCCAATATGAACTGCCGGGACTTTGAATGTTATACCTGACCGCGTCACGGTAAGCTGCGCTGCAATCGTGCAAGGTGCCCCCGGTGCTGGGCGTGCGTGATGGCTATTGCAAGGGCGTCTGCGGCATCTTCTGTCTTTGCATCTGATTTTGGCAGCAGAATCTTGACCATGGCCGAGACCTGTCGCTTGTCGGCATGTCCGGTGCCGACCACGGTTTTCTTGACCAGATTGGCCGCATATTCCGCCACTTCAAGCCCTGCCAATGCCGGCACCAGCAAGGCCACGCCGCGGGCATGGCCAAGCTTCAGGGTCGCCTGCGCATCCTTGTTGACGAAAGTCTCCTCGACAGCCACCTCGTCGGGCTCATGCTCGGTCAGAACCTGGCTCAGGCCGTCATGGAGCTGGCGCAGGCGCTCCGCCGTCGACAGCTTGTCGCTGCTCAGCACGGTGCCGCAGGCCACGAACGAGAGCCGGGTGCCCTCCTGCACGATGAGTCCCCAGCCCGTCTTGCGCAGGCCGGGGTCAATCCCGAGGATGCGAATCGGTTTGGCCATGGTCCAGTTCTAGAAGGGCGGTCCGGCTTGCGTCGCCTGCTTTGCGCAGGCATGCACATAAAATGACACTGTTCGAAGCAATCGCCGGCGCCATTCGGTTCGATGCGGCGCTGGCCGTGCTGGCGGGTGCCGCGTTCCTCGGCGGCTTGGTGCGTGGCTTCACCGGCTTCGGCTTTGCCATGATCTTCATGCCGATCGCCGGGCTTGTCGTGCCGCTGCCGTTGGCATCCGCACTGATCTGGGCGCTTGACGCGCCCTTCGCGCTGCCGCTGGCGGCCCGGTCGCTGCGAAAGGCGCAATGGCGCGAGGTCATTCCGCTGCTGATCGGCGCCACGCTGCTGCTGCCGGTGGGCATCTGGCTGCTCTTGTCCGTGCCGCAACTGGCGATGCGCTGGCTGATCGCCGGCCTGATCCTGGCGGCCGTCATCGCCATGGTCACGGGGTGGCGCTGGAAAGGGCGGCCGGGCGTACCCTTGTCGCTTGGCGTCGGCGGCCTGTCCGGGCTCGGCGCCGGCCTTGCGCAACTGGGCGGCATGCCGCTCGCGATCTTCTGGCTCAGCGCCCAGAACAAGTCAGCCGAGCAGATGCGGCATGATCTGGTGACCTACTTCGCCTGCGCCACAGTGATCTCGGCGATCCTGTTGAGCTGGAACGGCATCCTGACCTGGGCCTCGCTGACGGTGGCGCTGCCGCTGCTTGTGCCCTACGGGACCGGCGTGCTGATCGGAACGAAGAGCTATGGCCTCGCCAGCGAGCGGACATTCCGCCGCATCGCCTATGCCGTGATCATGCTGTCAGCGCTGATCAGCCTGCCGCTCTGGGACGGCGTGCTGGGCCGGGGCTGATCAGGTGGTCAACCGGGCCATCACCTCGTCGGACACCTCGAAGTTGGAGAAGATGTTCTGCACGTCGTCATCATTCTCCATGGTGTCGAGCAGCTTCAGCATCGATTGCGCCTTGTCCTCGTCGAGCATCACCATGTTCTGCGGCTTCCACACCGCCTTGGCCGTGTTCGGTGGCCCCAGGATGGCTTCCAGCGCTTTCGACACCTCGGACAGGTCCGAGAAGGCGCAGGTGATGGTGTGGCCGTTCTCATCCGACTGCACGTCATCGGCGCCGGCCTCAATGGCCGCCTCCATCACTTTGTCGGCGTCGCCGACCGTGGCGGGATAGGCGATCTCGCCGACCCGGTCGAACATGAAAGTGGCCGAACCGGTTGCACCAAGTTCGCCGCCCGCCTTGGTGAAATAGGAGCGCACATTGGCGCCGGTGCGGTTTCGGTTGTCGGTCAGAGCCTCGACGATCATCATGACGCCGCCCGGGCCGCGACCCTCGTAACGCACTTCGTCATAGGTTTCGCCGTCATTGCCCGCGGCCTTCTTGATGGCCCGCTCGATGTTGTCCTTGGGCATGTTCTCGGCGCGTGCGGCGATCACGGCCATACGCAGGCGCGGGTTCATGGCCGGGTCCGGCAGACCGAGCTTGGCCGCCACGGTGATTTCGCGCGCCAGCTTGCCGAAGAGCTTGGAGCGCATCGCGTCCTGCTTGCCCTTGCGGTGCATGATGTTCTTGAACTGTGAATGCCCGGCCACCTGAGCCTCCGTCCTGTCAAAAGGTGTCCGTCGCCAGAAACCGGCGCTGCGAACTGCCCGAAATCGATTTGGCCCGGCTTATCACAAAGCTTTCGCGCTTGAGAAGCAGGCAGGCAGGGGTGGTGACACGTTCTAGGCGACAACCATCTTCGTGAGGGCCAGAATGCCCAGCCAGGCAATGCCGCCGACAACAACGAAGGTGTAGGTCAATCCGGCGGCAGCGATGGTTGCTCCGATGATCAGAACGACCCCATCTTCTGCCATGACCGCAAGCGCGATCAGGACCGTCGCAATCGCCACCGGAAAATTCGTTCCGGGAAATGGGATGATGATCGAGATCGAGCATAGCAGGGTAAACAGTCCGACAGCGCGGTCCATCCGGTTCGAGAACAGGACTGTCAGGCGCGGCTTCAGGATCGCCTCAATCCGGCGCAGGCGCGGTTCCACCGCGTTCACGATGCGGACCAGCGTTGTCCGCCGTATGCCGCGACGTTCGATGGCGGGGGGCAGCCAGGGTGTCGGGCGCCCGACCAGCATCTGGTAGCCGATGAGAAAGAGCGGGATGCCGAAGATTTCGCCAATGCCGGGCGAGGGCACGAGGTTCGGCAGGCTGAACAGGATCATCAGCAGCCCGTAGCCGCGCTCGCCGAAGGCATCCATCATCTGGCGGACCGTCACCGCCTCGCCGGTCGCATTGTCGGCGATGGCGCGCAGGATATCGCTGGCGCGGGCATGCTCGAAGGCGGGGTCGCTGTGCAAGACCGGGTGCTCGGCCGGCGGTTCGCCACTCATGCTCAGGTCTCCCAGAAGGCCGGCTTCTGTTCGACGAGATGGGGCCCTATCCGGACCGGCGAGACATGGAGCGCCAGCCCGCTGCGGTCATCGATCTCCACGGCCACACCGCAGAGGGTGCCGTCGCCGCCCGCAGTCTCCCAGCGCTGCAGCGGGGTCTTCTGGATCATGCGCCGGATCGGCTCGTGCCGGTCAAAGCCGATGACAGACTGATAGTCGCCGCACATGCCGGCATCGGTCTGGAAGGCGCTGCCGCCCGGCAGGATGCGGGTGTCCGCGGTCGGCACATGGGTGTGGGTGCCGACGGTAAGCGAAACGCGACCGTCGAAATTCCAGCCGAAGGCCTGCTTCTCGGAGGTCGCCTCGGCATGGATGTCGAGCACGATGGCATCGACAACCTCGCGCAGCGGGGCCTGGGCGATGGCCTCCTCGACGGCGCGGAAGGGGTCGTCGAGCGGCTCCATCTCGATCCGCCCCATGACGTTGATCACCAGCACGCGCTGGCCTTTCGCCGTCTCCACCATGGCGGCGCCCCGCCCCGGCGTGCCCGGCGGGTAATTGGCGGGCCGCACCAGCCTGTGCTGGCGTTCGATGAAGACCAGCGCCTCGCGCTGGTCCCAGGCATGGTTGCCCAGCGTGACCGCGTCGGCGCCCGCGTCGATGATTTCCTGGCAGATGGCTTCGGTGATGCCGAAGCCGCCGGCGGCATTCTCGCCATTGACCACCACGCAGTCGAGGCCCCAGCGCTGGCGCAGATGCGGCAGCCGTTCGGACACGGCGACCCTGCCCGCGCGCCCGACGACATCACCCAGAAACAACAGACGCATGATGCTCGACATTGTGCGCGGCGTGGAGTTCCGACTTGTGCCGGAAAACGCGCAAAGGTCAACGCGTCAGCTCTTGCGGCGATCCGGAATCGTGATGCCGCGCTCGGTTGCGACGGCGTAGAGGCTCTGGTCATGCGGCTCAGCCGGCACCTCGGCGATCTCCTGCGCGGCATAGGCAAGGCCGATGGCGAGGAGCGGGCCTTGCGCCGTGAGCGTGGCGATGGCCCGGTCATAGTGGCCCTTGCCATAGCCGAGGCGGTGGCAGCGCCGGTCAAAGGCCAGAAGCGGCACGATCAGGGCCGTGGGCTGGACGACAGGCGCGCTTTCAAGGGGGATCAGCGTGCCAAAGCCGCCCGGCATGATCGGCTCCCAGGGGGTCCAGCTCCGGAAGGCGATCTCGCGGCCATCGCCGTCTGCGCGCCGGACCATCGCGGGCAGGGCCAGCGCGATGCCACGCTCCTTCAGCGCCACCATCAGCGGCCTGGGGTCGGCCTCGGAGCGCATCGGCCAGTAGGCCGCCAGCGTGCCGCCGAACCCGTCCAGCAGCCCGGAGGCCAGCAGGTTCTCGGTGAGCTGCTGGTCCCATTCGAGCCGGTCGTCGATCTCGAGCGCGTCACGGCGTTTCGCTGCCTCGCTGCGCAGCCCAGCCTTCAGCGCAACAAGGGTCATGAAAGAAGCCTCGGGCAGACGGAACAGTGCGGAGCCACCATGGCCGTTGGGTTTTCGATCCCGGGACACCTACAATGTAGGTGGGCGCCGTTTGTCCTGGTCCACGGACCAGGTCAGGAACAGCTCCCGGACGGATCAATAAGGGCCCGGGGATACATTTCCCTGACGAACCGGGCAGCCCCGCCTCCCCTATGTAGAAGCTCGCTGCCTGACTGTGAAGGGACAATGCCCGAGCGGCCTACAATCGATGCTCCAGCGCGGTCATGACGCCGCGCAGTTCCGCCAGCCCCTTCAGTCGTCCGATGCCGGTGTAGCCCGGCGTCACCGTCTTGCCGAGATCGTCGAGCATGCGGTGGCCGTGGTCGGGGCGCATCACGATCTTGTCTGTCACCGGTCGCTGCCGGTTCTCCTTCAGAAGCGCCGCCAGCACCGCGACCATGTCGACATCGCCGTCGAGATGGTCGGCCTCATGGAAAGACAGCCCATCCGTGTCGCGTTTCGTCGCGCGCAGATGGGCAAAGCCGACGCGAGGGCCGAAATGCGCCGCCATGGCCGGCAGGTCATTGTCCGGTCTCACACCGAGCGAACCGGTGCAGAAGCACATGCCGTTGGCGGGGCTGGGCACGGCGTCAAACAGGGCCTGGTAGTCAGCTGCCGTCGACGCCACGCGCGGCAGGCCGAACAACGGGCGCGGCGGATCGTCCGGGTGAAGGGTCAAGCGAACGCCAAGGCTTTCGGCCACGGGCGTGACGATGCCGAGAAACTCGATCAGGTGCTGGCGGAGCTGGGCGGCGCCGATGCCGCGATACAGCGCCAGTCGTTCACGGAAGGCCGGAATCGTCAACGGTTCCGTCGTCGAGCCGGGCAGGGCGGAGGCGATCACCTTGATCAGGTAGGCGATGTCGTCGGGGCCCATGGCTTCATGGAGCGCGCGGGCCCTGGCGCGGGTGCCGGCGTCGAAATCATTCTCTGCGCCGGGCCGTTCGAGGATGTGCAGCTCGAAGGCGGCGAAGCGGTCGTTGTCGAAGCGCAGCGCCGTGGCGCCCGTCGGCAGCGGCCAGTCGAGATCGGTGCGCGCCCAATCCACGACCGGCATGAAATTGTAGCAGATGATCTTGATGTCGTTGGCGGCGACGGCCTTCAGGCTTTCCACCCAGGCATCGATCGAGCGCGTCGCGCGCGCGCCGAGGCGTTTGACGTCGTCCGGGATCGGAATGCTCTCGACCACGGTCCAGGCGAGCGGCGTGCGGCCTGCCGGTGCGGTCTCGATCAGGGCCTTGCGCTCGGCCACCGCGCTGCGCGTCCAGGCTTCGCCGATCGACACATCATGCAGCGCGCTGACGATCTCGCGCGCCCCGGCTTGCCGGATGTCGTCAAGCGACACCGGATCTTTGGGTCCGAACCAGCGCCAGCCCTGAATCAGCATGGGATTTTCCTCATATGAAATAGCCGGGATAGTCCTGGCGCATCTTCGCGACATCCGGGACCAGCGCGGAGAGATGGCGCTTCATCGCGGCGAGCGCCATCGTCTCGTCGCGCGCCCTCAGGGCCTGCATGACCTCGCGATGTTCGCCGATGGCCATCAGCATTCGGCCCGGAATGGGCAGGGTGAGCAAGCGGCAACGGTCGATCTGGGCCTTCGCCGCCTGCACGACACGCCAGAGGCCGCGATGACCGCTGACTTCGGCCAGGGTTTCGTGAAACGCCTCGTCAGCCGCGTGGAAGCCCGTGCGGTCATCAATGGAGGCCATCGCATACTGGCGGGCGATCACCGCGTCGAGACGGTCCAGATCCTCATCCGAGGCCTTCGCGACGGTGAGCGACACGGCCGCCGCTTCGAGAGCCTGCCGCACGACAACGGCCTCCGGGAGCGCATCGACCGGGATGCGGCCAACGATCGTTCCGGACTGCGGGAAAATCTCCACCAGCCCTTCCTCCGAGAGACGGATCAGCGCTTCACGGACGGGCGTGCGGCTGACGCCGAACTGTTCCGTCAGCAGCTTCTCGATCAGCGGTGCACCAGGGGGCAGCGACAGATCGAGAATGGAGCGGCGCAACGTGGCCATGATGGCTGTCGCAGCGGTGGCGCGCTGCTGCCCCAGCCCGGGATGGGCCGGGACGCCGCGCGCCAGCGGGCGCCGCTCCCGGTCCGGAGGCGCGTCGTCGGATGCCGGCTTCTGGCGCGCGATGGCCATTATCCCCCGCTCTGCCGCTGTGATTCAAGGCTTGCTCATAGCATGGCAATTGACATACTAGTATATTAGAATACAAACAAGATCAAGAGATCGGGCCTCCAGAGCCCGTCACGGCAGGAACGCATCACAGGCGAGGACAAGGCGGACGATGGCCCTTCATCCGGACAGGCTCTTTCCGGCCGATGAAACGCAGCGCGGCATCGCACGGCGGCTGTATGCGGCGGTGCGCGACCTGCCGATCGTCAGCCCGCACGGTCACACCGACCCGGCCTGGTATGCCCTCAATGAGGCCTTCCCCGACCCCGCCGCCCTGTTCGTCAAGCCCGACCACTATGTGTTTCGCATGCTGTATTCGCAGGGTGTGGCGCTCGAGCAGCTGGGCGTGCCGCGCGCCGATGGCGGGCCCGTCGAAACCGATCCACGCGCGATCTGGCGCCGTTTCGCGGCGCACTGGCATCTGTTTCGCGGCACGCCGACGAAGATGTGGTTCGAGCATGCTCTGGAGGACATCTTTGGCGTGACCGAGGTCCTTGCCCCGGGCAATGCCGACCGTCTCTACGATGTGATCGCCGGGGCTCTCGCGACGCCGGCCCTGCGCCCGAGGGCGCTGTATGAGCGGTTCAGGATCAAGGCGATCTCGACGACCGACGGCGCGCTCGACGACCTTGCCCATCACGACACCATCCGTGCTTCCGGATGGGCGGGGCGCGTGCTGCCATGCTACCGGCCGGACGCAGTTGTCGACCCGGAGTTCGACGGCTTCCGCGCCAATGTGGCGGCGCTTGGCGCGCTGACAGGCGAGGACACGTCAAGCTGGTCGGGCTATCTGGCGGCTCACCGCAAGCGCCGCGCCCACTTCATCGCGCGCGGCGCGACCGCTTCCGACCATGGCCACGCCACCGCCCGGACAATGAACCTGTCCAGGGCCGAGGCCGAGGCGTTGTTCGCCACAGTCACGACCGGCACGCCGACCCCGGCGGAGTGCGACGCCTTCCGCGGGCAGATGATCACCGAGTTCGCGCGCATGAGCCTCGATGACGGTCTTGTGCTGCAGCTTCACCCCGGCTCGTTCCGCAACCACAGCGACATGCTGTTCCGCCGCTTCGGGCGCGACAAGGGAGCGGACATTCCGACGCCGACTGATTACGTCCGTGCGCTCAAGCCGCTGCTCGACGCTGTCGGCCATGAGGCCGGACTCACCATCATCCTGTTCACGCTCGACGAGACGGCCTACAGCCGCGAACTGGCTCCGCTGGCCGGGGTCTATCCGGCGCTGAAGCTCGGCCCAGCCTGGTGGTTCTTCGATGCGCCGGAAGGCATGCGCCGCTTCCGCGAACTGACCACGGAGACGGCCGGTTTCGCCAACACCGTCGGGTTCAACGACGACACGCGCGCCTATCTCTCGATTCCGGCACGCCACGACATGGCGCGCCGCTGCGATTGCGCCTTTCTCAGCCGCCTTGTGGCCGAACACCGGCTTTCCGAGGATGACGCGCACGACATCGCCATCGACCTTGCCATCCGACTTGCAGAAAAGGCGTACAGGCTATGATGCCCATCGACATGAGGCAGGCGGCCCATCCGCGCGACGTCAGGCACTATGACACCGCTGCGTTGCGCCGCGATTTCCTGATCGAGTCGCTGTTTTCCACCGGCTCGATCCATCTGACCTACAGCCATTACGAGCGCATGATCGTCGGCGGCGTCGTGCCGGTGATGGCGGACATCGCGCTGCCGGCCTACCGGCCAACGGGGACGCCGTTCTTCCTCGCCCGCCGCGAACTTGGCGTGTTCAACATCGGCGGCCCTGGACGCGTCACGGTCGACGGCACCGCCTATGACATGGGCCGGCTCGATGCGCTCTATGTCGGCGTCGGCAGCCATGATGTCCACTTCACCAGCAAGGAGCCGTCGAAGCCCGCTCGCTTCTATCTCCTCAGCACGCCGGCCCATCGTCCCGCCAAGAACCAGAGGATCACGCATGCGGACGCCCGCAAGCTCCAGATGGGCGCGGCCGAGACAGCCAACACGCGCACCATCTGCCAATATCTGATGCCGGATATGTGCGGCACGAACCAGCTCGTGATGGGGCTGACCATGCTGGCGCCCGGAGCCGTCTGGAACACCATGCCGGCCCATACCCATGACCGGCGCTCGGAAGCCTATCTGTACTTCGATCTGGCCCCCACCGCCCGGGTCTTGCACCTGATGGGCGAGCCGGCGGAGACACGCCATCTGGTGGTCGCCAACGAGCAGGCCATCCTGTCGCCGAACTGGTCGATCCACAGCGGCTGCGGCACTTCAAACTACAGCTTCATCTGGGGCATGGGCGGCGACAATGTCGAGTACACCGACATGGACCCGGCACCGATGGAGATGCTGCGATGACGCAGGCGGCGTCGCCGTTCAGCCTCGCCGGAGCGAGAGCCCTCGTCACCGGCGCCAACACCGGCATCGGGCAGGGCATTGCGGTCGCTCTGGCCGGCGCGGGCGCGGAAGTGCTCGCGGTCGGCCGATCGCCGATGGACGAAACGGCAGCATTGATCATGGCGGCGGGCGGCGCCTGCCATGCGATCCGCTGCGATCTCGCGGACAGCGCAGCGCGTGCGCAGTTGATCAGTGACGCCGTGGCGCGCTTTGGCCCGCTGGACATCCTCGTCAACAATGCGGGCATCATCCGGCGGGCGGATGCGCTCGACTTCACCGAGCAGGACTGGGATGACGTGATGGACGTCAACCTGAAAGCGGCGTTCTTCCTGGCCCAGGCCTTCGCGCGTCAGGCGCTCGAGGCGAAGCGGCCTGGGAAGATCATCAACATCGCCTCGATGCTGTCCTTCCAGGGCGGCATCCGCGTTGCGTCCTACACGGCGAGCAAGGGTGGCGTGGCCGGCATTACGAGGCTGCTGGCCTGCGAATGGGCCGCGAAGGGAATCAACGTCAACGCCATCGCGCCTGGCTACATCGTCAGCAACAACACCGAGGCGCTGCGCGCCGACCCGGACCGCTCCTCGGCGATCCTGGCGCGCATCCCCGCCGCAGGCTGGGGCGCGCCCGACGATATCGGCGGCGCGGCCGTGTTTCTCGCCAGTCCGGCGGCGCGCTATGTCCACGGCGCGATCCTTCCGGTCGATGGCGGCTGGCTGGCGAGGTGATGCGGATGGCACAGGCTGCAAACACCAAGGGCGCACCCTTTGTCGCTTCCGCCGACGTTCCCTGGCAGGTCGTCGGCGATGGCGTGCGCCGGAAGATATTGTCCCATGCGGACGGCATCATGATCGTGCATGTCGCCTTCGAGGCGGGCGCGATCGGAGCGGAACACAACCACCCCCATCTGCAGTGCACGCTCGTGGAGAGCGGCGTGTTCGACGTCACCATCGGGGGTGAAACGCGCCGGCTCGTCGCCGGCGACACCTTCTTCGTGCCGACCATGGTGCTCCACGGCGTCGTCGCCGTGGAAGCCGGCCGGCTCGTGGACAGCTTCACGCCCATGCGGGAAGATTTCATCTGACACCAACGACGCCCGGACCAGAGCCGGGGCAAAGCCCAACCCCCGACAGGGGGACCACAAGGAGAGGAAACACCATGACGACACGACGCCTGTTTTCCCTGATCGCGGCGGCTGCGGCCCTCGCCATCGGCACCGCCTCGGCCAGCGCCCAGACCCTGCGCTCGACCGACATTCATCCCACCGACTACCCGACCGTCGAGGCCGTGCGGCATATGGGCACGCTGATGGAGCAGCGCACCAATGGCCGGCTGAAGATCCAGGTTTTCCATTCCGGCCAGCTCGGCAACGAGAAGGACACGATCGAGCAGACGCGCTTTGGCGTGATCGACATCAACCGCATCAACATGGCCCCGTTCAACAACCTGATCCCGGCCACCAATGTGCCCTCGCTGCCCTTCATCTTCCGGTCGGTCGCGCACATGCGCACGGTCATGGATGGCCCGATCGGCGACAGCATCCTCAAGGAATTCGAGAAGCACGATCTCGTCGGCCTCGCCTTCTACGATTCCGGCTCGCGCTCGTTCTACAACTCCAAGCGCCCGATCAACACGCCCGCCGATATGCGCGGGATGAAGATTCGCGTGCAGCAGTCGGACATGTTCGTCGCGCTCGTGTCCGCGCTCGGCGCCAACGCCACCCCGATGGCCTTCGGCGAAGTCTACTCGGCTCTCCAGACCGGCGTGATCGACGGCGCGGAGAACAACTGGCCTTCGTTCGAATCGACCAAGCATTTCGAGGTCTCGAAGTTCTATTCGATGACCGAGCACTCGCTGTCGCCCGAAGTGCTGGTCATGTCCAAGCGCAGCTTCGACAGGCTCTCGGCCGCCGACCAGGCGATCGTCCGCGCCGCGGCAAAGGAGTCCGTCGCCAAGATGCGCGAGCTCTGGGATGCGCGCGAGAAGGCCTCCGAGGCCAAGGTGCGGGCCGGCGGCGCTGTGATCAACACGCTCGAGAAGCAGCCCTTCATCGATGCGATGAAGCCTGTCTACGACCGTTTCGTCACCGATCCTGCCCTCAAGGATCTTGTGGCCCGCATTCAGGCCGTGAAGTGATCTGAACATTTGCCAAGGCAGCCCCGGCTCCGGGGCTGCCGTTTC
Source organism: Hyphomicrobiales bacterium (assembly GCA_027483505.1). Lineage (GTDB taxonomy): Bacteria > Pseudomonadota > Alphaproteobacteria > Rhizobiales > Beijerinckiaceae > Allobosea. The sequence continues at coordinate 15,767 of JAIXUP010000009.1, forward strand.
CCCTGACCGGCGTTGCGCCGAGGAGTGTTCCATGACCGGTTTCGTCCGGCTTCTGTCGTGGCTTGCGGCCCGGCTCAGTCTCGTCTCGTTGCTTGCCGCCGGCGTTGGGCTGATCGCCATGACGGTCATCGTCGCCTGGACCGTGTTCGGCCGCTATGTGCTCAATGCGACGCCAACCTGGGGCGAGCCCGTCTCCCTGTTCCTGATGCTCTGGTTCATCCTCCTCGGAGGCTCGGTCGGGGTGCGCGAACTGGACCATATGGGGTTCGACATCGGCCTGCATTACGCGCGGGGAGCGTGGAAATCGGCGCTGGTGATCACCAATGAGGTTCTGGTCACGATCTTCGGCATCGCCATGGTCTGGTACGGCACGGAACTGGCCGCCAAGGTCTGGAGCGACCGGCTGCCGATGATCGGCATTTCAAAAGGCTGGGACTATGTGCCGATCGTCGCCGGCGGCGTGCTGATCACCCTGTTTTCAATCGAGAAACTTCTGCTGTTTCTCACCAGCCAGAAGCCCGTGCCGATGCCGCTGCGCGCGTCCGGCCACGCCGGGGAGGCCTGAGCCATGGAGATCACCATCCTCTTTGCCTCCTTCACCCTGCTCCTGCTCATGGGCGTGCCGGTGGCGTTCTGTCTCGGCCTCTCCTCGCTGGCGACCGTGCTTTACATGGGAATTCCGCCCGTGGTCGTCTTCCAGCAATTGTCGACCGGGATGAACGCCTTCGCCATGCTGGCGATCCCGTTCTTCATCTATTCGGGTGACCTGATGATCCGGGGCGGCATCGCCGACCGCCTGATCCAGTTCGCCTCGTCGCTGGTCGGCCACCTGCGCGGCGGTCTGGGCCAGGTCAACGTCATCACCTGCACCCTGTTCGGCGGCATTTCCGGCTCGGCGGTTGCCGACGCGTCGGCGGTCGGCGGCATCATGATCCCGCAGATGGTCAAGCGCGGCTATGCTCCGGATTACGCGGTCAACGTCACCGCCAATGCGGCGATCATCGCACTGCTGATCCCGCCATCCCACAACATGATCATCTATTCGCTGTCGGCAGGCGGAACGATCTCGATCGCCGACCTGTTCACGGCCGGGGTCATCCCGGGCTTGATGCTGTGCGGGTCCCTCATGATCGCCGCGTGGGCCGTGGCCGTGAAGCGCGGGTACCCTGCGGAAGTGTTCCCCGGCTTCCTCGCCGTGGCCCGCTTTTTCGTTGCGGCGCTTCCGGGCATCCTGCTGATCGGCATCATCTTCGGCGGCGTCAGGTCAGGCGTTTTCACCGCGACCGAGAGTTCGTGCGTGGCCGTTGTCTATGCGCTCCTCGTGACCGTGTTCGTCTACCGCGAACTCAATTTCGAGGCCTTCGTGCAGGCGACGCTCGGCGCCGTCAGGACCACGGCGATGGTGCTCCTCGTCATCGGCGCGGCCAGTTCCTTCGGTTGGCTGATGGCCTTCCTGCAGGTGCCGACGGCGACGATCAACATGATGAACTCGATCTCCGACAATCCCATCATGATCCTGCTGCTGATCAACGTGATCCTGCTGGTTCTGGGCACCTTCATGGACATGGCGCCGATGATCATCATCTGCACGCCGATCTTCCTGCCGGTGGTCAAGGCGATCGGGGTCGATCCCGTGCATTTCGGCGTCATCCTGATCCTGAACGCCGGCATCGGGCTGAACACGCCGCCGGTCGGCTCGGTGCAGTTCGTCGCCTGCGCCATCGGCAAGGTCTCGATCAGCGAAAGCATGCGCACGATCTGGCCCTTCTATGGGGCAAGCCTCGCCGTGCTGCTGCTGGTCACCTATGTGCCGGCCTTCTCGCTTTGGCTGCCTGGCGTGTTCAAATGAAGCGTCTGGGCCTTGCCAGCATCGAGGCATTGCCGGTCGGGGTCGTGCGCCCGGACGCGCGTGCGCTGGCTGCCAAACCGGGGATCGTGCATCTGGGCATTGGTGCGTTTCACCGCGCCCATCAGGCGGCTGTGACTGAGGCCGCCGTTTTGGCGGGCGGCGGGGATTGGGGAATCATCGCGGCCAGCCTGCGCAGCCCGGACACACGGGACGCGCTGATGCCGCAGGACGGGCTCTACACGCTGGCGGTACGCGACGCCTCCGGCGAGCGCCTTCAGGTCATCGGCGTGATCCGGGACGTGCTGGTCGGCCCCGAGGATCCAGGGCGGCTGGTCGCCGCGATGGCCGATCCCGCCATCCGGATCGTGTCGCTGACCGTCACCGAAAAGGGCTACTGCCATGACCCGGCGACGGGAACGCTCGACGAGCGCCATCCCGACATCGTGCACGATCTCGCCCATCCGGAGGCGCCGCGCTCCGCGCCCGGCTATATCATCGCCGCGCTGAGGCGCCGGCGCATGGCCGGAGTTGCGCCGTTCACGGTGCTGTGCTGCGACAACCTGCCCTCGAACGGACGCACCGTGCACCGTGTGCTGACCCGCATGGCGGAAGTGATCGATCCCGATTTTGGCCGCTTCGTCGCCAGCGAGGTGTCCTGCCCGTCGACCATGGTCGATCGCATCGTGCCGGCGACAAGCGACGAAGACCGGGCGCGGGTCTCGGCGTCGCTCGGTCTTGCCGATGCCTGGCCGGTGATGACGGAGCCCTTCACGCAATGGGTGATCGAGGACCGGTTCCCGCTGGGGCGTCCGCGTTGGGAGGCGGGCGGCGCGCAGTTCGTCAGCGATGTGGCGCCGTTCGAGCTTATGAAGCTCAGGATGCTCAACGGCGCGCATTCGAGCCTCGCCTATCTCGGGACGCTGGCCGGGCTTAGCTATGTCGCCGACGCCGCCACAGACCCGGCCTTCGTCCGGTTTCTGTCAGGCCTGTGGGGTGAGATCGCCCCGACCCTGCCGAGCGGGGCAGGGCTGGCGCCGTCAGATTATGCCGCAAACCTGCTCGATCGGTTTCGCAATCCGGCCTTGAAGCACCGGCTGATCCAGATCGCCATGGATGGTTCGCAGAAGGTGCCGCAGCGGCTGCTTGGCACCTTGCGGCAGCGCAGCGCTACTGGTCAGTCCTGGTCCCACCTGGCCTTCGCCGTTGCCGGCTTCCTTCGTTTCATGACCGGGTCCGGCGAGAAAGGCGAGGCGCTCGACATCCGTGATCCGATGGCGGCGGTCTTTGCCGCTGCCACCAAAGGCGACAACCAAACCGCGCGGGCGCTGCTCGGCCTTGCCGCAGTCTTCGGCGATCTTGCTGCCGACGAGGCTGTGTCAGGGGCGATCTGCGCGGCGTTCGAGCGGATCAACCGGCTCGGCGTGCGGGCGGCGATGGCCGAACTGGCCTGAAGCGGCTCACCCGACCGGGCGCTCGTCCGCGATCACCTTGCCGTCTTTCGGCAGCGCGCCGAGCGGGACGAGCTCGACATGGCCCTTGAGCTTTGTCACGCTCTGGAGAGAGGCTGTCAGCGCGTCGATGAAGCCCGCCGGCTCGTCGTAGAGCTCGGCCTGCAGGGTCATCACGTCCAGTTCGTTGGCGCGGGTGATCACCAGGCGCAGCTTGGCGATCTGCTGATGGCGGCGGGCAATCTCGGCGACCTGCTCGGGGCGGACGAACATGCCCTTGATCTTGGCGGTCTGGTCGGCGCGGCCCATCCAGCCCTTGATGCGCATGTTGGTCCGGCCGCAACTGCTGTGCCCTGGCATGAAGGCAGACAGATCGCCCAATGCCAGCCGGATCAGCGGATGGGCCGGATCGAGGCTGGTGATCACGATCTCGCCGACTTCGCCCTCGGCCACCGGATCGCCTGTGCCGGGCGTGACGATTTCCACGATGATGTTCTCGTTGATCATCAGGCCGGATCGCGCCGGGGTTTCATAGGCGATCACGCCGATGTCGGCGGTGGCATAGGCCTGATAGGCGTCGATGCCTGCATCCCTGACCCAGGCCTGCAGCGAGGGCGGAAAGGCGGCGCCGGAGACAACGGCCTTGTCGAAACTGACCGGTTTTCCGGCCGCGCGACCGGCCTCGACAAGGATCTTGAGGAAATCCGGTGTGCCGGCATAGGCCTTGGGCTGAAAGGCCGCGATCAGGTCGAGTTGCTTTTCGCTGTCGCCGGGGCCGGCCGGAATCACGGCGCAACCAGCGGCGCGCGCGCCTGAGTCAAAGATGAAGCCACCGGGCGTCATGTGATAGCTGAAGGTGTTCAGCACCACGTCGCCGCTGCGCAGGCCAGCCGCAAAGCAGGCCCGGCCCGCTCCCCAGGGATCGGGCTTCGCCGCCTCGGGCTCGAAGATCGGTCCCGGTGAGGTGAACAGACGGCCGAAAGCGCCCGGCTTGCCGGGCACGAAACCGCCAAAGGGCGGGGCGGCCTTGTGCAGCGCCGGCAGATCGGACTTGCGCAGCACCGGCAGACCGGCGAGGGCCCTGCGTGACTTGATGTCATGCGGGTCGATCCCCTTGAGGCGCTCGGCATAGGCCGGGGCCGTCATGGCCGCCGCGAGCACCTGCTCCAGCCGGCCCAGCAACTCGGCCTCGCGCGCCTCGGGCGGGCGCGTCTCCAGCGTATCGAAATGAACGGCCATGACAGTCCCCTGTGCCCTTGCGGGTTCTAGAAGCGAATTATCCTGAACCAGCGCATCACGTCGAGCAAGGTCGCAAGCGCGGACGCGACATAGGTCCACGCCGCCGCCTTCAGCACATGACGTGCAGCGGGCAGGTCTTCCTCCGACAAATAGCGCCTTTCCTCGAGGATCGGCAGGGCTTTTCGGAAGCTGGCATCATACTCAATCGGCAGCGTCACCAGGTGCACCGCGACCCGGACAAGCAGCAGCACGACCCCGAGCGCAATCTGAACGGCGAGCAGGACGGGGGCCTTGACCAGAAAGGCCAGCACCGGCGCGCTGAGCAGCAGCACCGTGCCGATCTTGTCGATCCAGATCACCCGTCCCACCACCGCCATGCGGCGCATGAAGCCCGGCTCCTCGCGGGCATGCTGGATGGCGTGGCTGACCTCGTGGGTCGCCACCGCCACCGCCGCGATGGATTTGCCATTGAGGAAGCCCGGCGTCAGCCTCACTGTCCGGGTCTCGGGATCATAGTGATCCCCGGCCTCGGTCTCCTCGATGGCGACGCTCTCCAGTCCTGCCTCGTCGAGCAGGTGCCGCGCCAGTTCACCACCCGTGCCGGGTAGGTCTTCGCGTTCGATGCTGTGCTTCCTGAGCGCCCATTGCACCCAGAACTGCGGGCCGAAGATGAGAAGGAGCAGCGCGAGAACGCCAAGGCCGATGATGATGGGCATGGGTCGAAACTGGCGTGCCGGGCTGTCATGATCAAGGGTGCAGCGCCTGCACAAAGGCCGCGCTGTCGGGAAACACCTCATAGGCGGCAACCCGGCCATCCCTGAAGGTGAACAGGTTCGCCGCGCGCAGGTGAAGCTCCTGCCCGGTCGCGCGCACCCGCCAGTGCCCCTTGAGCACGAGCAGTGCCTTGTCTTCCGTGATCAAGCGCTCGATCGGCTCCACGCTCAGCACCTCAAGCGCAGCGCCGACCTTGCCGAAAAAGGCCAGCGCGGCCGCCACACCATGGTGCTCGCCAGCCCAGGGGACCAGGTCCGCAGGGCCGTTCCAGCGCACGACAACATCCGGCGCGGCAACCTCGCGGAACGCCGCCATGTCGCCGGCCTTGAGGGCGGCATACCAGCGGGCAAGGATGTCATCAGTCGGGCTGCTCATGTGGCCTCGGTGTCATCACCGCTCTTGTGGTGGTGATCGCTGCGTGAAAGCTGCCGCGTGTTTCAGACGGAGATGTCCGCCACAAGGGCGGCCATGACACTGGACACCGCTCGTCTGCTCACGCTAGCCAGCGCTTGCGGCGCTTGTAGCTTTTCACGTCGCGGAAGGATTTCTTCGCGCCTTCCGACACGCCGAGGTAGAATTCCTTGACGTCCTCGTTCTCGCGCAGGGACTTGGCCTCGCCATCCATGACAATGCGGCCCGTTTCCATGATGTAGCCATAGGTCGCGTATTTCAGCGCCATGTTGGTGTTCTGCTCGGCCACGAGGAACGACACGCCCTCGTCGCGGTTGAGGCGTTGCACGATTTCGAAGATTTCGGCCACGATCTGGGGCGCAAGACCCATGGAGGGCTCGTCGAGCAGGATCATCTTGGGCTTCGACATCATGGCGCGGCCGACGGCGCACATCTGCTGCTCGCCGCCCGAGGTGTAGCCTGCCACCGAGGTGCGGCGCTGCCTCAGGCGCGGGAAAATGTCATAGATCTTCTCAAGATCGCGCTTGATCGCGGCATTGCCGTCGCGGCGCGTGAAGGCTCCGGTCATCAGGTTTTCTTCGATGGTCAGATGGGCGAAGCAATGCCGGCCCTCCATCACCTGGATGCAGCCGCGCCTGACAAGATCATTCGGGCTCAGCGTATCGACGCGCGTGCCCTCGAACTCGATCGAGCCCTTGGTGACTTCACCGCGCTCGGCCTTGAGCAGGTTGGAAATGGCTTTCAACGTGGTCGTCTTGCCCGCGCCGTTCGCGCCGAGGATGGCGACGATGCCGCCGCGCGGAACCGTCAGCGACACGCCCTTCAGCACCAGGATCACATGGTCATAGATGACCTCGATGTTGTTGACCGACAGGACGGTGTCGGTAGCGGGCTGGGTGCTGGCAGCGGCTGTGGCGGACATGGGGACTCCGGCAGTAGGCGGTCGGCAATAGGCAGTCGGTGGAGCGGGCCAGCCTGAAACGACTGCCCGCTGCCGACTGCCTACGCCCTCAACTCACGAGTTGTTCTGGCAGGCTTCCGTGCGTGCTGGCCAGCCGGCGTTCGACGTGGCGAAAGCCTTGGCGGCTTCTTCCAGCAGCGGACGGACCTGCTCCTTCTGCGGCTGGATGTCAGCCGAAAGGCGCTTCCAGGCCTTGCCGTCCCACTCCATCACATAGACTGCAGACTGGCTGTTGTGATCCGAGCAGGTCACGCGGAACGGAGAGGCGAAGCCCGGCGCGCCGGCAGCGGCCCACTTGGCTTCGGTCATGTTCAGCGCTTCCAGGCCGCGGCGCATGTCTTCGCCGTTGATCACCTTCTTGCCGGTGATCGCCTGCGCGTTCTTGATCGCCTCAGCGATGATGATCGCCTGATAGACGCCGCGGTTGTAGAGGTTCTCGCCGACCTTCTCCTTGGCCGAGAGCGACTGGCCCCGGTCCACGACATGCTTGATGATGTCCTGGATGACCGGGAAGTTCGCGCCGGTCTGGTGCCAGTTCAGCGCGCGGTAGCCCCTGCCTGCGTCGCCTGCGGGGCGCGCGTCGTCGTCGCCGCCAGCCCACCACACGCCAACCAGACGGTTGACCGGGAAGCCGCCACGGGCCGCCTCACGCACGGCTGTCGGATTCATCGCGCCCCAGCCCTGGTTGTAGACCCAGTCGGTACGGTCGCGGCGGATGGTCAGCCAGACCGAGGACTGGTTCTGCATTTCGGCGGGAGCCACAGGATAGAGCTTCAGGTTGAAGCCATGCTGCTTGGCGAGCGCTTCCAGAATTGGAATCGGCTCCTTGCCGAAAGGCGCATCAAGATGCAGCAGGCCGATGGTCTTGCCACGAAGTTTGTCGAAGCCGCCTTCCTGCTGGGCCACATGCTGGATGAAGGCGTTGGCGCCATCCCAGTAGGTGATCGGCATGTTGAAAACCCACGGAAAGACATCGCCGACGGCCGAGGCCGACAGGCCGTAGCCCATCGAAAAGATCGGGATCTTGTCGATATGCGCGCGCGGGATCGCGGCGAGCGTCGCGCCCGTGGACCACGGCACGTACAGGATGGTGTTCTTCGCCTTGCCCTGCTCGTAGCACTCCACCGAGCGGCGGGTGTCATAGGCGGTTTCGCACTCCTCGAAGTTGATGCGGACGCCGCCAATGCCGCCATCGCGGTTGTTGAGCATGGTGAAATAATCGCGCGTGCCATCGCCGACCGGGATGCCGGAGCCCGAGAAGGCGCCCGTACGGTAGGTGTTGTGCACGAAGTTAATCGCGTCCTGCGCCTGTGCGGCGAAGCCTGCCGTCAGGACGCTTGCGGCGACCGTCGCGCCGAGTGCCAGTTTCTTGAACATCATGGGTGTCGTTCCTCCGTTCACCGTGTTCGCGTTGCATCCGGAGTTGATCTCCGGGATGGTCGTTGCTGTGGGCTGGTCCCTAATAGGGGAAGGGCCAGACCCTCAGTTTCTGCTTCATGATCTGCCAGAGACGGGCAAGGCCGTGGGGCTCCACGATCAGAAGGTAGATGGTCAATGCGCCGATGATCATCAGCACGATCTTCTCGGCGGTTGCGCCGGTGATGGCGATGCCGATGGCTGGCGCCCCAAACTTGAGGATGGTCGGCAAGGCCACGATGAAGGCGGTGCCGAAGAACGAGCCGATCATCGAGCCCGTGCCGCCGATGATCACGGCAAACAGGATCAGGAACGAAAGCCGGATGGCGAACTCGGTGCCGGCTTCAGCCCCGCCGAGATACAGAAAGACGAACAGCGCGCCCGAGACGCCGCAGAAGAACGAGGATACGGCGAAGGCCAGCAGCTTGGCGTTGAGCAGCTTGATGCCCATCAGTTCCGCCGCGATGTCCATGTCGCGCACCGCCATCCAGGAGCGACCAATGCGGCCATGCACCAGATTGGAGGCGAGCCAGGTCATGCCGATGACGAAGCCGAGGCAGATGAGGTACTTCACCTCAAGCTCTGCCGTCGGCCCGGTGATCGGAACGCCGAACAGGGTGCGCAAGGGCACCTCGATCGCGCCGGACGGGTTGTAGTTGAACAGCCACGGAATACGCACGAAGGCCCATTGCAGGAAAAACTGCGCGGCCAGCGTCGCCACCGCCAGATAAAGCCCCTTGATGCGCAAGGAGGGCAGGCCAAAGAAAACGCCGACCGCCGCTGCGAAGAAGCCGGAGGCGAAGATCCAGATGATGATGTTCACCTCGGGAAACAGCGTCGTCAGCTTGTAGCAGGCATAGGCGCCCACCCCCATGAAGCCGGCTGAACCGAGCGAAATCAGGCCGGTGTAGCCGGTCAGGATGTTGAGGCCGATCACGGCCACCGACAGCGCCAGGAAGGGCAGCAGGATTGTCTTGAGGACAAAGTCGCTGGCCACGAAAGGCAGGATCAGCGCGATGGCGATGATGATGGCAATGCCGATGCGGTCCTGCCGGATCGGAAAGATCGCCATGTCATCGGCGTAGTTGGTCTTGAACTGGCCGGTTTCGCGATAGAACACGTGTGATTTCTCCGGTCAGATACGTTCGATGATCTTCTCGCCGAACAGGCCTTGCGGCCGGAACAGCAGGAAGCCAAGCGCGATGACATAGGCGAGCCATGTCTCGATGCCGCCGCCGAACAGCGGGCCCCAATAGCCTTCGCCCATCTTCTCGCCGATACCGATGATGAGCCCGCCGACGATGGCGCCAGGCACCGAGGTGAAACCGCCGAGGATCAGCACCGGCAGCGCCTTCAGCGCGATGATCTCCAGCGCGAACGACACATCCGAGCGCGCGCCCCACATGATGCCGGTGACCAGCGCCACGACGCCGGCGGTGAACCAGACGATCACCCAGATCTGGTTGAGCGAGATGCCGACCGACAGAGCCGCCTTGTGGCTGTCCGCCACGGCGCGCAGGGCGCGGCCGATGCGGGTGTACTGGAAGAAGAAGGCGAGGCCCGCGATCATGACCGAGGCGATCACCGCAGCTGCCACATCAAGATGCTGGATGTTGACGCGCCCGCCGAGGATGTTGAACTGCGTCTGGCCGACGGGAAGGCCGAGCTGCGCCGTGATCATCACCTTCGGGTTGCCGCCGAAGATGTATTCGCCGAAGCCGATCAGGAAATAGGTGAGCCCGACCGTGGCCATCAGCATGATGATCTCGTTCTGGTTGACGAGTGGCCTCAGCACGATGCGCTCGACCAGCCAGGCCAGCACGAACATCGTGGCGATCGCGATGATCAGCGCAAGGATCGCCACCACCGTGCCCGGCGGCAGACCCATGCGCTGGGTCATGATCTCGTACGAGCCGACCAGCGTCAGCGCCGAGAACACCACCATGATGCCCTGGGCGAAATTGAACACGCCGGACGCCTTGAAGATCAGCACGAAGCCCAGCGCGATCAGCGCATAGAGCACCCCCGCGACAAGGCCCTCCCACAGGGTCTGCACCAGAAGATCGGGCAGGTCCCACATGTCGATGAACGGCGCGGCCAGCACCTTGTGGCCGATCGAGCCCTTGGGCATCGCGCCGCTCTGGACCAGCACGACGATGGCGATCGCGATCGCGCCAAAGATCCCGAGCACTTTCAGCGTCGCCATCAGGGCGGGCGACAGCAGCGGCTTGGGTGCGGAAGAGGTGACGGCTGACATCCTGCGATCCCCCTAGTGCGCGACGCCGAGATAGGCGTCGATGACCTTCTGGTCGGCCTTGACCACGTCCGGCGTGCCGTCCGCGATCTTGCGGCCATATTCGAGCACGACGACACGGTCGGACAGGTCCATCACCACGCCCATGTCATGCTCGATCAGGGCGATCGTGGTGCCGAAGGTCTGGTTCACGTCGAGGATGAAGCGGCACATGTCCTCCTTTTCCTCGAGGTTCATGCCGGCCATCGGCTCGTCGAGCAGCAGGAGTTCCGGTTCCATGGCGAGCGCCCGGCCAAGCTCGACGCGCTTTTGCAGGCCATAGGGCAGCTTGCCGACCGGGATCTTGCGGATGGCCTGGATTTCCAGAAAGTCGATGATGTCCTCGACCTTGCGGCGGTGCTCGATTTCCTCGCGCATCGCAGGCCCATGGCGCAGGAGTTGCCAGAACAGGCCGACATTCATCTTCAGCGTGCGCCCGGTCATGATGTTGTCGAGCGTGGTCATGCCCTTGAACAGCGCCACATTCTGGAAGGTACGGGCAATGCCGGAGGACGCCGCCTCGTGCGGACGCACCTTCTGGCGGCGCACGCCCTTGTAGGTGATGTGGCCTTCCTGCGGGAAGTAGAAGCCGTTGATGCAGTTCAGCATCGAGGTCTTGCCGGCCCCGTTTGGCCCGATGATGGCGCGCACCTCGCCCTTCAGGATGTCGAAGGACACGTCCGAGATCGCCTTGACGCCGCCGAAGCGCAGCGACACGTTTTCGACGCTCAGCAGCACCTCGCCCTTGGCGATGCCGGTCGTGGCGGTGTTGGGGGAGACATGCAGCATCACGCGGCCTTTCCGGTAGTGGCCGCGAACACCTTCGCATCCTTGACCTTGACGCGGGCCGAGATCACGCCCTTGCGGCCATCCTCGAAGGTCACTTCGGTGGAGATGTCGGCCTCGGTGGAGCCATCATAGAGCGCCTTGACCAGCGGCGCATAGCGCTCGCCGACAAAGCCGCGCCTGACCTTCTGGGTGCGGGTGAGTTCGCCATCGTCGGCGTCGAGTTCCTTGTGCAGGATCAGGAAACGCTTGATCTGTGCCGCCGCCATCATCGGCTCGGCGGCGAGCAGCGCGTTCACCTCGTCCACATGGCCCGCGATAATCCCATAAACATCCGCGTGCCCGGCGAGTTCCTGATAGGAACCATAGATCACGTTGTTGCGTTCGGCCCAGTTGCCCACGGCGGTCAGATCGATGTTGATGAACACCGAGACGAAATCCTCGCCCTGGCCGAACGCCACCACTTCCTTGATGTTGGGATAGAATTTCAGCCGGTTCTCGATGTATTTCGGCGCGAAAAGGTCACCGGACTTGAGCTTGCTGACGTCCTTGGCCCGGTCGATGATCTTGAGATGCCCGGTGCCGACCTCGAAGAAGCCGGCGTCGCCGGTGCGCACAAAGCCGTCCGGAGTCATCGTCTCGGCGGTCTTCTCGGCATCCTTGTAGTAGCCGATGAACTGGCCGGGAGACTTGTAAAGCACCTCGCCGGTGCTCTCCTCGATGCGGATGTCGACATTGGGCGAGGCTGGCCCCACCGTGTCTGCCCTGATCTGGCCATCCGGCTGAGCGGTGACATAAAGGAACGCTTCGGTCTGCCCGTAAAGCTGCTTGAGGTTCATGCCGAGCGAGCGGTAGAACGAGAACAGTTCAGGGCCGATGGCCTCGCCGGCGGTGTAGGCCGTGCGGATCTTGGAAAAGCCCAGCGCGTTCTTCAGCGGCGCATAGACCAGAAGGTTGCCAAGCCCATAGGACAGGCGCGCGCCAAGCGGCACCTCCTGCCCGTTGAGGATTTTCTCGCCCCATTGCTTCGCCACCGCGATGTAGTGGTGGAACATCTTCTTCTTGAGCCCGCTGGCGTCCTCCATGCGGATCATCACGCGGGTCAGCAGGTTCTCGAACACGCGCGGCGGGGCAAAGTAGAAGGTCGGCCCGATCTCCTTGAGATCATTCTGCGCCGTGTCGGCGCTTTCGGGACAGGCCGTACAGAAGCCGGCCACCAATCCCTGCGCGAAATTGAGATAGTGGTCGCCCACCCAGGCCAGCGGCAGATAGGCCAGCACCTCGTCATTGTCGCTGAGATTGTCGAACCTGACCGTGTCCGTCGCGGCCGCGATCGAGCGGCCCGCAGACAGCATCACGCCCTTTGAGCGGCCTGTGGTGCCGGAGGTGTAGAGGATGATCGAAAGGTCGTCGCCATGGCCGGCATCGATTTCGGCATCCAGCGCCTTGCCGACATCGCTGCCCTCCGAAAGCTGCACGCGGCCCTGCGCGATCACCGCCGCGATCGGGTGCAGGTGGGTATGGTCATAGTCGCGCAGGCCGCGGCCCCAGTCATAGAGCATGGTCTTGAGCCGCGGCACGCGCTCGGCGACGGAGAGCAGCTTGTCGACCTGCTCCTGGTCCTGCACGGCGGCGAAGCTGACCTCCGCATGGTCGAGCACATAGGCAAGCTCGTCGGCAATGGCGTCAGAATAGACCGGCACCGGCACGGCGCCGATCATCTGCGCCGCCATCATCGACCAGTAAAGCTTGGGGCGGTTGGCGCCCACGATGGCGATCTTGTCGCCGCGCTTCAGCCCGAGGTTCTGCAGCCCGACAGCATAGGCGCGCACATGGTCGTAGACCTCCGCCCAGGTCCAGGACTGCCAGATGCCGAGATCCTTGTGGCGGAAAGCGGTCTTGGGGCCTCGCGCCTCGGCATTGCGCCGGAGCAGCTTGGGAAAGGTGTCCAATTGTGCGGTCGCAGCCTGAGCCAACGTCCGTCCTCCCTCGTGTTTCCTGCCGGCTATGCTGCCGGCTTGTCGCCTGAGGCGTTCTTGTTGGTCTCATGTGAAACCATTTGGCCGAGGGTCAAGCCCCGACATCGGGAAACATACTGACAAGCGCGTGGGGAGCAAGCCTAGACTTTGTGCGCAAATGCCCGGATGCGGCCCGACGGCGTGCGACATGATGCGCGCAAATGGGATACGGACGTGCCTTTTCTGGTCGTCATCCTCCGCTGAGGGCGGTATTTCCCGGTCTGCCAGCGAACGATCCTTATCCTGAGCCAGCCGAAGGATGAGGATCGGGATGCAGCGGGATCAAAAGGTTGCGCTGCAGCTTGTGACCGCCGCACCTGCGCCCCTACTCCGCTGCTTCGGCCACCGGCACTGCGCCTTCGCCGGCCCTGAAGCGTGCCAGCAGGGCGGCTTGTTCCGCCCTGGCCTGCGTCAGGTGCCGTTCCTTGATATGGCCGAAGCCGCGGATCTTCTCCGGGATCGAGGCCAGCGCCACTGCCAGCGCGAGATTGTCCGCAGTCAGCCTGGCCAGCAGTTCCTCAACGAGCGCGATGTAGTCGGCAATCAGTTGGCGCTCGGTCTTGCGCTCGTGGCTGTAGCCGAAGAGGTCGAAAGCGGTGCCGCGCAGGCCCTTGAGCCTGGCCAGCACCCTGAACGCGCTCATCATCCACGGCCCGAACGTCATCTTGCGCGGCTCGCCGGTGACAGGATCGGGCTTTGCCAACAGCGGCGGGGCGAGATGGAAGCGAAAACGCATCGCTTCGCCCTGGAACGTGGCCGCGACCTGCTTGAGGAAGGCGCCGTCGGTGTAGAGCCGGGCCACCTCGTACTCGTCCTTGTAGGCCATCAGCTTGAAGCCATACCGTGCGACGGCTTGCGCAAGGGCGGTCGAGCCGGGTTTGGCCAGCCCTTCAGCGAAGCGGACCTTCTCGACCAGCGCGCGATAGCGTTCCGCATAGGCGGCATTCTGGTAGCCGGTCAGGTGCTCCACCCGCCGCGCGATGATCTCATCGAGCGACTGCGAGATATGCCGCGCGGCCGTCGGGGCCTTCGCCTGACCGAGGAAGGCAGCGAGAGCAGACGGATCGTGCGCGGCGCGGCGTCCAAGCGCAAAGGCCTGCAGGTTCATCTTCACCGCTTCGCCGTTCAGTTCGATCGCGCGCTCCAGCGAGGCGCGTGACAGCGGCAGGCGACCCAGTTGCCATGCATAGCCCATGATGAACATGTTGGCGGCGATGGCGTTGCCGAGAAGCCCCATGGCAGCGCCGGTGGCATCGATGAAGTGCGCGTGATCACGCCCAGCGGCAGACAGCACCGCTCGCTTGATACGCTCGCTCGGCAGCGAGAAATCCGCGTTGCGGGTGAAATCGCCGGGGAGGAATTCGGCAGTGTTGCAGAGCACGGTCGTGTCGTCCTTGCGGATGGCGGCCAGAACCTTCTTCGAGCCGGTCACGATCAGGTCGCAGCCGAGCACGAGGTCCGCCTGTCCGGCCGCCACGCGGATGGCGTGGATATCGGCCGGGGTCGGCGCAAGCCGCACATGGCTGAACACCGCGCCGCCTTTTTGCGCGAGGCCGGCCATGTCGATCATGCCGCAGCCCTTGCCCTCCAGATGCGCGGCCATGCCGAGGATGGCGCCGATGGTGACGACGCCGGTGCCGCCGACACCCGTGACGATGATGGCGTAGTTCTGGGTCAAGGCCGGCACGGCGGGTTCCGGCAGCGGGCTGTCGCCAAGACCGCCGGCATTGCCCTTCGGCACATCGGCCTTCTTTGGCTGGGCACCCTCGACCGTCACGAAGGACGGGCAAAAGCCGCCCACGCAGGAGAAATCCTTGTTGCAGTTCGACTGGTCGATCTGGCGCTTCCTGCCGAACTCGGTCTCCAGCGGCTGCACCGAAACGCAGTTCGACTTGACGCCGCAATCGCCGCAGCCTTCGCAGACCAACTCGTTGATGATCACGCGCTTGTCGGGATCGGGATAGTCACCGCGCTTGCGGCGGCGTCGCTTCTCGGTGGCGCAGGTCTGGTCATAGAGCAGCAGCGACACGCCCGGCACGGTGGCCAATTCGCGCTGCACGCCTTCGAGATCATCGCGGTGGTTGAAGGTCGTGCCCGCCGGCCATTGGATGCCTGACGGATACTTGTCCGGTTCGTCCGAGACGACCGCAATCCGCGTCACGCCCTCGGCGGCGACCTGCTGCGCCATCTGCCAGGGCTTCAACCCGCCCTCGGCCGCCTGTCCGCCGGTCATGGCGACGGCGTCATTGTAGAGCAGCTTGTAGGTGACGTTGACGCCCGACGCGACCGCCCAGCGGATCGCCAGCGAGCCGGAGTGCGTGTAGGTGCCGTCGCCCAGGTTCTGGAAGACATGGCCACGCGTCGAGAACGCGGCCTCGCCGATCCAGTTCGCGCCTTCACCGCCCATCTGGGTGAAGCCGTCCGTCTCACGGTCCATCCACTGCACCATGTAGTGGCAGCCGATGCCGGCATAGGCACGCATGCCTTCCGGTACCACGGTGGAGGAATTGTGCGGGCAGCCCGAGCAGAAATAGGGTGTGCGTTTGGCATGCTCCTGTACGTCGGCGATCTTGCCCTGCACCGCCCTGATGCTCTCAAGGCGCGCGGCGAGATCATTGTCGCGATGGTAGCCGAGCAGGCGCGCGCCGAGCGCAATCGCGATGTCGTTTGGATCAAGCGCGCCGTGGACCGGAAAGAGCCATTCGCCCGTCTCGTCGCGCTTGCCGATCACGACGGGCTGGTGCTTCGAGCCATAGAGTTCTTCCCGTACCTGCACCTCGATCAGCGAGCGCTTCTCCTCAACCACCATGATCAGATCGAGGCCGGCGGCGAATTCTTCCAGCACATCGCGTCCGATCGGCCAGGGGCAGCCGATCTTGAGCAGGCGAAGGCCGAGATTGTTGGCCTTGACCTCATCGATGCCGAGGTCGTCCATGGCCTGGCGCACGTCGAGATAGGATTTCCCGACCGTGATGATGCCGATCTTCGGCGCCTTGCCGCCCGAGGTGATCGTCTGGTTGAGGCTGTTTGCCTTGAGATAGGCGAGGATCGCGGCGCGCTTGTGGGTGTGCAGCCGCTTTTCCTGTTCAAGGAAGTCATCCGGCGAACGGATCGACAGCCCGCCCGGCGGCATCTCGAAATCCGGAATGACGATCTTCACGCGGGTAGGGGAGCCATCGACGGATGAGGTCGATTCGACGTTGTCCTTGACGCATTTCAGCCCGACCCAGACCGAGGCGAAGCGCGACAGCGCGATGGCGTGCAGGCCGTAATCGAGAATTTCCTGTACGCCCGCCGGGTTCAGCACCGGCATCATCCGGTCGACGAAGACGAACTCGGTCTGGTGGGCGTTGGTCGAGCTTTCGGCTGTGTGGTCATCGCCCATCAGGGCAATGACGCCGCCATGCTTGGAGGTGCCGGCCATGTTGGCGTGGCGGAAGACATCGCCGGAACGGTCAACGCCCGGACCCTTGCCGTACCAGAGCGCGAAGACCCCGTCATACTTGCCTTCGCCGCGCATCTCGGCCTGCTGCGTGCCCCAGACGGCGGTGGCGGCCAGGTCTTCGTTGAGACCTGGCTGGAAGACGATGTTGTGTGCTTTGAGCACCTTGCCGGCGCGCAGCAACTGGGTGTCGAGGCCGCCCAGCGGCGAGCCGCGATAGCCCGAAACGAAGCCCGCAGTGTTGAGCCCCGCCTGTTCGTCGCGCAGCTTCTGGGTCAGCAGAAAACGCGCGATGGCCTGGGTTCCGGTCAGGAAAACGCGTGACTTGCCAAGGTCATACTTGTCATCGAGCGACACGGCGGTGGCCGCAGGCTCAGGGCCGGCCGGGGCTGCCATCTTGTCCACCATCCGAACCTCCCGCGTGACCTGTTTTTCAGGATCATATGCCGCGTCTGCGGACAGGGTAAGCCCGTTCACGGCCTGTTATTTATGTCAGTAATGCTGACATAAATGCAAGGGCGCGTCAATCGCCTGCCAGGGGGCGAAACGCTGTCCCCGGCCCATCTCGGGGCCGGGGCAATGTCAGCCTCGCGGCCTCAGTTGAGGGCGGCCCCGGCGGGGCGCTGCTCCTTGCTGACGACCTTGTCGCCGATCATCAGCGCACCGACGCCCGCCGTGACGGGCACCGTCTGCCCGTCGAGCACCTCGCCGGCGAGCAGCATTTCGGCGAGCGGGTCCTGCAGCGATTTCTGGATCACGCGCTTGAGGGGGCGCGCGCCATAGGCGGGGTCGTAACCCTTGTCCGCCAGCCAGTCCCGCGCTTCGGGTGCAAGGGCGATGGTGATCTTGCGGTCCGCGAGCAGGCGGGCCAGCCGGCCCATCTGGATGTCGACGATCGCGCCCATTTCCGACCGCTTGAGGCGGTGGAACAGGATGATCTCGTCGATCCGGTTGAGGAACTCCGGCCGGAAGTGGCCGCGCACCACGCCCATGACGTCGTTGCGGACCGCATCCGTGTCCTCGCCTTCAAGCTGGTTGACCAGATACTCCGAACCAAGGTTCGAGGTCATGATGATCAGCACGTTGCGGAAGTCCACCGTGCGCCCCTGGCCGTCGGTCAGGCGCCCGTCATCCAGCACCTGCAGCAGCACGTTGAAGACATCCGGGTGCGCCTTCTCGATCTCGTCGAAGAGCACGACCTGATAGGGCCGGCGGCGAACCGCTTCGGTGAGCGCCCCGCCTTCCTCGTAACCGACATAGCCCGGAGGCGCGCCGATCAGCCGTGCGACCGAGTGCTTCTCCATGTATTCGGACATGTCGATGCGCACCATCGCCGTCTCATCGTCGAACATGTAGGCGGCGAGCGCCTTCGTCAGCTCGGTCTTGCCGACGCCGGTCGGGCCGAGGAACATGAACGAGCCGATCGGCCGGTTCGGGTCCTGCAGGCCGGCACGGGCGCGCCTGACAGCGGTCGAGACCGCAGCCACGGCTTCGGCCTGGCCGACGACCCGCTTCTGCAGCGATTCCTCCATTTTCAGGAGCTTGTCCTTCTCGCCTTGCAGCATGCGGTCCACCGGCACGCCGGTCCAGCGGCTGACGACCTGTGCGACATGGTCCGCCGTCACGGCCTCTTCCATCAGGCCGGCCCCGTCGGCGACGCTCTCGATCTCGGCCAGATCCTTCTCCAGCTTCGGGATCACGCCATAGGCCAGCTCCCCGGCCTTCTGGTATTCGCCCTTGCGCTGGGCCTGGGCCAGATCGTTGCGCGCGGCGTCAAGCTTCGTCTTGATTTCAGCGGCCGCTCCGAGCTTGTCCTTCTCCGCCTTCCAGCGGGTCGTGATCGTTCCCGAGCGCTCCTCGAGTTCACCAAGCTCCTTCGACAGGCGCTGCAGGCGGTCCCTGGAACCCGCGTCGGTCTCCTTCTTGAGCGCTTCCTGCTCGATGCGCAGACGCACGATCTCGCGGTCGATGCTGTCGAGTTCCTCCGGCTTGGAGTCGACCTGCATGCGCAGGCGCGCTGCAGCCTCATCGACCAGGTCGATGGCCTTGTCCGGCAGGAAGCGGTCGGTGATGTAGCGGTTCGACAGGGTCGCGGACGCCACCAGCGCTGAATCGGTGATCCGCACGCGGTGGTGCTGCTCGTATTTCTCCTTCAGGCCGCGCAGGATCGAGACGGTGTCCTCGACGCTGGGCTCGTTGACGAAGACCGGCTGGAAACGGCGGGCGAGCGCCGCGTCCTTCTCGACATACTTGCGATACTCGTCGAGCGTGGTCGCGCCAACGCAGTGCAGCTCGCCCCGGGCGAGGGCGGGCTTCAGCAGGTTGGAGGCGTCCATCGCGCCGTCTGCCTTGCCGGCCCCGACCAGCGTGTGCATCTCGTCGATGAACAGGATGACGCCGCCGGCAGCAGAGGTCACCTCGGCCAGAACCGCCTTCAGGCGCTCCTCGAACTCGCCGCGATACTTCGCGCCTGCGATCAGCGACCCCATGTCGAGCGCCATGAGCTGCTTGTCCTTCAGGCTCTCGGGCACGTCGCCATTGACGATGCGCAAGGCAAGGCCTTCGGCGATCGCCGTCTTGCCGACGCCCGGCTCGCCGATCAGCACCGGGTTGTTCTTGGTGCGGCGGCTGAGAACCTGGATGGTGCGGCGGATCTCCTCGTCGCGGCCGATCACCGGATCGAGCTTGCCCTCCCGCGCGGCGGCAGTGAGGTCGCGCGCATATTTCTTCAGCGCGTCATAGGCCTGTTCGGCTGAAGCGGAATCAGCCGTGCGGCCCTTGCGGATCGCCTCAATGGCGGTGTTGAGCGAGGCCGGGGTGACGCCGCCCTTGGCCAGCGTCTGGCCGGCTTCGGTGTCCTTTTCCACCGCCAGCGCCAGCAGCAGGCGCTCCACCGTGACGAAGGAATCGCCCGCCTTCTCGGCGGCCTTTTCGGCAGTGGCGAAGACACGGGCCAGGGCGGGCGTCAGATAGACGCCGCCGCCGCCGCCCGTGACACGCGGCATCTTCGCAACCGAGGCGTCATTGAGCTGCTTGACCGTCCGCGAGGCGCCCCCGGCGCGATCGATCAGTCCGGCGGCCATGCCTTCCGGATCATCCGTCAGCGCCTTGAGCAGGTGCTCGGGGGTGAATTGTTGGTGGTTTTCCCGCAGCGCGATCGTCTGCCCGGCCTGCAGGAAGCCCTTGGCGCGGTCGGTGTATTTCTCCTGATTCATTGTCGTCACCTCTTGCCCGCAAGCCCTGTCACCCCTGATGGCTGTGAAGGCTGCTGCCTGTTGTGGCTTGGGGTCCCGGCTGGCGACCCTGCCCACATGACATGTAGGAGCGGCGTGTCAGGAGCGTAAGGGGTTGCCATATCGGCGTCGATGAACTTCCCTGATTTCGGTTAAGCGACGGAGGCTGGCGTGGCGACAAAGCGGCAACAGGCGGCGAGCAAGGCCCTGCGCAGCCTGGCGCCTCTGATTCCGATGTCGGACGCACAGGACATTCTGGCCAAGGCCGGCGGTCCGGGCCTGCGGGAGCTGACGCCCAACGCCGCCGTCTGGCTGGCCCTGACCAGCCATGTGCGGCACCGTTTCACGGACTATGACCACCTGCTGCGCGAAGGCTATGACCGCGACGCGGCCCGCTTCTTCGTCGTCGAGGAAACCGAACGCCAGCTCGCGGCGTGGGGCTGCACCCGCCCGCTCGTCGACGTTGACGACGAAGCAGGCTAGATCACGCCGCCGGTTCTGGAGTCCGTCATGCGCATTGCCGCCCTCTATCGCTACCCGCTCAAGGGGTTTTCACCCGAACGCCTGCCGCGCGTGACCCTTGAAGCCGGCGAATACTTCCCGGCAGACCGTATCTTCGCCATCGAGAATGGCGATGCCGGGTTTGACCCGGCCGCACCGGTGCATCAGGCGAAGATCAAGTTCCTGATGCTGATGAAGAATGACGAGATCGCGCGCCTGTCGACGCGATTTGATGACGACACCGGTGAATTGTCGATCCGGCACGAAGGCCGTGAGGTGGTTCGGGGCAACGTCGCGACGGAGCAGGGCAGGGCCGCGATCACGGATTTCCTGACCACGTATCTGAGCCCTGACGCGATGCGCGGGCCCCTGAGATTGCTGACTGCGCCAGCGGGATTTCGCTTCACCGATTCGCGCAGCGGCTTTCTCTCGCTGATCAACGCAGCCAGCCTTGCCGAACTGGAAGACAGGCTCGGGGCTCCGGTCGATCCGTTGCGGTTCCGGGGCAATATCCTGATCGAGGGGCTGAAGCCGTGGGAGGAATTTGCGCTGGTTGGCAGGGTGCTGGAGGGGCCGTCAGGCCTGCGCCTCAGGGTTACAAAGCGTATCGACCGCTGCGCGGCGACCGCCGTCGATCCGCAGACAGGCCTGCGCGACCTGCCCGTGGTCCGGACACTGATGGCGGCCTATGGGCACATTGATTGCGGGGTGTATGCTGAAATCATCGGCGCAGGCAGCCTTGCCGAAGGTCATCGCCTGCGCGCGATTGATGTGGAGGAGCGCGAACCCCTGGGTCTCTGACCCAAAGACGATCAGGCCCCGTGAAGGGGCCTGACCTGGTGCCTGTCACTCGGCCGCGGGCTCCGCGACCACATCGTCCCGCTTCTTGGGCGGCCGGCCGCGCTTTTTCGGAGCCGGCGGCGCTGCATCGTCAGACACCGCCGCTGGAACCGGTCTCACAGCAGGTTCTGCCGGAACGGTGCGGACGGGCGCTGTCAGGAATGCAGGCAAGGCAGCAGCGTCCGGCGAAGCATCGACCTCATGACGGGGGGCGCGTTCCTCGCGCGGCCTCTCGTCCCTCGGCCTGTCGTCCCTGAAGCGTTCCTCGCGCGGCTTTTCATCCCTCGGGCGATCTTCCCGCGGGCGGTCATCCCTCGGACGATCATCACGCGGGCGTTCGTCCCTCGGGCGATCATCCCTCGGGCGCTCGAAGCGACGATCGCTCCGGTCATTGCGGTCCCGGAAGGGACGATCCTCACGCGGGCGATCATCGCGCGGGCGGTCATCACGGGGGCGATCATCACGGGGGCGATCATCCCTTGGACGATCATCCCTTGGACGATCATCCCTTGGACGATCATCCCTTGGACGGTCATCCCTCGGGCGATCATCTCTCGGGCGATCATCCCTGGGCCTGTCGTCACGCGGGCGGTCGTTCTGGTAGCGCTCGCCCTGTGGGCGGTCGAAGCGCTGATCGTTCCGGTCACGGTTGCGATCGTTGCGGTCGAACCGCCTCGGCTGCTGGCCGCGATCCTGCCCGCGCTCCTGGCTGCGATCCTGGCCGCGATCGCCATCCTCGGCATCATCATCGCCGCCTTCGCTTTCGGCACGCGTGCCTGGCTGCGGCGCTGCCGCGGGATCGGTGACGTCGTCGCCGTCCTCGTCATCCTCGTCGTTCTGGTCATCCTGGCTGAACGGGCGCTGAGGCCTGTAATTCTCACCGAACTGCGCCCGCATCGCCTCATGCGCGCCCAGCACGATGCGCACATAATGCTCCGCATGCTGGTAGTAGCTCTCGGCCGCGACCGGATCGCCGCTGGACTGCGCGTCGCGCGCCAGCTGCATGTATTTCTCCGCGATGGTCTGCGCATTGCCGCGCACCTTCACGTCCGGCCCGTTCGACTCGAACGACCGCGTCAGCGGATTGGGAGTCTTGTTGCCGTTGTTGTTGTTGCCGCCGCCGCCATTGTTGCGGTTGCGGCCTCGCATGCGCCTGTTCTGGCCTGGTCTCATCGAGAATATCTCTTGATCGGCAATGGCAGCCAGGTGCTTGCATGACAACATGTGGTCCCCGCGGCGGGCTGCCTCGCCTTTGGGGTCAACAAGCGTTGGACGGGCTGCATCAGCGCAGCGGTCTCGCCGTTTGAGAACATCACACGTTGGTTCCAGTGGCAGCCGGTCAGGCCGCCCGCGCCTCACGATCCGCCTGCGCGGACCACTCTGGCAATGTCGCTTTTGGTGCGCCTGCTTGACCTGTCCCGGAGGCCCGCCCCCCACTCGACGGGTTCCAATCAACCGTCTCGGACTGCTGTCAGCCCGATGCGCAGAAGGTGGAATACAGTTTTTAGGCTGCCGCGCCAAGCAAAATCAGTTGTCCGCCCACAGCGTGCCCGCGCCGCGCCTCACGGCCACAGTCCGACAGCGCGGACATGGCCGCCCAGATCGACACGGCTGGAGTGTCCGGCCAGGCCCGCGCCTGCGGCAAGATCTCGAACCGCCCGGTGCTGGCCGGCGCCGATTTCGAGCACTGCGACGCCGCCCGGCGCAAGCAGGCGCGGCAAGGCAGGGATGATCCGGCGATAGGGCTCAAGCCCGTCGGGCCCGCCATCGAGCGCGCGCAGCGGATCATGCTCGCGAACCTCCCGCGCCAGCCCTGCGATTTCATCGGCCGCGATGTAGGGCGGGTTCGATACGATCAGATCGAAAGGGCCGGAGAGGCCTTCTGTCCACGACCCCTGCCGGAACGTGGCCCGCTCCACAACGCCATTGTCCGACGCATTGCGGGAAGCCGTCGCGACCGCATCCGCACTGATGTCGATGCCGAGGCCAATCGCGCCGGGCCACTCAGTGAGCAGCGCCACCAGCAGGCAGCCCGTCCCGGTTCCGAGATCGAGGATTCGTGGCGCCGCAATCCCACGCTGATGCATGAGGCTGATCGCTGCCTCGATGACGGTTTCGCTGTCCGGCCTTGGCTCAAGTGTGTCCGGCGACAGGTGAAAGCGCAGCCCCCAGAAATCGCGCCAGCCGAGCAAGCGCGCCATCGGCACGCCCTTGAGCCGCTTCACGACCATCGCTTCCAGGTCATGCCATTCGGCCGCGCCGAGCGGCTCCGATGGACGTGTCAACAGTTCCAGCTGGCTCAGCCCGGTGACATGCTGCAGCATCAGGCGCGCATCGGCCTCGGGGCTGTCGACGCCGCCCTCGCGCAGGCGGCGCAACACAAGGCCGGCGGCCTCGGCGCGCGTGACGGCCTTCGCCACCATCAGGCGGCGGCCTGCTGTTCGGCAAGCAACTCGGCCTGGCGCGCTGCGCTGAGCGCGTCCAGCATCTCGCCCAGAACCAGCCCCTGCATCATCTCGTCAAGTTTGTAGAGCGTCAGCCCGATGCGGTGGTCGGTGACGCGGCCTTGCGGGAAGTTATAGGTGCGGATGCGCTCTGAGCGGTCGCCCGTGCCGACCTGGCTGCGCCGGTCGGCGGCGCGCGCGGCGTCCGCGCGGACCCGTTCGGCGTCGAACAGGCGGGCCTTCAGCAGCGCCATGCCGCGCGCCTTGTTCTTGTGCTGCGAGCGCTCATCCTGGACCAGGACCACGATGCCGCTGGGGATGTGGGTGATCCGGACCGCTGATTCGGTCTTGTTGACATGCTGGCCGCCGGCGCCTTGCGAACGCATCGTGTCGATGCGCAGGTCTGTCTCGTTGATGGCGATGTCGACGTCCTCGGCCAGCGGCAGCACGGCGACGGTTGCCGCCGAGGTATGGATCCGGCCCGACGCTTCGGTGTCCGGAACGCGCTGGACACGGTGCACGCCCGATTCGTAGCGCAGTCGCCCGTAGACGCCCTGGCCGGAAATCTCGGCGATGATTTCCTTGAAGCCGCCCATCGCGCCCTCGCTTTGCGACAGGATGTCGACCGACCAGCCCTGATCCTGCGCGTAGCGTGCGTACATGCGGAACAGGTCTCCGGCGAACAGCGCGGCCTCGTCGCCTCCGGTGCCGGCGCGCACCTCAAGGATCGCGCCGCGTGCGTCGGCGGCGTCCTTTGGCAGCAGCGCCAGCATGATGGCGCGCTCATGGGTTTCGCTGGCGTCAAGGCTGGCGCGGAGGTCGTCCTGCGCGAGCTGGCGGAACTCCGAATCGGAGTGCGGGTCGTCGATGATCGCGCGCGCTTCCGCGATGGCGGCCTCGGCCGCGCGCCAGGCCTTGATGGCGCTGACCACTGGTTCGAGCTCGGACAATTCCTTGGAGAGCGCGACCAGCGTGGCGCCGTCAGGGTTGGCTGCCAGCATGTCCCCGGCGATCTGGTGGCGCGCCAGAATCGCGTCGAGGCGGTGCTGCGGAAGGTTGAGTGACATGGCTGTCTCGGGGCGAAGGGGACGCAGGCAGGCGAGGCGAGGGGGCCTGCGTCGCTAAACCGGCACGTCATGCTCGCTGGCAAAGGCCTTCAGCGCACCGCGCAAGGTCGCCACACCGCTCACATTGGCGAGCAGGGTTTCAAGCTGCTTCCGCGCCGCTGCGGCGTTGAGCTTGAGCGCCATCGCCTTCACCGGTCCGACGGACGAAGCCGTCATCGAGAAGGAGCGGAAACCCAGCGCGATCAGGGCGAGCGCCTCAAGCGGCTTGCCGCCCATCTCGCCGCAGACCGTCACCGGGCACTGGGCGCGCTCGCCGGCGTCGGCCACGCACTTCAGGGCGCGCAAGGAGCCAGCGCACAGAGGATCAAAGCGGTCGGCGACGAGGCGGTTCTCGCGGTCGGCGGCGAACAGGAACTGCAGCAGGTCGTTCGAGCCAACCGAGAGAAAGTCCGCCTCGCGGGCGATCTCGTCGATCTCGAACAGCAGGGACGGCACTTCCACCATCACGCCGAGCGCTAGGCTGGCGGGGCGGTCGCGGTCGTGGCGGTCGATATGGGCCAACTCGCGATGGACGATGTTGCGGGCGCGGATGAACTCGTCGACGGTCGCCACCATCGGAAACATGATCTTCAGATCACGTCCCGCGCCGGCCCTCAGCAGCGCGCGGAGCTGCGAGCGCAGCAGGCCGGGGCGATCGAGCCCGATGCGGATGGCGCGCCAGCCGAGGGCGGGGTTCTCCTCCTCGACGCGTTGCATATAGGGCAGAACCTTGTCACCGCCGATGTCGAGGGTGCGGAAGGTCACGGGCCTGTCGCCGACCGCATCGAGCGCGGCCTTGTAGAGTTGCTGCTGCTCCGCCGTGGTCGGCATGCGCGAGGCGACCATGAACTGGAGCTCGGTGCGGAACAGGCCGATCCCGGTGGCGCCGGTTTCGGCGAGATGCGGCAGATCGACCAGAAGCCCGGCGTTCAGCTTGAGGTCGATGGCTTCGCCGTCGCGGGTGACGGCGGGGATGTCGCGGAGCTTGCGGTACTGCTCCTGCCGGCGGGCGCGCAGCCGCGCCTTTTCCTTGTAGACGTTCTCGACATCCGGCTGCGGCCTTATCTGCACCTCGCCGGTCTGGCCGTCGACAATGACCGCGTCGCCCTGTTCGACGAGCGCCGTGATGTTCTCGATCTCGCTGACGGCCGGAATGCCGAGGGCGCGCGCCACGATGGCGACGTGGCTGGTGGCGCCGCCCTCCTCCAGAATGAGGCCGCGCAGGCGGCCGCGGTCATAGTCGAGCAGGGCGGCCGGCCCCATCGAGCGGGCGACGATGATCGCGTTCTCGGGCAACTGGTCGCGGGCGATGGTGAGGTCGGCGCCGACCAGGATGTGCAGAAGGCGGTTGGCCAGATCCTCAAGATCATGCAGCCGTTCCCGGAGGTACGGATCGGTCTGGCGCAGCATGCGGGCGCGCGTGTCCGACTGCACCCGTTCGACGGCGGCTTCCGCCGTGAGGCCCGACAGCACCGCCTCGCGCATGCGCCGGAGCCAGCCCTGATCATGGGCGAACATGCGGAAGGTCTCGAGGACTTCCTTGTGTTCGCCGCCATGGGAGACATCTCCACGGGCGATCAACTCGTCGATGGTCTTGCGCAACTGGCCGATGGCCGCCTCAAGGCGCTTGATTTCTGCTTCGGGGCTTTCGGCGATCAGGTTCTTGATCACCACGCGCGGCTCGTGGAGCACGACATGCCCGAGCCCGACGCCTTCGGCCAGTGACACACCCCTGGCGTGCTTCGGCCCGGTGAAGCCGCCGCCCTGCCCGGAGGCCGTCAGCGACTGCATGCCGCCCTGGGCGATCAGCTCGGCGAGCACCATCGAGACGGTCTGCAGCGCCTCCATTTCCTCTTCGGAGTATTTGCGCGTCGCCGTGTTCTGCACGACCAGAACGCCGAGCGTGGCGCCGGCGCGCAGGATGGGAACGCCCAGGAAGGAGCGGTAGATTTCCTCGCCGGTTTCCGGCCGATAGGAGAAGGCCGGGTGCGCCTGCGCGTCCGACAGCGCCAGCGCCTCCGCTTCCTTCGCGATCAGGCCGACGAGGCCCTCGCCGGCCTTCATGGTGGTGAGATGCACAGCCTCGCGGTTGAGGCCTTCGGTGGCGAACAGTTCGAGCGCCTTGTCGTCGCGCTGCACGTAGATCGAACACACCTCCGCCACCATGTTGGAGGCGATCAGGATGACGATCCGGTCGAGCTTGTCCTGCGGGCTTGTCGGCTGGGCCATCACCTCGCGGAGGCGGCGCAGCAGCACGCGCGGTCCTCCAAAGGCTTGCGGCATCAGCGACCTCTCCCGCGTTCAGGTTTCACCCGGCATCATGATGGACGCCGCCAGCGATTCTGCCACGCGCTCATTGCCGCCTTCTAACTGCCTCGCGCTCGTTTGGGCAAGGCCGATGCATTGTCATCGGCTCCGTCAGCCCCCGGCCTTGTCGCCAGCCTTGAGTTCAATGGTCTTAAGGGCGTCGGCCAGCCGGGTCTTGGCCGAGCCAGGTCTCAGCGGCTGCTGCTGGCTTTCATGCGGGGCCCAGCCCGAAAGCCAGATCATCTCGAAGCTGGCGCGCACCTTGCCGTCAGGGTCGGCGAAGGCCGCCGCATAGATGTCGAGCGCCCGCATGAGCGTCGTGCGGCGCAGCGGCGTCCGGCGCCTGGCCCGGAGCGCATTGGTCAGCCCCATGGCCCTGAGATCGGCCAGCAAGGACAGCGGATGGCCGTAGCGCACCGTGACCGCCTCGACATCCGTGACCGGCAGGGCGAATCCGGCCCGCTGCAGCAGGCCGCCAAGCTCACGTACATCGGCGAAGGGAGCGACCCTCGGCGAGACCCCACCGTCCCGTTCGCTTTCGGCCTGGACAAGTGCCTGCCTGAGTTCGTTCAGCGTCGCACCGCCAAGCAGGCAACCGATGAACAGGCCGTCCGGCGCCAGTGAGCGCCGGATCTGGATCAGCGTGCCGGGCAGGTCGTTGACAGATTGCAGGGCGAGCAGCGAGGTGACCAGATTGAGTGACTGGTCCGCGAAGGGCAACCTCTCCTCGTCTGCGACGAGACTCGCTCGCGGCGAGACATCGGCGGGCGCTGCCCAGATTGCCCTATCCGTGCCTGCACGACGCCGGAGCACATCGACGGCGGCGTCCGTGGCCGTGCCGAGGTCGAGCGCCACCGGAAAGGGGCGCGTGATCGCGCCGAGGCGGTCATCGAGATCCTCGGCGGCCCGGCGCAGCAGGAAGTCCGCAAAGCCAGCGCGTGTCGCGCGCTGCAATCTTGCCCGGACCAACTTGCGGTCAAACAATTCCACGGTCTGGGGCACGGCTTTCGGTTGTCCTGTCATGGGTCCTTGCGTCAGCCATCGGGAAGACGCCTCGCAATCGTGGCCCGGCGACCTATACTCGATAGCATGGCGCTGGCGAGAGACACAGACGAGGCGAAAGTGGAGGCCGGCCGGCTGCAACGCTGGCTGCAGGCGGCCCGCGCCATGCCAGGAGCAGCAGCGCGGCACATGGTTGGGCTGGTCTATCCGCCGACCTGCGCCGCCTGCTCGGCCGCCACGGGTGAGCCGCACGGGCTTTGCGCGACCTGCTGGGGATCGCTCAGCTTCATCTCGCGCCCCTATTGCGAAAGGCTCGGCACGCCCTTCGCCCTCGACCTCGGCGGGGCGCTGATCTCGCCGGCCGCGATGGCCGATCCGCCGGTGTTCGAGCGGGCGCGGGCCGTCGCGGGCTATGACGACACGGCGCGGACCCTTGTGCACAAACTCAAGTATGGCGACCGGATGGAGCTGGCCGTCACCATGGGCGGCATGATGCTGCTGGCGGGCCGCGAACTGCTCGCGGAGGCGGACCTGATCGTGCCCGTCCCGCTGCACCGGTTCCGGTTGTGGCGGCGCCGGTTCAACCAGGCGGCGGCGCTGGCGCAAGTGATCGGCGGGCGGGCGGGGATCACGGTCGACTGCGATGCCCTGAGGCGGGTGAAGCGCACCCGGCCGCAGGTCGGTCTCAGCCGCAACGAGCGCGCCGAGAACCTGCAGGGCGCCTTGCGGGTGGCCGACGGCGCCCGGCCACGGCTGGAGGGAAAGCGCGTCCTTCTGATCGACGATGTCCTGACAACCGGATCGACGGCCAATGCCTCGGCCCGGGCGCTGCTGCGGGGAGGGGCGAAAGCCGTGGACCTGCTCGTGTTCACGCGCGTCATCCCTGGAGCCTGAACCGGGACGGCGCCTGACCCTTGAGGACCGGATCGGCAAACCCAATATGATGGACTTACGGAGTCGACGCATGACGGCAGTGACCATCTACACGAAATCCTGGTGCCCCTACTGCGCGGCGGCGAAGGAATTGCTGACCGCCAAGAAGGTGTCTTTCACCGAGATCGAGATCACCGGCAAAGCCGACCTGCGCGACGAGATGATGCGCCGCTCGGGCCGCGCCACTGTTCCGCAGATCTTCATCGGGGGGAGCCATGTCGGCGGCTGCGACGATCTGTACGCCCTCGACCGGAGCGGCGGGCTCGACGCCATGCTGGCGGCCTGAGGCGAGGCGGATGATCCGCTTTGCGCTGACCTGTGATGCCGGTCACGGCTTCGAAAGCTGGTTCCGCGACAACGCCTCATTTGACGGGCAGGTGGCGGGGGGACTTGTCGAATGTCCGGTCTGCGGGTCTGTGAAGATTGGCAAGGCCATCATGGCTCCCCATGTGGCGCGCACGGACCGCACCGGCAGGATCAAGGCGGCGGAGACGGCCGTCGATCCAGCGCCGAAGCGCGCCCTGGCGCCCGCCGCAGCGACCGGCAGCCAGGACATCACCAACCAGCCGCTCACCGACAAGGCCTTGCGCGATCTGGTTCGGGCCTGGCGCCAGCATGTCCTCGAGACCACCGATCCGGTGGGCGACCGCTTTGCCGACGAGGCGCTCAAGATGCATCATGGCGAAATCGAGCACAGGCCGATCCATGGCAGCGCGACGATCGAGGATGCGCGCATGCTGATCGAGGAAGGGGTCGGCTTCCAGCCGTTGCCGATCCTGCCTGACGACCGGAACTGAGCAGGCCTGGGCGCAGGCGCTCAGGGCGTCTTCGGGACAGCGGCGAGAAGCGCCCTTGTGTAGGCATGCTTCGGATTGCCGAAGATGGCGGCGGCATCGCCGAGTTCGACGAAAACGCCATCCTTCATCACGGCGATCCGGTCGCTGACATGCCGCACCACCGACAGGTCATGGCTGATGAAGATCATCGACAGGCCGAGCCTTTCCCTGAGATCGCTGATCAGGTTGATGATCTGCGACTGGATCGAGACATCGAGCGCCGAGACCGGCTCATCCGCCACGATCAATCCGGGCTCGAGGGCGAGTGCGCGGGCGATCGCGATGCGCTGGCGCTGGCCGCCCGAGAACTCGTGGGGGTAGCGCGCACCGGCGTCGGGCGGCAGGCCGACCATCGCCAGAAGCTCCGCGACGCGGGCAGCGCGCGCGCCGGGCTCGGGCCTGAGGCCGTGGACGATCAGGGGCTCGGCCAGGATGTGGGCGACCCTGTGGCGCGGATTGAGCGATCCGAACGGGTCCTGGAACACCATCTGGATGTTGCGCCGTGCCATCTTCAGGGCATGGCCGCCGAGGCCCGCGAAGTCCTGGCCCTCGATCAGGATGCGGCCCGCGCTTGGCTCCAGCAGGCGCAGAAGCATGCGTCCGAGGGTGGTCTTGCCGCAGCCCGATTCACCGACGATGCCGAGCACCTCGCCGCGTCGCAGGGTGAAGGATACGCCATTGACGGCGCGCACTGTCTGCCCGCCGGCATCCCTGTAGTGCTTCGTCAGCCCTTCGACCTCAAGCATCGGCGCCGTCATGGAGCCGGGTTCCAGCAGGCGGCGGTGGGGCCATGTCCCGTGACAGTGAGTTGCGGACGTTCGGACACGCACCGCGCGATGGCGGCAGGACAACGTTCGGCGAAACTGCAGCCATCGCCGCGCGCGCCGGGCGGCGGCACCATGCCGGGAATCGACGGCAGGCGCCTGCCGGGCTGGTTGCGCGCCGGGATCGTGTCGAGCAGTGCACGCGTATAGCGGTGGCGGGGTGACGCAAACAGCGCCTTGACCGCGCCGTGTTCGACAATGCGGCCGGCATACATGACATGGGCGCGTTCGCAGACCTCGGCGACGACCCCGAGATCATGGGTGATCAACAGGCAGGCCATGCCCATGTCGCGGCGCAGACGGTTGATGAGGTCAAGCACCTGCGCCTGCACGGTCACATCGAGCGCCGTGGTCGGCTCGTCGGCGATCAGCAGCTTCGGCTCGCAGGCGATGGCCGAGGCGATCATGGCGCGTTGGCGCTGGCCACCGGACAACTGGTGCGGGAAGCGATCCACGGTGCGGTCAGGATGGGGGATGCCGACCAGATCGAGCAGTTCCACCGCACGGCGCCGCGCCGCCGCGCGCCCGAGCCCGCGGTGGATCAACAGCGGCTCCGCGATCTGGTCGCCCACGGTGAAGACCGGGTTCAGCGAGGTCATCGGCTCCTGAAAGATCATGCCGATGTCGCGACCGCGCAGCCGGCACATCTCGGATTGAGACAGGCTGGCGAGATCGAGCCCGCCGAACCGGATATGGCCGCCGGCGATACGGATCGGCGGCTCAGGCAGGAGGCGCATGACAGAAAGCGCCGTCACGCTCTTGCCACAACCGGACTCGCCCACGAGGCCGACCATCTCGCCCGGCCCGATGGCCAGCGAGACATCCGCCACCAATGGCAGGCCAGCCACGTGCAGCGACAGTCCCTCGATCGACAGGACAGGCGCCGCTTCGGTCATGCGGCCTGCCAGAGACGCCCGCCGGGCATGGGGTGGGGGACGCCGGTGGTCGTCGGCAAGCTGAGCGGCAGGCCGCGCGTCGAACGGGCTGCGAGATATCCGAAGCATTCGGCTTCGAGATGATCGCCGTTCCAGCCCACCGCCTCGACCGGCTCGACCGGCACGCCCAGGCGGCGCCGCAGGCCCTCCATGAAGGTCTGGTTATGCCGTCCGCCCCCGGTGACCAGCCAGCGCCGCGGCCGTGACGGCACCTGGTGGAGGGCCGCGACGGTCGCCTCGATGGTGAAGGCGGCCAAAGTGGCGACGGCGTCGGCGTCGGCCAGCGCCTCGACGATTTTCGCACGGGCATGAAAATCGTTGCGGTCCAGCGATTTCGGGGCCGCCATGGCGAAGAAGGGGTTGTCCATCAGACGGGCCAGAACAGCGGCGTCGACGGCGCCGGAGTGGGCGATTCTGCCGCCGTCATCGTAGCGCTGGCCAAAGCGGCGCATGACGATGTCGTCGATCATGGCCGAGGCGGGCCCGGTGTCGAAGGCGATGATCGTGCCGCCATCGATATAGGTCACGTTGCCGACGCCGCCGAGGTTGAGCACCATCAGCGGCTGGGCCATGCCGACGGCGAGGGCGGCGTGGTATAGCGGCGCAAAGGGCGCGCCATGGCCGCCGCTGGCGACATCGGCCATGCGGAAGTGATCGACCACGGCGATGCCGAGGCGGGCTGCAAGGGCCTGGCCCCGCCCGAGCTGGCGGGTGAACCGGCGCTCGGGACGATGGTAGATGGTTTGGCCGTGCAGCCCGATCAGGTCGATGCTGCCGGCGTCGAGACCCCGCGCCGCCATGAAGGCCGCGATGGCGTCGCCGAATGCGGCGGTGACCATGTCCTCCAGTTCATCGAGCGGTTCATGCTCGGCGCGCGACGGGTCTTTCAGGAAATCCAGCAGGCGGGCACGCAGGGCCGGGGGGTAGTCGAAGGTCTCGCCGGCGCGGGGGCGCACGAGCATCTCGCCATCCGTCTCGATCCATGCCACATCAATGCCATCCATCGAGGTGCCGCTGATTGCGCCAAGGGTGGAGAAGGGTCCCGATAGGGTGCCGGATTGCGCCATGACAGGCTGTCCTGTTGCGGGATTTGTTGCAATTGGTATTCTAGAGGACTACATAGGCTAAGACCACATGGGGTGCAACAGAGGGCCCGGAAAGCGGCCCGTGTTGACCCGTTCGATCCTGGGGAGGGTCATGATGAGCAAGTCTTCCGGCAACGCCGCCTTCGGCACATCCGCGCTCGCCGCAGCGCTCCTCGCCAGCGCCATGGCGCTTTCGCCCGCAACCGCCCGGGCGCAGGTGCTCCAGGCTGCCGTCGACGCCTCGCCCGCCGGTCTTGATCCGCATCTGATCACCGCCTTCACCTCGTTCCAGATCGTCAACGGCACGATCTATGAGGGCCTGACGACGATCGACAAGGATCTTCGCATCGTTCCCGGCCTCGCCCAGAGCTGGACGATCGCGCCCGACGGCAAGACGTACACATTCAAGCTCGTGCCCGGCGCGACCTTCCATGACGGCTCGCCGGTCGAGGCCGCCGATGTGGTGGCCAGCATCAACCGGGTGTTGTCGAAGGACATTGCCTCGCCGCTGGCCAGCCGTCTCGCGGCGGTCGACAAGGCCACGGCGAGCGACGCCTCAACCGTCACCATCGCCATGAAGGAGGCCTCCGCGCCGTTTCTGACCGCGCTCGCCTCGATCGCGATCGTCCCGCGCGCCTTCGAAACCAACAAGGACGGCCTGCAGCGCCAGCCGGTCGGCACCGGCCCGTTCCGCTTCAAGGAATGGCAGCCGAACGGCTTCATCGAACTGTCGAAGCATGCCGGTTACTGGAACAAGGCGCAGCCGAAGCTGGACGGCGTCAGATTCAACATCATTCCGGAGTCCGCGACTCGTCAGGTCGGCCTGTCGAGCGGCCAGTACGCCATGCTGCCAAACATCGACGCGGCCACGGCGCTGCAATTGCGCGGTCGTCCCGGCGTCAAGCTCGCCGAAACGATGGAGCTGGCCTACACGCTGGTCGGCATGAACACCTCGAAGGCGCCGTTCGACAATCCGAAGGTGCGCGAGGCGCTGAACTACGCGCTCAACCGCGGCGAGATCGTGCAGGCCGCGCTGTTCGGCGCCGGGGTTCCGGGCGGGCCGCTGTCGCCGGCCCTGAAGGATTGGGCGGTCAGCACGTCGAGCTTCCCTTGCTTTACCCATTCCGCCGCCAAAGCGCAGGATCTGCTGAAGGAAGCTGGCGTCACAACGCCGGTGGCCGTGACGCTGCTGGTGCTGCCGCGGCAGGACATCCGCGACATCGCGCAGGTGGTGCAGGCGCAGCTCAACAAGGCCGGCTTCAAGGCCGAACTGCGCATCCCGGAGCTCGGCCAGTTCGTGCAGGACTGGCGCAACTCGAACTTCGACGCCTTCGTCTCGACCAATGCCGGGTCGGTTGATCCGGACGATTATTTCTTCCGCACCTTCCGCACCGGCGGCTCGACCAACGTGTTCAAGTATTCGAATCCGGCGGTCGACGCGCTGCTCGACAGCGCCCGCGTCGACCTCAACCAGGCCGGACGCAAGGCGGCCTATGACCGTGTGCAGAACCTTCTGGCTTGCGACGGGCCTGCCGCCTTCATGACCTATGGCCAGCTCTTCACGGCCAGCCGGCAGAACGTCACCGGCTTCGACATCATCGCGAACCGCTCGCTGATGTCGCTGGCAGACACCACGCTGGCGCGCTGAACCGCCGGCGCCTGCAACCCGGCTATACCCGCATGCGCTTTCTGCGGACGCGCCTGATCGATCTTGTGCTGGTGATGGTCGGCGTCTCGATCCTCACCTTCCTGATGATCAGGCTGATTCCGGGCGACGCAGTGGCCATCATGCTCGGCGCGAACACGGAGGTCACCGCCGACCGCGTCGCCGAGTTGCGCGGCCGGCTCGGCCTCGACCAGCCGATCTGGGTTCAGTACCTCAGCTGGATCGGCGGCGTGCTCGGCGGCGATCTCGGCGTCTCGATCTGGACGAGGCGTCCGGTGCTCGACGAGATCATCGGCCATGTCTGGCCGACCCTGCAACTGACCGTGCTCGCCCTAGCGATCGGGGCCGGACTGGCCGTGCCCCTCGGGGTGCTGATGGCCAGGCTGCGCGGGCGCGGCTGGGATGTCGGGCTCCAGATCGGCTCCGTGATGGGGCTGACCATTCCCTCCTTCTGGCTTGGGATCATGCTGATCCTGGCGCTCACGGTCCTCGCGCCGGAATGGCAGGTGCTGGGCTATGTGCCGTTCTCGCAGGACCCGGTTGGCAACATCCAGCGGCTGATCCTGCCGGCCTTCGCGCTGGCGCTGCCGATCCTCGCCAATCTGGCGCGTCTGGTGCGATCGGCCATGCTGGACGCGCTTCAGCAGGACTACATCCGCTCGGCGCGGGCGCGCGGCGCCTCCGAGGCGTCGATCCTGTTCAAGCATGCGCTGCGCAACGCGCTGATTCCGTTCGTGACGAGCGTCGGCATCATGACCGGCTATCTGCTCGGCGGCGCCATCGTGGTGGAACAGGTTTTCGCGATTCCCGGACTTGGGCGGCTTATTCTGGGCGCCATCGCGGAACGCAACTATCCCTTGGTGCAGGCCACGATCCTGGTGGTGACCTTCACCTTCGTGATGGTCAATTTCGCCGTCGATCTGCTCTACGCCCTGATTGATCCGAGGGTCCGGACATGAGCGCGGCGGTTCAGACCGCACCTGTGCGCAGGCCGGTATCCAGGCTGGTGATGGTCTCCGCCATGGCCGTGCTCATCCTGTGCCTGCTGGCGCTTCTGGCCCCGCTGATCGCGCCCTATGACCCTCTGGCGCAAAGCGTCCTTGCTCGGCTGAGGGGGCCCAGCGCGGCGCACTGGCTCGGCACCGACCAGTTCGGCCGTGACCTGCTGTCGCGCATCCTGCACGGCATGCGAGCCTCGCTCGGCATCGCCGCGGGCGCGGTCGGCGTGGCCCTGCTGGTGGGCGGCACGCTCGGGCTGGTGGCCGCCTACTACCGTGGCTGGACCGAGCGCATCGTCATGCGGCTGATGGACGTGATCTTCGCCTTTCCGGTCATGCTGCTGGCGATCGGGATCATCGCCATGCTCGGTCCGGGCTCCGGGCCGACGGCGATCGCGATCGCGGTTGTCTACACGCCGATCTTCGCGCGCCTGCTGCGTGGCCCGGCCTTGGTCATCACCAACTCCGACTATGTGGCCGGCGCGAAAGCCATCGGCGCATCGGACGCCCGCATCATCTTCAGCCATGTGCTGCCCAATCTCGCCAGCGTCATCCTGGTGCAGACCAGTCTGCTGCTGTCCGCCGCAATCCTTGTCGAGGCCTCGCTCTCCTTCCTTGGCCTCGGCACGCAGCCGCCGACGCCCTCGCTCGGCATGATGCTGTCCGAGGGGCGCAATGTGCTTCTGTTGTCCCCGTGGGCGGCCGTCTTCTCCGGGATTGCGATCCTGATCATCGCCTTTGCGCTCAACCTGCTCGGCGACGTGCTGCGCGATGCGCTCGATCCCCGACTGAAATGAGCCCACGGCGGATCTCTGTCCGGATGGCGCGGGCCGAGGATGTGCCGGCGCTCGCGGCGCTGGCGGCGGACAGCTACCGTTTCGGCTTCGTTGGCATTCTCGATGAGACCCAGTTCGCCGCCCGTGATCAAGCCCACTTTCAGCAGCGTTTCGCGACCGAGTGGCCGTTCGTGGCGCTTGCGGAGGATGGCGACGGGCGCTGCCGCGGCTTCGTCGAGGTGCGGAGCGGGACGCTCGACATGTTGTTCGTCAGCCCTGACGCGGTGGGGACAGGCTGCGCTGTGGCGCTGCTGCGGCAGGGCGAGGCCATGGGAGCGGTGTTGCTTGAATGCTTCGCCGCCAACGCAAGGGCCCGCAGGTTCTATGAACGGGAGGGCTGGCGCCTCGTCAGCCATCATGAACGGGATTTCGCCGGACAGGCCATGCGCTTCGTCCGCTATGAGCGGCCGGTCACAGCGTCCGCGTGACCTTGCTCAAATGGGGCGGGTGGTCCGGATCAAGGCCCTTGGCCCGTGCGGCTGCCTCGATCAGCCGGTAGGCCGGAGCAAGCATCGCAATGGCATCCGTCACCGGATCATCATCGCCGATCCAGGGCAGATCGCCAGAACGGCCGCCACAGACAAAGACGGGAACCCCGTCGCCCCGGAGGCGGGTCACGAGGTTGTCCACATCCATGCCGGTCCGGTCGTAAAGGCGGATGGCCAGCACGGGCGTCTGGGACGACAGCGCGGCGCGGGGGCCATGCAGCAGTTCGGCGGCGCTGTAGCCGAGCGCCGGAATCCGCAGCACCTCGGTCAGTTTGAGCGCGATCTCCCGTGCCGGCGCCAGGCCGAAGCCACGCCCGGTGATGCAGGCAGACGGTGCTTTCGCCAGGGCCGGCGCCAATGCTGTCCAGTCACAGGCATGCGCGAGATCAAGGCGGGCGGGCAGGCGCTCCAGCGCGGTCATCAACTCCGCATCGCCAGAGAGCCCGGCCACCAGCAGTGCGCCAGCCATCATTGAGGACGTCACCGATTTCGTCGCCGCGACCGCGCGTTCCGCCCCGGCCAGCAGCGGCAGGATATGGTCGGCGGCATTGGCCAGTGGCGAGTCTTCGGCATTGACCAGCGCGATGGTCTGCGCGCCTGCCGTCCGGGCCATGCGCGTGGCCGCGATGATGTCAGGACTGGCACCGGACTGCGAAATCACGATGAACAGCGCGCCGTCGAGCTTCAGCGGACGCTGCAAGGCGGTGATCACAGACGGAGCCGTCATCGAAACCGGCAGCCCGAGCCGGGTTTCGATCAGATAGCGCAGGTGAACGCCGGCATGCCCGGAACTGCCGCGCCCGCAGATCACCGCCACTCGGGCACGGCCGGTATCAAGCCGACCGGCGAGGGCGTGGATCGCCGGGCGGCTGGCCAGCAGCCGCGCCGCCGCCTCGCCGCAGGTCGCTGCCTCCCGCGCCATGGCGCTGGTCACGGGCGCTGCCGGCGTCCCGGTCATGGCTGGCGGCCCACCTCCTGCCGCAACTCCCTCACTTCGGTGATGAAGTCATAGCGGTCGCCGCGATAGGCAGAGCGGGTAAACTCGACCGGCGTGCCATTGGCGAGAAAGCCGCGGCGTTCGATGCGCAGGATCGCCGCGCCCACCGGCACCGAGAGCAGGCGCGCCTCGGCGGTGGTTGCAAGCGAGGCCTGCAGGCGCTGAAGGCCGCGGACAGGGCGGGCTTCGCGCAGGTCCAGCGCGGCGTAGAGCGAATCCTGCACATCATCCACCGATCCGAGAAACTGGGCCGGCACGACCGCGCGCTCGATGGCCAGGGGCTCGCCGTCCGCCATGCGGACGCGGGCGAAGCGCAGCACCGGCTGGTCGATGGACAGGGCCAGCGTCATGGCCTCGTCGGGCGTCGGCAGGCCGGCGCTCCGGTCCAGCCAGTGCGAGCCGGGCGTGAGGCCCCGGTTGCGCATGTCGGCGGAAAAGCCGGCCAGAAGGGCTGCGGGCTGCTCGATGCGCGGCGCGATATAGGTGCCGGAGCCATGGCGGCGCGACAGCAGCCCC
The DNA here is from genome assembly GCA_027483505.1 of Hyphomicrobiales bacterium. GTDB lineage: Bacteria > Pseudomonadota > Alphaproteobacteria > Rhizobiales > Beijerinckiaceae > Allobosea. The sequence goes on from JAIXUP010000009.1 coordinate 53,951, forward strand.
TCGCGCAGCAGCGTCTCGATGGCGCGCCGCACCGTGACGCGCGAGATTCCGACCGCGTCGCTGAGTTCGCGTTCCGAGGGCAGGGCCTCGCCGGTGCGGATGCCGCCATCCCTGATCTGGTTGCGGATCATGTCGGCGAGCTGCAGATAAAGCGGCGTGGCGCTGAGGCTGCTGAGCTGCTCCTTGACGATGGTGAGCATCAGGCGCTCTCCCCGACCGGAAGGCTGGCCAGCGCAACGCGCAGATTGTCGCCGCTGCCCGCGAGGATCGTCTCCGCATCGGCAAGGCTGTAGCCGAGCACGACCAGTGTCGCGAGCTTGATGTTGTCGCCTGTGCTGTCGAGCGCGGCGGCGGCCTCGATCTGCCCGCAGCCGGAGATGCGCGCCACCATCGCTTCCGCCCGCCGCCTCAGCTTGGCGTTGGAGACCTGCATGTTGACCATCATGCCGCGATAGACACGGCCCAGACGCAGCATGATGCCGCTGGATATCAGGTTCAGCACCACTTTCTGCGCCGTGCCGGCCTTCATCCTGGTCGAGCCTGCGATCAACTCGCTGCCGGTGATGATCTCGATGCCGTGCCGTGCCCTGGCTGTGAGCGGCGCTCCGGCATTGTTGGACATGCCGATGGTCAGCGCTCCGCGTTCGCCGGCCCGTTCGATGGCGGCCACCGTGAACGGCGTCGAGCCGCTGGCCGCAACGCCGATGACGACGTCGCCGGGGCCGATGTCAGCCAGATCCATCTGGCGCGCGCCGTCCTCCGCATCATCCTCGGCGCCCTCGACGCTTGCGACGAGCGCGCCAAGCCCGCCAGCCATGGCGAAGACAAGGCGGCTCTGGGGCCAGTCGAAGGTCGGCGGCAGTTCCGCGCCATCCTGCACCGCGACGCGCCCGGAAGTGCCGGCCCCGACATAGACGAGGCGTCCGCCCTGCCTCAACCGCTCGGCGGCGTCGGCGACGGCCGACGTGATCGCTGGCAGCGCGGCATGCACCGCCGCCACTGCGGCCATCTGGCCATCCCACATGCCCTCGAGCGCGCTGGACAGGGGCCAGGCGTCAAGGTCGGCGAAGCGCGGATCAACATCTTCGGTTGCCATGACGGCGTGCCTGCCTGACGATCATCTGGCGCAAGGGCCGGCGCGGAGATCGCATCCCCGCAATCCGGCAGCCTGCGCGGAATTTGGTAGATACCAGTTAAAGGCCTTTTGGCCGAAAGGGAATACCAATCACGCCGTGCCCGGCTGATTTGGCGCTGCGCGGCGGGCGAGGATCAGCGCCCCCGAAACAGCATCGCCATCGGCCGGACGCAGCCTGCGCCGCACATCAGGGGATAGCCAGGGCTCGATGGCGCTCGACAGCCCGCCGAGCAGCGCGACCTTGGGCGCCCCTTCGTCGAACAGGCCGCGCACCAGCGCGTCGATCTGCTCAGCGGCCTGCTGGACGATCCGGCGCGCGGTTGCGTCGCCCTGGTCGGCATGGCGCATGACCATCGGGGCGAGGGTGGCGTAATCGGTGGCGCTGGCGCGGTCCATCCAGCCGATGATCTCGAACGGATCATGGTTGAAGCGCTGCATCACCTCCGTGAGCAGCGCGGTCGGCGGCAGGCGGCCATCATGGGCGCGCAGGGCGAGGCGGACGGCCTGCAGGCCCAGATCGGCGCCGCTGCCCTCGTCGGAGACCGGAAAGCCATAGCCGCCGATGCGGAGGTCGCGCCCCCCGACCCTGCCGATCCCGATCGAACCTGTGCCGGCGATGACGATGGCGCCGTCCTCGCCTGAATGTGCGCCGAAGCAGGCTGCCAGCGCATCGCTGATGAAGCTGATCGAGGCGAACGGATGGGGCTGCCGCGCCAGCGCGTCCAACGCTCCCTTGCGGCCGACGCCAGCCAGCCCGATACCGGCATGCAAGGTGACCCGCGACGGATCGATCCCGGCCTCGGCCATCGCTGCGCTGGCGGCGGTCATGATCGAGGCGAAGGCGGCGTCGATGCCGAGGCGGGTGGTGGCCGGTCCGGACAGGCCCTGCCCGATCACCTCGCCGGTCCCGGTTTCGATGCGGGCGCGGCAGCCGGTTCCGCCGCCATCGACGCCCAGGAAGCAGACGCGCCCTGCCGCCATGCGCATCAGTCCTTCAGCCGTTCGATCAGTGCGCCGCAACGCCTGAGCTTGAGATCAAGCTGCTCATAGCCGCGATCGAGGTGATAGACCCGGTTGATGATGGTCTCACCCTCGGCAGCCAGTGCCGCCAGCACGAGGCAGACGGAGGCCCTGAGGTCGGTCGCCATCACCTGCGCGCCGCGCAGGGGTGCGCCGCCCCGGACCAGCGCCGAGGTTCCCTGCAAGGTGATGTTGGCCCCCAGCCGCATCAGTTCCGGCGCGTGCATGAAGCGGTTCTCGAAGACCGTTTCACGGATCATCGATGCCCCTTCGGCGCGGCACATCAGGGCCATGAACTGGGCCTGCAGGTCGGTCGGAAAGCCGGGATAGGGTTCGGTGATGATGTCGACGCCGCGCAGCGGTCCGGAGGCCGAGACCATCAGGCCGCGATCGCCGGGCCAGATGCTGACGCCGACCGCCTCGAGCACCTGGGCGATGGCGGAGAGGTGTTCGAGCCTTGCATGGGTGAGCTCCAGCGTGCCGCCTGTGATGGCGGCGGCTATGGCGTAGGTGCCGGCCTCGATGCGGTCCGGAATCACCTCATGGCGCGCGGTCTTCCAGTGCGTGCCGCCGGCGATGAGCAGGCGGTGTGAGCCGGCGCCCTCGATGCGGGCGCCCATGCCGATCAGGCAGGCGGCGAGATCGACCACTTCCGGCTCGCGTGCTGCGTTGACGATTTCCGTTTCGCCCGCCGCCATGGTCGCGGCCATCATGGCTGTCTCGGTGGCGCCGACGGAGGGCGAGCCGAAGACGATGCGTGCACCCTTCAGCCCGCCCGGCGCCTCGCCGACGATCATGCCGCCCTCGATGTCGATCGTCGCGCCGAGGCTGGCGAGCGCCTTCAGATGCAGGTCGACCGGCCGCGCGCCGATGGCGCAGCCGCCCGGCAGCGAGACCCGCGCCCGGCCGAACCGGCCCATGACCGGGCCGAGCAGGAGAACCGTGGCCCTCATGCGCCGGACGGTATCGTAGCCGGTCTCGACCGGGTCGGCCCGGCCCGCATCGAGGGTGACGGCATGATCCGAGAGCCGCGTGACGGCAACCCCATGGCGGGCGACAACATCAAGCATGGTCGCGATGTCGGTGACGGCCGGCAGGTTGGTCAACGTCAGGGGCTGGGGGCTGAGGATCGCAGCGGCGATCTGCGGCAGGCTGGCGTTCTTGGCGCCCGCGATGGCGACCGAGCCGTTGAGCGCCCGACCTCCTGTGATCTTCAGTCTGTCCATCATCCGCCTCTGCGGCTGGCCAAGCTTGACGGGCGATACCAGTGTTGCGTCTGGTCTTGTAAATGGCTTTATAGTGGTATTGTCAAGAACGGGTCCGGCAGGGTGCCAGCGCGCGATGTGAGGGCGCCCCGAACGCCGCCCTTTGTTTGTTCCCGCCCATGGCAGGCGCCCGCCGCCTGCCGAATCAGGTTGCGTCATGGAAGCCGAAGCCATTCCGCTGCGCGCGCTGCTCGCGCCCCGCCTGTTCGACGGGCAGGGTTGGCGCGGGCCGACCCTGCTTCACATCGCCGGCGGGTGCATCGCGGCACTGGAGCCTGCGCCCCGCCACGCGCCCGACGATTGCCTGATGCTGCCAGACGACGCGTTGCTTGCCCCGGGCTTCATTGACATCCAGGTCAATGGCGGCGGCGACGCGCTGCTCAATGACAGCCCGGATGAGCAGACGATCGCGCGCATGGCGCAGGCGCACCGGCGTTTCGGGACGACCGGACTGCTGCCCACATTGATCACCGACGTTTCCGGCAAGATGGCTGATCTTCTGGCCGCGGCGGATGCGGGGCTTTCGGTTCCCGGCGTGCTGGGCTTCCATCTTGAAGGGCCATTCCTCAATCCCGCCCGCAAGGGCATCCATCCGGCGGCCTTCATGCGAAGGCCGGATGCGGCCGATCTGGCCTTGCTCGCACGGTTCGGCCGGCTCGGGCGCTCGCTGGTGACGCTGGCGCCGGAAATGATGCCGCCCGGGGCGGTCAAGGCGCTGGCAGAGGCCGGTTTGGCGCTCAGCGCAGGGCATTCGGAGGCGACCGCAGCCGAGGTCGACGCCGCGATCGGGGCGGGGCTGTCGGGCGTCACCCACCTGTTCAACGCGATGTCGCAGATCACGCCGCGCGAGCCCGGGCTGGTCGGCATGGCGCTCGCCGATGGGCGTCTGATGGCAAGCATCATCTGCGACGGGCTGCATGTCGCGCCGCTCAATCTGAGGCTGGCGTACAGGCTGATGGGGCGCGACCGGCTGATGCTGGTAAGCGACGCCATGCCGACGGTCGGCGGCGCAACGGGGACCTTTTCATTGCAGGGCCGCGTCATCTGCCTTGAAGGAGGACGGTTGACCGGTCCGGACGGGACGCTGGCGGGCGCGCATCTGGGCATGATCGAAGCTGTCCGCAATGCGGTGACCATGATGGGATGCCCGCTTGACGACGCTCTGGTGATGGCGTCCGGCACGCCGGCGCGCTTTCTCGGGCTCGACCGGCAGCACGGCCGGATCGCGCAAGGATTCGCCGCCGATCTCGTCGCGCTGCGGGGCGAACGGCTCATCGTGTCGGGCACCTGCATCGCGGGTCAGTGGCTGACGCACCGGCCGCCTGACCGGTGATCGCCGCAATGTGAACCGCAGATGATTTTGTGGCCTTGAATGTTGACGGCTGACTGTGATCGTCTGACAGTTGAAACAGACAACAATGGTGGGGAGGCGACGCGTGGCAAAGCTCAATGTGAATGGTGCGGTGATGGAGGTCACGGCGCATCCCGACACACCTCTGCTCTGGGTCCTGCGTGAACAGATCGGGCTGACGGGAACCAAGTATGGTTGCGGGGTCGCCCAGTGCGGAGCCTGCACGGTCCATATCGACGGGCAGGCCGTCCGGGCCTGCTCCCTGCCGCTGAGCGCCGTCAACGACAGCCAGAAGATCGTCACCATCGAGGGGCTCTCGCCCAATGGCATGCATCCGGTGCAGGTCGCCTGGCGCGAACTCGACGTGCCGCAGTGCGGCTACTGCCAGTCCGGCATGATCATGGCCGCAGCGGCGCTGCTGGCCGAGAAGAAGAATCCGACTGACGCGGACATCGACGCAGCCATGACCAACATCTGTCGCTGCGGGACCTACAACCGCGTGCGGGCCGGCATCAAGCAAGCCGCCCAGACACGCCAGGGCTGAGGAGCATCATCATGACGCTGCACGATGTCACCCCGCCCGCCACCCGGCCCTCGCGCCGGACGCTTCTGAAGGGCGCCGCCGCCGGCCTTGTGGTCGGCTTTCACCTTCCGGCCTCCAAGGCCCTCGCCCAGGGAGCGGCCCCGGCCCCATCCACGCCGGAGATCAATGCCTGGGTCGTGATCCGGCCTGACGACACGGTTGTCCTGCGCATGGCGCGGTCCGAAATGGGGCAGGGCACCCGCACCGGCCTCGCACAGTTGATTGCGGAGGAGCTTCACTGCGACTGGTCCAGGATCGTGACCGAGTACGTCACGCCCGGGCAATCGCTGGCCCGCAACCGGGCCTGGGGCAATTTCCAGACCGCAGGCAGCCAGGGCATCCGCCAGAGCCAGGACTATGTGCGGCGCGGCGGGGCGACCGCCCGGATCATGCTGATCAACGCCGCCGCCGCCCAGTGGCAGGCCACGCCGGAGCATTGCGTGGCGAAGGACGGCGTGATCACCCACACCCCGACCGGCCGCACATTGCGTTATGGTCAGGTTGCGGAGGCGGCCAGCAAGCAGCTTGTGCCCCAGACCGTCGCGCTGAAGGATCCGTCGGCATGGACGGTGATCGGAACCTCCAGGCCAAGGCTCGACACCGCTGACAAGACGACCGGCAAGCTCATCTATGGTTCGGACCTGAAAATGCCGGGCATGCTGCTGGCAGCGGTCCAGCAGTGCCCTGTCTTCGGCGGCAAGGTGAAATCCTTCGACGCCGCCAAGGTCAAGGACATGCCGGGCGTCAGGCATGTGCTGCAGGCAGGCGACAACACGGTCTGTGTCGTCGGCGATACCTGGTGGCAGGCCAAGACGGCGCTCGATGCGCTGCCGGTAGAATGGGATTATGGCCCGAACCGCACCGTCTCATCCGAGACGATCGCGGCGATGCTGCGCGAAGGCCTCAATGCGTCCGAAGCCTTTGTTGGCAACACGCAGGGTGACGCCAAGGCCGCGATCGCCGGGGCTGCCCGCAAGGTCGAGGCGACCTATGGCTATCCGTTCCAGAACCACGCGCCGATGGAGCCGATGAACGCCACGGTGGTGTGGACGCCGACGCGCTGCGATGTCTGGTGTCCGACGCAGAACGGGGAGGCAGCGCTCGCCGCCGCCGCCGCCGCCGCCGGCCTGCCGCAGACCGCCTGCGACGTGCATCGCGTCGATCTGGGCGGCGGATTCGGTCGCCGCACCACGCATGACTGGCTGACCCAGGCCGTGCTGATCGCCAAGCAGGTTCCCGGCGTGCCGATCAAGATGCTGTGGTCGCGCGAAGAAGACATGGTGCAGGGCCGCTATCATCCGGTGACCATGTGCAAGATGTCGGCCGGGCTTGATGCGCAAGGCAACCTGACCGGGCTGCACATGCGTATTTCCGGCCAGTCGATCCTGTCCTATGTTTTCCCGAACGCGCTCCAGAACGGGCGCGATCCGGTCACGTTCCAGGGACTCAATCCGACCGGCGCGGAAGGCCAGTTCGGCTACACCATCCCGAACCTGCTGATCGACCATGCGATGCGCAACACCCATGTGCCGCCGCATTTCTGGCGCGGGGTGAACAACAACCAGAACGCCATCTATGTCGAGTGCTTCATGGATGAGCTGGCGCATGCTGCGGGCCAGGACCCCCTGGCATTCCGCCGCAAGCTGATGGCCAATCATCCCAAGCATCTGGCCGTTCTGAATGCGGTGGCCGAGCGGATCGGCTGGGACAAGCCGGCGCCGGCGGGCGTGTTCCGCGGGCTGGCCCAGCAGATGGGCTTCGGCTCCTACGTCGCTGCGGCGGCGGAGGTCTCCGTCGATGCCGCCGGCAAGCTGAAGATGCACCGGATCGTCGCGGCGACGGATTGCGGCGTGGCCGTCAACCCGCGCCAGATCGAGATGCAGGTGGAAGGCTCGTTCTCCTACGGGCTCTCGGCGCTGCTCTACGGGGAATGCACGGTGAAGGACGGCGCCATCGTCGAGACCAATTTCGACACCTACAACGTCCTGAGGATCGACGAGATGCCGAAGGTCGAGACGATCGTGATGCCGTCCGGCGGGTTCTGGGGCGGGGTGGGCGAACCGACGATCATGGTCGCCGCTCCCGCCGTCCTGAACGCGATCTTCGCCGCCACCGGCAAGCGCATCCGGCAGGTCCCGATCAAGGATCAGGACCTGAAGCGGGCTTGACGGTCCGTCGGCACGCGCCGCTTGTCGCGGCCTGCCTCCTGGCGTTGGCTCCGGCCGGCGCCAGCGAGGTTGTCCCGTTCCAGGCGGCAGGCGACGCCATCGAGCAGCCGCTGCGCGCGTTGTCGGGGAATGCCGCGCGCGGAGCCCAGGTGGTCAAGAACCGCGAGACGGGCAACTGCCTGATCTGCCATGCGATTCCCGACCGGACGGAGCGTTTTCAGGGGGAGATCGGGCCGCCGCTGGCCGGCGTCGGGCTGAGGCTGACGGAAGGCCAGATTCGGCTCAGGCTGGTTGATCCGACGCAGGTGAACCCACGGGCGATCATGCCCGCCTATCACCGTGTTTCGGGCCTGACCAATGTGGATACGCGCTATGCGGGGAGGCCCGTTCTGGGCGCACAGGAGATCGAGGACGTGGTGGCCTATCTGGCGAGCCTGAAGGAGTGACCCATGGCTGACAAGGCCCCAACCCGGCGCATGGTGGCGGCAGGGCTTGCTGTCATGCCCTTCGCCGTGCAGGCGCAACCGATGGCGAGCGCGGCGGCGGACGTGAACCGGTCGAGCTCGTCAGAAAACTTCGCGGAGGCCGAGCGCGCCCTGCTGGCCGGGCGCACGCCGATCGCCGCCGGGATCACGCTCGACGTGCCGAAACTGTCGGAGAACGGCAACTCCGTCGATGTGCTGATCAACGTCGACAGCGCCATGACACGCGAGGATCATGTCCGGGCGATCCATATCCTCTCCGAGCAGAACCCGTTTCCGCGCGTGGCGACCTTCACCCTGTCTGCGCGGGCCGGACGGGCCGAGGTGGCCACGCGAATCCGGCTCGCCACCACCCAGAATATCGTCGTCCTGGCCGAGACCAGCCGCGGCGCGATCCATCGGGCCGAGCAGGAGGTGATCGTGATCCTGGGCGCCTGCGTGGACGGAGGTTGAGCGATGGCTGACATCACCGCCCGCGTGACCATGCCGACGAGCGCCCGCAAGGGCGAGATCATCGAGATCAAGGTTCTCGCACGCCACACGATGGACCGGGCCGTTGACGCGCCGGGCCTGAAGCCAAGTCCGCGCCGGATCATCCACAGCTTCCGGGCGTCCTATGCGGGCGAGGAGATTTTCCGGATGGCGCTGTCGTCCGGCATCGCCTCCAATCCCTTCATCAGTTTCACGACCGTTGCGACCGAAACCGGCGTGATCTCGTTCGAATGGCTTGAGGATGGCGGGGCCGTCTACAGCCGCGCGGCGACTCTCGTGGTGACATGAGGGTCGGCGCGGCGCTGCTGGCTTGCTGCTGGGTTGTCACGGCCCTTGCGGGCGATGTGCGCGCGCCGCGCTCCTTCCTGTCGCCGGAACTGCAGGCTTTGCAGGACGACCCGGCGCGACATCCGGGCTGGCTCTGGGTCGAGCAGGGCGAAGCGCTGTGGCGGGCCGCGCCGCCCGATTCTGGCAAGCAGGCCTGTGCGGGCTGCCATGGCGACATCGCCAGCATGTCCGGCGTCGCGGCACGCTATCCGGCTGTCGCCTCTGACGGCGCCTTGCTCAATCTCGAACTCAGGATCGAACGCTGCAGGGCTGAACAGCAGGGAGCGTCCGCCTTCGGCTACGAGAGCGAGGCGCTGCTGTCGCTCACAGCCGCGATCGCGGCGCGTTCACGCGGGCAGCCCGTCAACGTCCGGGTCGACGGCCCCGCGGCCGCCAGGTTGGCTGACGGCAGGCGCCTCTACAGCCTGCGTCAGGGCCAGCTCAACCTGTCCTGCCAGCAGTGCCATGAAGAGAATGTCGGCAAGCGCCTGCGCGGCGATGTCATCTCCCATGGCCTCGGCACAGGCTACCCGGCCTACCGGCTCGAATGGAACGGGGTCGGTTCACTGCACCGGCGCCTGCGGGCCTGTTCGCTCGGCGTGCGCGCGGTCCAGGCGCCGTTCGGCTCGCCTGACTATCTGGCGCTGGAGCTCTTCCTGGCCGACAAGGCGCGCGGACTGGCGGTTGAGGCTCCGGGCATCCGGCGCTGAGGTCGCCCGAAGGTCTTGTCAAAGCCGCGTGCCGCCGAAGCCTGTTGCTGCTGCTCCGATCGTGCAGGCTGCAGGGCTTGCAAGCACCAGTTCCACTGTGTCGCCCTGGCTGAGCGGCAGGATCGCCGAGACCGCTATGCTGTCGGTTGCGCCCGCACCGATGCTGCGTGCCGCGATGTTGCCGGACGGCGCGCCATTGCGGCTGCATGCGAGTTGCACGGTGGCGGCGGTGCCGGCCATCGTGACCTGGACCTGCGCGGTGAACAGGTAACTGCCAGCGCGCGGCGCCGTGTAGGCGCAGCTTCCCGTGCTGTAGGCGGCGGATGCGATCCTTGCGACGGTGAGCGCCGTCAGTTTGGTCCATCCCGCGCCGCCCGGCACGCTCTGGCTGGCTCCAGCCTGACAGTCGAAGACGTGGGCCTCGATGGCGCTGTCGACATAGGCCTTGGTGGCGATCCCTGCTGCGGCGGTCGGTGCTGCGGCAACAGTGGCGAGCCCCGTCGTCCGGTCGACCCGCAGGGCCGTGGCCCAGCCAGTGCCGTTGGCGCTGACCTTGATCCGGAAATCCTCGTCGCCTTGCAGTCCGAGTTCGGCGCGCCCCTGATAGGCGGTCTGGAACAACAGGCTCGCCGTGTCCGTGGCAGCGGCGCGGTTGATCTTGAACAGATGGCCGCCGCCCTCATGGTCGAACAGCGTGGCGGCGCTGCGCAGGTTCAGGCGCTGCGACGCCTCGGCGGCCGCGTTGATGCCAAGCATCGGCAGCGCGGTGCCCTGGGCAGTCCAGGCTGCGCCCGTGAACTGCACAAAGGCCTGCCGGCTTTCGACAAAGGCCAGCCAGCCGGCGCGCGGGGTCTGGAACAGCCAGGCGCCGTCGCGCCAGCAGGCCACCATTCCCGCCTGTCCCGCCCATGCGCCGGCAGCGCCGGCCGGCACGATGTAGCGCGCGTCGGCGGCGGGGAGGGGCGGTGGGGAGCCCAGATCGATGTCAAGAACCGACAGGGCCACGACGTCGTCGAGCGCCAGCATTGCCTCGTTGAAGGTGACGTGCTTCTGGGCCTGTCCAGCGGCCATGAGCGGCAAGGTGAGTCGTGATGTGACCTGCATGGCAATCTCCTGAATGATTGCCTGTTATAGGTTTTTAGTCCTAATGTCAAGATGGGCGCAAGGTCGGCGCCGGGGCTGCCTCACCGCCACCATGACCTGGTCTGCACCGAGAAGCGCGGGAGGATGAGCCATGAGGCGACGCATCGGGGCAATGCTGCAAGAAAGGCTCCGCTGCGGAACCGTACGACGGCCTGTTCAAGTGTCAGATAGGCCCGGAGGCGACGGCTTGCCGCAGGCGGCAGCGCGGGTCCGGAGACGGGACGGAGATGCTTGGCCGCGATCGCGTTGGCAGCCGCGTCAACAGCGGCGATTGTCGCGTTGGCGCCGATGGTGATGTCCGCGCCGATAATGGGGGCGACCTTGATCCGCCCACCCGCTGCGGCAAGCCTCAGGAACCAGTCGAGATCCTCGAGTCTGCGCAGGGCCGGGTCGAAAGGGCCGATCCGTGCAAGCGCGCTTGCGTGCACCAGCGCGGTAGACCCCGGGCAGAACCAGCATCCGCCTGCGAAATCCTCGACCGTGGCCGCTTCCACCGGCATCCGAACGACCGTCCTCCCTGAGCCGGGCCAGACATAGCGAAAGCCGCTGACAATTACGGCGAGCGGGTCGGCGGCGTCGGCCAAGGCCATCTGTGCGGCCAGCTTGCCTGGCAGGAACACATCGTCCGAGTCCAGAAACGCGATCCACGCGGAGCGGGCCTCGGCAACGCCACGATTGCGCGCGGCGGCCGCACCGTTGTTCTCGGTCCGGACCAGTCTGACGCGCGGGTCAGCGGCCAGGTGCTCCGGCAGGGCATAGGGCGGCGTCGACCCGTCATCCACCACGATGACCTCGAGATAGGCCCTATCCTGCGCCAGCGCTGACTCAATCGCCCGCGATGCCAGCAAGGGCCGGTTGAACACTGGAATGACGACCGAAATGGTCATTGCAACCCCATGGCGGGCGTGGCCGGCCGATGCCGGTCAGGGCGCGCAACGCTCAAGGATATAGGCGATGATACGGCTGGCCGCGACATTTTCGCTGTCCTGCAGCCCATCGATACGGATGTCCGGCGCGACAGGGGGCTCATAGGGGCTGTCGAGGCCGGTGAAATTTGCGATCTTGCCAGCGAGTGCCTTGGCGTACAGGCCCTTCGGATCGCGGCGGATGCACTCCTCGATCGGGACATCGATGAAGACTTCGACGAACTCGCTCTCGGAGACGAGCCCCCTCACCATGGCGCGCTCTTCGGCAAAGGGCGAAATGAAGCTGCACAGCACGACGATCCCCGCCTCGACGAAGAGCTTTGCCGTCTCGCCGACACGGCGGATGTTCTCGACGCGGTCTGCGGCCGTGAAGCCGAGATCGCTGTTGAGGCCATGCCGGATGTTGTCGCCGTCCAGCAACATCGTGTGGATGCCTTCGGCGTGGAGGCCCCGTTCGACGAGGTCCGCGATGGTCGACTTGCCCGAGCCGGACAGGCCCGTGAACCAGATGATGCACGGCTTGTGGTGGTTTCGCGCTGCGCGGGCCTGCTTGTTGATCAAGTGGCTGTGCCGGTGGATGTTGGTGGCGCGCCGCAGGACGAAATCGATCATGCCGGCCCCAACCGTCCGGTTGGTGGCGCGGTCGATCATGATGAAAGCGCCCATCCGCCGGTTGGCCGCGTAGGCGTCAATCGGCACCGCCTGTCCGAAGAGAATGTTGCAGAGGCCGATCTCGTTGAGGCGCAGGGTGCGCCCGGGGCGCTGATCGAGCGTATTGACATCGATCTTGTGCTTCAGCGTCGAGACCTGCACCGGCACAGTCATGGTGCCGATGCGGGCGAGGTAGCTCCGGCCCGGCAGCATGGGCTCGTCCCCCATCCACACGAGGTTGGCGGCGACATGGTTCGCCACCTCCGGCCGCGCCTGCGGATGGGAAAGCACGTCTCCGCGCGCAAGATCGATGTCGTGCGCAAGCACCAGCGTCACCGCATCGGCGGCACGGGCGGTCTGCCGATCGCCGTCGAAGGTCACAATCCTGGAGATTTCGCTCTGCTGGCCGGATGCGGCGACAATGACCGCGTCGCCGACACTGACCACGCCGGACGCCACGGTGCCAGCCGCGCCACGGAACCCGGCATCAGGGCGGTTGATCCACTGGACGGGAAAGCGCAGCGGCATGTCCGCCCGCCCGTGATCCACGTCGATGGTTTCAAGATGGCCGAGCACCGTTGGTCCGCGATGCCACGGCATGTTGCTGGAAGCATGGATGACATTGTCGCCATAGCGCGCTGAAATTGGCACCGGCATGATCGAGGCGAAGCCGAGTTGCCCGGCAAATCCAAGGAAATCGGCGACGATGCGGTCAAATACGGCCTCGGAATGATCGACCAGATCCATCTTGTTGACCGCCAGCAGCACGGACCGGATGCCGAGGAGCGAGCAGACATGGCTGTGTCGACGGGTCTGGGTCAGGATGCCCTTGCGCGCGTCCACCAGAATCACGGCGGCGTCCGCGTTCGACGCCCCTGTGGCCATGTTGCGGGTGTACTGCTCGTGGCCCGGCGTGTCCGCCACGATGAAGGAGCGGGCCGGGGTCGTGAAGAAGCGGTACGCGACGTCGATGGTGATGCCCTGCTCGCGCTCGGCTTCCAATCCGTCGACCAGCAAGGCGAGATCGGCGTCGTCGCCTGTGGTGCCGTGGCGGAGGCTGTCGCGGCGGACCGCCGCCATCTGGTCGTCGAAGATCGTCCGGCTGTCATGCAGCAAGCGGCCTATGAGCGTCGACTTTCCGTCATCGACCGAACCGCAGGTCAGGAAGCGCAGCAGGCCCCGACCTGGCGCTGTCCCTCCGGTCGTGGCGTGCGATGCGCGATCCATCAGAAGTAGCCCTCGCGCTTCTTGCGCTCCATCGAGGCTGCCTCGTCATGGTCGATCAGCCGGCCCTGCCGCTCCGACAGCGTCGAGCGCGACATTTCTGAGATGATGTCATCGACATCGCGCGCCTGCGATTCCATGGCCCCGGTGAGCGGGTAACAACCGAGGGTGCGGAAGCGGACATCCAGCATCCGGGGGGTCTCGCCCGGAAGCAGGGGCAGCCGACCGTCATCGAGCATGATCATGGCGCCCTGCCGCATCACGACTGGCCGGCTCGCCGCGAAGTAGAGCGGCACGACAGGGATTTCCTCGGCGCGGATGTAGGACCAGACATCCATCTCGGTCCAGTTGGAGAGCGGGAACACGCGCATCGATTCCCCCTTGGCGACGCGGGTGTTGTAAAGGTTCCACAATTCGGGCCGCTGGTTGCGCGGATTCCAGCCGTGCTGGGCGTCGCGGAAGGAGAAGATACGCTCCTTGGCGCGGCTTTTCTCCTCGTCACGGCGACCGCCACCGAAGGCGGCGTCATAGCTGCCTGCATCGAGGGCCTGCTTCAGGCCCTCCGTGCTCATGACCTGCGCATGCAGCGCCGAACCAGACGCGATCGGATTGATGCCGCGGTTGAGCCCGTCCTGATTGGTGTGAACTCTCAGGTCGAGGCCCAGTTCCGGCGCAAGGATGTCGCGGAACACGATCATGTCCGCGAAGTCCCAGGTGGTCGCGATGTGCAGGAAGGGAAACGGAGGCGGCGCCGGGTGGAACGCCTTGCGCGCCACATGCAGCATCACCGTCGAATCCTTGCCGATCGAATAGAGGAAGACCGGCCGGCTGCAACAGGCCACAACCTCGCGCATGATCTCGATCGCTTCGTTCTCAAGCGCGCGCAGATGGGGCGACAGGTTGGCGCCCCTGGGCGCACCGGCGTCCTGCCGGACATAGGCGCGGATTGCCTCGGCCAGCGGCGTCGCAGCGGTTTGCCGGAACGCCCTTCGGACTGCAGCCGGCGCGCGTGGCTTCTGATCGTCCGCGTCCGTCATGACCTTCTGTCCGGGTTCGACGTCCGGTGATGGGACGCTCGCGTTGTGGTGCGAGTCCGAGCGCCGCACCGGTGCATGGCGTGTCGGGTTGCCGCCATTGGACAGTCATGTCAAGTCTGGCGGATCACAGTTGCCCGCGTCGCCAAGACAGTCGGGCCGTTTCAATGACGAGCGCGCCAGCCATGACGGCCTTGCTTCCCATCATGATCTCCAGGGGGCTTTGGTCACCCGGCGCCCTCCTGCGCCTGCAGATCGGCGGCGGCGCCCTGCAGTCCGGCCATGTCGCGGTCTTGTCCCTGCTGGACGGCGCTGCGCTGCTGGCGGCGGAACTCCCTTACGACATAGCGGACGAAATCCGGATCGTGCAGCACCTCGACGCGCTTCCGCTGGGCGAGGGGCTTGCGCTGCTGATCCGGTGCCAGCGCTGGCTCAGGCCCGGTGGCTCCCTGCGCATCGATGCGCTTGATTCGGCTGGTATGCCAGAAGGCCGGGGCGCGACCGGTGGCCAATGGTCAAGAGATCGGTTGGACATGGTGCTGCCGCGCCTTGGCTTCACGCCCGTTACGGTCGGCGAAGGCACGGCGTCCGATGGAGCGCCGCATCCATCCGGGATTGCTGCGATGGCGCGCAAGGCGCCTGGCGTTGCAGCCGAAGCGGTCATCGAGACTGCGGCGGCCTTTCTGGCGGGCCAGTGCGAGGCGAATGGGCCGGCCCTTGCGCCCGAACAGTGGCGCGCCGTCCTTGTCGGGCTGCTGACGGGCGGTCGCCAGCAGCCCACCAGGTCACAGCACACTGAGGCGCCAGTTGACGCCCTGATCAAGGGAATGATGTCCCGCCTCGGGGATGAGCCGCCGATCTTCGAGATCCAGGCTTTCAACCAGTTGAACCGCGACAGGTGGGTGCGCACACGCCTTGCCGAGATACCCGCCGGCGCAAGGGTGCTCGATGTCGGGGCCGGCTCATGCCCATACCAGGCTGATCTGGCCCATGCGCGTTATGAATCGCATGATTTCAAGGCCTATGAGGGATACAAGGATCCGGGCCGCGGCGAAGGGCTCTACGGGCGGATCGACCATGTCAGCGACATTCTCTCCCTTCCGGTGGCCGAAGGCTCGTTCGATGCCGTCCTGTGCACCGAAGTGCTGGAGCATGTTCCCGAGCCGATCGGCGCCGTCGGCGAGATGGCGCGCGTGCTGCGGCGCGGTGGGCTGATGATCCTGACGGCGCCGCTGTCATCGGCCCTGCATCAAGAACCCTATCACTTCTATGGCGGCTACACGCCGCACTGGTACCGGATGGTCGCGGCGCGATTCGGGCTGGATGTCGTCCGTATGGAAACCAATGCCGGCTTTTTCCGGCACCTCTCGCAGGAATGCGCAAGGGTCGCCTGGACCCTGCCCAAGCATGAGGGGTTGCATCGGGACCCTGCCGCAGTCGGCATGCTGTTCGGCGAGCTTCTGCCGCGCTATCTGTCAGCCCTCGACGACGCCTGCATGATGCCGGAGTTCACGGTGGGCTATCATGTGGTCCTGTCAAAGCGGTGAGCCTTTAGGGCGATCCAACGTTGCCATGGGCGGATGCTCCCGGTCTGTGTCCTTGAGTTCGGCACGGCGTGCGACAAGCGCCTGATAATAGGCTGGTGTCTGGCCCTCCGGATGGGCAATGAGATCCGGCGGCAGGATCTGGAGCGCGTCCTCGGCAAACGACACATTATGCCAGATGAGGTTTCGGAGCCCGGTCGTGACGCACCGACCATTGGTCCCATAAAAAAGCCTGAGTTCGAATTCGGGGGTCTTGACGTCCTCGGGGTAGTAGGTGCGCAGTTCCGCAGCTTCGCACAGCGTCTCGAGAACAAAGAACACGTTCCACTCCGTCGCCGCCGCCAGCCGGTAGCCCTTTTCGGCAGCCAAATCGGTCAACGCTGCCAGCGATGAGCCGAAAGCCTCCTGAGGGTCGTCGGGCTGCACATAGACCACATCGGCGGGAATGGTCTGGTTGAACTCGATCAGCACGATGGATGGACGCACCAGCTCTGTCCCGCGCCAGACATGGTAGTCGTTGCCGTCGATGTCGATCGACAGCAGACCGACTTCGAGCGGCAGCCCGCAGGATTGAACCAGTGAGTCAAGGCTGCTGGCGCCTGCGCTCGCGACTTTGGCGTTGTGGCATATAACCCTGGGGAGCCCGGCATAGTTCGCGGTGAGCAGCGTGTGCTTGTCAGGGTCGGCTTCGATGAACAGGCCCGACCAGCCTTGCTCCGCGAGGGCCGCGCAGTTCGACAGATGCCTGCCGTCCCAGGCTCCGAACTCGATGAACCACTGCGGGATCGGGGGCAGGCGATCCAACAGGTAACGGATGATCCCGTCTTCGCCATTCTGCGAATGAACATTGCTCCGGCTGCGGTTGAACGGGAGATTCAGGATTTCCCGTGCCTTGGCGGACTGGCGCCGTTCTGTCGCGATGTATGGCTCAAGCGGCATAACACCACCGATCGAACCAGTCCGGATCGAGGGCGCGCAAGGTGGCTGTCCAATCCGGCGGGAATGCGACGCTCTCGGAGCTGTCTATTGACCTGTGATTGGCATGCAGCAGGCTTTCCGGGTCGAAGCCGTTTTCGGCCTGGGGCAGAGCGTCAATCGCAGTTGCGACGCTGCGCGCCGTCTGCCTGTCAACCGCCATGCCCATTACACGGGCCACGGCTTCGACATGGAGCGCCTCGAACGGACGCAGGTCTTCATAGGCCAGCTCATAGTGGCTTAGGGGGCTCCAGTACCGGTGATGGGTGATTGCCTCAGCAATGATCGCCCGCAGGCGCTCATTGCTATCGGCCCAGTTCAGGCGCGCCACGGATTTGGCGATGCCGACCGGATTTCGCCGGGATGTGAGGATAACATCTGCACTTTTCGCGTAGTGCTCGTCCGGTTCATGAAGCTTGACGATCCTGACCTCGCTGGCCGGGTCGGGCTCGAAATTGCCGACCCAACCGCTTGAGACCGTCCGTCCCGAACGCTGTGCGATCAGGCGCGCGGCATTGTACAGCCAGGTGCTTCCCGATCGATAGATGCCGGCGCAGACGATCAACATCAGCCCTCAATCCTTCCCGTCATTGCGGGATCGAGCACCGCCAGAGAGAAATCCTCGATCACGACCCCGATCATTCCCTGTGCGAAACGGGAGGCAACGACATTGAACGACAGCGCATCGAACACGCGGTGCGTGACCTCGAACGATTCGGCGGTGCCCGATGACAACCCGAAGCTGACCGAATAATAGCCGCCGGCCAGGATCGGGAAGGGCATCTTGAAGCGTGCATGCAGGCGCGCTCCGACCGGGGCGAGGGATGGACCCTGCCTGAATTCCTTCGATGTGTCCCAGGCAAAGACGATCTGGCCAAAACGATCCTTGACGCTGAAGCCGATGATCGGGGTGACCACATCCTGCTCCATCACGGCGGCCACATTGAGAACAACCTCCTCGCCGCCATTGATCTGGTTCAAGCGCTCGCCCTGTGCGGTCTCCCACCATGCATCAACGATCCGTCCGGCAAGGGTCCCTAAGGCGCGCGCGTCCCAGTCGAAGGCCTGAAAGGCTGCCGATGACGCAGCCCGACCCATGATGGGGGCGGGCGCCGCGTCCGCAGCCGCCTTCGGCAGCGAAGCTTCTCCCGACAGCGCGGCAGCGCTTTCATCCGACGCCGGGTCAGGAACTGTTCTTTCGCGGACATTGCGCACGTAGGTTTGGGGATCACTCCTGTCAGGGTTGGCGATCCAGGCCGAATAGTGCGGGATGATGCGCTTGGGCTCGGCGTCCTCGATGATTCGGCCGTGGTCGATCCAGACAGCCCGGTCACAGAGCGACAGCACCGCACCGACATCGTGGGAAACGAAGAGCAGGGTGCCGCGCTCTCGGAACTCCCTCAGGAAGCGCGTACACTTCTGCGTGAAGCCGATATCGCCGACGGACAGCACCTCATCGACAATCAGGATATCGGCCCTGACATGGGCCGCAACGGCGAAGGCCAGACGCGCGAACATGCCGCTGGAATATGTCCTGACCGGCTGATGAATGAACTCGTCAAGCTCCGCAAAGGCGATGATCTCATCGCGTGCCGCTTCGATTTCATCGGAGCTCAGGCCAAGGATGCTGGCCGACAGATCGATGTTCTCGACGCCGGTGAACTCCGGATTGAAGCTGGTCCCGAGCTGGAGAAGCGGCGCGATGCGGCCATTGACCTCGATCGAGCCGGTTGTCGGCTGCAGGATTGAGGTCACCACCTGCAGCAGGGTCGACTTTCCGGCTCCGTTGCGCCCGACAAGAGCAACCGCCTCGCCTGTCCGGATGGTCAGGTCGATGTCGGCAAGTGCAAGGAAATTGCGGTGGTAGGTCTTCCAGCGGCCAAACAGCATCTGCTTGAGCCGGTCCTCCGGGCGCGCGAAGATATGATAGGCTTTCGATACGCCGGACAGCCTTATCGCAATGTCATGGGCATCGTCGCCCGACAAGGCGCCTGCCTGCACATGGTTGTGCCCCGGTGACCTGGGCGCTTCAGACAACATCGGCAAATCCGGGTTTCAGCCGCATGAACATCCTGATACCGATGACCAGCAGGGCAAACGCAACGATCGTGTAGACCCACAGCTGGATGAAGTCCGGCGCTCGGGCGAACAGGACCGTCGCCCTTGCGTTCTCGATGATGACGCTGATCGGGTTGAGGTTGATCCAGTCACGCGCCCAGGGCGGCAGCGACGTGACAGGATAAAAGACAGGCCCAAGAAACATCGCGACCTGCCCGAGCCATGGTGTCACCTGCTTGAGATCGCGCAGATAGACGCCGGTGGCGGACACCATGAAAACGACGCCAAGCGTAAGGATCACCAGCGGGGCAATGACCACCGGCAGCCACAACGCCGTTAGCGGCATGGTGCCGATCAGGATGAGATGTAGCAGGACCAACAGCAGGAAACTGA
Source organism: Hyphomicrobiales bacterium (assembly GCA_027483505.1). GTDB lineage: Bacteria > Pseudomonadota > Alphaproteobacteria > Rhizobiales > Beijerinckiaceae > Allobosea. Next base: position 73,432 of record JAIXUP010000009.1, read on the forward strand.
TGGCCATGTTGGCCAGGGCGCTCAGGGTCGCCACCAGCGGAAGGACATAAAGCGGAAACACCGATTTGTTCACATAGGCCTTCTCCTCAAGGATCAGGCCGGGAGCGCGGACGAGCAGTTCCGCAAAGAACTGATAGATCACCAATCCAGCAAACAGCATCAAAGCCAACTGGCGCGGATCTACCACATTGTCCCAGCGAACGGCGAACACCTGTGAAAAGACGAAGGTAAAGACCGCCAGCATCAGCAAAGGCGTCATCACGAACCACAACTTGCCGATGATGAAACCCCGGTAGCGTGAAGAGATCTCACGCGACAGCAGCCGTCTGATCAACGGGTAATGCTGAGACAAGCTGGCGGTCGAGGCGTTGTGCATGATGTCGAGTGGTGTCCGCGCCCGGGATGTCTTGCGTGTCAGAACCTGTCGCCTGTGCGGCCCTGTTAACCGAACAGGCCGGGCCTGAAAAGAACTTCCTCTGCCGTGGCAGCCTTGCAGGGCGCGGACTTTCCTGCCTGCTTCATCCGCCGTTCCGCTGCATCCGCGATCGACCGGGTGCGCGCCGGCGGTGTCGACCGGCATCCCGGCAAGGCGTCAGGTGCAGGTCCGAGATCCTGCCGCAACGTCGTGCAATTGCGCCGGGTCCTTCGGTCTGCTAGTCGGCTGGTTCGTTTTCGCGCGCTTTGCCGCGTCCGGGTTGAGTGGAAACACCGGAAACCACTCTGCCTCCGGCAGGCCCATGCGCAAGACAGCGATGCGACTCGCGTCGCGTCTCCGTCGCTGGCCCGGCAGGTAGGACGTCATGACATTCCTGCGGAAACACTGGCAGCTCGTTCTCAAGCTCACGGCCACGGTTCTGCTTTTCTGGCTGCTTTTCCGCCATTTTGGGGGGGCTGGGACCCTTCATGCCTTGCGCGAAGCGGATGTCGCGCTGTTTGGAGCAGCTTGCCTGCTGATGGTGGCGGCGATGGCCTGCAACGGGATCAGGTGGCTTTGGGTTAGTCAGGCCACGGGGCATCCGATCACGCCGATGACGATGACGCTCGGCACTGCCGAGGCGGCGTTCTTCAATCAGGTGCTCCCGACCGGCGTCGGCGGCGACGCGATGCGGGTGATTCGCGCCTGTCATCAGGGAATCACCGTGGGGTGGGCGATCATCGGCGTCACCATCGATCGGGCGATCGGTGTGCTTGCCATTGCCGTGGCGCTGCTGGTGCTGCTGCTGTTCCGACCGGACCTGTTCCGGGGCGGGGAGGTCTTTCTCCTGCTGACCGGGCTCGCCGGGTTGATTGCTGCCGGTGCCGTGGCCACCGTGCTGATCGGCATGCTGCCCTTGTCGCGCTGGCTGCCGCGCTGGTTCGACCATCTTGTCTTTCTCGTCGAGCAGTATTCGATTGCGATGCGGCAGATTCGGTTTCTGACGCGGATGACCGCAATCATGATCGCGTCCACGGCGCTCTACACGTGGTCATTTGTGCTGTGCGCCGAGGCCATCGGGCTGAGTCTGGGCTGGGACCAGCTCTTTGTCATCATTCTCGGCCTTGCCATGTCCGCCCTGGTGCCTGTCTCGATTGGCGGCTGGGGTGTGCGCGAAGGGGCGGCGATCGCGCTGTTTGCTCCTTATGGCGTGGCAGCAGAGCAGGCTCTGGCCGCGTCGATCCTGCTGGGCCTTGTGCTGACCGTGATCGGCATCATCGGCGGCGTTGTCTGGATTATCGTTGGCTACAAGCGTATTGACACTCCTCCCGCGCCCTCACAATAGACAATTCCCTTGGGATCAAAGATCGACGTTTCATGCAAAGCTTTCCTGCGACAAAAGGCGGCCTGGTTCCGCACAAGACGGCTGTTTTCGACAACGCAGAGAAAATGGCGGCCGAGCGGGCCAATTGGATCAACAAGAACCGGTCTTACTATGAGAGCGACTACCGTTACCTCAGGTTTCTGATTCCGGAGGGGTCTCGCGTCATCGACCTTGGCTGCGGCGACGGGGCCTTGCTGGCGCAGTTGAAGCCTTCGCGAGGTGTGGGGGTGGATTTCTCGCCCGCAATGATTGCCCGGGCACGGTCGCTCAATCCCGGCCTCGACTTCATCGAAGCCGACATCGAGAACGAAGCCGCGCTCGCCGCAATCGAGGGGGCGTTCGATTTCGTCGTGATCTCCGATACAATCGGGATGGTCGAGGACATCGAGCAGACCCTGCGCAACGTGCACCACCTGTGCACGCCGGAGACGCGGGTCGTGATCGCCTATTTCTCGCCGCTGTGGGAGCCGCTGATCAACCTCGGAACGCGGCTTGGCCTGCGCATGCCCCAGCCGCCGCTCAGCACCATCTCGGAAACCGACTTTCTCAACATTCTTGACCTGTCGGATTTCGAGCCGATCCGGATGGAGACACGCCAGTTGGTGCCCTATGACCTTCTGGGCGTCGGGCGCTTTATCAACCGCTTCATCGCGCCGCTGCCGTTGATCCGCAAACTGTGCATGCGCAGCTATGTCGTGGCGCGCCCCTTCTGGCGGGGCGGCGAGCGCGCACTCTCCACGACGATTCTCATCCCGTGCCGCAACGAGCGGGGCAACATCGAGCGTGCCATCCAGGAAATGCCGCGCTTCGGCAGCCATCAGGAAATCATCTTCGTGGAGGGCAACTCCAAGGATGACACCTTCGCCGAATGCCTGCGCGTGCAGGAGGCCTACAAGGGGGTGTGGGACATCAAGGTCCTCAAGCAGGACGGCAAGGGCAAGGGCGATGCAGTCCGCAAGGGCTTTGCGGCAGCCAGTTGCGACATCCTGATGATCCTCGACGCCGACCTGACCGTTCCCGCAGCCGAATTGCCAAAGTTCCACCGGGCCATCGCCAATGGCAAGGGCGAGTTCATCAATGGCACACGGCTGGTCTATCCGATGGAAGACGAGGCGATGCGTTTTCTGAACCATCTGGCCAACCGCGCCTTCGCACTGATCTTCTCCTATCTTCTGAACCAGCGCTTCACAGATACGCTGTGCGGCACGAAGGTTCTGCTCAGGAGCGCCTATGACAAGATTGCGGCGGACCGGGCCTATTTCGGCGATTTCGATCCGTTCGGCGATTTCGACCTGATCTTCGGCGCGGCCAAGCAGAACCTCCGCCTCATCGAGGTTCCGGTCCCCTACAAGGCGCGGACCTATGGCGAGACCCAGATTTCGCGCTTCCGTGACGGGGTCCTGCTGCTCAAGATGGTGCTGTTCGCCTTCCGCAAGCTCAAAGCCATCTGACGGACGCGCCATGACACAGCAGTTGGACCCCTCGCTCGATCAAAGGCTGCTGGAGCACCGGCGAATCTGGGACGAAAAGCCGACGCTGCGCGCGATCTATGCGGATTTCCACCGGCGGCTGGAAAAGGCCTGTCCGCCTGGGCCACTGCTTGATATCGGCGGCGGCTCGGCGCATTTCAAGGACTACCGGCCGGAGGTCACGTCGCTGGACATCCTGCCGTTCCCCGGCATCGACATCGTCGCCGATGCCCATGAGATGCCCGTTCCGGACAATCACTTCGCCGGCATCGTGATGATCGATGTGCTGCATCACCTGCAACGTCCGATGGACTTCCTGCGCGAGGCCAGGCGCGTTCTCAGGCCCGGCGGCAGGCTGGCCATGATCGAGCCCGGCATGAGCGCGATGGCACGTCATTTCTATGCCAATTTCCATCAGGAACCGGTGGACATGACCGCCGACCCGTTTGCCGAAGGGGTCAAGCAGTCGGGGGATGACCCGTTCGACTCCAATCAGGCGATCCCCACCCTGATGTTTGCAAAGCCGGAGGCGAGAGCACGGATCGAAGCCACGATTCCGGGCCTTTCTGTGAGCAAGTTGGAGTGGCTCAGCCTGTTGGCCTATCCGCTCTCGGGGGGATTCAAGCGCTGGTCGGCCTGGCCGGCCGGGCTCGTGCCCGCCACCCTTGCGGTCGAGAACGCAGTGCTGCCGTTGCTGGGTTCGCTGGCGGCATTCCGGCTGATGGTCGTGGTCGAGAAGAACGCCTGAACCCGGCCTAGGCCCGGCGGTCCTTGAGCGCCTTCAAGGCAGGGCGCGGCACGGCCCGGCAGACCGCGATTGCCGTCCGGACCGCCTGCATCCGGTCTCCGGCGCGCAGCAACTGCACGGCGGCACGCAGCCCGATGGCGGCGAAGCGGTCATTCTCGCTGGCCGAGGCGTTGGTAGGCGACCAGCTTTCGATGAAGGAAACGAGCGCGGTCTGGCCGGACGCGCTCCGAAGCGCTTCTCCGTAGAACAACGAGCGATGATAGTTCAGGTTGAAGCGCTGCCGGGCCGCCCGATCGCTCAGCCTCGCCAGCGCAGACCGCAGGGTATCGGGCAGGATGATGGCTTCGCCTTGCTGCCAGAGTGCTTCGTCCGGATCATTCAGTCGGGCCACATGATGTTCAACGGCGCAGGCTGATGCGATCGCCTGTCGCTCCGCAAGCGTCGTGCTCATGGCGCCGTCGTGCCGCCGGTAGCGCAGCAAGGGAGCGGGGAGGTTCGCGACCCTTCCGAAGGTCGACAGGCGCAACCAGAAGTCATGATCCTCGGCGCCCTCGAACGCCGTCCGATAGCCGCCGGCCGCGCGCGCGGCATCGCGGCGGAACATCGTCGACGGATGGGCAAAGGGGCATGTCTGCAACAGGGCGGTGCGGAGTTCCGCATCATCCACGGGATAACGCGAGACCCGCAAGGCCCGACCTTCGGCATCGGTGATGATTGTCGCGCTGCCAAGCAGGACAAGATCGGCGTCTGCCTTGAAGGCTTCGACCTGCCGCGCGATGCGTTCCGGGTGCGCGACATCGTCGGAATCCATGCGGGCGATCAGCGGGGCTCGCGCCATGTCGAGCCCGCGGTTGAGCCGCTCGACAAGACCTGTTCCGGGCATCTCGATCAGATGGATGCGCGGATCGTCGCGTGCTGTTGTCCGGACCAGATCAGGTGACGTGTCAGCCGAGCCGCCATCCAGCACAAGAATTTCGATTGGCGTGGCCCTATTGCCGCCCTGCTGTCCACGCAGGCTGCCAAGCGCATCGGCCAGATAGCGTGCGCTGTCCAGAACCGGCATGATAACGCTGACCGCCGGTTCGCGGGCTACACGACCATAATCAGGCGCAATGGTCACTATGAGCCTCGTGTCCAGGCGCCGCCATATCCCCGCCGATCAGTCCTGCCGTCTGTAAATGGTGTAACCGCCGACGCCGCCTTCGACGGGGTGATAGCGGTTGCTGGACTTCATGCGTTCCGCGAACGGCGCGGCCACCAGGTTCAGATAATTCGGATTGCTTCTTGCGGCCGCCTGATCGGGGACCAGGACGAACATCGGATTGAGGTTGTCCAGGCGCTGCATGACGGGCGCAAGGTCCGCGACGGCATAGCCGAGGCCCGTGTAGTAGCACCTGAAGCCGCTTCGGTTTCTCGCCATCGCCGCGTGGAAGGCGAGCGAGTTGGCGTTCATCTGCGGCTCTTCGATGCCGACGAGCACATACTGATAGGGCCTCGCGGCTTCGCAGGTGCTGGCGATGATCATGTCCGCGAGCGGCCGCTGGTCTGTGCCCGGCGCAAACCGCTTGAGCCAGACAGTGCCGGAATTCGCTGCCACGCGGTCGGCGGCAATCAGATTGACGACTACGAGCTGCACGGTGGCGACGGCGAGCAGCGGCCTAACCAGCCACGGTGTCGGATAGGTGGCCAGCGCAAAGACCAGAGCCATGACCATCATGGGCATCAGGCTGGTGATGAACCGTGTTTCCTCGATGATCTGGAACATGAACTGGATCAGAACCACAATGCTGTGGACGAGGGCCAGGACGGCGGCAATGCCGGGCAGGTTGCGGGTCCGGAAGGCGCGCGGCGCCTGGACCGCCACCGCGAACGCTGCGGCGGCGAACACGGCCAGTCCCGCATAGCTGACCAGCGATGAGCCGGTGTCGAAGGCCTTCAGCCAGTACAACGCCTTGGTCGGCAAGCCGGACGCCGAGCCGTAGTTCAGGGCTATGCCGGCATCGAGCACGTTGCGGACATGCTGCAGCATGCCGTCGATGTTCACCACATACCAGGCGGTCGTCAGCGCGGCCAGGCCGGCTGTCACGACAGCCAGCGCGATGTCAGTACGGGACAGTGCGAACAGGGCCTCGCCCTTGCGCATTCTCAGCAACGCGACTGCGGCAATCAGGAGGAGTGCGAGGCCCGTATAGGCAGGTGAGGTCGTCTTGACGCCGAAGCCGGCAAAACCCAGCAGGACCAGCAGGATCACGAGCCGCGGCAATCTGATGCGATCGGCGAAGGCTGCCAGCACGAAGGTTGCTACGATTACCAGTGTCTGGAGCGGCTCGGTAACAAATTCGTGCCCCATCCCGACGAACAGCGGCATGGAGGCTGCGGCAATGACCGCCAGGAGCGGCAGGGCGATTCCGTTCGGCGCGAGACGGCGGGCATAGAGCCAGAGCAGGAACAGCGTCGCCACATTGGCGCCAACGCACAGGAGCAGAAGCGCGGCCTCGATATTGCCGACCGCCAGCCCCACCGGGATCAGGAACTGTCCCAACCACGACACAAGAGGTGGTTTCTGCGGCAGAAGCCTCAGCATGCCGCGCAGCCAGCCAACCAGATCTTGGTTCAGAAGATACCACAGATCGGCGGAGACCTCGCCATACCAGGCCTGATCCCAGGGCCAGATCCGGCTATCCTGGCTGATCCAGACGAGACTCGGAATCATGGCGAAGAGCGCCACGCCAAGGCCAATCCAGCGGTCCTGTCTGGCAGTCATCGGGCCAGGCAGATCAAGGCTTGCGGAACAGGGTCACAGCGTCAGTGTCGCCGTCGTCTTCCGCGACGACCTGCATGTTCCACTTCACGAACTCGGTCCGAACGACCTCCATGCCTTCCTTGGCGACCCAGTGATTGAACAGGGCGCGGCTCATGAAGTTGCGCCATCCGGGATGGTCGCGATAGGTGCCGGTGGGATTGCTGCTGTTGTTGCTGTAGTGGACGAAGCCCAGGCCGCCAGGCTTCAGGACGCGGGCGAACTCGGCGATATAGGCGCGGACGATGTCGCTGTCGAAGTGGACCATCGCATCGAAGCAGTAGACCAGAGTGACCGAGGTGTCAGGCACGCCGGCAAGTTCGGCGCCGTTGTTCTTGGTCAGCGTCAGCTTGCTGGCGTGCGCCGTCCCCTTGAACCGCTTGGCCATGAAATCGATGTTCGTCTTGTTGATGTCGATCGCTGTGACACGGCCGGAAAGCGGGAGCAGCTTGGCCGTGTTGCGGCCGTGGCCGGCTGCAAGGTCAACAACATGGGCGAAATCGGCCCCGTTGATCATCGGCCAGATCAGGCGTTCCCACTGCACCTCCATGCCGGCTTCGGCATCGTCGTAATACTTGCCCTTGACCCAGTCATTGCCGACCTGCTGCGCGATCGCGGCAAGCTCGTCCTTGGTGAGTGTCCGTTCCGTCATGGGGAGCGCTCCGAAGCGTCGTTTGTCTGATACCAGTCATAGGTCGATTTCAGGCCATCTTCGAGGCCGATTTTCGCCGTCCAGCCCATGGCTGTGAGTTTGGATACGTCCATCAGCTTGCGTGGCGTGCCGTCAGGCTTCGTGGTGTCGAGGACGAAGCGTCCCCGATAGCCCACGACCTTGGCGATCACCTGCGCCAGCTCCGCGATGGTGACATCCTCTCCAACGCCGACATTGACATGTTGGGCGCCGCTGTAGTGCCGCAGCAAATACACGAGCGCGTCAGCCAGATCATCGACATGCATGAACTCGCGCCGGGGTGTGCCCGAGCCCCAAAGGACGACTTCATCGCGGCCGTCGCGCGCAGCGGCGTCGACCTTGCGCATGATGGCCGGGATGACATGACTGCTGTTCAGATCGAAATTGTCATGGGGCCCGTAAAGATTGGTTGGCATCGCCGAGATGAAGTCGGCGCCATGCTGCTGCCGGTAGGCCTGGCAGAGCTTGATGCCGGCGATCTTGGCAACCGCATACCACTCGTTTGTGGGCTCAAGCGGGCCTGTGAGCAGGGCGTCTTCGGTCAGCGGCTGGGCCGCCAGTTTGGGATAGATGCAGGAGGATCCCAGAAACAGCAGTTTCTGCACGCTGCCTTCAAAGGCGGCCTGGATCACATTGGCTTCGATCATCAGGTTGTCATACAGGAAGTCCGCCGGGTAGGTGGCGTTGGCCAGGATGCCGCCAACCTTCGCCGCGGCGATCACCACGACATCGGGTCGCTCCTTCAACATGAAGCCACGCACGGCTGCCTGTTCGCGCAAATCGACGGAAGCGCGGTCGCTGGTCAGCACGGTGCAGGACTCCTGCCGGAGACGTCGGACCACGGCCCTGCCCACCATGCCGCGGTGGCCTGTGACCCAGACCCGTCGGCCGGTCAGGGAAAAGGATCGGGATTCGGCGCCGGCTTCAGCCATCCACGCGTCTCCGAAGCTGTTCGATCGGCAGGAGCTTGACGTCCTCGTCGATCATCTCCTGAATCATGTCGGCAAATCCTGTGCGATGGGTCCAGCCCAGGACGCGCTGGGCCTTGCTGCTGTCGCCGAGGAGCAGGTCGACTTCGGTCGGGCGGAAATAGTGCGGATCGACCGCAACGATCCTGCGCCCGGTGGCTGCGTCGTGGCCGGCTTCCTCAGCACCCTTGCCGCGCCACTCGATCTTGTGGCCAAGCGCGCCAAAGGCACATTCGACGAGTTCGCGCACCGAGTGCATCTTTCCGGTGGAGAGGACGTAATCATCACCGGTCTGCTGCTGCAGCATCAGCCACATGCCTTCCACGAAGTCCCTTGCGTGACCCCAGTCGCGCTTAGCGTCGAGGTTGCCGAGGTAGAGGCAGTCCTGCATGCCCAGGTGGATGGCAGCCGCCGCGCGCGTCACCTTACGGGTAACGAACGTTTCGCCGCGCAAGGGGCTCTCATGATTGAAAAGGATGCCGTTGGAGGCATGCAGTCCATAGGCTTCGCGATAGTTCACCGTGATCCAGTAGGCGTAGAGCTTCGCCGCCGCGTAGGGACTGCGCGGATAGAACGGCGTGGTTTCATTCTGCGGGATCGCCTGGACCTTGCCGTAAAGTTCGGAGGTGGAGGCCTGATAGAAACGCACATGACCAAGCATGCCCAGAATCCGCAAGGCTTCGAGCAGGCGCAGGGTTCCGAGCGCATCGGCATTGCCGGTGTACTCGGGTGTGTCGAAGCTGACCTGCACATGGCTCTGCGCCGCCAGATTGTAGATCTCGTCGGGCTTGCACTCCTGCACGATGCGAATCAGGTTGGTCGCGTCGGTCATGTCGCCGTAGTGCAGGAAGAAACGGGCGGTCGGATCGTGCCGGTCCTGATAGAGATGGTCGATCCGCTGTGAGTTGAAGGATGACGACCTGCGCTTGATGCCGTGGACGATGTAGCCCTTCGACAGAAGCAACTCGGCCAGGTAGGCGCCGTCCTGACCAGTAATTCCGGAAATAAGTGCAACCTTGGTCATTTGCCTATTGCCTGATGATCGCCCGCGCGCCTGTCGGTGGGCTCTTCGGCCAGCCCGTCTGCAGCGACCTTCATTGCAGCCTCACTGACCTTAGGGTCGCATAGACCCTTTGCCGAACAGAGACAACCATTCGCCGCAACGGGCGCGCGGATGAGCCGTTGCCCGGCTAACGCCATATTGGCGGTGTCTCTGGCGCGTGGGGCGCAATCGTCAGAGAAGCATTACATGTGGCTGTCGAAGATGAGAGCCATGTTGACGCGAGTTTACGGTGGCCCCTTTTCTATTGTGCCAATATCGCATAACTCGCAGTCTGATATGGCAGCCGGATCGGGTGAAATGGCGAGTGTCACAGTCATTGGCCTTGGACAGGCCCTCGCGGCGGCTGTTCGCGTCCTTGATCCGCATGTCCGGCTGGAAGGGGTGCTGATTCGCGGTAAATGGCATGCGATGTCGCAGGTTATGCGGGCCGATGGGCTTGCTGCTGCGGAACACGATCTGTTGGCTTCTCGCGCCGAGGCGACTGATGCCAAGTCCGAATCATCCTGCGCGTGGCAGATGCCGCCTGTGGCTCCGGATGGTCCCGCTCTGCTGGTGATGACGCCGGCTTTGCTGCCGGATCCTGCCTGTGATCTCGGCGATGACGGACGGCAGGTTGCGGCCGTCCTTGTCTGGCACCAGGATCCGGCAGTCGGCTTTGACACCTCGGTGCTTACCCGCGCCCTGTTCGACACGGGCTACGTGCCGCTCGGTCTGCCGGCTGACTTGGCGCATTGCCGCCTCTATGTTGCCGGCGCACGGCTCTCCCGAACCGATGGGCTCGGGGTTACCCCCCTTGCGGATACGCCTGTCGTATCGATGTCCACGCTGGGGCAGAACGGGCGCTTTGCCAATCAGCTGTTCCAGTATGCCTTCCTGAAGCTCTACGCGCTGCGCCACGAGGCTTTGTGTGCGACGCCGCCATGGCCGGGGCAGGACCTGTTCGGCCTGCGGGACATGGCATTGCCTGTGCCGAAACTTCCCGAGATGCAGTTTTTCGCCTTCGACAGCGATGATCGTTATCTCTGGACGATGGATCAGCCGCCTCGGCATGTCGATTTCATCGGGTATTTCCAGGAATTGCCGGCTTGTTGGCGCAATCAGCGTCCGCTGCTGAGGCGGCTGTTTGCGTTCGCCGAAGCAACCGAAAAGGCCATGGACAAGGCCTTCGATCGTCTCACCGAGAATGGACGGCGGCCAGTCGTCGCGCTTCACATCCGCCGGGGCGACTACGCCGCGCTCGCACAGGACGGCCTTGACTGGTATCGGCCGATTCCCGTTGCTGCCTACGAGAGGCTGCTGGACCGCCTGTTGCCCGGTCTGATCGATCCGGTCATCTATCTTGCGACGGATGACGCTGCGGGTGTTCTGACGGAGTTCGAGCGCTACAGGCCTATCACCGTGGCTGATCTGGACGCTCCCGGCTTGCCGGACGACATCGCCGATTTCATTGTCCTGCGGCGTGCCGGGCACCTTGCCGTCGCGAACAGCAGTTTCTCCCGCATGGCGGCAATTCTGGCGAGCGAGGAGCAGAAGGGCCAGCTTCTGTCCCTGACGTCCGGTGAGTTCGAGCCTTATGACGCCTGGCGGGACCAGGAATTCTGGGCCCGGTTCGGCGGCTCGCATGCGCCGGACGACATCCGTGGCAAGGGGAGGGACGCGACGCTGGCGCGCTCGATTGAGCTGCGCAGACAACGCGGACTGGCGATCTATGATGCCGAGCAGAAGAATTCGGCCATCGAGGTGCGGCTGGATGAGCGTCTTGCCGAAGTCAACGACGGTCTTGCGGCCGTCCGGGCGGAGGCGGGTGCGGCGGTTGCGCTCCTGAGGTCGGATATCGAAGTTCACACCGGCAACCTTGTGGGCGGCATCGAGGCTGCCCGTGCCGACGCCAGCCAGGCAGTGGCACTCCTGCGCGCCGAGGTGGAGGTCCACACTGGCAACCTCGTGGGTGGAATCGAGGCTGCCCGCGCCGATGCCAGCCAGGCAGTGGCGCTCCTGCGCGCTGAGATCGAGACCCACAATGCGGGCCTGGTGGCGGGGATTTCGGAGACGCGCGCGGAGGGGAACGCTGCGGTCGGGCTGCTGCGCGCCGAGATGGGGGTCCACACCGGCAACCTCGTGGGCGGCATCGAGGCTGCCCGCGCCGACGCCAGCCAGATGGCATCGCTGTTGCGCGCTGAGATCGAGACCCACAATGCGAGCCTGGTGGCGGGCATATCGGAGGCGCGCGCGGAGGGGAACGCTGCGGTCGGGCTGCTGCGCGCCGAGATGGAGGTCCACACCGGCAACCTCGTGGGCGGCATCGAGGCTGCCCGCGCCGACGCCAGCCAGATGGCATCGCTGTTGCGCACCGAAACGGAGGCCCGTCATGAGGCTCTTGACGGCGCGATTGCGACTGTCCGGCGCGAAACCGAGGAGGCGCTCAGCGAGGTCGACGCCAGACTGATCGGTTCGGTCTCGACCCTGAATGCCTATGCAGTGGGGCATAGTGCAACGCTCGCGCAGCTTGCCGCCCAGACAACGGCCCAGGCCGCACAGCTGGCGTCTGCCCTGCATGACATTGAACAGCTGCGGGCGGACCTGGCAGCCCAGCAGCAGCAGCAGCATCTCCTGGCCGGCAGGCTTGCCAAAGCCGAACGCAGCGGCGTTCTGGCGCGGCTCAAGCACCTGTTCAAGCGGTCTGCCTATGCCGGGTTCCTCGTGATGGCGCTGCTGCTTGACGGACTGACAGGCTGGGCCAGTGCGCGCATGCGCTTTGCCCTCAGGCATGTAATCGGGCTTCTGCGGAGCCGGCAGTATGGCAGCTTCTGGGCGCTCATGTCCCATTGGCGCGAGCGCCTTCCGCTCCTTAAGCCGCGCCGGTCCGGAGCAGCGGCTCGTCCCTACAAGGACGGCATTCAGGTCAACGCCGCGACCCAGCGTCTTGCGGGGGACGGCGCCATCGTGGCGAAGACCCCGACGCTCTATCCCGACAAGGGCGCGCGCAAACTCGTGTCCGTGGTGATCCCCTGTTACAACTACGGGGCCTATGTCCGTGAAGCGGCTGCGTCGGCCCTCGCGCAGACCTTGCAAGACATTGAGGTGATCATCGTCGAGAACGGGTCGACGGACCCCGAGACGCTTCGCGTGGTCAAGGAGATCGAGCAGGAAGGCCGGGTTCGCGTCGTCTGGCTCACACCGAACCAGGGCCTCCCCTATGCCCGCAATGCCGGCTTCGAAGTCGCCAATGGCGAATATGTCTGCTCGCTCGATGCGGACGACCTGTTCGAGTCGACCTACCTTGAAAAGGCGGTAGCGCTGCTAGAAACGGATCGTTCCGTCGGCTTCGCCTATTCATGGGTCCAGTTGTTCGGCACACAGGACAGCATCTGGCAGACCCGTGACTTCGATCCTGAGGACGCGCTCACCGACAATCACACATCGGTCAGCGCTGTCTTTCGTAGAGATGACTGGCTTCTCGCCGGGCGCTACGACCCGACCATGCATGGCGGCTATGATGACTGGGAGTTCTGGATCAGGCTCGCCATGCTCGGGCGCCGGGGCCGGTCAATTCCCGAACCGCTGCTGCGCCATCGCAAGCACGGCTCGAATATGACAGGCGATGCCCATGCGGGACGCGCGCGCTGGCTGGCTACCATGGCGGAGAAAAACCCGCGCTTTTTCGGTGATGCGGAGTTGCGCGCCCGGCTGTCGCGACTAAGGCCGATCAGCCTGGACGGCAGCGGCCTTGCGCGGTTTCCTCAGCAGCCGACGCCAGCCGGCGATGTTCGCGAGCACATGCTCGTCGTGGTCCCGTGGCTTCCGCTCGGCGGCGCCGAGATCCTGCTGCACGACATCCTCAATCACCTGGCTCGCAACTGGCGGCTGTCAATCGTCACCACCGTGCCGGGCGACCATGACATGCGAGCCAGGTTTGCGGACATAACCCACGAGATTTTCCATCTCGATCATGTCCTGCCGCCCGAGATGGGGCTCGACTTCATGTCGATGCTGGCGCGGACGCGCGGGTCAAGGGCCATCCTCTCGAGCGGGTCGGCGCTGTTCTATCGCCATGCGGCTGACCTCAGGGAGCGTCATCCCGGCGCGAAGCTGATCAGTTTGCTGCACAATGACCTGCCGACAGGTCATATCAGATCTGCTTTGGCTGCTGACCCCGCCATCGATCTTCATCTGGTCATCAGCGACAAGATCCGGCAGTCGCTTCAGAAAGGCGGGGTCAGCCCTGACAAGATCGCGCTGATCGAGAATGGGGTCGATAATGAGATCGTCTTCTCGCCTGCCAGAATCGACCGCGCCAAGGCGCGCCGAGCGTTCGGCATCGACACCGACGCGCCCGTCGTCGCCTTTGTCGGCCGGTTCAGCGAGGAAAAGCGGCCGTTGGCCTTTGTTGGGGTTCTGAAGGCGCTGGCCGGCACCCCCAACCTGCGCGCCATCATGGTGGGCGACGGCCTTCTGGCCGAGGCCGTCACGGCTGCGATCAGCGATGCGGGGTTATCCGATGTCGTTATCCGGGTCGGCTTCCTGAGGCGCGAACAGGTGGCGGAGGTCTATGGCGCTGCCGACATCCTCGTCCTGACATCGACGATCGAAGGCCAGCCCCTGGTGGTGCTTGAGGCGCTCGCATCGGGCTGTCCGGTGGCCGCCACGAATGTCGGCGATCTGCCCCGGATCATCAGTGATGGCGGCAACGGCTACCTCGTGGATCCGGACAGGCCGCTCGACATTGCGGTCAGGCTGAAGACATTTTTCGATCTGCCCGAGAAGAAGCGCGGCGACATGCGAAGGGCCTCGGTGGCGTCCGTCGTGAAGGCCGGCATGACCATGAAGCAGATGCTGACGCAGTATGATGCGATGATTTCCGGCCTGGTCACGCAGAAGGCCGCCGAACCGGCGCATCTGGCTGACCTGGCCGCCGAGTGACAACAGGATCAAGGGACAGCAACGTGAGAGAGCCGGACTTTGAAGCGCGGTTGACCGGAGAAACGATCCTCGTCACCGGCCACACCGGGTTCACGGGGGGATGGCTTTGCTGCTGGCTGCGGGCAATCGGCTGCAAGGTCGTCGGTCTCGGGCTTGCGCCGATCACCGAGCCGAACCTGTTTGATGCCGCCAAGGTCAGCGAAGGGCTTGCGTCCCATCTCGCTGACATCCGCAGTGTGGACGCGGTTGCGGCCGTGATCGAGCAGCACCGGCCTTCGCTGATCTTTCATCTGGCGGCCCAGCCGCTGGTGTCGAGGTCCTATGCCGATCCGCTCGAGTCATTTTCCGTCAACGCCATGGGCACGGCCAATGTGCTTGAAGCTGCCCGTCACGCGCCGTCCGTCCGCGGCGTGGTGTGCATCACAACCGACAAGGTCTATGCCGACCAGGACTGGATCTGGGGCTATAGGGAGACGGACCGGCTCGGCGGCAAGGACCCATACAGCGCCTCCAAGGCCTGCGCCGAACTGGTGGCGGCCTGCTATCGCCAGACCATGGCCGTGCGCGGCAACGGCATGGGCATCGCCGTCGCGCGCGGCGGGAACATCATCGGCGGCGGCGACTGGTCAATGGATCGCATTATCCCCGATTTCTATCGGGCGCTGACAGCAGGAGCGCCCTTGGTCCTGCGCAATCCGGATGCGGTGAGGCCATGGCAGCATGTGCTGGCGCTCGTCCACGGCTACCTCATCCTCGGCGCCGGCATGCTCGCCGGAGATCAGGTCTGCAACGGAGAGTTCAATTTCGGCCCTGCGCCGGGCGAGATCAAGAGCGTAAGGGATCTCGTCGAGGGGTTGGCTTCTGCATGGGCGCGGCCGGACATAGAGTTCGGAACCGGCAGCTTCATCGAGACCCGGCTGCTGCAGGTGGACAGCTCCAAGTCCCGCAAGCTGCTCGGCTGGGATCCGCCAGGCGATTTCCAGACCACGATCGCTGCCACGGCCGGCTGGTACCGGAGTTTTGCGGCCGACCCCGGCTCAGCGCGGGCTCTCACGATGGCCCAGATCGGGACCTATCGCGACAAGCTTCGGGCTGCTTCGTGAAAGGTCGGCGCGTCGTCATCACCGGCGCCAGCGGGTTTGTCGGCAAGAGGCTGGCGGCTGCCTGTGTTGCCCGCGGCGACCGGGTGATGTGCCTGCTGCGCGAAGGGAGCGAGCTTCCCGCGCCGTTGGCCGCGACGGTCGAAGCCAACCGCGCGATCGGGAACGACCCGGCAAGCATGGCGGCAGCGGTCATGGCGGCGAAGCCCGATATCGTGTTCAACCTTGCAGCTTACGGCGTTGCTCCGTCAGACCGCGACGCCGGCATGGCGGACCTCGTCAATCGGCAATTGCCGGTGGCGCTGTTGCGGGCCGCCGCTGCGTTCGGCGCTCCGCTGGTTCATGCCGGTTCGTCCGCTGAATATGCGTCGGGCATGGCAGGATGGCGCCTGCGCGAGACCGACGCTCTTGAGGGCGGGAAGCTCTACGGGCGTAGCAAGGCAGACGGCGGCAAGCAGGCCGGCGACCTGGCCGGCGAACTTGCGGCCCGCGTTGCGATCCTGCGGCTCTTCAACCTCTACGGACCGGGGGAGAGCAGCCACAGGCTTTTGCCGTCGCTTCTGCGTGGCCTCAGGGCAGGCCAGCGCGTCGCGCTGTCGCCGGGGACCCAGATGCGCGACTTCGTTTTCGTCGATGACGCGGTGAATGCCATGCTGGCGGCAGGCGATGCGCTCATGGCGCGCAGCGTCCCGGCCCGATGGGTCGCGAATGTCTGCACCGGGGAAGCGCTCAGCGTAGCGGACTTCGCCCGCACGGTTGCCGCCGAGGCCGGCTTTTCCGAGAGTCTGCTCGGCTTTGGCGAGATTCCGATGAGGCCGGATGATGTGCCCTGGGTCGTGGGCGATCCGGGCCTGGCCCGCTCTCTTTTCGGGTGGTCCTTCTCGCACAGCGTGGCTCAAGGCGTTGTGCGCAGCATCGGCTTCGCCCTATGATCAGGCTCGCAAGGCCGCACGGGTTGAAACATAGTCATTGGGGTGAAATGTGAAGGTTGTCATTCTCGCAGGCGGATTCGGAACCAGACTGGCTGAAGAGACCGATGTTCGGCCCAAGCCACTCGTCGAGATCGGCGGCAAGCCAATCCTGTGGCATATCATGAAGATCTATGAGGCGGCGGGGTTCACCGACTTCGTGATCTGCTGCGGCTACAAGGGATACATGATCAAGAAGTATTTTCTGGACTACTTCCTGCAGAATTACGACATCAGCGTCGACCTTGGCCGGAACGATGTGCAGTTTCTGGGCGAACCGAGCGAACGCTGGAAGGTGACGCTCGTGGACACCGGCCTGCACACGATGACAGGCGGGCGGCTGAAGCGCGTCGCGCCGCATCTGGGCAATGAGACGTTCTGCATGACCTATGGGGATGGCGTTGCCGACATCGACATCAACGCCATCGTCGCGCATCACCGCAGAACGGGTCTGAAGGCCACGGTCACCGCGGTTCCGTCACCTGGACGGTTCGGCATCCTCGATCTCGGCAAGAGCGATCTGGTGACGCGCTTCCACGAGAAGCCCGAAAACGAGATGGGCTACATCAACGGGGGCTTCTTTGTCCTGGAGCCGTCGGTGATCGACCATATCGCCGGTGATTCAACGACGTGGGAACGTGAGCCGCTCGAGCGGCTGGCGCAGGAGGGGCAATTGTCCGCCTACCGCCATGCCGGTTTCTGGCGACCCATGGATGCGCTGCGCGACAAGCGCGACCTCGAAGCCCTGTGGGATTCGGGCTCCGCACCGTGGAAGCGCTGGTAAGCCTCCCGACACGGATGAGCTGAGAGGGCGGGCGAGGCTGTTGCGCCAGGCCCGCGTTCGCGTCAGCGCACGCCCGACCCGGGTCAGAATATGAAGTCGTTCGACACCATGCTCGCCGCCGTGACCCCCGCAAGGAATACGTCATTGCCACCGCCAAGGGCAATGTGCGTGTAGGAGCCGGCCTGGGTGATCCGGTTCTCGGTGACGAGTTGTGTGAAGCTCGTGATTCCGGTTCCGGCAAGGCTGATCTGGTCTCCCAAAGCGGCGCCTGCCTGGAAATCGAAGATGATGTCGAAGCCGCCACCGGCGCCGATGACGAAGACATCGTTGCCAGTGTCCAATGAACCTGTTCCGCCCCACATCTGGTCCTGGCCGACACCGCCGGCAATCGTGTCGTTGCCGTTGCCGCCGAGCATGAAATTGACCGAACCAAGCTCGGAGCCACCGCTGAGGCTGTCATCGCCGTCGTCGCCGAAGATCACATCATTGCCAAGGCCGCCATTGACCGTGTCATTGCCGTTGCCTCCGAACAACTGATCGGCGCCGTCATCGCCGTTGAGCGAGTCGGCACCCAGTTCGCCGAAGAGAAAGTCGCCATCAGCGCCGCCATTGATCGTGTCGTTGTCATCGCCGCCAAAGGCCACGTCGCCGCCCACGTCCCCGTTCAGCGAGTCGTTGCCGATCCCGCCCTGGATCTGGTCGACCCCTGTGCCGCCGCTGATCGTGTCATTGCCGGCTTCGCCGAACAGGAAGTCATCCTCGGTACCGCCAGAGATGCTGTCATTCTCTGTTCCACCGAGAATGACGTCGGCTCCTGCGTCGCCATTGATTGTGTCAGCACCCTGACCGCCTCCAATCTGGTCTCCGCCCACACCCCCAGAAATGCTGTCGGCACCGTCTTCACCATAGATGAAGTCGTTTCCGTCGCCGCCATTGACCGTGTCACCGTCAATCCCGGCAAAAATCACATCCGTGTTGCTGCCGCCGGTGATGCTGTCGAAGCCCGCGCCGCCATAGAAGCTGTTCGACCCGGACACGGCGGTGATCGTGTCGTTGCCATCCTCGCCGTAGATCAGGCTGTCACCCGCGCCGACGGAAATGGAGTCGTTTCCGGTGCCCGCGAGGACGTAGTCAAAGCCGCTGCCGCCGCTGTAGCTGTCATTGCCGCCGTACAACTCGACCGTATCGAAGCCGCCATTGCCCGACACGGAGTTGTCGTTGTTGTCCATGTAGATCCGGTCGTTGGTGGTCGTCCCGATCAGGTTCTCCATGTTCGTGTAGATGTCGCCGGCGGAGTCGCCGCCGTTCAGATTGGCTGCCAGCATGTAGAACAGCAGGCCGGCTCCGGATGTGGCCGCGGCGTAGCTCAGCGTGTCGATGCCACCGGCGCCGTCGAAGACGTTGGCCACGGCGCTGGCAATGAACAGGTCATTGCCCACTGAGCCGATCACGTTCTCGATCCGGATCAGGGTATCGATTCCAAGTTCGCTGTCGCTGGCGGTTCCGTTCGCCAGATCGACCGTCACGCCGTTCGGGCGCGAGGCGTTGATGCCCACAAGGACAGGCGTCCCCGAGCCGTCATTCGCGCCCCAGTTGGCATAGGTGACGGTGTCGATGCCGTCCCCGCCGTCAATCGTGTCGTTGCCTGACAGTCCGTAGAAGAAATTCGCCTGCGCGTCGCCAGTCAGGCTGTCGTTGAGGAATGTGCCCGTAACGCCCTCGAAGCCGGACAATGTGTCGGTATTGCCGGCGAAGTCGGTGGCCCGTCCGGTCGCCAGGTTCACGGTCACGCCGGTCCAGGCTGCCGGAGTCTGGTCCGGGCGCTGGAGCAGGTTGTAGGCGCCTTCCGTGGGGTCATAACGGTAGCTGACAACGTCGACGCCCGCGCCGCCAACGAGTGAGTCGGCGCCCGTGCCGCCGTTGACCGTGTCGTCGCCGTCGCCGCCATCGATCGTGTCCGCGCCATCATCGCCCGAGAGCGTGTTGTTCACCGCGTTGCCGGTGATCGAGTCATTGCGCTCGGAGCCGCCGATGTCCTCGATGTTGCTGAAGGTGACGGTCGCGCCGTCCTGGAACTGGACCGCCGTGCCGGCCACCATGTTGACCACGGCGCCTGCCCCGGGTGTAACGAAAAAAGCGTCGTCAACGAAGAAGGACAGGAAGTCCTTGTCGCCGCCGCCGCCATCAATCGTATCGGCGCCCCCCCATGGCCTGAAATAACTGTAGCCTGCGCCACCCACCATGTAGTCGGCGAAGGCGGTGCCGGTAATGCCTTCGATGTTGACGAGCGTATCGGTGTAACCATACGAGTCACGGGCGGTGCCGGCCTGGACGGTGTTCGATCCGACGGTGATCGCGCTGGCGGACAGGTTGGCGATGATCCCCATCGTGCCGCCAAAGCCCTGTCCGGAGAAGCTTGACGTTTCGTTCTGATAGGTCACGAGATCGAAACCGGCCTGACCATCGAAGTAGTCGGCGCCGCCAAGTCCTTCGAAGCGTTCCTCGCGCAGGTTTGCGGTCAGGCTGCCGATGAAGTAGTCGCGCCCGTTGGTGCCACGGGCCCGTTCGATATCGATCAGCGTGTCGGCTGAACCGCCCGTGTCGCGGGCCGTGTTCGCTGCAACCGTGAAGGTTTCGAACGTGACCGATGTGCCCGACAGGTTGACGATCACGCCGAGGCCGCCGGTTGATGGCGTCAGGTCGGCATAGTGTACCCGGTCGCGGTCGTCGTAGCTCTGGTTGCCATTGGCGCCGGGGGTTCCGTCGGCGGAATCGGCGCCAAGCCCGGGCCGGAAATCATCAAAGCCGTCGCCGCCGACCATGGTGTCATTGCCCGCGAAGCCGCGGAACTGGTTGTCCCAGGCGTTGCCATAGAAGGCGTCGTTGCCGCCCGTACCATAGGCCCGCTCGATGTTGCTGAGCGTGTCCGTGCCGCCCCAGCCGTCGCGCGCGGTCCCGGCCGCAACCACTACGGCGCCGACGGTGACAGACGTGCCAGAGAGGTTGACGAAGACGGCTCCAGTCCCGGCATACTGCGCGTCGCGGCTGTAGTCGGCCACGTCGTAGCCGCCACCGCCATTCAGCGTGTCGTTGCCCTGCAGGGTCTGGAAAAAGCCAAAGTAGCTGTTGCCGGTGATGGTGTCGGCCAGCATCGAGCCACGGATGGCATTGATGTTGATGAAGGTCTCGGAGTTGCCGAAGGTGTCGGTACCGGTGCCGCCGGAGTTTCCGCCTGATCCGTTGGTCAGGGTGATGACCACGCCGGAGGGGCCGCCGTCCTGGCGGTAGTCGACCCAGTTGTAGCCATCCGGGAAATAGATGCCGCCGTAGTCATCCCCGATGGCCGTGGAATTGCCGCCGTCATAGGTGTCGGCACCGCCACGGCCCTGGAAGAAATTGTAGCCGGCGCCGCCGACGAGCGTGTCGTTTGCGGCGCCGCCGCGCGCCTCCTGAATGTTGATCAGGGTGTCGGTGTTGCCAAAGCCATCCCGCGCTGTCCCCGCAGCCACCACGCCGCCGAAATTGACGGAACTGGCCGAGAGGTTGACCACCACAGCGGCATTGCCGCCGGTCAGGGAATCATTATCGTAGGCAACCATATCGCTGGCGCCGATGCCGCCGTCGAAGGTGTCGTTGCCGGCGAGGCCGCGCATGAAGTCGTTGCCGCCATTGCCGCCGATGTAGTTGGCCGCCGCCGTGCCGGTCAGGGTGTCGTCGAAGGCGCTGCCCTGGATGCTCGTGAAGTTGGCCAGCGTGTCTGTCCCGGCGCCGCCGGTGTTCTGGGCAGCGACCGTGCCGAGATTGACCGTGACCGCGCCGGTCGCGTCAATGTAGCTGACGGTGTTGGAGCCCGCGCCGCCATCGAGCGAATCATTGCCGTTGCCGCCTTCGATGGTGTCGTTGTCATTGCCGCCGTTTATGCTGTCGTTGCCCTCGCCGCCGTCGATGTAGTCGTTGCCATCGTCGCCGTTGATCGTGTCATCGCCCCAGCCGCCGGCAAGCCGATCATTGCCCGCGCCGCCATTGATCGTGTCGTTGAACGCTGTGCCCGCGAATGTGTCGTTCGATGCGGTCAACGTCGGGTTGAGCGCGCCGCTGACCCTGGTGTCGATGATCTGGGCGCTGACGAAATTGTTGTCGCCGTTTGCGACCCGGCCCACGATTTCAACCCGGCCATCGCCGAGGCTTCTGGCCCGGTCGAAGGAACTGAAGCCCGATATGGGGTCGGTCGACAGCAGCGCGCCGGTCACATCGTACTGGGCAAGTTGGACAGCGCCATTGTCATTGTAGACCAGAACGACCTTGTCGCCTGGAATGACATCCGACTGGATGCGGACCGTGCTCGCGGGCGAGGTCAGCGTGATCGTCGTGCTCGACTGCACAGAGAGGGCCGAATTGGTCTTGTAGACCGTGATCGAGTTGACGCCGCCGGAGGTGACGCCGGTCACGGCGATGAGGAACTCATTCGTGCTGAACTGCCGGACCTGAACACCGAAGACGTCGGCGTAGCCGGTCGTGATCGTGGTCGGCGCACCGATCGCGCCCGTGGCCGGGTCGATCGACCTGATGATCACCGACCGTGTTGCCGAACTGTCCTCGTAGATGATTCCGAAAGGCCATGTCGCTGTCCCGGCGCCAAACGAGCCCCAGACAGCGGTGTTGCTGAAGTCGTCAAGGACGAGAATGCTCGACGTGTTCGCGGTCCCGGCCGGGGTGAAGCTCTGGAAATAGACATCCACGACGGTGCTCGTCGCGCCATCGACGGCGGTAAACAGTTGCAGGCCCGTGGAACCGTTGTTCCAGTCGTAACTGCGCGGCACGCTGCTGATCGTGCCGAGACTGATGGCGGATCCGAGCGTGATGGCCGGCGGCGTCGCTGTTTCGCCGCTCAGGACGCTGACCAGATCAAAGGTGTAGCTCAGCGTCTGGTATTTGATGACATAGGGGCCGTTCACATCAGACGTGGTCGGCTCGTACCAGAACACGCCGCCCGAAGCGACGCCGGCGCTCGCCGAAAACAGGACGCCTGCGCCAAAGGCTATCGGGCTGTTGATCGTCGTGACCGGGATCGAGTAATTCCAGACCTCGCCAAGCCGGTCCTGCCCAGAGAGCATGAGCGTGTAGGTGTTGACGCCGCCGTTGACAAAGGTGGAGCCCGGTGTCTGCCAGGTGGACCAGATGTGGTTGCCGCCTCCTGCCCGGCCCTGCTGGACGCGGAGGGACAGCGATGCGCCCGCAAAGCCGCCGGCCACGTCGAACAGCGAACCGGGATTGCCCCAGAAATTGATCGGCATGTCAGATCCCCCCAAGACCTTTTGACTGTCCTCTCATTCCTACTGCAAGTTGCCCATGGTCAACAAGGGGTTAACCTTGTGTCATCCGTTGAACTCACGGGCAGCCTCCCGATCACGGTAGTAACCGCAAGGATTCGTCGACGTGGCCACGGCCCTCCGCTCCGCATTTGCGCCGGGCCGGGACGTTGCCGAAGATGATGCCCGCCATGGCCGCAGGCGCATTCGCCGATTGCCGCGCCGGATGCATTTCCCGGCGCTGCGGCCTGTGACGCATTCATCTAGCCAATGGAGGCTGCTTGCTGTGCTGCCGCAGGGTATGCAAGAACTGCGGGCGGTTTCACATTTGGCCGCCGGTTCCGGCTCGAATGACAGAATTGAATGCGCAATGAGCACACCTCCGGGGCATCCATCCCACCGCAATAACCCTGTCACCAGGGCGCTTGCCAGCACGCGCGCGGACTGGGTCCACGTGGCGATCTTCTCGGGCGTGGTGAATGTGCTGATGCTGACCGGGTCGATCTACATGATCCAGGTCTATGACCGCGTGCTGTCGAGCCGCTCGGTGCCGACCCTGGTCGCGCTCACCCTGATCGTCCTGGCCGCGTTCTCCCTGCAAGGCATCCTCGACACGTTCCGGCTCAGGTTGCTCAGCCGGATCGGCGCGCGCGTCGACGAGCAGCTGTCGCCGCTGGCCGCGCGGGCGGCTATCGTGCTGCCGCTGCGCGGCGTCAAGCCCGGCGAGGCCATGCAGCCGATCCGCGACCTTGACGCGCTGCGCGGGTTTCTGGCCAGTCTTGGCCCGACGGCGCTGCTCGACATGCCCTTCATGATCCTGTTTCTGGCGGCCTGCTACATCCTGCATCCGTGGCTGTTCTGGGTCGCACTCTGCGGCGGCATCGTTATCGTGGCCCTGACTCTGGTGACCGAACGGCACAGCCTCGAGCCGTCGCGGGCCCTTGTCCGCAGTGGCACCGAGCGGGGCCTGATGGCCGAAGCGGGGCGCCGCAACGCCGAGGCTATCCGCGCCCTCGGTATGAGCCAGGCCTTTTCAGACCGCTTTCGCCAGAGCCACACGCGGCACATCGCTGACAATCTGGCCCTGACTGATGCGGCCAGCGGCATCGGGGCCTTGGCGAAGGTCATCCGGTTGATGCTGCAATCCGGCGTCCTTGGTCTCGGCGCCTATCTGGTGCTGCGCGGCGAATTGTCCCCGGGTTCGATGCTGGCGGCCTCCGTGCTGACCAGCCGGGCGCTGGCTCCGATCGAACTTGCGGTTGCCCACTGGCGGGGCTTTGTCGCGGCCCGGCAGGGTTACGCGCGGCTGAAAGCGACGCTGCCGCTGATGGTGACGCAGGACAGGACGCTTGAGCTGCCCAAGCCGCGGAAGGCTCTGAAAGTCACCGATCTCATGCTGGCCGCCCCGGGCACGCAGCGCCTGATCGTGCAGGGCGTCAGTTTTGAGTTGAAGGCGGGGCAGGCGCTCGGCCTGATCGGGCCGTCCGGTTCCGGCAAGTCGACGCTGGCGCGCGGCCTCGTTGGAATCTGGCCTGCGGCCCGCGGTGCGGTGATGCTGGACGGCGCGCGCCTTGACCAGTGGGACGAGGGGCAGCTTGGCCGCTATCTCGGTTACCTGCCGCAGGATGTCGACCTCTTCGACGGCACCATTGCGGACAACATCGCCCGGTTCGATCCGGCGGTGACGTCGGAGGCTGTCCTTGCTGCGGCCAGGGCCGCCGGCGCCCATGAACTGATCGTCAGCTTTCCCGAGGGCTACGACACCATGATCGGAGAGGCAGGCGCCGCGCTGTCGGGGGGGCAGCGGCAGCGGATCGCGCTGGCGCGCGCGCTCTATGGCGACCCGTTTCTCGTGGTGCTGGATGAGCCGAACGCCAGCCTTGACCAGGAAGGGGACGAGGCGCTCACGCGCGCCGTGCAGGGAGTCAAGGATCGCGGCGGAATCTGCGTTGTGATCACCCACCGCCAGTCCGGTCTCGCGGCGGTGGACCTGATCGGAGCGATGGCCGGCGGCAAGCTGCAGGGTTTCGGCAAGAAGGAGGAAATCCTGGCCGAGGTCATGCGGCGCGGTAATGTGCGTCCCATGCGTCCTGCGGCGGCCGGCCAGGCCGCCCAGCCGGGCGTGCGCCCGGCGCAGCCGCTGCAGCTTGGCGGTGACCCATGAGCGAGCCGCAGGCGTTGGCCAAGGCTGCCCAGACCCCCGCCGTCGACATGAACCACAGGCGGGTTCTGCGCCGCACGCATCTGGCCGGTTATGCCGTTCTCGCCTTGTTTGCCGGCACGCTTGGCGTCTGGGCCGCCTTCGCGCCGCTGGCGGGTGCTGTGATTGCGCCGGCGCAATTCGTGGTCGACAGCAACATCAAGAAGGTCCAGCACCAGAATGGCGGCGTTGTCGCCGAGTTGCGGGTCCGCGAGGGCGACAAGGTGGTGGAGGGCGATCTGCTGATCCGCCTCGACGACACGGTCGTGCGCGCCAATCTGCAGATCGTCCAGCGCCAGCTTGATGAGCTTTTGGCTCGTTCTGGCCGGCTTGAAGCGGAGCGCGACCAGCTGCCTTCGGTCAAGATGCCGCCCGCTCTGCTGGCGCGTCTCGGCAATCCTGATGTGTCGAGCCTGATCGCCAGCGAGGAGCGCCTGTTTGATATTCGCCGCGCCGCCCGCGACGGCTTACGGGCCCAGATGGGCAAGCGCATCGAACAGTTGCGCGCCGAAATCGACGGGCTGGCCGAGCAGCGCGCGGCGAAGGAACGCGAGTCGGCGATGATTCTGCGCGAGTTGACCGGGGTTCGCGAGCTGTTCCGGCAGAACCTCGTTCAGATCACGCGCCTGTCGCAGTTGGAGCGGGAAGCGGCCTCGCTCGATGGCGCGCGCGGACAGCTGACGGCACAGATCGCGCAATCCCAGGGCAGGATTTCCGAGACCGAACTGCAGATCCTGCAACTCGTCGAGGATCTGCGTTCCGAAGCCATGAAGGAACTGCGCGAGATTCAGGGACGCGTTGGAGAGTTGCTGGAACGTCGGACCGCGGCGGAGGATATGCTCAAGCGCATCGAGATCCGGGCGCCGGTGTCAGGCTATGTCCACCAGATGCAGGTGCATACGATTGGCGGCGTGATTTCGCCGGCCGAACCTGCGATGCTGATCGTGCCGACCGGCGAGGTCCTGCATCTCGAGGCAAAGGTATCGCCTGTCGATTATGACCAGGTCACGCTTGGTCAAGAGGCGGTGGTCAGGCTGCATGCGTTCAACCAGCGCACGACGCCGGAACTCAATGGCAAGGTCTCGCGCCTGTCCGCCGACGTGACGCGCGAAGCCCAGACAGGCCAAGTCTACTATGTGATCCGGATCACCCTGCCGACCACCGAACTCGCCCGGATTGAACCGCTTCAGGTCACCGCCGGCATGCAGGCCGACGCCTACCTCAAGACTCTCGACCGGACCCCGCTTTCCTACTTGGCACGACCGATCAAGGACCAGTTCGTCAAGGCCTTCCGCGAGCGCTGATGTCTCTCGGGTCCGGCAAGGTCTTCCAATGCCGGGCGATCATGTGGGAGCCGCCGTGCCCGATGCGGGGTAGAGCTTCAGCGTGGCGAGGTTGATGTCGGCCATCGCGAAGCCGCCGCTCCGAAACCGGTTGAGCGCTCCGTCAGAGAGCGATGCAAGGCGGCTGCGATCGCTGGCGAGCGCCTGCACGGCGGTGCCAAGCGCAGCGGCGGTGACCTCCGACAGGATGAAGCCATTCACGTCATCGGCAATGATGGCGGCGCATCCGGGATTCTGGGAGACAATCGCCGGCCTGCCGACGGCGGCCGCCTCGATCAGGATGCGCGGAATGCCTTCCTGATAGCGGGTCGGCAACACAACGGCGTGTGCCGCCGCCAGCACTGCCGGCATGTCATGCGCCGGAACCAGCCCGAGGCAGGTCACGCCTGGAGCATTGCGGAGGGCTTCCAGTTCGGCATCCGACAAGGCATCCGGGTCGGCTTCGGCGGTGTCGCCGGCGATCAGGATTTCGACCGGGCAGTTCCGGGCGTGCAGCCAGGCCGCAGTCTCCGCCAGCACGGCCACGCCCTTGGCGCGCAGGATGCGGCCGGCGTAGAGCAGGCGAAACGGCCCGTCCGGCAGCGGCGCCGGCGCAAAGAGGTGCGGATCGACCCCGGCGCCGGAGATGTGGCTTGTCCTGTCGGTTGGAATGACGCCAAGCCCGGTCAGGAGTCTACGGTCCTCCAGCGTTTCGAAAATGGCATGAACGCGCGCCGGTGCGAGGCCAATCCGCAGGCCGATCAGGACCAGCAGGCGACGCAACCGCGCATGGACTGCACGGTCGCTGCGATCAAAGACGCGTCCAAGTCCCGGAAACGTCGCGATGACGCGGGTTGGTCCCGCAGCGAACAGCAGGCCGAGAGCGCCGAACACGACGGGCTTCAGTGTCATGAGATGCACTATATCGGCTTGGCTGGACCTTGCCGCGGCCCGGATGTCGAACGCCAGGCGGATGTCCCGCTTGAGGTCGAAGCGATGCCGTTCGACATCAAGCGGAATGATCGACGGTGAAGAGCGCGGCGCATCAACGGAGACAGTCCGGCTATCCAGCTGCGCTGAAGGAAGGACATGGCCGGTCGCGAGCGTCACCTGCGCGCCGAGTGCTGCCGCCGCATTGGCGAGCGGACGGCGATGGGCTTCGAAATAGGCATGGTCGTTGCAAACGTACAGAACTCGCATGCCTCTCAGATGGCCTTTCTTCAAAGCAGTCCGATCTGCTGCCCCGGCTCGCAAGCGGCAGTCCAAGGCCTTTGTTCATGCAGCGATGAATGGGGCGGCTGCATGTCGAAATCAGCAGAAAATCGAGATCGAATCATCGCAGCGCCCATCAAACCACTTGCGGCTCTATACTGTCGGTCCCCAATGCTCAAGACATTGCGTTCCAGCAGCACGGATTGATGTTGCCGACGCTAGGTCAGGTGCCGGTTTCCGGCAGCATCCGGTCCGCAGGCCGCAGGCGGCGGAAGAAAAGGCAAAGCAGGCTGGCCGCCAGGAAGGCCAGGCAGGTTGTCAGCACCGGCGCCATCGGTGAGAGGACGGCGAGCAACACCAGGCCAAGGTTGAGAAGCACGATGCGCTTGCCCACATCGGCGTGGCCGAGGCCCGAGCGGACCGCGATCTGATAGGCGTGGCTGCGGTGCGGTTGGGTGACGGGCTCGCCCCGAAACAGCCGGAGGACGAGGGTTGTCGTCGCGTCCACCAGATAATAGGCCGGCAGGATCAGGGCGGCGGCGGCAAATCCGGCTGAGGCCAGCCCCAGCAAGGCGGCGCCGCTCAGAAATCCGAGCGGAATGCTGCCGACATCGCCGAGGAAGACCCGGGCCGGATGCCAATTGGCCGTGAGGAAGCCGGCTCCGCTGGCGCCAAGCATCAGGCCCGCGCCGATCAGCGCTTCAGACAGGACCGCTTGCGCGCCCGGAGGCGCGTGGTGAACGATCAGCACGGCTGCAATCCCGGCGCCAAGCGTGATGAGTTGGATGCCGCTGATGCCGTCAATCCCGTCCATGAAGTTGAAGACATTGGTGAACCACAGCCAGGCCAGCGCAAGGCCAGACCACAGGAGCCATGCCGGTATCCGCCCGTCGCCGATCGGCGGCCATGCCGCGATGGCGAAGGCCAGTGCGAGCCCGACAGCAACTGACTGTCCGAGAAACCGGATACGGGGATCAACGCCGCGGCGGTCATCGACGAGGGACATCACAGCGAGAGCTCCGGCGAGCGCCAGCAGCACCTCCAGCCTGAGACCCGGCTGGTTGACGCCAAGGCCTATGCCCGCCAGCAAAAGCACCAAAACGGGCGCAAGGCCGCCGCCGCGCGGCGTCGGGACAACATGGCTTGATCGGTCATTAGGCCGGTCGATGAGGTGGATGGCCGTCAGCCAGGGAACCAGCGCGTGCGTGCCAATCGCCGAGGCCGCGAAGACGGCGAGGGCCAGACCGACCAAACTGGCATGCTCTGCCACGGGCGGCTTACTTCCTCAGCCTTCCGCGAACATCGGCGATGTCGATGGCCGGCGCAGCAGTGGCGGTACGCGCCTCGACTTCGCTGCCCGCCTGCGGCTGCTGGGTCGACAGTTCCGGCACCACAGCGCGGATGGCGAGGAGGACGCGCGCCTCGTCGCGGGCCTCGAGGGCGTCCTTCAACCGTGCCAACGCGCCTGCCAAAAGGCGTGGCTCGACGTCGCGCGGATGGGCCATCAACAGCCAGTCATCATCGGTCGTCTCGATGTGCTCGTTCTCCTCAAGCCGTTCCTCGAACAGCTTCTCGCCCGGCCGCAGGCCGATAAAGTGGATATCGATGTCGACGCCCGGACGCAGACCGGCAAGCTGGATCATGCGGTTGGCGAGATCGACAATCCGGATCTGCGTGCCCATTTCCAGAACCATGATCTTGCCGCGCTCCGTCTGCCGCGACAGCCCCTTTGCCGAGGCCGCGAGCACGAGCGTAACCGCCTCCTGCATGCTCATGAAGTAGCGCCGCATGTCGCGGTGAGTGACGGTGACCGGCCCACCTTTCGCAATCTGCCGCGTGAACAGCGGCACGACCGAACCGGCGGAGCCCAGGACATTGCCGAAGCGAACGGTCATGAACTTGGTGCTATATTCCGGATTGCGGTCCAGCATCTGGCAATATGCCTCGGCGAAGCGCTTGCTGGCCCCCATCACATTGGTTGGATTGACGGCCTTGTCGGTCGAAATCATCACAAAGGCGGTGGCCCCGGCTTCAACCGCGGAGTCGGCGACGTTGATCGTGCCGAGGATGTTGGTCTTGGCCCCCTCGACGATGTTGTGCTCGACCAGCGGCACGTGCTTCAGCGCTGCGGCATGGAAAACGAGGTCGGGACGGTGCGCTTTCATGATGGCGCGGATCGTCTCGCGTTCGCGCACATCCGCGATCACGGCGGCGAAGGACTGGTCCGGGTTCTTGCTGCGAACCGTTTGATCAATCGAGTACAGATTGTGCTCGGAACTGTCGACGACGACGAGACGGCGGGGGCTGTATGCGAGGATCTGTTCGACCAGTTCAGAGCCGATTGAACCGCCGCCGCCCGTGACGAGAATCGTCTTGCCGGACAGCATCGCAGCAACGGGTTGCATGTTGATGTCGGCATGGGGGCGTCCGAGGAGATCCTCAATCCGGATCGCGACAGGCTTGATGGCGGAGCTCTCATTGCTGGCCATAAGCTGGGCTGTCTGGGGCAGGCTGAAAACCGGCACGCCAATCTCGGACCCAAGATCGAGGATGCTCTCCGTCGTCGCGCGGTCTACCTTGGACGGACCGACGACGATCTTGGCGACCGGTGCGCCGCTTGCACGCAAGGCCCGCACCACGCCTTGCAAGTCGTCCAACGTGCCGAGAACGCGCGCGGTGTGGAGACGCCGCCCGACATGGCGACCGGTATGGTCGATGATGCCTGCGACATGGTAGGCTGGGTTCTTCTGACGCTCGAGATGGCGCATGAAGACGCTTGCCTCGTCACAATAGCCCACGATCAGGATGCGCTCTCCACCCTTCGCGGCATTGAACATGCGCTGGATGTATCGATCCTTGATCAGCCGGTAGAGCAGCCTTGGCCCGCTCATGATGACGATCAGAGCCACGACGCCGATGATCGGGACCAGCCGCGGAATCGTGTCGAGCCGCGAGGTCAGGAAGGTCACAATGACGGCAATCAGCATGGCCATGACGGCTGACTGGATGATCCCCAGCAGGTCATCCATCGATGCGTAGCGCCAGGATCCCTGGTTGAGGCCGAACAATTGGAAGCAGATGGCGGCGCCGAACAGCAGCGAGCCCTGGAAAACCAGCACCGCAGTCGTCCACTCTGGCAGTTCGCCGGTGCGGACCACGAAGGCGATCGGCACGACCGCCGCGACGCAGACCATGTCATGCAGCGCGCCAAGCAGCCGCATTACACGGGCGCGTGGCATTCCGGTCAGCACTGGCTGCTCGCTTTCACCATGAATTCAATCCGAATCCATATTCTGGTAGCAGAATGGCCTGATAACCGGTGTTGCACAACCCGAAGCGCTTCACCACCACTCACGCCTGTTCATCCAGACACAAGGCCGCACCGTCCAAGACAATTACAGCGAGGCTTGTGGCTTCTCTGAGGCGCAACGCCGCTCAGGCCGCCGCCGCGCTGCCACGCAAGGCGTCACGCGCTGCCTCTATGATGTAGTCCTGGGTCGCGGCGTCGAGATAGGGGTGCATCGGCAAAGCGACGACCTCGTGGGAGACGAGGTCAGAGATCGGCAGGCCGTTGCCGGCCACGGGGAAGCCCTTGTAGGCGGTCTGCCTGTGCAGCGGCTTGGGATAGTAGATTGCGGTTGGAACGCCCTTGGCCCGGAGTGACGCGATGAAGCCGTCGCGCTTGGCCGCGTCGATGCGGATCACATACTGCGCCCAGGTCGAGATGCAGCCGTCCATGACCTTCGGCGTGATCGCCACATCCGTGAGGCCGTCGTTGTAGCGGCTCGCCACGGCCTGCCTCTTGTCGATTTCCTCGGCGAAAATGGCCAGCTTCTGGAGCAGAACCGCCGCCTGGATCGTGTCGAGCCGCGAGTTCACGCCGATGCGGACGTTGTCGTATTTGTCCGTGCCGCGCCCGTGGACATGCAGCGAACGCAGGATTTCATGGTGTTCATCATTCGCGGTGAAAATGGCCCCGCCATCGCCGTAGGCTCCGAGCGGCTTGGCCGGGAAGAAGCTCGTGGTGGCGAAGTCGCCGATGGAGCCGGTGACACGGCCCTTGTAGGTGGCGCCGAAGCCCTGGGCCGAGTCGGAAATCAGGACAATCCCGGCTTCCTTGCAGAAGGTCTCAAGCGGATCATAGTCGGCGGGCTGTCCGAACAGGTCGACCGCAATCAGGGCCTTGACCTCGAGCCCCGCCTTTCTGGCCGTGTCCATGGCCAGTCCGACTGTCCTGGGGTCCAGGTTGTAGGTCGTCTCGTCGATGTCGACGAAGATCGGGGTCGCGCCAAGCCAGGCAACAACCTCGGCCGTCGCGGCGAAGGTGAAGCTCGGGCAAATCACGGCATGGCCGGGGCGAAGTTTCAGCGCCATCAGGGGCAGGGCGATCGCATCGGTGCCGTTGGCGCAGCCGATCGCGTGTTTCGCGCCGCAGAAGGCCGCAAGCTTGTCTTCGAATTCCTTCACCTGAGGTCCAAGGATGTAGCTGCCGCCATGCACGGCCTCCATGATGGCGTCATCCATCGCCTGGCCGATATGCCGGCGCTGGGCCTTTAGGTCGATGAAGTCGATTTTCGGAACGGCAGCCATCAGGCGATCTCCTCAAGATGTAAATCGGCCCGCGCACCGCTGGCGGCGCGTCCCGACCGACCGGACCGGCGCGGGTGGCTTACCCGAAGCGCCTGCCGGCACGTTGCGCGCGCTCTCCGCATGCGGGATGTGACGTGACTGGCCGCGCGAGATTCCCGAAGGGCCACGCCGCCGTGAGCAACACCTCGCCCAAGACCGGACCCATGTTACGCGACTCAACATTAGCCTCGCCGACCAGTTTCCGGCCAATCACAACATTTTGCCCAATGTTGCACGGGCGGCGGGCCTGAAACGCAGCACCTAGCGGCGTCCGATGCTGACATAGGTGAAGCCGTGCTTGCGGGCGTCGGCAGCGCGGTAGAGGTTCCGGAGGTCGACCAGCACAGGAGTCCGCATCGCCTCCTTCAGGCGGCGCAGGTCGAGTGCACGGAACTGCTCCCACTCCGTGACGATGACGAGAGCGTCAGCGTCGCGGGCGCAATTGTAGGGGCTCGATTCATAGGTCACGCCGGAAAGGACGAGCTTTGCCTGTTCGGTGCCTTCGGGGTCATAGGCTGCGATCTCTGCGCCATGATCCTGCAGTCCCTGGATGATCGGGATGGAGGGGGCCTCGCGCATATCGTCCGTGTTGGCCTTGAACGTCAGCCCGAGCACCGCAACGCGGCGCCCGCGGACGTCGCCGCCCATGGTCTGGATGATCTTGCGCGCCATGGCACGCTTGCGCTGCTCGTTCACGGCCGCGACCGTCTCCACGATCCTGACCGGACTTCCGGCGTCCTGCGCCGTCTTGATCAGCGCCAGCGTATCCTTCGGGAAGCATGACCCGCCATAGCCGGGGCCTGCATGCAGGAACTTGCTGCCGATCCGGTTGTCGAGGCCGATGCCGCGCGCCACCAACTGGACATCCGCGCCCACGGCCTCGCACAGGTCCGCCATTTCGTTGATGAAGGTGATCTTCGTCGCCAGGAAGGCGTTGGCCGCGTACTTGATCAGTTCCGATGTGCGCCGGTCGGTGAACAGGATCGGCGAGCGGTTGATGAACAGCGGCCGGTAGATGTCCTGCATAATCTCCTGCGCGCGCTCGCCGTGGGCGCCCACGACGATGCGGTCTGGCAGCTTGAAATCATGGATGGCTGCGCCCTCGCGCATGAATTCCGGATTGGACACGACGTCGAAATCCGCATCCGGGCGCGCCTCGCGGATGACACGCTCGACCTCGTCGCCTGTCCCGACCGGAACCGTCGATTTGGTCACGATGACGCAATAGCCGTTCAACTCGAGCGCGATCTCGCGCGCGGCGGCATAGACATAGGTCAGGTCGGCGAAGCCGTCGCCGCGGCGCGACGGCGTGCCGACGGCGATGAAGATCGCATCCGCGCCCCCGACCGCATCCGGCAGGTTCAGCGTGAAGGACAGCCGGCCAGCCGCGACGTTCTTGGCGACAAGCTCTTTCAGGCCCGGCTCGAAGATGGGAATCTCGCCACGGTTGAGCAGCTCGATTTTCTGCGGATCCTTGTCGACACAGATCACGTCATGCCCGAAGTCAGCGAAGCAGGCGCCAGACACCAGACCGACATAGCCGGAGCCAACCATTACAATACGGGCCATGCGTTTGGTTATCCCTGAATCTGGAATGCTTGACGCAACGTTGTCGCCAAGTCGCGGGCGCGCATGAATGCACCGGAAATTGGCGTATATCAAGTCGCGAGAACCTGAAACCGCCCCGCCTGCACCCGGCAAATCCCCTCGCCATTCCGGCGACTTGCAGCTACAGGCGAGCTGCTTCAGGATATGTGGCGCGCGGCGTGGCGTTCGGCGACAACCGTTCGCTGCGACCGGTCCCGCGGGCCATCCGGGCCTTGCCGCACACCTGCGGACCGCAACACGCAAGGGCAATGTGGAGATGGTGAGGCGGCGACAGGCATGGCTTCTGCTGGCGGCAGCGCTCGGCGCCAGCGGGATCGTGGCCGCCATCCTGTTCGACCGGCCAAGCCCGGCACCGTCGCCCGCTCCAGCACCATTGGCCCAGCATGATTGGGGCGTTGGCAGCGAATTGTACCGGTTCAATGGCCGGCGGCACCTTCAGTTCAGCCACGGACCGTTGCGGATGGATGCGAATCGTTTCGAGCTGGTCACGACCGCCCTGACTGCCGGGGAAGGCGTCAAGATCGAGGAAAGGCTGGCCGAATCAGTTCCCCCGCCGCCCGCCGTCGCCAGCGGCGAGGTCGTTGCCTTCAGGCCACCTTACGAGGTGCTCGACTCGCACAGCTTCACATCGGGCAACTGGGCGGTCACCCTCGCCGACGTCACCGGTCCCGCCCGCGACGCGGTCTGCTTTGATCGGGACCGTCGCCTGTTCGCCTGCGGGCTGCAGGCGCGCGCGGCCCTGAACAACACCTTGCGGCGAAACGAAGTGAGCTGCCGGACGAGCCGCATGCTCAACAGCGAGCGGCTGCTGGCAACGTGCACGATGCGCGAAGGCGATCTTGCCCAGATGATGGTCAGGCAAGGCTGGCTGAGGTCGGATGTGCCGACGCGGACGGATCTGCAGGACGGGATGCGCACTGCAGAAAGCGCCCAGTTGGGGCTGTGGAATGGCGGCTGGAGCATCCGCTGACCGGCGTCACGAGGCCGGATGCGGCTGACGGCAAACAGGGATATGGCCGTGGCGCGGCTGCTGCATCCCGCAAATCAAGCACCCCCGCTCCCGCCACGCATGGCGGCTCCCTTTTCGGCAGGCCGACTTTGTGCTGAAACAGGCCGGTTACCACGAACAGATGGAACCGGCGCTTGAACGGCTTGCTTGACGATTTTCGCAGCGGCGTCGCCTCCCTTCATCCCAGCCGTTTCCCCTATGGCAAATTTGCCCTGGCGCTGTCGCTGGGGCTGGTTGCCGGCCTTCTGTTCCAGCGGCTGAACCTGCCCTTGCCGTTCATGCTCGGCGCGATGATGGCCTGCACCGTTGCGGCCCTGCTCAGGCTGCCGGTGGCGGCCCCGTCCGTGATCCGCCCCCCCATGTCGGCGATCATCGGCGTGCTGCTTGGCTCGGGCTTCTCGCCGGCGGTCGTGGCGCAGTTGCCGCAATGGTGGCCGGCATTGCTCGGGCTGATGGCGTTCATGGTGGCGTGCGGGTTCACCGTGGTCCTCTACTTCAGGAAAGTGGGCGGCTACGACGCCACGACGGCCTTCTTTTCCGGCATGCCCGGCGGCCTTGTCGAGATGATCGAACTCGGCGAGGAGCGCGGCGGTGACACGCGCGTGATTGCGCTGGTCCACGCCGCACGGCTGCTCTTCATCGTGATGACGATCCCTTTCGCCATCCAGTGGCTCGAAGGCGTCTCGCTCAACCGTGCGGCTGGTTCGGTCTCGGTGTTCGATGCGCCGCTCGTGCAGGAATTCTGGCTTATCGGCTGCGGGCTTGCGGGCGTGGCCCTCGGCTACCTGCTCAAGCTGCCGGCGCGGACGCTGCTGGGGCCCATGCTCGTCAGCGCCGCCGTACACATGCTCGGCCTCAGCGACTTCAAGCCGGCCTTCGAGATCGTGAATGCGGCGCAATTGGTCCTTGGGGTCGTCATCGGCTGCCGCTTCGCCGGAACCGCCACGCGCATGGTGATGCGCATCCTCGCGCTCTCGGTCGGCTCGACGCTGATCCTGATCTTCTGGACCGGGCTGTTCGCCTTCATCGTGTCGCAGCTTGCCGGTTACCGGATGACCACGCTGATCCTGGCCTATTCGCCGGGCGGTCTGGCGGAGATGAGCCTGATCGCGCTGGCGATCTATGCCGAGGTCGCCTTCGTGGCGAGCATGCACATCATCCGGATATTTCTGGTGATGGTGTCGGCGGCAGGAATCTTCTCGCTGCTGCGAATCGGTGCTGGGACCGCTGCGCCTTCGGCAGGGGAGACAAAGCCGACCGCTGCGCGGGCCCCCGCCGAGTGAGGGGCGGCCGGGCCTTGCGGATTGGTGAAGAAGAATGGTGGGCGCGACAGGGATCGAACCTGTGACCCCTACGATGTCAACGTAGTGCTCTCCCGCTGAGCTACGCGCCCGGTCTTCGGGAGCGGCGCGAACGCCGCTGCGGTCAAGGGGCTATAGCCAATCAGTCAGGCCCGCGCAACCCTTTGTCGTGTGTCGCTGCCAGCGGATCGGACGGCAGGACGAAACAGGGTCAAACTCCGGCGGGAAAACCGGAAGGTGCCCTGAGAACGCGGACGCTCAGGCCGCCTTGATCATCTTCTCGACCTCGCTGACGAGCTCGCGCAGGTGGAAGGGCTTCGACAGGACCTTGGCGTCCTTGGGGGCGTGGGAGTCCGGATTCAGGGCCACGGCAGCAAAACCCGTGATGAACATCACCTTCATGTCGGGGTCGAGTTCGGTGGCCCGGCGGGCGAGTTCGATGCCATCCATCTCGGGCATCACGATGTCGGTCAGCAGGAGTTCGAAAGGCTCCTCGCGCAACCGGTTGTACGCCGACAGGCCGTTGTCGAATGAGGCTACGTCATAGCCGGCATTCTGCAGGGCCTTCACCAGGAAGCGGCGCATGTCGTTGTCGTCTTCGGCAAGCAGGATCTTTGTCATGGCGATGCGTGTCCCGGTGTCATTCGTGGTGTGTCGGCGCTGCGGCTGGCGGCGGCGCACAACATGGTTACCTCATTTTCATTAACACCCTGCCTCGTTAACATGTCGTGAAGCCATGCGCCCGGCTTGCGTCATGCCTGCTTTGCGGGTTGGCGCCGCAGAACAAGGGTTGGCAAGCGCTGCCGGCCATGGTTCGATCCGCACATGAATCCGCTGCCTGCCGAGGCCTGCCAGGTCGACATCGTCGAACGGATCGTGTCGCCCTTCACGGTGCACGAACCCCTGCTGCAGGTCATCCCGTCTGTGGTCGGCGTGCCCCATGCCGGGAGGCAGTATCCCCGCCCCTTCGTCGAGCAGGCCCGCCTCTCGCAATTGGCGCTCCGGCGCTCGGAGGATGCGTTCGTCGATGTGCTGGCCAGCATGGTTCCGCAACTGGGCGTCCCGTTGCTGGTGGCGCAGTTCCCTCGTGCCTATCTCGACGCGAACCGCGAGCCCTATGAACTTGATCCGCGCATGTTCGAGGGGAGACTTCCGCCCTTCGTGAACACGCGGTCGATGCGGGTCGCCGGGGGGCTTGGCACGATCCCGCGGGTCGTGGGGGATGGCCAGGACATCTACCACCGCCGCATTCCGGCTGCTGAGGCGACCCAACGCATCGAGGGGCTCTACAAGCCCTACCATGCCGCCTTGCGGGGACTTGTGGCGCGGACGCGCGGGCGCTTCGGCGTCTGCGTGCTCGTCGATCTGCATTCCATGCCCTCGGTGGGAATCGACCGCGACAGCGAAAGCCGGACCGACATCATTCTCGGCGACCGTTTCGGAACCAGCGCCGCGCCTGAGGTCATCGAAATTGCCGAGGCGGCCTTGCGCCAGGCCGGGTTCAGCGTCAGCCGCAACCGCCCCTATGCGGGAGGCTACATCACTGAACATTACGGCCAGCCGCGCACGCAGGTCCATGCGCTGCAGATCGAAATCAATCGGGGCCTGTACATGGATGAAAGCCGGATCGAGCCGCTGGAGCGCTTCGGCGCCGTGCGCGACGCGCTGGGGACCAGCCTGGCCGAAATGTTCAGCGCCTGGACGAGCGGCCTGATGACCTTCCCCCTCGCAGCCGAGTGACCGCCGCGCGATCGGGCCGCGGGCAAAAAAAAGGCCGCACGTTTGACGGTGCGGCCCAAGTCTAGGGAGGAAACGCCCAAGGAGGGCAGCGAGATGTCGCCATCTCGCAATGCACAATTTATAGTGCGACGCACAAAATGCAAGGTCAAAATGACTGACTGCGGGATTTTTTGAAAAACGGCTCGATTTTCAGTATTTCCATGAGGGCGCTTGCAATGAAGCGTCAAATTATCGCCGATTTCGGTATTTTTTTGATGGTCAAGCATGACCATGCGTCAGACGGCCTGGTTTGATGCCACGCCTTGGACGCGCTCGCGATAGAGCAGATACAGGCCCGACGCGACGACCACGAGGCCGCCGCCAAGGGTCCAGCGGTCCGGCCACTGGCCGAAGATCAGCCAGCCGAGAATCAGCATCCAGATCAACTGGGTGTAGATGAAAGGCGCCAGCACGGCGGCCGGCGCACGCCTGTGGGCGCCGATGATCAGCCAGTGGCCGAAGGCGCCGCAGGCTCCCATGAGCAGCATCACGGCCCAGACCAGCGGCGACGCCGGCGTGGTCCACAGGACGAACATCACCGGCGTCATCAGCACGACCCCCGCCACACCCGAATACACCATGGTGGTTTCGCTGCTGTCGAAGCGCGCGAGCTTGCGGGTCGTGAGGTTGTAGAAGGCATAGCACAGCACGCCGGCGGCGGAGAGGAAGGCGGCGGGGTGCAGGCCGCCCGCGCCTGGCCGCATCACCACGAGCACGCCGAGGAATCCCACGGCGATGGCGATCAGGCGGCGCGGACCGGGCCACTCGCCGAGGAAAGGTCCCGAAATCAGTGCGATCAGCAGCGGCGTCGCGAACATGATCGTCATGACCTCGGCCAGTTGGAGATACTGCAGGGCGAGGAAGTTCAGCACGGTCGAGAGCAGCAGCATCAACGAGCGCACCGCCTGCAACATCGGGGCGCGCGTCGTCATCACGCCGGGCCTCGTCAGCGGATTGAGCACAATCGTGACGAGGACGACGCTAACCGCATAGCGGGCCCAGACGCTCTGCAGCGGGTGCATGAATTGCGAGGCCCACTTGGCGCTCGCATCCAGAACCGAAAAGATGGCGAGCGCCGCGCACATCAGGGCTATGCCGGTGAGGCGGTCCTTGCGCTGGGCTTCCTGCGATGGCGCGGT
Organism: Hyphomicrobiales bacterium; assembly: GCA_027483505.1. Taxonomy (GTDB): domain Bacteria; phylum Pseudomonadota; class Alphaproteobacteria; order Rhizobiales; family Beijerinckiaceae; genus Allobosea. The sequence goes on from JAIXUP010000009.1 coordinate 112,250, forward strand.
CAAGAAGTCACCCATGGAACTGGCGTTGCAGGCCGTGGCCCATCCTTGCGTAACACCGACCCACGCGCGCTCTTAGTCCTGCAACGCATGGCGCGATTGCAAAAAGGCGTCCTGCATGCAAATTGAACAGCGCTCACGCTTCAATTGACAGGATACCCGGTTGTCGCTTAGCTCACTTTATGGGGATCGCGATCTCCCCATCAGGCGACAGCCCAAGCATCGCGTCCTGTTCAATCCGAACCGAGGGCGCATTGCCATGTCATCCACGACATCCATATCCAGCGACCGGCTTTCGCGGCTGATCGGTCGGCCCGATTGCCCCGTGCTGATTGATGTTTGCACAGACGCAGACTTTGCCTGCGACCCGCGCCTTGTGCCCGGCGCCATCCGCCGGCCGCATCAGGACGTGACTGTCTGGGGCCCGGCCTATGCCGGCCGCGAGGCCGTCGTGATCTGCCAGAAGGGCCTCAAGCTCGGCGAAGGCGTCGCGGCCTGGCTGCGCCATTTCGGCTGCGATGCGCGGCATCTCGAAGGCGGGGCGCTCGGCTGGGCCAAGACCGGCCTTCCCATGCTCGTCACGGAGCGCGTGCCGCCGGCCGGCGCCAATGGCGCCACCCTCTGGGTGACGCGGGCGCGGCCGAAGATCGACCGGATCGCCTGTCCCTGGCTGATCAGGCGCTTCGTCGACCCTGCCGCCGTGTTCCTGTTCGTCTCGCCGGCGGAAGTCCGGGGGGTGGCGGAGCGCTTCGGCGCCACGCCCTTCGACCTGGAAGGCGAGGACCAGTTCTGGAGCCATCGCGGCGAGCTGTGCACCTTCGACGTGATGATTTCTGAGTTCGGGCTGACCTCGGAACCGCTGCTGCGCCTCGCCAGGATCGTGCGCGGCGCCGACACGGCGCGGCTCGATCTCGAGCCGGAAGCGGCGGGGCTGCTGGCGCTTTCGCTCGGCCTGTCGCGCATGTTCAGCGATGATCTCCGACAGCTTGCGGCGGGCATGACGCTCTACGACGCGCTGTTCCGCTGGTGCGCCGACGCCACGGCTGAGACACACAACTGGCCAGCGCGAAAGGCGGGCGGGCCGATTCCGTCCGGAACACTGTCATGAACCGGCCTGTTGCTGAGACGGCTGCGGCGTCAGACGCCGGCGCGCCCGGCATGACCCAGCCATCGCTGCGCGAGGCCACCGCCATCTGGTTCAGGATCGGGTGCCTGTCCTTTGGCGGTGCGGCTGCGCAAGTCGCAATGCTGCACCGCGTGGTCGTTGACGAGAAGCGCTGGGTCGAGGAGCGTCGGTTCCTTGATGCGCTGAACTACTGCACGTTGCTCCCGGGTCCCGAAGCGCAGCAACTGGCCACCTATCTCGGTTTTATCCTGCACGGGGTTCGCGGCGGCGTGATCGCAGGGCTGCTGTTCGTCATTCCCGGGGCGCTGGTGATGATGGCGCTCTGCTTTCTCTATGTGCTCGGGCGTGGCCTTGGTGTGGTCGAGGGTGTTTTCTTCGGCATCAAGGCTGCCGTGATCGCCATCGTGATCGAGGCTCTGCTGAAAATCGGAAAGCGGGCGCTGAAGACACCGTTCCTGCTCGGCGCGGCGGCGACCAGTTTCGTGGCGCTGGCGTTCCTTGATGTCGATTTCCCGGTCGTCATTCTGGCGGCTGCGGTGGCGGGGCTCCTGTTGTCCGCCCTGAAGTCCGACTGGCTTGGCAAGCGCGCCCGGACCCTCGAGAGCGCCGCGCCGGCGCCGGGGCAGACGGCAGTGGCTTTCAGGGCCGCGCTTGTCTGGACCGTGATCTGGTGGGCTCCCGTCGGTCTGGCCGCAGCGACGCTCGGCCCGGCGCATCTTCTGGTCGATGTCGGCCTGTTCTTCTCAAAGCTGGCGATGATCACCTTCGGCGGAGCCTATGCTGTGCTGGCCTATCTGGCAGACGCCGCCGTGCACGACAAGGGCTGGGTCAGCGCCGCCGAGATGATCGACGGGCTGGGGCTGGCGGAAACGACGCCCGGTCCCACCATTCTGGTCAACCAGTTTGCCGCCTTCCTGGCCGGCTGGCGCCAGCCGCAGCCGTTCCCGCCGGCCGTCGCGGCCTCGCTCTCGGCGCTGATGGCGGTCTGGGTCACGTTTGCGCCCTCGTTCGTCTGGATCTTCGCGGGCAGCCCCTTCGTAGAGCGCGTGCGCGGCAATCCGCGAATCGCGGGCGCCTTGTCGGTGATCACCGCCGCCGTGGCGGGCGTGATCGCCTCGCTGGTGCTGAAGTTCGCGCTCGGGGTTCTGTTCGGGCAGGTGCATGTGCTGCACTGGGGCGCGCTGCAGGCGTCTGTTCCGGTCGTCGCGACGCTCAACTGGCCGGCACTGCTGCTCGCCATCGGCGCAGCCATTCTGCTGTTCAGGCTGCACCGCGGGGTGATCGAGACGGTGCTTTGGCTCGGTGCAGCCGGAATCGTCGTGACGTTTCTGAAGGCTCTTGTCTGAGGCTGCGGGCTCAGGCCGGATCAGTTCTCGTCGTCTTCCGTCTCCGGCTCATCATCGCCGTCCTGCGTGCTGCGGTTTCCGACTTTGCCCAGCGCCTTGACGGTCTTGCGCAGGAGCTTGCGCAGGCGTTTGCGGTCCTTTCCGTCGAGTTCGCCGAGCATCTCGTTCTCGACTTCGTCGAGCAGCCCGCCGAGCGCCTTCGATCGCACTTCGCCTTCCGGTGTGAGTTGCACACGGACAAGGCGACCATCGCCACCATCGGTGGAACGCTGCACCAGGCCCTGCGCCGACAGCCTTGCGATCGTCTTGGAAACCGTCGGCGGCCGGACATTGAGACGCGAGGCCAATTCGCCCATCGGCATGGCGCCCTCTGCGGCAAGCACCTCAAGGACCTGTTCCTGCCCCGGAAACAGCGACAGCGCCTGCAGCTTTTCGCCGATCCTCGCCCGATGCAGACGTGACGAAAGGATCAGCAGTCGTCCGATGCTCTTCTCGGATTTGCCAGCCATGCGGTGCCCCCTTTGTGACCGATACCGGAGCGCCCGGGGCCCGGATTCGATGGTGAGCTTGTAGTCGGCGAACAATGACAGTCTGATGACGGCGCCGGAAAAGGCGCAAGACCGCTGCCAGGACCGTGATCAGGCCAGTCTTGCCAGCCTTTGACGCACCTTCAAGGAAAGGGATTGCCGTGCCGGCAAAGTGCTTGAGTCCATCTCATGCAGGCCGAGCCAGAATGTGCGGCAGCGTGGCGCACACAGCACCGAGAGTCCCGTCAGGAGCGTGCGGCGCCCCGGCATACCCATGATCCACCACCACCATCTCGGGCTGCCGAGTGTGGAGATTGCGCCGATCACACGGATGTTGGTCAAGACGCGGGTGATCGGCTTGTTCTTTTCCGGCATTCCGAAGGTGGCGAAGGGCACCCAGACACGGTCAAGCCAGCCCTTCAGCATGGCCGGTGGGCCATACCACCACGTCGGATAGATGAAGATCAGCGCCTCGCACCAGCGCAGCGCCGCGAGATGAGGCTCGACGCCGCGCTCGTTCTCGACAGGGGTGTGATAGATGCGCCGGCCTTCAGCCCCGAGGACCGGATCAAAACCCATGGCGTAAAGGTCGAGCAGGCGAGCCTCATGGCCAGCCTCCGCCAGCGTCGCCATGGCGAGATCCCGCAGGCTTGCGTTGAAGCTCTCCTCGCAGGGATGGCAGTAGACAACCAGAACCCGCATGCTCAGAATCCAGACAGCGCCGCGTCCACGCGCGCCATGAAGGCGGCCCGCGTCGCATCGGTGGACCGGTTCATGTCGTAGTGGGCGAGATATTGCATCGATCCGGCAGGCCTGATCAGCGCCCGCAGGACCCGCGTCGCGTATTTGCGTGGCGGATCTCCGATCAGGAAGGCCCGCCAGCGCGGCCCGCCATAGCTGGTCACCACCATCAGCTTTCCGATGTGCTGGAGATTGGGTCGGACGCGGCCCTCGACCAGCTTGAAGCTGACGCCGGGCAGGAAAACCCGGTCGACGTAACCCTTTAGGATCGCAGGCAGCCCGAAGTTCCAGACCGGATAGACGAGAACCAGCGCCTCGGCCTGTTCGAGCCGCCGGACATGGTCCTCGACCGGGCCGCGATTGTCCGGAATGGCGTGGTAACCGACGCGCTCGGCGCGGCTCATCACCGGCTGGAAGTCCTCCTCATACAGGTTGCAGGCATCGACGGCATGTCCCCGTGCGCGCAGCCCTGTCACGACCTGCCGGTAGAGGACCGCGTTGAAGCTGTCGGGGTTGGGATGCGCGTGAAGGACGAGGACCCGCATCAGTGGTCGACGCCGACTTCGGCCAGCGACCTGAACAGGAAGGTCTTCCCCGACTTGTAGTCGTAGCTGGGATCTTCCCAGGCGATCATCTTGCCGGGATTGAGAAGGCCCTTCGGGTCGGCTTCCTTCTTGAAGGCGAGCTGGATGTCGTCGGTCTGCTTCATGCCACCTTCTTCCAGCGTGTAGCGGTGCGGGTTGAAGATCGGCGCTCCCATCGCCTCATGGATGGCCATGATCTCCTCGAGCCGCTCTTCGGTGGTGAAGCGGACCAGGGGCAGGCCGAAAGCGGTGACCTTTCCGTCGAAACGCACGAACTCCAGGTGTGCGGAGACCTCGGCGCCGAAATGCGCATGGATGCGGGTCGCGAGGTCGACGGCGTTGGGGTAAGGGTAGAGGACCTGCAGATAGGTGATGCTCGGGTCGACGCGCAGCGCCCGCAAGGTCGTGTGGTTCCAGCCCAGCTCGAACACCGGCGGCAGCCCCTTGGCGTCCTCGGCGCTGAGTCGGTCCGAACGCATCAGGAGCTCCGCGCCCTTGAAGCGCCGGGTGAAGGCGAGCATCGCCTCGGTGGCGAAGTCGGCCACCATGACTGTCACCACGTGCTGGTTGCGTGCGATGAACTTGCGATGGCGCAGGAAGTAGTCGTGCGGGGAGGGGGCAGCGATGACGGCAAGCTGCTTGAGCGCGAGCCCGTCCTGCCCGCCCAGCGCTTCGGCGTAGGCAGCGGCAGTCCTGAAGTCATCGAAGCCGATGATGACGTCGGTCCAGGTGTAGGCCGGACCGAGCGGCATCTCGACCTCGGTGATGATGCCGTTCGTGCCATAGGCGTGGCTGACCTTGTGCAGGTCGTCGCCGCTGAGTTCCAGAATGCGCGGGCTGGCCTCCATGGTCGCCACCTTGAGGCGGATGATGTTGCCGTAGTCGCGTAGGCCGCCCCATTTGATCGACCCGATACCGCCGGAGCCGCCCGCGATGAAGCCGCCGACCGAGGCCGTATGGTAGGTCGAGGGATGCAGCCGCTGCTCCTGGCGCGAATGGTGGCGCGTTTCCTCGTCGATCTTCGCGATGATCGCGCCGGGCTCGGCGACGAAGCGGCCCGAGGCGATCGATATCACCTTGTTGAAGCCGGACAGGTCAAGCACGACGCCGCCGGCGAGCGGCATGGCCTGGCCGTAATTGCCGGTGCCTGTTCCGCGCGGGGTGACAGGGATGCCCAGTTCAAAGGCGGTCGCCAGCACATGCAGGACCTCCGCCTCGGAAGTCGGGGACACAAGGATATCGCCAGTGACGTGATCGAGCTGGCGCTTCAGCGTGGGCGAATACCAGTAGAAGTCGCGGCTCTTCTGCTTCACCAGCGCCGCATTGTCTTCCGTGCGGATGGCGCCGAGGCGGGCCGTGAAAGTGGCGATGTCGTAACGGGCGCTCATGGCAGTCCTTCAGGGGGTCATCAGGTGGTCAAGGTCCGCATAGTCTGGCAAGGTCGTGTCGATGGCCTTGCCGCAGATCAAGACAGTGCGGTCGGACTGGGGCCGTGACAGAAGCTCCGTCAGGGAGCGGGCACGGGTCAGCACAAGATCGGCCGGGCCGGACGTCGCAAGTTTCGCGCCATGGCCGAGCCGCATCACGGCAGCCGGTGTGGTGGTGATGGCTGCGGGCCAGTCGCCGTCGCCATGGTCGAGCTGCAGGATGCGGGTGGCCTCGCGATAGACTTCCAGCATGTCGAGATCGCCATAGGCATAGAACGGATCGCGCGTGTTGTCGGACGAGACCATCACAGGAATGCCCGCCTGCTTCATCTCGTGCAGCAGCGTCACGCCGCGCCAGCGAGGAGTGCGTCCGGCCATGCGGTCCTGAAGGTACATGTTGCACATCGGCAGGGAGACGATGGCGATCCTGGCCTCGGCGACCTTTGCGATGACGCGCTCCTCGGCCTGCGGCATCTGCAAAGCCAGCGAACAGCAATGACCGCACAGGATGCGGCCCTGAAATCCGACGGCAATGGCGGTTTCTGCGATCACTTCCAGCGACAGCGCCGCAGGGTCGTTGGTCTCGTCGACGTGGAAATCGAGGTCGAAGCCGTTGTTCATGGCGGCGCGGAACAGAGCCTCCAGCCCGGGCTTGAGGTTGGGACCCATATAGGTCACCGCGCCCAGGATGTTCGATCCATGGCGTTTGACGGCGGCGACGACGGCCTTGACGTGGTCGGGGTTGACCGCGTGGTCGATGCCGAACAGCGGCGTCGCCTGCAGCGTGATGCGATCGGCCCATTCGGCGCGAACCTCATCGAAGACTGGCCAGGATATCGCGATCTGCGTTCCGACGGAGTCAAGATGCGTACGGATCGCCGCCGTTCCATGGGCATAGGCCGATTTCAGGGCGAAGGTCATCCGCGCCTTCACGTCCGCCGCGTTCCAGTTCGCTTCACGGTCGGCCGTTACATTGGTCAGCGCGCCCATGAACGTGCCATCCGGATTGCGGCGCCGGGGCCAGATGTGGCCCTTGTCGAGATGGGTGTGCGCTTCCACGAAGCGCGGGAAGATCAGGCCACCCCTGAGGTCCAGCGCCGGCAGGCTGTGGTCGAGGCCACCGGTCCCGGCCGCCAGAACGGATGTTATCCTTCCGTCTGCGATCGTGAGATCGATCTGCGCCAGCCCGTCACGGTCGGCGGCCAGCGCCGGCGCGTCCACGAGGCAAAGCGGAGCGCGGGCGTTGGTCAGGCGAAAGGCCGGAGCCTTTGGCACGTCGGCAAAGCCGGTTTGCATGGGGAGTGGTTTCCTGGAGTCACGGCAAACAAAAAGGGCCGTCTGTCAGCTGACGTCGGCCCAAGCGGGATAGTAGCGCCGGGGTCGCGGTGATCAAGTGGGGGGCTGCTTCTCATGCCCATTCGCTTGCCCGCTTCGGTGCAGGCCTCACACCAAAATCCTCATCCTGAGCCGGTCGAAGGATGAGGATCTTGCGACAGGTCGGTGCGTGCCTTGCCGCGTCCTTGTCCTTCGACGAGCTCAGGATGAGGGCGAGTGAGACATCGCGGTGCACCGGAAAGCCGAGGGGTACTGCTCAGCCTTTGCGCAGGTTCAGGCCCACGCCCTTGTTGACGAAGGCCAGGTTGTAGCTCTTTCGGTAGTCCAGGTCCGCAGGCACCACTCCGGCCTTCACCATCTTGTCGAAGAAGCTCTTCATCTGGGCGTCGGTCATTGCGCCGATGCCTGATTTCAGCGAATCGCCGGAATCGACGATGCCGTATTCCTTCATCAGACGGATGCCGGCGGCGATCTTGTCGTCGGTCATATCGGGGTTGGCGCGCTTGATCAGCGCGTTGGCGGCTGCGTTGTCGCCATGCATGTAGTTGTACCAGCCGGTGATGCTGGCATCGACGAAGCGCTGCGTGATGTCTGCCTTGCCGGAGACGACCTCGGTCCGCGTCTCGATCATCGTCGAGTAGGTGTCAAAGCCGTTGTCGGCCAGCAGGAAGACATTCGGCTTGAAGCCGGCCTCCTTCTCGATCGCGTACGGCTCGGAGGTGACGTAGCCCTGCATGGCGGACTTCTTGTCGGCGAGGAAGGGGGCGGCGTTGAAGGTGTAGGGACGCACCTGCTCGTCACGGAAGCCGAACTCGGCCTTCATCCACTGGAAGTAGGAGGCCTGGCCTTCCTTGGAGAGCATCAGGTTGTTGCAGTTCTTCAGATCGAGGAACCGGTCATAGCCCTGGCCCGGATGGGCGATCAGGCATTGCGGCTCCTTCTGGAAGATTGACGCGATCACGACAGTGGGGATGTTCTCCTTCACCGCGAGGAAGGGCTGGATCATATTGCCGCCCATGTAATAATCGAGGCGGCTGGTCAGCAGCATCAGGCGGCCATTGGTCTGCGGCCCGCCCATGACGATCTCCACGTCAAGGCCGGCCCTGGCATAGGTCCCGTCCGCGACCGCCTGATAGAAGCCGCCATGCTCGGCCTGCGCCAGCCAGTTGGTGCCGAATCTGACCTTGTCGCGGGCCTGGGCGCCGGCCCGCGAACCGATCGTGAAGGTCGAGACGCCGGCCGCAGCCAGCGCAAGGGCGGAACGTCGGGTGAAGGTCGTGCGTGTCATCGCGATGGTCTCCGAGGTGGCCAGATGCTGCCGGACAGGCATGCAGCGATCGTGCCGGGGCCTGGATTCCTGCGAGCAATTTCAACTTATGCCCTTGCAGAACGGCGCTACAGGGTGAATTCTGTCGCAGCGCACAACACATGTTCGCGAGCCGTCGCAAATCCGGAACCGCCATGACCAAAGCCGAGAGGCCTGCCCCAACCAACAGGGCCCGCACGCCGTCCGCGCTGCGGGCGCCGTTCGCACGCTATTCGCACGCCATGGAAGTGCAGGCCGGCAGCCGGATGATCTTCGCGTCGGGGCAGCTCGGCGTCGCGCCGGATGACAGCGTGCCGGAGAGCGCCGAGGCGCAGGCCGACCTGTGCTTCGCCAACATCAGGGTGATTCTCGAAGACGGGGGCATGGCGCTCTCCGACATCGTGCGGATCAACGCCTACGTCACCGACCGCGCGCACATGGCGGGCTACATGGCGTCGCGCGACCGGCATGTCGCGCAGCCGCCGCCGGCGTCCACACTGATGATCGTGTCGGGGTTCACGCGGCCTGAGTTCAAGGTCGAAATCGAGGTCCTGGCTGCGCGCAAGGAGCGCCGTCTCAAGTCCGCGCGCACCGGGGGTTGATCGCTCATGGAAGCCCTCTTCATCGGCCAGACCTATATCGACATCGTCTTCCTGGCCGACTCCATCCCGACTGGCGATGACAAGGCTGTCGCGCGCGACTACGCCGTCTCGTTCGGCGGCAACGCGGTCACGGCGGCCTTCTGCTGTGCCAAGCTGGGTGTCAAGCCGGACCTGCTCGCCTCGCTGGCGGATGACTGGCTTGGCCGCATGTTCCTCGACATGGCCGCACGGTACGGCATTCCCGTCCATGGCCGGAAGGTGAAGGAAAGCTCGCTGTCCTTCATCATGCCGCATGACGGCAAGCGTGCCATCCTGCGTTGCCGCGATGATGACTACCTGCACCCGTTCCAGATGCTCAACCTCAGGGGCTGCCGCGCCCTGCACCTCGACGGCCACCAGCCCGACGCCGCGCTGTTCTACGCCAAGGCCTGCCGTGAGGCCGGCGTGCTGACCTCGCTCGACGGTGGCGGCGTCCGCGCCAACACGAAGGAGCTGCTGGAGTTCATCGATGTCGCCGTGGTCTCCGAGCGCATGTGCGAGCAGATGCACCTCGATCCTGCGGGGATGCTGGAGCACCTCAAGGCCAAGGGCTGCAAGATCGGCGGCGTCACCATGGGCGAGAAGGGCATCGTCTGGTTCGACGAAAAGGGCGAACGCCGCCACCACGCGGCGCTGCCCGTGCCGGCCGCCGACGTGATCGACACCAATGGCGCCGGAGATGTCTTCCATGGCGCCTACATGTACTCCTACCTGTCGCGGCCCGAGGCTGGATGGGACGCGCATTTTCGCTTCGCCCGCGCTGCCTCCGCCCACAAGGTGCAGCATCTGGGCAACGAGGCGGGCCTGCCGGCGCTCAGCGACATCGAGGCGTTGATGAAGCTGGCAGCCTGAGCCAGTCGCTGCGGATCACGCCGCAACTGTTTCGTCACTCACTCCGCCAGGGATAGGTCCAGGTCTCGGTCAGGGCCTGCTGGCCGGAGCGCAGGAAGGCGCGCAGGTCGCCGGACTGTCCGGGTTCCATCACCACATCGATGAAGGCGCGGAAACCGCTGATCTTCGGGTTGGGGATGAGAAAGGCCCGGTTGATGCGGCCCGCCGAAACGGACGGGACGATTTCGACCTTGTCCGGGTCGCTGATGTGGAAGCCAAGGTCGCCGCCGGCGAAATCGACGATGAAGCGGCGCGCCCCGGCGGTCACCGCCTCGCCAGAGCCGAGGGCCTTCGGCTTCGCCTGATAGGTGTTCACGGCGCGTCCGCCCGGATGCAGCATGTCGACATTGCCGATCGAGGACAGGCGATAGCGAATGACGTGCTCGCGGCCCGGTTGCAGGGGCGTGCGGGGGGCCCAGAGCGCGACGATGTTGTCGTTGGTCTCGTCGGTGGTGGGCAGTTCGATCAGTTCGATATGGCCTTCGCCCCACTCGCCTTCGGGCTCGATCCAGTAGGAGGGGCGCAGTTCATAGGCGAGGTCGAGGTCCTGGTAGTGCTCGAAGACCTTGTCGCGCTGCATCAGGCCAAAGCCGCGCGGGTTGCGCTCGACGAAGGCCGACACCGCCTGCTCCTTCGGATTGCGCAGGGGGCGCCAGATCCATTCGCCGGTGCCCGAGTGAATCAGCAGCCCGTCCGAGTCATGCAGTTCGGTGCGGTAGTCATCAAAGAAGCGCCGGTCATTCTCTCCGGTGAAGAACATCGAGGTGAGGGGTGCGATGCCCAGCTTCTGGATCTCGCGGCGCGGGAAAAGGTGCGCCGTCACGGCCATGACACTGGATCGGCCCGGATAGATCAGGAACTGGAAGGCGCCGGCAACGGACGGCGAATCGAGCAGGGCATGGACCACGACGCGGTCGGCATCCGCCCCGGGCGTCTCGATCCAGAACTCGCGGAAATAGGGGAACTCCTCGCCATCCTTGACGCCGGCGCCGATGCTGAGCCCGCGGGCCGAAAGCCCATATTTCTGGCCGCGTCCCAGCACGCGGAAATAGCTTGCGCCGATGAACGAGACGAGTTCGTCATGCACGCGCGGATCGTTGAGCGGAAAGTGCAGCCGGAAGCCCGCAAAGCCGGAATTGACCGGCAGCGGATTGGCAAACCGCGTGCGGCCATAGTCGAACAGGCTCGCCGCATAGGGAATCGGCGTCGCCAGCCCGTCGCGCACGGTGTTGATCGTCACAGGCTTGGTGAAGAGGAAGCCGAGGTGGAACAGGTGCATCCGGTAGCGCGAGCCGGAATTGGCGAAGAAGGCGCGCTCGGTGCGGAAGCGGATGTCGCGCCACTGGTCGAATTCCAGCTTCTGCAACTGCTCGGGCAGTTCGAGCTGCTGGGCCTCATAGGCGAGGCCGGACAGGTCGCGGGCCCGCCGGACGACATCCTCGAAGCCAAAACGGGGCGTCGGAGGAGGCGAGGCAGGGGGCGGCGCAGGCTGCTGGGCCAGAATCGCCGAGGGCGCCGTCGCGCCCGATAGGGCAGCGGCGAAGCCAGCCAGAACGACGCGACGATCCACTGCTGCCATGTTCAATTCCGACCCGTTCCCAAGCGCCAGCCGCCAACAGCAAGAAGCTGTCTTTATCCCCGCAAGCCCATGCACTTAGTTGCATGATTGCGTCCGGTCTAGGGCGATGTGCAGGCTTTTAACGCTGAGATGAAAACAGCCTCAAAAAATTCTTGTAGGGGGGGGCAAATGACCGTATATAGCCCCTGCCCAATTTCGCACGTGCCTGTGGCCGCGTGCTGGTTGGTGGGCATGCGGGGGAAACTTCGCACAGCCGCCTGAGGTCCGGAGTGAGGTTGAGGGGGATGGATATCCCTTCGAGGCGCAGCTCCCGGATCGGATACCGAGCAATCGGTCTCCGCTCTGAACCTCGACACAAACCAGCAGCCGGAGGCGAAACCGGCGAACCCCATCCTCCATGGGGGACGCAGCTTAAAGCAACGACGGAGCGGGCTTTTTTGGTCTTATTCTGATCCCTCCAAAGGGTCAGAGCGGGAAACCGAAGAGGCTTGTCCATCTTGCCCGGCGTGCGGAGGGTCTCCCTTCAAACAATGGCAATCCCTTGACCGGCTCTGTGCCGGTCCGTCGGCGTCTCCACAATGCCGCGGATCGAAGCAGTGTCAGTCATCTCATCTTTGTGACTTCGGCGCGGGCACGCGTCGGGGAGGAGTCTGCCATGACCGATCGTATTCGCGAATTCCTGCGCACCCGCCGTGATGACGGCCCGTGCGTGGTGGTTGACCTCGAGGTGGTGCGCGAGAACTATTTCGCGTTCGCACGCGCGCTGCCGGACACACGCGTGTTCTATGCCGTGAAGGCCAATCCCGCGCCTGAACTGCTGCACCTGCTGGCCAAGCTCGGCTCCTGCTTCGATTGCGCCTCCGTGGCCGAGATCGAGATGGGCCTCGCCGCCGGCGCGACCGCAGACCGCATTTCCTTCGGCAACACGATCAAGAAGGAGCGTGACATTGCACGCGCCATGGAGCTTGGCGTGCGCCTGTTCGCGGTCGATTGCGAGGCCGAGGTCGATAAGATCGTCCGCGCGCAGCGCCTGACCGGCGTGAAGGGCGTCAAGGTGTTCTGCCGCATCCTGTGCGACGGCGCAGGGGCTGAATGGCCGCTGTCGCGCAAGTTCGGCTGCGTGCCGGAGATGGCGTCCGACGTGCTGGAGCATGCGCATGTGCGCGGGCTCGAGGCTTACGGCGTGTCGTTCCATGTCGGCTCGCAGCAGGGCAACGTGAACTCGTGGGATGGCGCTCTGGCCTCGGCAGCCGCGATCTTTTCCGAGTGCGCGACGCGCGGCATCAGCCTGTCGATGGTCAATCTCGGCGGTGGTTTCCCGACCAGATACCTCAAGAATGTCCCGGGCGTGCCGCGGTATGGCGACGCGATCTTCCGGGCGCTCTCGAAGCATTTCGGCAACCAGCTTCCCGAGACCATCATCGAGCCGGGCCGCGGCATGGTTGGCAATGCCGGCATCATCGAAGCCGAAGTCGTGCTCATCTCCAAGAAGAGCGACGACGACACGGCGCGCTGGGTCTATCTGGACATCGGCAAGTTCGGCGGGCTCGCCGAGACGATGGACGAGTCGATCCGCTACCCGATCCGCACCCCGCATGACGGGACGGAGCTGGGTCCATGCGTGCTGGCAGGACCGACCTGCGATTCGGCGGACGTGATGTACGAGAAGGTGCCCTACATGCTGCCGTTCTCGCTGGAGATCGGCGACAAGGTGCTGATCGAAGGCACGGGCGCCTACACCACGACCTACTCGGCCGTGGCCTTCAACGGCTTTCCGCCGCTGAAGCAGTACACGATCTGAGCGATCCTCCGGCAGGGCTGATTGAAGCCCTGCCACCTCACGCACAATCCCGTCTTTGTGGTCCGCGTGCCGTTTCGCGCGGAGCCGTGCCGTCGACAGGTCTCGACGAGCCGGCAAAGGAGGTCTGCCATGGTCACCATCCGTGATGAAGTTGCCGCTGATGTCCCGGCGCGCGAGGCGCTGCTGGACATGTCGTTTGGCGACTCCCGCTTCGAGAAGACGTCCGAGCGGCTGCGCGAAGGGCGCAAGCCTGCACGCGGCCTGAGCCTCAGCGCCGTCCATGAGGGCGAGGTGGTCGGCACCGTGCGCCTCTGGCACATCGCCGCCGGTTCGGCCGGGGCCGGGCTGCTGCTCGGCCCGCTGGCCGTCGACGAAGACCGGCGCGGGCTCGGCATCGGCGCGCGGCTGATGCGCGAGGCGCTCTGGCGTGCTGCGCGCAACGGCCATCGCTTCGTGCTGCTGGTGGGCGATCTGCCCTACTACAAGCGCTTCGGCTTTGAAGCCGCGCCGGCGGGGCTTGCCTTGCCAGGCCCGGTGGATCGGGCCCGCTTCCTCGGGTTCGAGATCATCCCCGGCGCGCTCAGGGGCGCTGCCGGGATGGTGGCCGCCAGCGGCGAGATGGACCGGTCCCGACGGGGCGTCGTGCAGCCCATGCGCGTCGCGGCCTGAACCATGAAGCGCCTTCTGCTCAAGACCGCGAGCTGGTTCGCGGTCGCCGGCCTCATCGGCATTTCCGTGCTGCAACGCCGCCCGCGGCCGAATGCAGCCCTTATCGAGGAGTGACGTCAAACTGTCGTCAATTGCCGTAAAAGGGCATTGACGACAGGCGACCGATGCCGTTTGAAGCGGCCAACCCTTGCCCTGCGCCTGCCCTCCGGCAGATGTGTCCACCATGTTTCAGCGCCAGCCGCGCTGCAGGAGACCGACCATGACCACCTGGCCAGTCCACGCCACCATCAAGGGCCCGATCGTGATGATCGGCTTTGGCTCCATCGGTCGCGGCACGCTGCCGCTGATCGAACGGCACTTCAAGTTCGACAAGAGCCGCTTCGTGGTGATCGACCCGGATGACGCCGACCGGGCGTTGCTGGACGAGCGCGGCATCGCCTTCAAGCAGGTCGCCGTGACCCGCGAGAACTACCGCGATCTGCTCACCCCGCTGCTGAAGGCAGGCCGCGGGCAGGGCTTCTGCGTCAACCTTTCGGTCGATACCTCGTCGCTGGAGCTGATGGAGTTCTGCCGCGAGATCGGCGTGCTTTACATCGACACCGTCGTCGAACCATGGCCCGGTTTCTACTTCGACAATTCAGGTGGCAATGCGGCGCGCACGAACTATGCGCTGCGCGAAACGGTGCTTGCCGCCAAGCGCCGGAAGAAGGGCGGCACCACCGCCGTCTCCTGCTGCGGCGCCAATCCGGGCATGGTCTCCTGGTTCGTCAAGCAGGCGCTGGTCAATCTCGCCACCGATCTCAAGATCAGGTTCACCGAGCCGACGACCCGGGCCGAGTGGGGCGCGCTGATGCGTACGGTCGGCGTCAAGGGCATCCATATCGCCGAGCGTGACACTCAGCGCGCCAAAAATCCCAAGCCAAAGGATGTATTTGTCAACACCTGGTCGGTGGAGGGCTTCCTCTCGGAAGGCATGCAGCCGGCCGAGCTTGGCTGGGGGACGCACGAGACCTGGATGCCGAAGAACGGCAAGAGGCACACGAAGGGCTGCAAGGCCGCGATCTACCTTGAGCAGCCCGGCGCCAACACGCGGGTGCGCTCATGGTGTCCGACGCCCGGGCCGCAGTACGGCTTTCTCGTCACCCACAACGAGTCGATCTCGATTGCCGACTACTTCACGGTGAAGGAGAACGGCAAGGCGGTGTACCGGCCGACCTGCCATTACGCCTATCACCCGGCCAATGACGCCGTGCTGTCGCTGCACGAGATGTTCGGTAATGGCGGCACAATGCAGGAAGAGCACCATATTCTCGGCGAGAACGAGATCGTCGACGGCATCGATGAACTCGGCGTGCTGCTCTACGGCCACGGCAAGAACGCCTACTGGTATGGCTCGCAGCTCTCCGTCGAGGAAACGCGGGCCATCGCGCCCTACCAGAACGCCACCGGCCTGCAGGTGACGTCAGCGGTGCTGGCCGGCATGGTCTGGGCACTGGAGAATCCGAAGGCGGGTATCGTTGAGGCCGACGAGATGGACT
The DNA here is from genome assembly GCA_027483505.1 of Hyphomicrobiales bacterium. Lineage (GTDB taxonomy): Bacteria > Pseudomonadota > Alphaproteobacteria > Rhizobiales > Beijerinckiaceae > Allobosea. The sequence continues at coordinate 127,758 of JAIXUP010000009.1, forward strand.
ACAAGCGTTGCCTTGAGGTCCAGCTTCCGTATCTCGGCCCGGTCAAGGGCTACTACACCGACTGGACACCGCTGAAGGACCGCGAAAAGCTGTTCCCGGAAGATGTCGACTACAGCGATCCCTGGCAGTTCCGCAACATTCTGGTGCGGTGAGCTTCGGGGCCTGACGCCAACAAAAAAGCCCGCTTCGCGCGGGCTTTTTCATGCGAGCGGACGGCCGTCTCAGCGCAGGCTGGGGCCGAAAAAACTGTTGGCGAACGGGTTCGGGCCTGCAAAACGGTCGGGCAGGTTCTCGCTGCCGCGGTTGCTGATGCTGCCGGTCGCGAGACCCGGCATGGTGTTGGCCACGAAATGATGCCTGTTGTAGGTGCCGACCGGCACGACCTTGCCGGCATCGAGGAAAGAGCGGCCTTCCACCTTGACCCTGAGCGGCTTGCGCTGTTCGCGCGCCTCGGCCGAGCTGGAGGTGAGCGCCGGGATGGCAACCGCAGACATGGCGAGGGCGGCAGTGACGAGGGCAAGACGGCGCATGATGAACTCCGGACGCTGAATGTTCAGCGACATTAGCTGTGATGGTTAAAGGATGTGTTAGTGCCAGCGCAAGGCCGATTGATGACGGCGCGGCAGGCGGGCCGTCAGCCGCCTGTTTTCTTCAGTCTGGGGGCGCTCTGGTCGGGATCGAGCCAGCTGGTCCTGCGGCCCGCCGCCTGCAGCTTCGGCGCGACGCAACCATTCTGGCGCGACAGCTCGGCCCTGGCGAAGTAGGCCCGCAGCGGGCGATCATCGCCGGCGCCCAGGAGCTGCAGCTTGTCGAACAGGCATGTGAGCTGCTGCCTGTCCGCGGCACGCGCCGCGCCGCCGCAGAACCAGCCGTCGAAGCTGAAGGCGGCGCCGTCGGCCTGATGGCGGAAGGCGATGCAGTGGCGCTCGTGCCCCGCCTGCCTGCCGGCGCCCGACAGCATGATGTCGGCGGTCTCGACCGGACCGAACTTGCTGGCGAGGCCGATCGGCTGAGAGCTGCGGGTCACCGCAAGGCCGGCCTCGGAGGCCACCCGCGTCATGTCAACGAAGAGGCTGCCTCGCACGTCGGGCGAGAGGCGCCGCATCGCCAGATGCAGCAGCGGTCCGGACCCGGCCAGATCTCCGCTCTGGAACATGTCTTCGCGGAGACCGGACACCTGATCGCGGCGCGCCTGGAGGCTGATCGGCTGGCCTTCTAAGTCGGCGATGCCGAGGTTGAACAGGGAGACGGGCCGCGACACCGGGAGCCAGTCCGCACGCTTCGGGCGGTCTGCGACCGAGAGCTGGCCAGCGGGCAATGCGCCGGTGTGGCTGACCGTGGGTGCAGCATTGGCCACCGAGCCTGTGTCGAGCGCGGCGCCGGCCTCGATCAGGGTCGGGACGGCGCTGGCCATCCAGCCGATCGCCAGCACGCCTGACAGGGCTGCGCCGGTGCGCCAGCCGAGCTGTGTCAGAGCGGCGAAGATTGCTCGCGCCGCCCCATGCGCGGCGCGGCTGAGGAGCCGGGCGGCGAACTGTCGGGGCCCTTGTCGCGGCGTTATGGTGAGGCTTGCTTCGGTCACCTGATGCCTGCTCCTTGCGGGCTTTCTTGCCCGCCGAGCGCAAAAATTCGACGGTCCGGGTGACCGGACGGTTACCATCCTGCGGCTTTCGGTGTGCAAGGTGAACGGGCGGTGACCGTGCGTGGTTAATCGCCGCCGCTGCCTGGCCGGAGCCGTTCGGACACGGCGCGCTCAACTGTCCTTGACCTTGCACGCCAGCTGGAACACCTTGACGCCATGTCCCAGACATTCCCCTCTTCAGTCTCTCCGTTGGAGAACATGGACCAGACGGCGAAACCGCTCTCGCGTCCGTTGCGCTATCTGATCCGGATGCTGGTGTTTCTGGCGCTGGTCGGCTTCGTTGTGTTCATCCTCCAAAAGCCGGTGGTCTCGGCGTTCATGGCCAGTCCGGGGCTCAACGGGCTGATCCTTGGCTGTCTTCTGGTCGGCATCCTCGTGGCCCTGCGCGAAGTGCTGCGGCTGAGGGCCGAGGCGAACGCCGGCAACGAACTGCAGGGCGGCGCGGTCCCGAACATGGTTGGCGCCCTTCCCGTTCTCGGCCCGCTGCTGCCCGTCCTGCCCGCGATGCAACGCCGCGCGCTGCAGCCGAGCCAGTCCGCCACAGTGCTCGAATCGATCGCCGTGCGGCTCGACGAGGGCCGGGACACCTTGCGCTATCTTGCGGGGCTGCTGGTTTTTCTCGGCCTGCTGGGAACATTCTGGGGCCTGCTCGAGACGGTCAGTTCTGTCGGCGCGGTGATCAACACGTTGCGCACCGGCGGGGAAGCGGGCGTGCTGTTCGAAGAACTGAAGGCCGGTCTGTCCGCGCCGCTGTCGGGCATGGGGCTGTCGTTCTCGTCCTCGCTGTTCGGCGTGGCGGGGTCGCTCGTGCTGGGCTTCCTCGACCTGCAACTGGGGCAGGCGCAACGGCGCTTCCGCACCGAGGTCGAGGACTGGATGGCGACAGGCCTTGGCGCGCCGCTGTCGCCGGGTGCCTCCGCCGGTCCGGCCCTGCCGCCGGCCTATGTTCCGGGCGTGTCGGGCCTGGCTCCCGACGTCGCCAGCCAGCTTCAGAAAACCGCCCAACTCCTGGCCGACAATGCCGGTGGCGGGCGGCAGGCGACGCAGGCCATGGCCAATCTGGCCGAAGGGATTCAAGGGCTGGTACAGCACATGCGGTCCGAGCAGCAGTTGATCCGCGATTGGGTCGAGGCGCAGTCGCAGCGCGACAAGGAGACGCGGCGGCTGCTGGAACGCCTCCTGGGCGACCGAACCCGGGCGGAATGAGCGATGGCTCTGTCCCGCACCCGCCGCCGTGACGGGGTCGACTACTGGCCGGGTTTCGTCGACGCCCTGTCGACGCTTTTGATCGGGATCGTCTTCCTGCTGTCGGTCTTCGTGCTGGCGCAGTTCTTTCTGAGCCAGGAAATCACCGGCAAGGACACCGCGCTGCGCCGTCTGGAAAATCAGGTGCTGGAGCTGACCGACCTGCTGGCGCTTGAGAAAACCCAGAAGCGCTCGGTGGAAGAGAACCTGGCGCTCTTGCAGTCGACGCTGAACCGCACCGATGCCGATCGCGGACGGCTGCAGGGGCTGCTCGACGGCGGGGCCGGAGCGGCCAATGCGGCGCAATCGCGGGCGCAGCAACTGCAAGGCGCGCTGGACGCCGAAAAGGCGCTTTCGCAGCGGGCGCAATCGACAGTCGAGCTTCTGAACCAGCAGATCGCGGCCATGCGGCGCCAGCTCGCGGCTCTGGAAGAGGCCTTGTCGGTCTCCGAGGCGCGGGACAAGGATGCGCAAACACGGATCTCCGATCTCGGCAGCCGCCTCAATGTGGCGCTGGCGCAACGCCTTCAGGAGCTGGCGCGCTACCGGTCCGACTTCTTCGGACGCCTGCGCCAGATCCTCGGCACACGCCCTGATATCAGGGTTGTGGGCGACCGTTTCGTGTTCCAGTCGGAGGTGTTCTTCGACGCTGGCGCCGCCGTGCTGAAGCCCGACGGCCAGGCCGAACTCGACAAGCTGGCGGCTGTGCTGGCGGACATCGCCCGCGAGATTCCGCCGGACATCCCGTGGATCGTCCGGGTTGACGGGCATACCGATGTGCGGCCGATCCGCACCGCACAGTTTCCCTCAAACTGGCACCTGTCGACGGCACGTGCGGTCTCGGTGGTCGAATACATGGCGAGCAAGGGGCTGCCTGCCGACAGGCTGGCTGCGACCGGATTCGGCGAATTCCAGCCGCTCGAACTCGGCACGACGGACGAAGCCTACCGACGCAACCGCCGGATCGAATTCAAGATCACGGAGCGCTGAGGCGTGGGGACGAACCCAGATCCGCCGGTCCGCATCGCCGACATGACACTCGACAACTGGCGCGAGGTGATCGACCTGTGGGTCGCGGCGTGGAGCAGGACCATGCCGGACATCGATTTCGAGGCCCGGCGCGACTGGTTGATCGGCCAACGCGCGGCCTATGCGCGTGATGGTACACGGGTGCGGGTGGCGCTCGATCCACTCAGCGGCGTCGCGCGCGGTGTCATCACCGTGCGGGCACGGGACGGCTACATCGACCAACTCGCCGTCGCGCATCAGGACTGGGGCTCGGGCGTGGCGCAGGCCCTGATCGCCGACGCGATGCGGCTGTCGCCAAAGAGGCTGTATCTGCTCGTTAATCAGGCCAACCCGAGGGCCGTCGCCTTCTACGAGAAGATGGGATTTGCGAAGGCGGGCGCCGGGATCAACGAGACCTCCGGTCTCCCGACCTGGCGGTTCGACTGGTCGGGCGGCTGAGCGTCGCAGCGAGCTGAGGGACTGCAAATGCATGGGCCCCTGCCACTGACCGTGGGCGACAGGTGATCGTCTTGCCGCTATAGCGCGCAGGTCATTGCGCCGAGGCCCCATGTCCTTCGACACGCTCATTCTGCGGCTCGCTCCGGTCGCCTTCGTGCTGATCTGGTCGACGGGCTGGATTTCGGCAGGCTATTCGGCGCCCTATGCCGATCCACTGACCTTCCTGACCGTGCGCTTCTCCTGTGCCGCCGTGCTGCTGGCGCTGCTGGCCTTCGCGACGGGCGCGCCGTGGCCGAAGGGAGGGCGTTCCTGGGGGCACGCGCTTCTGGCCGGTGCCTTGCTGCACGGCATCTATCTCGCCGGCGTCTGGTGGGCTGTGCGCCACGGCCTGCCGGCAGGCATCTCGGGGCTGCTGGCTGCGCTGCAACCCATCCTCACGGCCGCTTTTTCGCCCTGGCTGCTCGGCGAACGCATCTCGCCCATCCGCTGGACCGGGATCGCTGTGGGATTTGCCGGCATCGCCCTTGTCCTGGCGCCGAAGCTCGTCGGCGTCTCAACCGATGTGCTGTGGCTGGCGCTGGTGCCGATCCTCATCAATCTCGTGGGCATGTTCGCCGTGACGTTCGGCAGCTTCTACCAGAAGCGCTTTCAGCAGAGCGGCGACCTGACGACCATGACCGCCGTGCAGTATCTCGGCGCCATCGCCGTGACCTTGCCGCTCGCGGCGGCGCTCGAGCCAATGGTCATCACGTGGAACCTGACCATGGTGCTCGTGCTGGCCTGGTCGGTGGTCGGGTTGTCGCTCGGCGGAATCGCCCTGTTTCTGCTGCTGATCCGGCGCGGCGAGGTCTCGCGCGCCGCCACCCTGATCTATCTGGTGCCGCCCGCCGTCGCGATCGAGGCCTATTTCCTGTTCGGCGAGCAGCTCACGGCCATCCAGATCGTCGGCATGGTCGTGGCCGTCTGCGGGGTGCTGCTGGCCAGCCGCAAGTGAAGCTGCACGTCCGACCGATGCGGTCAGGCCCGCAGCCGGTACTTGACGAAGCCGTCCGGCGCGTCGCCTGCCGGTTCGGCCTTGAGCGAGGGCGGTTTGAGAGTCGCCGAGGCTGGGCCTGATACAAAGGTGACATTGACCGAGGCAGGAAGCGGCGCAAAGCTCCAGTTGTTGTCGGCTGTCGGATTGATGCGCTTCTTTTCGATGATGTGGCGCACGATCACGTCGCGGTTGAGATCAGGCGCCTCGAGAACCACTGTCGTCTTCGTTCCGGGAAAATCGCCGCCGCCGGAGGCGCGGTAGTTGTTGGTGGCGATGATGAATTCTGCCGCTTCCGAAATGGGCTGGCCGTTGAACCTGAGGTCCACGATGCGGCGCGCATCGGGCGCGATCACCTTGCCCTGGCCGTCATAGCGCGAGGGTTGCGTGACATCGATCCTGTAGGTGACGCCGTCGATCACGTCGAAGTTGAAGGCCGGAAAGGCCGGATTGATCAGCGCCTGCTCGTCGGTCCTTGCCGGATCGATCTGGTTGAAGATGCCGGCCGAGCGCTCCAGCCATTCCCGTACCTGCGCGCCTGTCACCTTCACGGCCTGCACCGTGTTCGGGAACAGATAGATGTCGGCGACATTCTTGATCGCGATCGGCCCGGCCTTGATGTCGGTATAGAAGTTCGGCCCGCTGCGGCCGCCTGATTTGAAAGGCGCGGCCGCCGACAGCACGGGCAGCGCCGCAAAGGCCGTGCCGGCCATCAGGCCCTTGACGTAGGCAATCTGGGCGTCGGCCACGATCTGGACTGACGGGTCGTCTGCAACAAGCGCGAAGTAGCTGTTGATCGGGGCTGAGGTCTCGCCGACCGGCTCGCGCACATAGGCGAGGGTGGACTCGTGTGCTGCCGCGACCGTGGCCAGCACGGCCGCGTCCGTCTCGGCCTTCGAGACAATCCGGCGGTCGGCAGTGCGCTCGAAGATCGGGCGCGCCTCGACAGCGAAGTCGGCGACCTTCCAGCCGGTTCCGGCGCGTTCCAGTTCAAGGTCGACGATGCCGAGATGCGAGCCCCAGAAGCCGGGTTGCACACAGGGCTTGCCGTTGAGGCTGCCGCGCTTGTTGTCAACGCCGGGGATGCCGTCGAAGGCCCGCCCGCCGGGGAAGATCAGGTGCTGGTGACCCGTCAGGATCACGTCGATGCCGTCCACCCGCGACAGGTGCAGCGCGGCGTTCTCCTCGCCTCCCCGATGCTCCCCGCCCGCAATGCCCGAATGGCACAGCGCCACGACGATGTCGGCGCCGCCCGCCTTCAGGGCCGGAACATGGGTGTTGGCCGCGCTGACGATGTCGGCCGCGCGGACCTTGCCGTCGAGATGGCCCTTGTCCCATTGCATGACCTGCGGCGGCGTGAAGCCGATGATGCCGACCCGGACGGTCTGGCGTGCGCCGGCCTCGTCGGTCACCGTCTGGTCGATGATCAGCCAGGGACGGACGAGCGCCTGGCCATCGGCCTTGACGAGATTGGCGCAGACGAACGGGAAGTTGGCGGCCTTGACGCCGGTGTCGAGGAAATCGAGGCCGTAGTTGAACTCGTGATTGCCGAGCGTCGAGCAGGCATAACCCAAGGCGTTCATCGCTGCGATCATGGGATGAACGTCGCCGGGCTTGAGCCCCTTCTTGTAGGCGATCCAGTCGCCCATCGACGAGCCTTGCAGGAAGTCGCCATTGTCGAGCAGGAGATGGTTCTTTGCCTCCGCGCGCGCGGCCTTGATCAGCGTTGCGGTCTTGGCCAGACCCACCGTGTTGTCCTCGCCATCGCGGTAGTAGTCGTAAGGAACGATGTTGACGTGCAGGTCGGAGGTTTCCAGCACGCGCAGCTTGACGCGGGCGGAAGACTGGGCGCTGAGGGCATTTGGCATGGTGGCAATCGCAGCTGCGGCTGCGCCGGTCGTGATGGCTTCGCGGCGTGTGAGATGGCTGGTCATCGTGCGTCCCCTGTTTTCAGTAGGCTAGCACCGGCACCAGATCGTTTCATCCGGAAAGGTTGGGAATCTGCAACGAAGTCATGGCGCATGCAGCGCAGCAATCAAACGTCCGCGCCATTCCCACCATCCTCATGCTTCGACAAACTGAGGATGATGACTTGTGCGTCGGGTAGCCGGATTGCTGCGCTGCACCGCAATGGCGACGATATCACCGATGCGCCACCCTCAAGCACGCATCAAGATCGCTGAACATGTCACCTTCGTCCTCGATGCCGCAGGACAGCCGGAGCAGATCGGTCGGGCAGGGCGAGCCCGCGCCCTCGATCGAGGCGCGGTGCTCGATCAGGCTTTCGACGCCGCCCAGTGACGTGGCGCGCTTGAACAGCTCGACCTTCGCCGCGGTGGCGATGGCGGCCTGTTCGCCGCCGGTCACCTGGATGCTCATCATGAAGCCGAAGCCGTCCTTCATCTGCCGCGCCGCGACATCATGGCCGGGATGGTGCGGCAGGCCGGGATAGAGCACGCGCGCGACATTCGGGTGGGCCGCAAGCCGCGTCGCGAGACCCATCGCCGTCCTGGCCTGGCGCTCGGCGCGCAGATGCAGCGTGCGCATGCCGCGCATCAGCAGGTAGGCTTCGAACGGCCCGAGAATGCCGCCCTGCATCTTGCGGATGGTCTTGATGCGCTGCCAGAAGGCATCATCCTCGCGGGCAGCCAGCGCACCGGCCACAACGTCGGAATGCCCGTTGAGGATCTTGGTGGCGGCATGCATCACCACATCCGCGCCCAGCAGCAGCGGCTGGGTATGGACCGGCGAGGCGCAGGTCGAGTCGACCGCCAGCCTGGCGCCCGCCTTGTGGGCGATCTCGGCAGCGGCGGCGATGTCAGTGATGGTCCAGAGCGGGTTTGACGGCGTCTCGATCCAGACCAGCTTGGTCTTGCCGGGCTGGATCGCAGCCCTGAGCTGCGCAAGGTCATCGGTTTCGCAGAAGGTGGTCTCAAGCCCCCAGCGCTTGGCTTCCGTCATCAGCCAGCTGCGCAGCGCCCAGTACATGACGCGTGGCGCGACGATATGGTCACCCGGATCAAGCGCCTGGAACACGGCCGTTGCCGCCGCCATGCCGCTGGAGAACAACAACGCTCCGGCCTTGGCCTGCTCCAGCATCGCCAGGACGTTTTCGGCTTCACGGATGGTTTCGTTGTCCGGTCGGCCATAGACGAAACCGGAGGAGTACCCGTTGTCCTCGTCGCGGATATAGGTCGTGGCGATGTGGATCGGTGGAACGACCGCTTTCGTCAAAGGGTCGATCTTGCCAAGCGCCTGCGCGGCCAGGGTGCGGGGGGAGAAGCCGTGTTTTTTTGTCATCTGGTTGCTTTGTTGTATCAATGATGCGGCATCGGACAGAGCCTGTGCGCAGGCTGGCAATCGATCTAAAGGCAGATGTTTGGGCCATGAGCAATCGATCTCTCGAACATGACATCAATCTCGTCCTGAATTTGAAGAGCCAAGCGCTCATCAAGCGGGATCGACAATTCTTTGCCGATTTCATTGAGAGTGATTTTCGCTATGTCACCGCCTCCGGCTTTGAAGCTGACAAAAGCGCGTACATCGATGGCGTGTGTGGACGTGACGGGCTCCAATTTGAAAGCCAATTAGCGTCAGCCGCTCATATCGTCGTGCGCGGCGATCTGGCTGTTGTGACCTGCAACCTAGACGACGTCTTCACATCACGCGGTATTCGTCATGCCAAATCCCTCAAGACGCTGCTGGTTTTGGTCAGGCGCGACGGATCTTGGCGATGGCTCGCCGGACAGACGATGGAACCGAGGGCTGCCTAAGTTAAGGTTTGGCGCCCGCCCTCATGCAGCCTTGTCCAGTCCGTAGAGCGTGTGCAGCGTGCGCACGGCGAGCTCTGTGTAGGCGCTGTCGATCAGCACCGAGAACTTGATCTCGGAGGTGGTGATGGCGCGGATGTTGATGCCCTTGTCGGCCAATGCGCGGAAGGCGCGGGCGGCAACGCCGGCATGGCTTCTCATGCCGATGCCGATGGCCGAGACCTTGACCACATCAGTTGCTCCCTGGAGCGACTGATAGCGGATCTGTTCGTGCTTGGATTCAAGGATTGTGCGGGCTCTGTCATAGTCGGCGGTCGGCACAGTGAAGGTGATGTCGGTCGTGGCCTGATCGTCGGAGACGACCTGGATGATCATGTCGACATTGATGTTGGCTTCGGCGAGCGGGCCGAAGATCGAGGCGGCGACGCCCGGCTGGTCGGCGACGCGCCTGAGCGTGATCTGCGCCTCGTCCTTGGAATAGGCGATGCCTGTGACGATCTGCTGTTCCACGATATCCTCCTCGTCACAAATCAGGGTGCCCTGCTTGGGGTTTTCCGGGTCATCGAAGGATGACCTCACATAGGTCGGCACACGGTGCACCATGGCGATCTCGACCGAGCGCACCTGCAGCACCTTGGAGCCGAGCGACGCCATTTCGAGCATTTCCTCGAACGAGACCTTGTCGAGCCGTGTCGCCTTGGTGACGATGCGCGGGTCGGTGGTGTAGACGCCGTCCACGTCGGTGTAGATGTCGCAGCGGTCAGCCTTCAGCGCTGCTGCCAGCGCGACCGCGGACGTGTCGGAGCCGCCGCGCCCAAGCGTGACGATCCGGCCGCTTTCCTTGTGCACGCCCTGGAAGCCGGAGACGACCGCCACGGACCGGTCATTGGCAAAACCTGCCAGAATGCCAGCGCCGTCGACATCGACGATGCGCGATGAGCCGTGGGCGTCGGAGCCGTAAAGCGGCACCTGCCAGCCCTGCCACGAACGGGCCTTGAGGCCCATGTCATTGAGAACGATGGCCAGCAGCCCGGATGTGACCTGCTCGCCTGCGGCGACCACGACATCGTACTCGGCCTGGTCGTACAGCGTCGCCGCTTCCTTGCACCAGCCGACCAGTTCATTGGTCTTGCCCGACATGGCCGAGACGACAACGGCCACATCGTGACCCGCCTCCACCTCACGCTTGACATGGCGGGCGACATTCTTGATCCGCTCCACCGTGGCGACAGAGGTGCCGCCGAATTTCATCACCAGACGCGCCATGCGGCCTATCGTTCCGTTTGTTTTGGGTCCGGGGCGAGCGCGCTGATCTGCCCGCTCGCCATCTCCTGTCTGTGCGGCGTATACATGGCGGACGCGTCGGCGCAAAGCCGGTGAAAGGGATGACAGCGTGGCTGTGACGACGAAGACAAAAGCGCGGCGGAGCGGATCGCACACCACGGTCGATGCCGCCGAGATCGGGCGCTTCGATGCGCTGGCCGACACATGGTGGGATGCGGACGGCCCGATGAAGCCGCTTCATGGCATGAATCCGGTGCGGCTCGGCTTCATCCGTGAACAGGTGATCAGCCATTTCGGGCTCGACCGCCGGATGATCGCGCCGCTTGCCGGCCTTGCGGTCGCCGATGTCGGCTGTGGGGGCGGGCTGCTGTCCGAACCACTGGCGCGGATGGGCGGGACCGTGACGGGCCTCGATCCGGCCACGCAGAACATTGCGGTCGCCAAGGCCCATGCGGTGCGCATGGAACTCGACATCCGCTACCTGCCGACAACAATCGAGGACATCGTCGCGGATGGCGAGCGCTTCGACGTGGTGACCGCGCTGGAAGTCGTCGAACACGTCGCCGACGTGCCCGCCTTCCTCAACGCGCTCTGCTCAGCCCTGAAGCCGGGTGGCCTGCTGGTCATGTCCACGCTCAACCGGACCCTGCGCTCCTATGCCGCTGCGATCATCGGTGCGGAATACATTCTGCGCTGGCTCCCCAAGGGCACGCATGACTGGAACAAGTTCATCCGTCCGGAGGAACTGGAGCGTGGCCTGAACGATGCCGGTCTTGAGGTTCTTGAGACCAGGGGCATGGTTCCGGACCCGTTCCGGGGCGGCTGGCGGCTGGCGGATGACACCGCCGTGAACTACATCCTGGCCGCCGCCAAGGCGCAGTGACAGATTTCGCTTTTTGTAACAGCTCGTCCTCATGTCGCATTGCGGCATGAAGCACATTTCGCTAAGACCGGCTGGAAATTTCAACAATTGAATCGGGCGCAAAGAGCCCGGTCGGGGGTAAGTGCATGGCGGATCAGAGCAGGCCGTTGTCGCCGCATCTGCAGATCTATCGCTGGTCGTGGACCATGGCGATGTCGATCCTTCACCGCGCCACGGGGGCGGCGCTCTATCTCGGCACGCTTCTCCTGGCCATCTGGCTGATCTCGGCGGCTTCCGGCAAGGCTTCGTTCGATGCGGCGCAATGGGTCGCCTCGAGCTGGCTCGGCCGGCTTGTCCTGTTCGGCTACACCTTCGCGCTGATGCACCACATGGTGGGCGGACTGCGCCATTTCGTCTGGGATCTCGGCCATGGCTATGACGCGCAGCAGCGCATGAACCTGGCCCGCCTGACCCTTTTCATCTCCGCGCCGTTGACCGTCCTGATCTGGATCGTCGCCTACGTCGTGCGTTGAAGGACCGTTCCATGCACAACAACTCCTCGATGCGCACGCCGCTGGGCCATGTTCGCGGGCTTGGCTCCGCCCGATCCGGCACCGGGCATTTCTGGCTGCAACGGGTGACCGCGGTCGCCAACGTCATTCTTGCCACAGCGTTCGTGGTCATCGTTCTGGCGCTCGTCGGAAAACCCTACGACGCCGCGATGGCGCTTCTGTCGCATCCCGTCGTGGCGCTTTTGATGCTTCTGTTCGTGGCGTCGGGCCTGATCCACATGCGGCTCGGCATGCAGACCATCATCGAGGATTATGTGCATGGCGAGGGCGCGAAGGTTCTCGCGGTGATCGCCAACACCTTCTTCACGGTTGCGGTTGGCGCCGCTTCCGTCTTTGCAATTCTGAAGATCGCCTTGGGAGGCTGAAGCCATGGCAACCGCATCGATCAAGAAGCCGGCCTACGACGTCACCGACCACACCTTTGATGTGGTCGTGGTTGGCGCCGGCGGCGCGGGCCTTCGCGCCACGGTCGGCTGCGCGCAGGCGGGGCTGAAGACGGCCTGCATCTCGAAAGTGTTTCCGACCCGTTCGCACACCGTCGCGGCGCAAGGCGGCATTTCGGCCGCGCTCGGCAACATGGGCGAGGATGACTGGCGCTTTCACATGTATGACACCGTGAAGGGGTCCGACTGGCTCGGCGACCAGGATGCAATCGAGTATCTCGTGCGCAACGCTCCCGCCGCCGTCTACGAATTGGAGCATTGGGGCGTGCCGTTCTCGCGCACCGAAGCTGGGAAGATCTACCAGCGCCCGTTTGGCGGCATGACCACGGACTACGGCAAGGGCATCGCCCAGCGCACCTGCGCCGCCGCCGACCGCACCGGCCACGCCATCCTGCACACGCTCTATGGCCAGGCCCTGCGCGCGCAGACCGAGTTCTTCATCGAGTATTTCGCCATCGACCTGATGATGAGCGAGGATGGCCGCTGCCTCGGCGTGGTCGCGCTCAAGATGGATGACGGTACGCTGCACCGCTTCCGCGCCTCGCAGACCATCCTGGCCACGGGCGGTTATGGCCGCGCCTATTTCTCGGCCACCTCGGCCCACACCTGCACCGGCGACGGCAATGCCATGGCTCTGCGCGCCGGTCTGCCGCTGCAGGACATGGAGTTCGTGCAGTTCCATCCGACGGGCATCTACGGCTCGGGCTGCCTGATCACCGAGGGCTCGCGCGGGGAGGGCGGCTACCTGACCAACTCCGAGGGCGAACGCTTCATGGAGCGCTATGCGCCATCCGCCAAGGATCTGGCCTCGCGCGATGTGGTGTCGCGTTCGATGACGATGGAAATCCGCGACGGGCGCGGCGTCGGCAAGAACAAGGACCACATCTACCTGCACCTTGACCATCTCGACCCGAAGATCCTGCACGAACGCCTGCCCGGCATTTCCGAAAGCGCCCGCATCTTCGCCGGCGTCGATGTCACCAAGGAGCCGATCCCGGTGATCCCGACCGTGCACTACAACATGGGCGGCATCCCGACGAACTATCATGGCGAGGTCCTGACCAAGAAGAATGGCGATCCGGACACGGTCGTGCCGGGCCTGATGGCCATCGGCGAAGCGGCCTGCGTCTCGGTGCATGGCGCGAACCGGCTCGGTTCCAACTCGCTGATCGACCTTGTCGTGTTTGGCCGCGCCGCCGGCCTGCGCTGCGCCGAACTGGTGACGCCGGGCGAAAAGCAGCCCGAGGTGACCGAGAAGCAGAGCGCGCTGGCGCTGTCGCGCCTCGACCGCTACCAGAACGCTAATGGCGGCACGCCAACCTCGGTGCTGCGCGCCCAGATGCAGGCCACGATGCAGAGCAACTGCGCCGTGTTCCGCACCGGCGAGGTGCTCGACGAGGGCCACGCCGCGATCCACAAGATCTGGGGCGGATTGCCGGATGTGCAGGTCAAGGACCGCTCGCTGATCTGGAACACGGACCTGATCGAGACGCTCGAATTCGACAACCTGATCACCCAGGCCGTGGTGACCATGGATTCAGCCCAGAACCGAACCGAAAGCCGCGGCGCACACGCCCGCGAGGACTACTCGGACCGCGACGACAAGAACTGGATGAAGCACACGCTCGCCTGGATCGACGACGAGCAGCGCTCGGTGACCATCGATTACCGCCCGGTGCACACCTACACGATGTCGAACGAGATCGAGTACATCGCGCCCAAGGCGCGGGTGTATTGAGGACCTGAAGCGCCATGGCCGAATTCAACCTTCCCAAGAACTCCCGCATGACCGAAGGCCAAAAGTGGCCTGCCATCAGCGGCGCGACCAACACGACCGAGTTCCGCGTCTATCGCTGGAACCCGGATGACAAGGCCAATCCGCGTGTCGACACCTACACCGTCGACCGCGACGATTGCGGACCGATGGTTCTGGATGCGCTGATCTGGATCAAGAACAAGGTCGACCCGACACTGACCTTCCGCCGCTCCTGCCGCGAGGGCATCTGCGGCTCCTGCGCCATGAACATGGATGGCAAGAACGGCCTCGCCTGCACCACCGGCATCGATGAGTGCGGCGCGCACAAGGATGGCAAGGCTGCCAAGGTTGCGATCTATCCCCTGCCGCACATGCCGGTGATCAAGGATCTGGTGCCGGACCTGACCAAGTTCTATGCCCAGCACGCCTCGATCGAGCCGTGGCTCAAGACGACGACTCCGCGCCCCGAAAAGGAGTGGAAGCAGTCGCAGGATGACCGCGAGAAGCTCGATGGGCTCTACGAGTGCATCCTGTGCGCCTGCTGCTCGACCTCCTGCCCAAGCTACTGGTGGAATGGCGACCGCTATCTTGGCCCCGCCGTGCTGCTGCAGGCCTATCGCTGGCTGATCGACTCGCGCGATGAGGCAACCGGCGAGCGGCTGGACAATCTCGAAGACCCGTTCCGGCTCTACCGCTGCCACACGATCATGAACTGCGCCAATGCCTGCCCCAAGGGTCTCAACCCGGCCAAGGCGATCGCCGAGATCAAGAAGATGATGGTGGCGCGGCAGGTCTGACCTCCCGCGCTTGCGGCAGCACTTCATGGGCTGTTCAGGTCCGTGCCGGCACAGTAAACACGGTTATCTGCCGCGTGCGAGCCCGATCAGGCGCGACCGACGGACAGAGGCGTGTCGCTGCCGGCGCAGGGTCGGCGGCCATCAGGTATCGGGGCTGAGGCGATGAGGCTGTTTGTTGAGACGAGGGCCGCGGGCCTGGGCAAGCTTGGCCTTGCCGCAGCGCTGGCTCTTGCCCTTGGCGCTTGCGCCAACGCGCAGCGGTTTGCCGGGCAGTCGATCGGTTCGCGGCCGCTCGGCCCGGCCGAGGCCGCTCCGTCCGAACCGGCCCTGCCGTCCTCGCCGTCGATCGCCACCGCGCCCGTCGAAAGCCAGTCGCTGCCGCCCCCGCCCGGAGCCTCGGCTGCCCCTTCGCCCGGCGCAGGTGGCGCGTTGCCGCCGCCTGCCGATCCGTTCTTTCAGCCGCCGGCCCAGCCGCAGGCTCCCGCGACCCCGCCGCCAGCGCCGCGCACCATCGAGACGCCCACGCTCGGCGGCGGCGGGCGCGAGATCGCGACGCTCGGCGGAGGAACAGGCGGTGGCGGGCGCGGCGCTGTGACGTCGCGTGACGGCGTCATCGGGGGGTGGACAGCCCGCGAGGCGACGGGAGGCTCATGCCGCGTGACCTTGTCGAGCACGCCGGCGCTTGATCTGTACCGTGCCAATGCCGCCGGCTGCGGCAACCGCGACCTGCAGAAGGTTACGGCGTGGGACTACCGCGACGGCGAGGTTTATCTGTACCAGCCCGGCGGCTCCGTGGCGGCGCGCTTGCGCGTCACCGACGGCTCCTCTTTGACCGGCGTCATCGCACGCTCGGGCGCCGGCCTGACCATGGCGCGCTGATCAGCTTTCGGCCCGGCGCATCTCCCATCGCGATCCGGTTCCGGCATCAAGCGCGGTCAAGACGATCTGCGTCGTGCGTCTGGGGCCCTCGATGCCGGCAAAGAACATGCTTTCGTCCAGCGCGACCTCGGCGTCGGCGCCGGTGAAGCGCCAGACCGCGCCGCGGGCGGTGACCAGCCTGACCTCGTTCGCGGACACCGGTTCGGCGCGCACCGACGGATGCAGGTGAAAGCGCGTCACCAGTCCGCTGGCCGCGCCCGGTGATTTGGGCGACGGCGAGCAGCTTTCCTGCCCCCTGACGCTCAGCCCGTCGAGGCCGACGGCCAGTTGACGCCTGATGTCGAAGCCGTAGCGCCTGCGGTAGCCGTCATGCGTGAGGTCGAGCGTCTCGCCATCCGCCGATGTGCTGCGGGCGAGCGTCACCTCGCGCGGCCCATGCAGGATCCGAATCTGGCTGTTCAGTGAGATGAATTCGCAGCTTGAGGTGTCGGCGAAGTTCGGGGTGTTGTGGGCGGCCGTCGACTTGAGCTCGACCGGCACCTCGCCGGAGCCGCCGCGCGGCGCGCCGCAATTGACGATGATGCGCTCGCGTCCATGCGAGAACTCGAAGGACAGGCAGCCGGCCATGGCGTCGGCCGACAGCGCAAAGGGCGGCGCGGGTCCGGTATCGGCGATCAGAACCGCGCCGTTGGCCTCCAGCCGCTGGTAGCCGGTGTAGGGCGCTTCCGTCGCGGCGCGGCCGCGGCTGTCATGGCTGGCGAAAATGGTCGCGAGAGCGTCGACCTGGCTGGCGCCCATGCCATTGAACAGCGCTATCGAGCCGTCCGGGTGCCGCATCATCTTGAGGTGGGGCACGATGCGGTCGATGGCCGAGATCACGCCGCGCGGGGCTTCTGCGCCGCGGGCAGCATAGGTCGAGCGCAGCGGCAGGAGGTCCAGCATGAGGTCGACCAGCACGCGCGGATTGCGGCTGAGATGGCCGCCATCGGACAGGACCTGGGTGTCGAGCATATCCGAAAGCAACCGCCCGTAACGCCGTTCGAGACCAGCGCCTCCCTCGACGCAGAGCCCCAGCAGCGTCAGGGCAAGGGCGGCATTGAGGTGGACCACCGGGTCGTCGGTCAGGCTCCGGGCTGCCCGCAGCAGCTTCGCCTCGCTGCGCACCGCTCCCAGATAGGATTGGTAAAAGGCATGGGTCGAGTCCTCGAGCAGCATCGCTGAATGGGCCAGAAAGGCGATCAGGCGGCGTGCCGCCACCTTCGGGTGCCGCGCGATGGCGGGACGCTGCGAGCCGCGCGCCAGAAAATCGCTCACAAGCGTGCGGGCGTTGTCGCGGGCGAGCGCCGAATTGACGACCTGAAGGTGCCGCAACCAGCCAAAACCATAGAGCGCTTCCTCCCAGCTTGCGCTGGGGGCGGCGACGGCGAACGGGGACGCGCCATTGGTCGCGACGGAGCGGCCGGCAAATGCGAACTGTCCTGCATAGATGTCGGCGGCGACAGTCGGGTCAGCCGTGCGCAGGTCCGGCGGCGCAAACAAGAAGCTGGTGGGCTGGAAACGGCCGAACGGGTTGATGGCCGACGTGACATGGCCAAGGCCGCGCGACAGGCTGCGCACCACGGCGCCACTTGTCCAGCTGAACGCCTTGGTCCTGTGTGCCCAACGTCTCACAAACACCCATGCCTCATCCCGTGCCCATGACTGACGGACACGCTCATCATCCCAGCATCACCGACCGCCCGGTCATGTCCGGCGTGCCTCCCACGCCCGGCAAGACTGGCTTGTGCGACCGATCACGATAGGTCAATTGCCGTCACTGTCGCACAAACCGCGCGGCGAAAAAGCCTCCCCAGCCAGAAACCCGTGCGCTATCCCCATGCAGTTGATGGGGCAGGGCGCGGAATTCGCCGCGCGGCGTGGTGCAGCCGGCGACCCCGATTTCGGCATCCGTGATCGGCAGGAGCGCCAGGTCGGGCCTCGCCGCGAGGGTGGCGGTGACCTGGTCCTCCCCTTCGGCGGCCTGCAGTGAGCAGGTGCAGTAGACCAGCGTTCCACCCCGGCGGGTCAGGTCCGCAGCGCGATGGATGAGTTTCGCCTGAAGCGCCACGAGTTTGGCCTGGTCCTGCGGCGTCTTGGTCCATGCGACATCGGGATGGCGGCGGATGGTGCCCGTGGCGGTGCAGGGCGCGTCGAGCAGCACTGCGTCATAGGGCTCATGCTCGAACTGCGTGCCATCCGCCACGACGATGTTGGCGGCGAGGCCGAGGCGCGCCATGTTCTGCGACAGGATGTCGAGGCGCTGGCGCGAGCGATCAAGCGCCGTCACCTGTGCGCCGGATGCGGCGAGCTGCGCGGTCTTGCCGCCCGGCGCCGCGCACATGTCGAGAACGGTCTGGCCGGCGGACAGGCCCAGCAGCCGGGCCGGCACCGCTGAGGACGCGTCCTGGACCCACCAGGCTCCTTCGGAGTAACCCGGCAGTTCATGCACGGGCGTCCGCTGGCGCAGCCTGATGGAGCCGGTCGGCAGCGCGATCGCGTCGAGCGTCGCGGCCCAGCCCGGCGCGTCGGACCTGACGGTCAGGTCGAGTGCCAGTTCCTCGCTGAACGAGGCGGCGATGGCGCGCGCATTCGTCTCGCCATGATCGCGGACCCAGGCTTCGCGGAGCCACTGGGGCGTGTCGGCCCCGAGCGGCGCCATCCCGGCGCGAATGCTGTCAGCCTCGCGCCCGATCTTGCGCAGCACGGCGTTGACCACGCCGGCGAAGCGGAGCCCCTGCGGCTGAAGCTTGGTCAGCGCCACGGCGACGTCGACGGCGGCATGATCGGCCGCTTCCATGAAGAGTATCTGCGCCGCAGCGGTCACGAGAATGGCTTGGACCGGGCGCGGCAGCGAACGCGCGCCCTGCGCAAGCCGCGCATCGACGGCCTGCGAGATCGTGCCGAGATGGCGGAAGCTGGTGATTGCGATGGCGCGCGCCAGGGCTGAGTCGCGGCCCTCAAGGCGGCGGGCCTCGGCGATCTCCTGATCCAGCACGTCATCCAGCTGCTGGCGGGCTGACAAGGTGCGCTCGAAGGCCCTGGCGGCGGCCAGTCGCGCCAGCTGCCCCGGCTCTTGGGTGGACGGCGCAGGCCTCGAAGATGGCGTTGTTTTCAAGTCGGCGATCCTGTGGATAGGGGCTGGGGTCCCGAAGGGGACCGTGCGCCTGCGCCGGACGGCGCGGCGCAATCATCGTGGCGGCCTGGCCGGGATGCGCGTCCCGTTTCCGAAGCCCTGAGGAGCGATTAGCCAATTCGGATCGCCCTGTCATTACAATAGCCGCTGCACGGCTTGCGGGAACAGGCAGCCCAGGTCCAGCCGCGCCTGATCACGATGCCGCGCCGGGACGGGACAAAGCTGCTTGCAGCCCTTATATCGTCGCTCCATAAGGGTCGATTTCGTCAGGTTGGACAGTCATGGATCAGGTCGAGGCCGAGGGGACAGCCGCCGATGCCGGGGCGGAGCTGGCGCAGGAGCTGCCCAATGCCGCACCGGGCAAGCCGCTTTCGGCGGCGGCGCGGCGCGCGCTTGCGGAGGCCGCCGCCCGCAAGGCCGCGCAGGATGCGAAGACCGCCGCCCTGGGTGCGGCGCGCGAGATCGACGGGCGTGGCGGTCTCGAGCCGGTCCGGTACAATGACTGGGAGGTCAAGGGACTGGCTTCGGATTTCTGACCCATCACCTGCAATTATAGGATTAATTTATTATATAGGATTATTGTCTTTTGATCCGTTTGGTGGCTTATGGGCGTCATGCCGTCCGCTGCTGCGCGAGCCCTGTTGTTGACCTTCGCCGCCGGCCTTGTGGCCGGCGTCTCGATGATGATCGCCGCAACGGACCTCCGGCGACCTGCGGCGGCGAGGCCGGAAATGGCCGGCCGCGGCGTGACCGGGCGCACGCCGCTCGCCGGAGCCTACCGGGCTGAGGTGCTGACCGTGATCGACGGCGACACGATCGAGGCGCGTGTCCATGTCTGGATGGGACAGGAGGTCGTGACGCGCGTGCGCCTGAAGGACATCGATGCTCCTGAAATCAAAGGCGCCTGCGGTCCGGAGCGGGACTCGGCGCTGGCCGCCCGCGACCGGCTGGCGGCGCTTGTGATCGGGCAACCGGTCCTGCTGAGCGAGATCAGGCCCGACAAGTATTTCGGTCGCGTGGTCGGCCGGATCGTGCTGGCGGACGGCGCCGACGCCGGCGGCAGCCTGCTGGCGGAAGGCCTTGCGAGGCCCTATCGCGGCGGACGCCGTCAAGGCTGGTGCGACCCACCGCAGCCTTGATGCGCCGGCAACCGCCTCTGCGTTCTGCCAAAACCGGTATCCACACCGACGCGCAATGCATAGAATAGCCAGATTGGAGAATTCGCCATGTCTGAGCCTTCAACGCCGTTGCCGCCGCCTGTATCGGAACGTCTGGCAGCGATCAGCCGGCTGCTGGACAACGCCCATGAAACGCTCGGACTGAAGCTCGGCTTCCGGCTCTGGGACGGCTCGCGGGTTCCGGCCCAATGGCCCGCCGACGGGCTGATGATCGCGCTCGCCGACGAAGGCGTGATCTCCTCAATCGTACGGCGTCCGCGCGCCGACACGCTGATCAAGCTGCACGTGGCCGGCCGCATCGATGCGGTCAACGGCACGATCTTCGACATCGCTGCGGCGCGTCCCGAGGGCAAGGTGCTGCGCGCCATCCGCGGCGTCTCGAAGGTGGCCGTGCTCGATGTCATCCGGCGCTTCTGGTCGGCAGATCGCGGACCGCCGAGCGTGCTCGACGCGGTGCGCGGCGACGAGATCGATCGTGACGGCAAGCCGACCACCAACAAAGCCAACGTGGCCTACCATTATGACGTGTCGAACGCGTTCTATCAGCTCTTTCTCGATCCCGAGATGGTCTACACCTGCGCCTACTTCACCGAGGATCATGACGACCTCGCCCGCGCCCAGCGTGACAAGCTCGACATGATCTGCCGCAAGCTGCGGCTCAAGCCGGGCGACCGCTTTCTCGACATCGGCTGCGGCTGGGGGGCCCTGGTCTGCCACGCCGCGCAACATTATGGCGTCGAAGCCCACGGCGTCACGCTGGCGGAGGAGCAGTTGAGGCTCGCCCAGGACAAGGTCAGGCAGCTTGGGCTGGAGGGCCGCGTGACGCTGCATCTGAAGGACTACATCCAGATGGAGGGGCAGTTCGACAAGATCGCGTCGATCGGCATGTTCGAGCAGGTCGGAATCAAGAACCATCTCGATTACTTCCGAAGCGTGAACCGGCTTCTGCGGCCGCGCGGGCTCTATCTGCACCACACCATCGCGCGCCGGGCGAAGAAAACCGATCGGGCCTTCAACAGGATGTCCGCCGAGTACCGCGCGCTGGTCCGCTATATCTTCCCGGGCGGGGAGCTCGATCACCTTGGCATGTCGATCGCCAATCTCGAGCGCACGGGCTTCGAGGTGCATGACGTCGAGGGCTGGCGCGAGAACTACCAGCGCACGACCTATCTGTGGTGGAAGCGCCTGCATGAGCGGCGGAGCGAGGCCGAGGCGCTCGTCGGGCCCGAGAAGACGCGCATGTGGCTGCTGTATCTGGCGGGATGCTCGATGGCGTTCCAGCGCGGCGGAGCCTACATCAATCAGACGCTGGTCTCGAAACGGACGCGCGGGCCTTCGGGTCTGCCCTTCACGCGTGCTGACCTCTACCGCTGAACCGCCAGCCCCTAGTTCCAAGGTCAACGAAAAACGCGCCCTCTCGGGCGCGTTGATCAAGTGCCGCAATCGTCATGATGACGCGGGAAAGATCACTTCTTCACGAACATGTCGAGTTTGCCGTAGTGCTCGGCCAGGACATAGTAGAAGGTCAGTCGGGACTTTGTCTTGTCCGACTTCATGTGCTCGCAGGTGGCCTTGATGGAAGCATCCAGGTCAGCAGACTTGAGGCCGAGCTTCTTTTTCAGGAAATTCTCGCGCACGCGATCCAGTTCAGTCGGGTCAGAGCATGCAACATATCGCGTGTCAGCCTTGCTCATCACAAGCGCGTACGCCTTCATCATTCCAGCCGCCGCCGCTTCGTTGATCGGCTTCTTGGCGAATTTCTTGAGATCGGCCATATGATCCATCAGTAGCCCCTCTTTGGCTTCGAGTTACTTTCGTCACGTGTTCGTGATCGCTAGCGATCCGCGTACGATAACCACGTTTCCCGGCGATAGGCGAGCGGTAAATTCAGGAGTATCTGCATGCCGCTTGGTCAGGCCAGCGCCAACGACTGTCGTCAGCGTGTAACGACCACCGGCGTGCCAAGCCTGACGCGTGCATACAAGTCGACGATATCGTTGTTGTGCATGCGAAAGCAGCCATAAGATGCGGCGGTCCCGACGCTTTGCGGCAGGTTCGTGCCATGGATCGCATACTGTCCGCCGGGGCCGAGTCCGATGGCGCGCGCTCCCATCGGATTGTTGGGTGCGCCGCTCGGAATCAGATCAGGCAGCCTGGGGTTGTCACGCTTCACCGAGCGCGGCGGGGCCCAGGCCGGTTCGACCTGCATTTCCTCGACATACTTGACCCCGAACCATTGCTTGCCCGCCTTTCCGACGGCCACCGTGTAGCGGATCGCCTGGCCGGGTCCGATCACGAGATAAAGCCTGCGCTCGGCGGTGCGGACCACGATCGTGCCTGGCTGGACCCTCATGTCCGGAAAGCGGACCAGTTCGCGCGCGACGACGTCACCGCTGAGGACGGGTATGGCAAGACCAGCAGCGGCAAGGCACAGAGACAAAGCGAAACGCAGCACGGCGCACCCAAGCTGAACAGCGACGAGCGCGACTGTGGCCGAGAAGAGTCACCTTCACGTTGGGAAACGTGCTTGACGGAGCATGAAGATGGGGGCGGCGGCCTTAACGCGGCCGCCTTCTCACCAGCGCAGCCACCTGCGGCCCGCCAGCGCGCCGGCCAGCGTCACGACCGCAATCGCCGACAGATACCAGACGCCCAGGAAGAGAGGCGAATCATCTGTGCAGTGAAGGCCGTAGAGCACCGCGCCAAGCCCGCCCGCGAGCAGGCCTGCGGAGGCGCCGGCCAGGGTGGGATTGGACGGCGCGCTCTCGCGCAGGGCATGGACAATGGCTGCAAGGGGAGCCAGCGACAGCAGCGGAATGCTGATCAGGCAGTAGACGGCGTTCTCGCCAACGAGGCGGTCGCGCCAGTCCTGAAGGCCAAGCATGCCGATATCGGTGACGCCTGCGAGAACAACCGCCAGCAGTGCTCCTGCCGCGAGCGCCAGCGCCAGTGGCGCGCGGCCCTGCGGTGTCGCGCTGATCCTGACCGCGCGCCATCCGGCTACGGCCAGAAACGCGACAAGCGCCAGCTTCACAACGAACCAGCCGTCGTTCCACGATTCGGCGAGGTCATCGCGCACGCCGATCGTGGCGAGCATAAGGGCCGCGGCGATCGGCAGTGCAACGGCAAGGCCCCGAAGCAGCAGGGTGCCGACAGGCGGCATCACCGGAACGGGGTCGCGCGACAGCGCGTCAATCAGGTCATCGGTTCGCATCGGGTCCGCTCCTGTCGTCGCTGTCCCGGCCGAAGGTCCTTGCCAGGGATTTCAGGGCCCGGTGCAGCGCGACGCGCACGGCCCCCTCGCTCATGTCCAGCGCGCCCGCCACGTCGCCCGTGCGCTGGCCATCAACGAAGATGGCCTCGACAATGCGGGCCTGACGCGCCGGCAAAGACGCGATCATCCGGGTGATGTCGCTGCCGGCCAACTCCTGCTGGGCGGACGGCGCAGGAATCACCTCGGCGAAATCGTCCACCGACAGATGGTCGTGGCCTGTCCGCTTGCGCAAGGCGTCGATCAGCTTGTGGCGCGCGATCCCATGCAGCCAGGGGCCGACAGGCTGGCTGGCGTCCCAGGTGTGCCGCTTGGTGTGGATCGCGATCAGCGTTTCCTGCACAATGTCCTCCGCTTCCGCGGGCGAGCGGCCCGCGCGCTTCAGTGATCCTTGCGCCCAGCCGCGCAGATAGCCCGCCACATCGCCCAGAAAGCTCCGATAGGACGCTTCGTCACCGGCGACCGCCGCCAGCAACTGCCGTTTCCAGGCCGTCTCCTTCTCGTGGGCCACGCGTGGGCTCCCCCCTCATTCGCAGACGCTGAGGCGCCTGTTACAGGTGATCGTACATGCGTGCGAAAAGAGCAACCGGGCGGTGTCTGCCGCCGGCGCCGCCGGACGCGAAACCGCGCCGCAGGGGCGCTGGGCCGGGCGGGCGCCTCCCGCTACACCAAGTTGTTGATTGCGTGCGCCGCAATTGAGCGCTCTTGTGAGCGCGTGCCGCCGGACGCGGTGCGTGCGGCGACCGGGCAGCGGATGACATGACCTTTCTGGGCGACAAACGACTTTGGATCGTTCTTGCGCTTGTCGCCATCGTCGCCGGTCTGCGCTTCGCAGGGCTCGGCGATCTGGTCTCGATCGAGACCTTGCGGCTGCACCGCGCAACGCTGACCGGCTATGTCGAGCAGCATGCGGTGCTGGCGGCGCTGATGTTCGCCGCGGTCTATGTCGTGGCCGTCGCCCTCTCCCTGCCCGGCGCGACCGTGCTGACGCTGGCAGGCGGCTTCCTGTTCGGGCCGCTGCTGGGGACTGTCCTCAACGTCCTCGGCGCGACCACCGGTGCCGTCCTTGTCTTTGTGTTTGCGCGTGCGCTGTTTGGTGGCGATGTGCTCGACCGGTTCGGCGACCGGGCTGTCAGGCTCGGCGCCAACATCAAGGCCAACGCCTGGTCCTATCTGCTGGTTCTGAGGCTGGCGCCGTTATTCCCGTTTTTTCTGGTCAATCTGGTGCCTGCCTTCGTGGGGGTGAAACTGCCGGTCTTCGCCGCCACGACCCTGTTGGGCATCATCCCTGGGACGGCGGTGTTCACCACGGCGGGCGCAGGGCTCGGCAGCGTTCTGGACAGCGGCGGCCCCTTCCACTTCGGGTCCGTGCTGACGCCCGAGGTGCTCGCCGGACTGTTTGGCCTTGCGGCCTTGTCACTGGCTGCCATACCGCTCAAAAAGCGGTTTGGCGGTTGAGGGCGATGCGATGACGAAAGCGGTTCTGGGCGTGCTTGGCGGATCGGGGGTCTATGACCTGCCCGGCCTTTCGGATGTGACTGAACATGTTGTGACGACACCGTGGGGCGATCCGTCCGACGCGTTGCGCAAGGGCCGTCTCGGCGACACCGAGGTGGTGTTCCTGGCGCGCCATGGCCGGGGGCACCGTCATTCGCCCTCGGACATCAACTACCGCGCCAACATCGACGCCATGAAGCGGATGGGCGTGAGCGACCTCGTGGCGCTCTCTGCCTGCGGCTCGCTGAAGGCGGAACTCTATCCGGGCCTTCTGGTGATGGTGGACCAGTATGTCGACCGGACCCACCGGCGCGAAAGCTCCTTCTTCGGGGCGGGCTGCGTGGCGCATGTGTCGATGGCCCATCCGGTGGGGCCGCTGCTCCAGGGCCGGCTGATGCAGGCCGCGAAGGACGAGGATGTTCCGGCGGTCAAGGGTGGAACCTATATCTGCATCGAGGGACCGCAATTCTCCTCCTACGCCGAGTCGCAGACCTATCGCGGCCTTGGCTATGACGTCATCGGGATGACCGGCATGCCGGAGGCGAAGCTGGCGCGCGAGGCGGAGATCACCTTCGCCACCGTCGCGATGGTCACGGATTTTGACTGCTGGCACACCGAACATGATGCGGTCGACGTCCAGGCGGTGATTGCGACCGTGCGCGAGAATGCCGCCAACGCCGCGCGCCTGATCGCCCGCCTTGCCCGTGACCTGCCGGCCAGCCACGAACCATGCCCGGTGAAATCGGACCGGGCGCTGGATGGCGCCATCATGACAGCGCCCGCCATGCGCGATCCGGCGCTGCTGGCGAGGCTGGATGCCGTCGCCGGCCGCGTCCTTGGCTGAGATCAGCGCCCCATCAGGTCGAGAACGGTTTCGAGCATTACCTTGATGGCGATGCCGGCATCCGCTTCGGTCATGTTCTCCAGCGGCGAGTGGCTGATGCCCTTTTCGTTGCGCACAAACAGCATGGCCGCGGGAAAGGCGCGCGCGATCGCCATGGCATCATGGCCCGCGCCGGAGGGGATGCGCCGCGCCGCGAGGTTCGCGCCGGTGCGTGCGATGCCGCGTTCCAGCGCCGCCTGCAGATTGGCCGCCATCGGCGTGGCCGCGAGCCGCGAATAGCGCTCGATCGTCACGTCCACGTTGCGCCGGCGCGCGATGGCGTGGAAGCGCTCTTCGACCGCGTCGTCCATGGCGCGCACAGTGCTGTCGAGCGGGGCGCGGAAATCGACGGTGAAGGACGTGGCGGCCGGCACCACATTGGTCGCGCCCGGCTCGGGCCGGAATACCCCGACCGTGCCAACGGCGTCGGGCTGGCTGCGGGCGATGTCTTCGAGCGCGAGCGCCATTTCGGCCGCCGCCGCCAGCGCATCCTTGCGCAGCGTCATCGGAACCGTGCCGGCATGGCCAGCCTCACCTGTGACCCGGACGCGTGCGCGGACCTGGGCGTTGACCGCCGTGACGATGCCGACCGCCTCGCCGTTCACCTCCAGCACAGGGCCCTGCTCGATGTGCAGTTCGAGATAGCCGGCGATTGACCCGTCCTTGCGCTTCAGGGCTTCCAGCTTGTCCGGGTGTCCGCCAAAGCCGGTGAGTGCGTCGCGCAGCCTGATCCCGTCCGCGTCGCGGGCGTCGAGCCAGGCGGCTTCGTAGCCCGACGACAAGGCGGCGGAGGTCGACAGGTTGGTCGGGAAGCGGACATTCTCCTCGTCGCCGAAGGCCATGACTTCGAGGGCGAACGGCATCGTCGCCATGAGCGGCTTCAGGGCTTCAGCCACCAGAAGGCCGGCGATGACGCCGAGATTGCCATCAAAGGCGCCGGCATCCTTCACCGTGTCGATGTGCGAGCCGACCATCAGCGCGGGAAGGCCGGCGGAGCGCCCCTCGAAACGGCCCTGCACGGAGCCTGCCGCGTCGATGTGGGCGCTCAGGCCAATGCGCTGCATCTCGGCAAGGACATGGTCCGCTGCGGCACGGTGCGCGGGCGACAGATAAAGACGGGTCAGCTTGCCCGGCTCGTCGGTGAAACGGTTGAGGGCGGCGAGCATGGCGAACGCGCGCGCGCCCAGTTCGGCGGCGGAGGAGGATCGTGAGGCTGGCGCAGGAGTCATTGCGTCAGGATAGGACAGGAGCACGGGGCACGGAAGACCCGCGCCGGGCCTGGCGCAATTTTCTGCTTCAGTGGGCGTTGCTGAACGCCTTCCGGCTCAGGACGGTGCGCAGCAGGATCGCGACATCGAGCCAGAGGTTCCAGTTGTCGATGTACCACAGGTCATAGGTGACCCGGTTGGCCATCTTGTCATCGGTATCGGTCTCGCCGCGCAGCCCGTGCACCTGGGCCCAGCCGGTGATGCCGGGTTTGACGTTGTGGCGGCGGGCATAAAGGCTGATCTTGGCCCCGTATTCGCGGTCATGGGCGAGGGCATGCGGGCGTGGTCCGACCAGCGACATCTGGCCGAGCAGCACGTTGATGAGCTGCGGCAGCTCGTCGATGTTGTAGCGCCTGAGCCAGGCGCCGAAGCGCGTGACGCGCGGATCGTTGCGCGTCGCCTGCCGGATCACGTCACCATCATCCATCGTGCTCATGGTGCGGAACTTGAAGATCCGGAACTCTTCCTGATTGAAGCCGAAACGGCGCTGCATGAAGAAGACGGGGCCCTTGCTGTCGCACTTGATCATCACGGCCACAACCGCGAAGACCGGGAGCAGCAACACCAGCAGCGCCGCCGCGCCGGCGAGGTCAAACAGGCGCTTGATCAGCAGGTCCGGCGAACTCAGCGGAGGCGGCGTCACCTCGAGGCTGGCGATCGAGCCGATGCGGATGATGCGCGGATTGTCGAACCGGTCGAGTACCTGTTCGGGTGCAAGGTTGATCGACACCGGCAGGTTCATGAAGGCGTCGATGCAGCGTTCGACGATGTCGCGCTCGGACCACGGCACCGCAAGATAGATGCCGTCGGGGCGGGTTCGGCGCGCCTGCGCCACAGCCTGCGCCAGATCCTCCGCCAGCAAGGCCTCGCGCTCTGGACCACTCATGTCCGGCTTCGGCTGCCTCAGGACAACCATGTCCCGTATCATCAGTCCCGTGTTCCAGGGCTGGTGACGGGTCATGAAGGACGTCATTTCAGCCTCGCGTCCGACCAGCAGGACGCGCTGGGCCGCAATGCGCCCGGTCTTGCTGGCGATCGAAACGATCTTCACCACCCACCAGCGGGCCAGCGCGATCAGCGGAATGCCGGCAAGATAGGTCAGGATGATGACCCCGCGCGAATAGTTGTCGCCGACCTTCGCCAGAAAGCCGATGGCGATGAAGGCGACCATCGTGACGGTCCAGACGTTGAACGCCTCGAGCATCTGGCCCTTGCTCGTCAGATGGCGGGTCAGCCGGTAGCGTCGCTGCAGCATGTTGGTGAAGCAGAACAGGCTTGCGATGAAGACGGCAAGCTCGACGGTCAAAGGGAAGCTCCCGAAGTGCTGGTAGACGGCGAGGTGGTAGCCGAGGCTGGCCGCCCAGACGATGCCGAGCACGGCTATGAAATCGACCAGCGCCGTCCCCACGCTCACAAGGTGACGCCAGTCGGCCAGGTCCCTCTCGCCGCCCCCGACGAGAGCCGGCCTCAGATTCTGAACTGTCTTCATACGCAACCCCCGAACCGCCAAAAGCGGCCCACGCAACACATTTCTGTCCTTCACCGGCACAGGCCCCGATCGGGATGGCCGGACTGCCGACAGGGTTGCAGGCTTCGTGCCGTGTCAAAACGGGACGGCGTACCGGAGCGTTGCGGGTCGTGGCGTGGCTGGTTGTTAAGAGACGCTTGAGGTGACATCCCGCCAGGGCCAGTGGCGCTGATGGCGGTGTTAGGCATGTTCGGACAAAGCGCTTGACCCCCAAAGGTTGCAGCGCGCATTCGTTGAAGGGTGGATTTGCGAACGTCTGCCTGATCGGAGATCAAGGACGATTGTTTTGTACATGCTTTGCGTAACGTCTTCCATGCTGTTGGATCGATAGGACATCCGCCAGTTTTTCGGGATTGGGTTGTATCCGGTGTCAACCGTTGCGTTTAATGATCGACCGCAGTTGCAGCCCGATGGTCTCGCGATCGGCCCGGTCACCGTTTCGCGGCTCTCGCAAAAGGAAGCACTGGCGACGGTGCAGCAGGCCCTCGCGCAGCCCGGTCACCTGAAGATCGCCTTCGCCAACAGCCATCTTGTCAATCTGGCCTTTGACGAGTCCGGTTTCGCAGGCTTGCTCAGGCGCTTTCTCGTGCTGCCGGACGGGATCGGCGTCGATCTCGGCGCAATGATCGTGCACGGGCGGACCTTTCCGGCGAACCTCAACGGAACAGACTTCATTCCGGCGCTGCTGCGCGCGACGGCCACGCCGCTGCGGGTCGGGCTCATCGGGGCGCGGCCAGGCGTTGCCGAGCGCGCTGTGATCCGGCTGTGCCGGCTCGCGCCGCAGCACCGCTTCGTCGCATGTTCGCATGGCTTCTTTTCGAAGGATCAGGAGCCGCAACTGCTGGCGCGTCTGGAGGAAGGCCGCTTCGACCTGCTGCTCGTCGCTTTCGGCAATCCGAAGCAGGAAGCGTGGATTGCTGAAAAGCTCGACCAGCGCCATGCCCGGGTCGCGGCGGGCGTCGGCGCGTTGTTCGACTTCATGGCCGGGGAGGTCGCGCGCGCTCCGCGATGGCTCCGCTTGCTGCGGCTCGAATGGTTCTTCCGGCTTGCCCAGGAGCCATCCCGCCTTTGGCGGCGTTACCTGCTTGGCAACCCGCGCTTCATCGGACATCTGCTGCTGCAGAAATGGCGTGGGACGTCCCGAGCCAGATGACCCGTTTTGCCATAGCCACCCCGAGCTACATCAACGATCTGGAGCGCTGCCGCCTGCTGTGCGCCAGCGTCGATCACTTCATCACCGATTTGACCATGCACTATCTGCTGGTCGAGGACCGCGATGTTGCAGCGTTTCGCGAGTTTGAGGGTCCCAGACGCCGGATTCTTGCCGAAAGCGAGCTCCTGCCCTCATGGCTGAAGCCTTGGTCCGACCCGCTGTCCGGCGGCCGGCGAAGGGTCTGGACCGGGCCGGGCGCGCTGATGCGCGGCCTCAAGCCCCTGCGCGGCTGGCATGCCCAGCAACTGCGCAAACTGGCGCTGCCGCTGACGGTCGACGAGGACGTGTTCCTTTACGCCGATTCCGACGTGATCTTCCTCAAGCCGTTCGCCCAGTCCGATCAGCTCGGCCTGCGGGGCATCCGGCTCTACGCCAAGCGCGACGGGATCGTGGCTGGCATGGACGAGCATGTCGGCTGGCTGCGTCATGCCGCTGACATCCTGGGCCTTCCGCCGCCTGCGCTTCCTGCCACCGACTATATCAACAATCTCGCCACCTGGACCGGGCCGAACGTGCGGGCCCTGACCAAGACGATCGAGACCAAGACCTCGCGACACTGGGTCGAAGCGGTCTGCAAGGATCGCAGCTTCTCCGAGATGATGATCTATGGCGTTTTTGCCGAGAACGTGCTCGGCCGTGCGGCGGGTCATGCGCCGAGCGACAGCGAATTGTCACGGACCTACTGGCTGGAAAAGGATGTCGAGCGCGACAGCTTCCGCTCTGCGGCTCCGTTGCTTGCAGGCCCGCAGGTGTCGATCGGCGTGCAATCCTTCATCGGCGTGCCGCTCGAGGACCTCTGGGCGTTGTTCAGGCAGGCGGCCGCGCGCTCCTGAGCGTGCGGTAGGTCGTCAGCGCCGAAAGCGCCCACAGGGCCAGGAAGACGCCGTTGACCCAGACCAGCCAGTCGTCCGCGCCGTTTGCCAGCCGGATGACCAGCCAGAGCAGAAGCCCCTTTGCTGCGGCGAGGCTGGCCAGCAGGATGGCGCGCAATTCGGTCCGCCCCAGACCATAGAGCAACTCGGCGTGATACTCGACGAGGTTGCGGAAGGCCGGAACCGCGATCAGCAACGGGAACAGCGCGGCGGCGGTGGCGACGTTCCTGCCGAGCAGGTGCGGCCAGACCCAGAGCACGGCGACAACGCCCGCCAGCGCGGCCACGGAGACGATCGCTATCCCCGCTTCGACCGTGACGAGACGCCTGCTGCTGTCGGTCATTGCACGGGCCGTCATCAGCTTCTGCATCGCCAGTTGATTGAAGACGCGCACCGGCATGCCGGTCAGGTCGATGATGCGCATGGCGATGGCATAGAGCCCGGCCATGCGCGGGCCGGCCGCTGCGAGAACAACGGCCTTGTCGAGTTCGGCCTGCACGTAGAACACGATGTCGGCGGCAGCGGCCGCCATCGCATCCGACAGGCGCGCGCGGTACAGTCGCGGCGCGAAGCGCCAGCGCAGACGCGGCATGAACAGACTCCAGGCCATCGCCGCCGCGAGCAGGTTCGCGCCGAGGTACCATGCGGACCAGGCGGTCAGATCCGTCTGGCCCAGCGACCAGAAGGCCAGGGCCGCCAGCGTGCGGATGAGTGATCCGGCCAACACCAGCGTCGAGGCCTGCCCGAAATGGCGGCGGCCGTTGTTGATGATGGCCACGACCTCCAGCAGACGCCAGCCAAGCACCTCGGCGATGATGACAAGGGCGAAAGCCTGCCATGGCATCGCCTGAAGCACCGCGAGATAGCCGGCGAGCGCCAGGCCGGCGACGACCGGGAGGGACAGCGCCAGCGCCGCCGTGAAGCCGGCGAGGTAGGCCCCGATGAGCTGCGGCTTGACGGTCGCAGCGCGGAAGAGGGGCGAAATGAAGCCGAAGCCCGCGACACGGGAGAGGATGACGCCCAGGGCTGACGCGGTGGCGAACAGGCCGAAATCGGCAAGCGACAGGACATTGGCCGCGACGAGGAAATAGGCCAGCGCGATGACCAACCGGCCGACCGAGCCGCTGGCGAGCTTGGCGTAATCCATCAGAAAGCCGGACCGGCTCATGCGTACAGGGTCCTTCGCGCCGTGTGGGGCAGGCGCGCCCGCGACGGCCACGCCGGTTTACCGACTTTGCAACATTGGGCTGACAAATGTTGAAACACCGCTAAACCGGTCAGCAAACGTCCGATGAACACTGAATTGGCCATTCGTCCGCCTGTATCGGGAGCCCCCGTGACGCTCACACGCCGCATGTTCGCCCTTGGAACCGCATCGACGCTGCTGACGGCGGAAGCCGCCGCACAGGTGGCCGCACGCGCGCTCATTCCCTTTGGCAGCGCGGTGATGATCTCCGATTTCCGGTCGGACGCGGCGCTGCGCGATCAGCTCGCCCGGCTGTGCGACGTGATCGTGCCGATGAACGAATTGAAGTGGCAGTCGCTGAGGCCCAACGCGGAGTCCTTCAGCTTCAAGGATGCCGACGAGATCATCCAGTTCGCCAGGCGAAATCGGAAGGCCATCCATGGCCATACGCTGCTCTGGGGCGATTTCCTGCCTGACTGGGCGCGGCAGATCAACTCGGCGCGCGAGGCGGAGCGCGTGCTGGTGACGCATATCGAGACGGTGGCCGCGAAATATGCGGGCGTCGTTTCCAGCTGGGATGTGGTCAACGAGGTCATCGCCCATGAACCGACCGCCGACAAGCCCTTTCGGGACTCAGTCTGGTTCCGGCAGCTGGGGCCCCGGCTTGTCGACCTCGCCTTCCAGACCGCCGCCCGCGTGGACCCGAGCGCCCGGCTCGTGCTGAACGACTATGATTTCGAAAATCCGGACGAACGCACCGCCGAGCGCCGGCGTCAGGCGCTCAGGCTGGTCCGTCATCTGCAGGACCGCAAGATCCCCGTCCACGAGGTCGGCCTGCAGGCCCATCTTTATGGCGAGAAGCCGCTCGATGCGCGCGGCATCACCGCGTTCTGCCGTGAACTGGGCCGGCTTGGCGTTGGCGTCAGGGTCACCGAACTCGATGTCATCGACTGGAAGATGCCCGGCCCGGCGGCGCAGCGCGACAAGCTGATCGGCGAGCTGACAACGGCGTTCCTGGCCGCGGTGATCGAGGGACAACGGCCGCAGGCGATCATCACCTGGGGGCTGAGTGACCGATCGAGCTGGATCCACGACGTTTTCAAGCGGCAGGACGGGCTTCGGGCACGGCCGCTGCCGCTGGATGAGGCCTATCGGCCCAAGCCGATGATGGCGGCGATCGAGGCGGCCCGCCGCCTGCCCTGACCAACGCGCTGACCGGCGCCACGGCGCCGCCGTTGGCGTCGCATTGCCCCAATCTGGAACAGAATCCTCCGGCATCAAAACTGCAACCATCTGCCTGACAGCTCCGCTATCCCGGAGGCGCCGACGGAAGGCGCGTGAAATGTCAGAATTTGGAACGGTTTGGCATGTTTGCGATCGATACACAGGCTGAAGATGCAGGGCGCGCGGGCAGCGATCGCGAACGCCGGTCACCGGGTGCTGCCGCAGGCAATCCCCTGGGACTGCTGCTCGGCTTTGCGCGCCGCTGCTGGTGGCTGGTCGCACTGACGGGGCTGCTCGGCCTGCTGCTCGGCGCGGCGCTTGGACTGCTGACGCCAAACCGCTATTCCGCGACCTCGCAACTCCTGATCGATCCGCGCGACCTGAGGGTGCTGCAGAACGAGATCTCGCCGCAGAACACCAGCAATGACACCGCCGTGACCTATCTTGAGAGCCAGGTCCGGGTGATCGGGTCCGATGGCGTCCGCCGCAAGGTGATCGAACGGGCCGGGCTGGCGGGCGATCCGGATTTCGGCGGGCCGGGCAGCAGGCTTGGCGCGCTCTTCGGCCTGCCGGCGAAGGGCGCGCGCGATCAGCGCGACCCGGTACTGCTGGCGCTGGCCGCCATGGACAAGCTCGTGCATGTCCGCCGTTCCGAGCGGACGTTCGTTATCGACATCACGGCGGTGACCGGCGACGGCGACAAATCCGCCCGTATCGCCAACGCCATGGCCGAGGTCTATCTCGAAGATCAGACTGCCGTGCGCTCCGAAGCCGCGCAGCGCGCCTCAAATTCGCTCGGCGCGCGACTGAACGAGCTGCGCGAACGGGTGCGTCTGGCTGAAGACAAGGTGGAGCGCTACCGCGCCGCCAACAATCTGGTGGGCACCGGCGGCAAGCTTGTGTCTGACGAGACCCTCGCCGTCAGCAACACGCAGCTGGCCCAGGCGCGTGCCCGGACCACCGATGCACTGGCGAAGTTTGATCAGGTCCGGGCGGTGCGGCCGAGCAGCATCGAGGCAGGCGCAACGCCCGAAGCGCTCCAGTCCGCGGCGATCGCGACCTTGCGCGGGGTTCTGGCTTCGGCGCTGACGCGCGAAGCGGACGCCCTTGTACTCTACGGTGCGCAGCATCCGCTGCTCGTGTCCGCGCAAGCGCAGGTCCGTGATGCGCGCCGGCAGATCGCCGAGGAACTGGCGCGCACCGTGCAAGCGGCCCGCGCCGAATTCGATCGCGCCCGCGCATCCGAAGCCTCCATTGCCGCGCAGGTCGAGCGGCTCAAGCGCGAAACGCTGACCACCGGCGCTGCTGCGGTGCAGCTCAGGGAACTCGAGCGTGAGGCCGATGCGCACCGCCAGGTGTATCAGGCGTTCCTGCTGCGGGCCCGCGAGACCAGCGAGCAGACCTCGGTTGACAGCACCAATGCACGCGTCATCACCAGCGCAACCGCGCCGCTTGAGAAGACCGGGCCGAACCGCAAGGTCTTTGCGATCGCAGGATTGATCCTGGGACTCGGCCTCGGCGTCGCGCTTGCCATCCTGCGCGACATGATGCGCAACCAGCGGCCCGCTGCGGCAGCACAGTCGGCTGCCGCCCCGGCCGCGTCAAGCCGCGCTCCAGAGCCGCGGCGCGGCTTCTTTGCCAAGGCTGCCGGCGCCAGCGTCGTGCCCAACCAGGGCGATGGTGCTGCGGCAGGTCCGGCCGTTGCAATGCCTGTGGCCAGTGGCGACCGTTCGGCAAAGCCGGCGCGGGGGCGCTGGCGCGGCGTAGCCACAGACAATGCGTCCACGCCGGTCGGGGCCGGCCCGCTGACTGTGATCCTGCCGTCCTCGCGATCGGGGACGTGGCGCAAGCCGCCGCAAGTGGCGACCTCGGCTTTTCACGGCGCCGGCTTTGCGACGGACACATGGGATGATCCCAGGTCGCCGCTGGCGGCGGCTGTGCTTGCCGTGCGCGACCGCCTCATCCTGTCCGAAGCGCCGGGACAAAACCGCAAGGTGGTCGTCCTCGGGCTGGGACCGGGCGTCGGGACCTCGCTTGTTGCACTCAACCTGGCGCTTGCCAGTGCGCGGGAGAAAGCAACCCCGCTGCTCATCGATCTCGCCAACGGCCCGGCCACGCTCAGCGCCAGCTTTGCGGCGGATGCCGCGCTTGGCGCGGAGGATGTGATCAGCGGGGCTGCCGGCCTCATCCGTGCCGCGCTGCAGGATGACGAGACGGGCGCCTTCTTCCTGCCGCGCCCGGCGGATGCGGCGAGGAAGCCCGCGCCATGCCCGGCGCGGCTGGCCAGTGGCCTGCTCGACCAGACCCGGCGCTTCGACGCCGTGATCATCGACGGCGGCTCGGTGATGGACGGCGCGCTGCCCTACATCCTCGCGGAACTGGCCGATGACATCGTGCTGGTGGCGTCGAGCCAGGTTGACGAGCAGGCCCGTCTGCGGCTCATGCAACGGGCGCTCGGACCCGATGCCGACAAGGTCCGTGTGGTGGTTGCCAACCAGGCGGCGGCAGCGTAACCGGGCCGCGATCATGATGATGTGGGCGTTGTGCGCTCCGGCGCTGGAGATCAGCTGCTGATGCTGGCCGGCATGCCATTGCAGACTGCCGCGCGCCTTCGTGCGGGCGTGTTTGTCGCCGCGTTGCTGCTGGTCTGGATTTCGACCAGCCCGTTCCGCGCCACCGTCACGGCCGATGTCGCGCTGGCCGGCAACCTTGCCAACCAGATCGCCTTCCTGATGATGGGCGCGGTCTCTCTTGCGGCGCTCGCGCTGGTGGATCCGCGCGTGCTGAGGGCC
The DNA here is from genome assembly GCA_027483505.1 of Hyphomicrobiales bacterium. Classification (GTDB taxonomy): domain Bacteria; phylum Pseudomonadota; class Alphaproteobacteria; order Rhizobiales; family Beijerinckiaceae; genus Allobosea. The sequence goes on from JAIXUP010000009.1 coordinate 163,592, forward strand.
TATCTGACGCCGATCTACGGGCTGATGCTCGGCTGGCTCACGATCACCATGATGCTCTCGGCCAATTTCGACGTCTCGTTGCGGGCTTACCTGTTCACCCTCGTCGTGATCGTGATCGCCGGCGCGATCATGGTGCTGCCGCAGACCGAGCGCGACTTCGCTGAGTTGATCGGCGCGGTCACCCTCGTCGTCGTGCTCGTGTGCTATCTTGGCCTCGTCCTGTTTCCGGACGCGGCCAAGCACAGCGGCGATGACATTCTTGAGCCCGAGCATGCGGGCTCCTGGCGCGGGTTGTTCGACCACAAGAACATCGCCGGCGCGATGATGGGCATTTTCGTGATGATCGGGCTCTACGTGGCGCAGGCGCGCTCGGCGCCGGTCGGCTACGGGCTGGCGGCACTCGCCGGGGTCTTCCTGTTCTTCACCAACTCGAAGACCTCGATGGCGCTGGCGCCGATCGTCTTCATCCTCACCATGCTGGCGTCGCAGGTTCGATCGGGCTGGCTGCGCGGGCTGATCATCATCCTGCCGCTGATGGTGATCATGGCCTTCACCTTCGGCACGGTGCTGTCGCCCACGCTGAAGGGCATCCTGGAAGCGGTCTCGCCCGGCCAGACCTACACGGGCCGGACGGAGATCTGGGATTTCGCCTTCGACCGGCTGGGCGACAGACTGCTGACCGGCTACGGGATCGAAGGCTTCTGGGGCTCGGACAGGGTGCGCTTCGCCGAGATCAGCGAAGGCGAGAAGGGCATCGCGCAAGGCATGGTACATGCCCATAATGGCTATGTGGACGCGGCTGTCGCGATGGGCGTGCCCGGCTTTGTCCTCGTGATCATGACCTTCGTGCTGCTGCCCTTCCGCGACTGGGTCAAGGTGCAGCATTCCGTGTCGAATGACCGGATGGCCCTGCTGTTCGCCCGCATCTGGTTGCTGACGCTCTACAACGCGTGCCTCGAGAGCTTTTTCTTCAGGCGCTCGGATCCGGTCTGGTTCGCCCTGCTGATCGCCGTCTTCGGGCTCAGGCTTCTGGCCATGTGGCGGGTGAAGCCGGCCTGACGGCTTCCTCCGCCTTGCGTCTGCCAGAACGTGACGTCCGGGCGAGCCCGTGCTCCGTCTTGTTCCAGCGCGAGGGCGCGCGCATGTAGTCGATGATGGCGGTCCATGCCGCAGCTGACACGAGCAGATAGTACACCGGGGCCAGAGCAATCCACAGCGCAAGATCGGTCAGTCCGCGCCGCCGCGCACCCATCACCAGCGGCGCCAGCATCGACAGCAGGCCGGCGACAAAGAGGGTGAGCCAGAGCCCCGCCAGCAGGGCGTCGCCGAGGCGCGGCGGCTCCGGCAGCCCGGCCAGCGCAAGGTGGGCGACCGTCGCCAGCACGAACAGCGGGAAGCCCAGAACCGACAGGAGCGCGCCGCCGCACAGGGACAGGAGCGTGAAGGCGGCCGCCCCGCCCGCCTCGCGCCAGAACAGGACCGGCGACTTCAGATGGGTGACGAGCGTCTGCAGGAAGCCCTTCATCCAGCGCGAGCGCTGACGGAACCAGACCGGCAGGCCCGGCGGCGCCTCCTCGAGCGTGTCGGAGGGCAGGTCGAGAATGCCGTAGCCATGCCGGGCCAGGCGAAAGGACAGGTCGGCGTCCTCTGTCACATTCCAGGCGTCCCACCCCCCGATGGCGCGCAAGGGTACGGCCCGGAAGTGGTTGCTGGTCCCGCCCAGCAGGATCGGCAGGCCGGTCCTGATCAGGCCCGCGTTGACCACGTCAAAGAGGGCGGCGTATTCGAGCGCGAACAGACGCGCCAGAAAGCTGTCGTCGCAGTTGTCTATCACCAGCCGCGCCTGAAGGCAGGCCACTTCAGGCGGCAGGCGCATGAACAGGTTCGCCGCCAGCCTCAGCTGGCGCGGGTCGGGCCGATCTTCCGCGTCGAACACGGCGATGAGATCGCCGCGTGCCTCCAACAGCCCGATGTTGAGGGCGCGGGGCTTGGTGCGCGGCATCCCGTCGGGCGCTGTCAGCACCGACATGTGGGCAGGCAGGCCGGTCGCCTCGAGCGCCTCGCGTGTCGCGAGGTCGTCCTCCTCCACGATGAAGCGGATTTCGAGCCGGTGAACCGGATAGTCGATGAGTTTCAGCGCCGCGACCAGTTGCGGCGCAACGGCGGCCTCGCGGCAGAGCGGCACAAGCACGGAGTAGAACGGCAGCCGGTCATCGGGCAGGCGCAAGGCCGGCCGTTCAACTGGCCGCCAGGCGTCTATGGTCGCCCCGAGCCGGATCAGCACGAGGCCGAAGAAGAGCGGCATGGTCAGCAAACCGACGATCACCAGCGTCGCATTCGGCGAGAACCAGCCCGCCAGCAGCAAGACCAGGGCGACGATCAGGAACCAGCGCGCCTGCGCGGCGCTGAAGCCCTGTGCGGCGGACTGGCCGGGATGACTGCGTCCGAGATGATGGGCCGCGTGGTCGACGATCGCATCGCGGCAATGGTCGCGCAGCATGGCGCGGAACGCCTCGGGCGGCATCATGACGACATCGGCCCGGTTCCTCAGAGCCTGATCATCGAGCAGCTTCAGCCCCGGTCCCAAGGGCGCGATGGCGTAGCGGAACGGGGCGGCTGCCGGATTGAGCGCGGCGATCCCCGATGCCATGGCGTGCTGGAAGGACAGATCGGGGGCAGGCTGCAAGCCGCCTTCGCCGTAGCTCAGGCCGAGCCGGGCGGCCAACTCCCGGTAGTGGCCATTGTCCGGCGCGCCGGCATTGAGCCCGATCATCTGAGCGCCCGGAGCTGGGGTAAGCGGTTGCTGCTGTTCGTCAATGCGTCCTTTCCCGGAAAAATGGGTCAGCAGGCCCGTTCGACAACCCCCGGGTGCATTTCAGATGGAGGCAAGGCCACGATTGATCGCGCTGTTCAGGGCCTGTTTCTGCGCCTCGATGAAGACGGCGCCGTCGAGCCGCCCGATGGTCCGCGCGCGGACGCCCGCCACGTGGTCAGCAAGGCGCCGCGCGAACAGCGCCGGCTCATCGGCGATCACAATGTTCGCGGGAAGGCCTGACAGGCCGCGCATCGACAGGGAGGTGGCGACAGCGGGCAGGCCGAGCTGCAGCGTCTCGATCGTCTTCAGTTGCACCCCGGTTCCGGCCCGGCTTGCAAGCGCGACCACGGCGCAATCGCCGAGAAAGCCGCCTGCGTCGGCCACCCGCCCCATGACCTGCACATTGGCCGGCACGGCAAGCCCTTCCGGCACACGGCCTGCGACGGCCACCTTGAGGTCCTGCGGCAGGAGCGGCGCGACCTCGGCCAGAAACCATTTCAGGCCGATGAGGTTCGGCTCCCAGGTCCAGGTGCCGATCAGGCCGACATCGTGCTGCGGCGCGCTGTCATCGGCCAGCCTTCGGCCCATGCTGGTCGAGACCAACGGAAGGACTGCGGACTTGCGCTCGGCCGCCTCACCGAGCATCCGCCGGTCGTCTTCGGCAAGGCACCAGATGAAGCGGCAGGCGTCTGCCAGCTCGGATTCGATCGCGCGCAACTTGCCGGCCTCACGCCCGAACAGCCAGCGCAGGACAGGATTGCGGCTTTGCGCGGCATTCTGGGCGGCCGAGAGATGCTCGATGTTGTGCTCCACGAGCAGCGCGGGCGCGAGATCACGCAGGGCGGGGAAGGCGCCAGCCATGGTGATGGAGTTCAGGACGAGCGCATCGAACGGTCCGGCCGCAGCGATGGTGGCCACGACGTGCTTTCGCCCCTCAAGCCAGAGCTTGGCGCAGTTGACCGGCAGGCCGGAGGCCAATGCCGCCAGCACCCAGGCCAGCTTGCGGCCCTTGCCGGCAACATGGTTTTCGATGGTCATGCGGCCGAGCAGGACAGAGTACGGGTCCGGGCGCAGCATGTCGTCGGGACGGGCGAAGCCGAAGGCCGTGACCTCATGGCCGGCGGCGCGCAGGGCGTCGAGAATCGCGACATTGGCGATCTCGAAGCCGGTGTCGGGCTTCAGCGTGGGCAGCAGCGAGGTAATGAATGCCAGCTTCACGTCAGTGCTGTTCCGTCCGTCAGCGATGTCACCCTTGAGGACGATGTTTGCAGGCAGTGGTCAAGTGTTTCGGCCTGTCAGCGTAAACGGGTGGATTTTGACGGCTGGTCTCAGGAAAGCTTAAGGCGTGTCGTGCTAGAGACCCTGCAACCGTTCGTTCGACTGCGACCCCAGCGATGATGCCGACCTCCCCAGACCATGCGCCCGCGACCGTCATTGCCGAGAGCGACGGGCTGGTCCGGCTTGGGCCAAAGGCGGTGGTCTGCATCCCGACCTACAAGCGGCCGGACCTGCTGGCGCGCACCCTGGCGTCGCTGATCGCACAGGATTTCAGCGGCCGCTTCGCCATCGTGGTTGTCGACAATGACGGAGGGGCGCGCGAAGGCTCGGCGCTGGCGGCCCGGATGCTCGCAGAAGGCCGGTTCATCGGCGCCGTGCTGCTGGAGCCGCGGCAAGGCAACTGCAAGGCGTACAACGCAGCATGGAGCCATGTGTGCCGCGCATTGCCGGATGTGCCGTTCATCTGCGGCATCGACGACGACGAAGAAGCGCTGCCCGGCTGGCTTTCCGCGCTGGTGAAGTCTGCCGAGGCCTCCGGAGCCGGCATCGTTGGTGGTCCGGTGACGCCGGTGTTCAGCGATCCCGGCCTTGCCTATCTGCGGCGCCACCCGATCTTCCGGTCACATTACAGCGCCGACGGGCCGGTTCCTCAGCTCTATTCGAGCGCGAATTATCTCATCCGCGCAAGCGTGCTGGACGAGATGGGTTATCCCTATCTCGACGAGGCGTTCGACTACAAGGGCGGCGGAGACACCGACTTCTTCACCCGCGCCCGGGCGCGCGGCGTGCGCTTCGCCTGGGCGTCGCAGGCGGGCATGACCGAGACCATGCCGGCGCGGCGGACCGAATTCAGCTGGATACAGGCCCGCGCGCTGCGCAACGGGATGATCTCGGCTCTGATCGCCCACAAGGCCAATCCCGGCGCCCTGGGCCGCGCGAAGGTGATCGCCAAGTCATTGGCGCTGCTGGCCGCCGCCGCGCCGCGTGGGTTGATCGACCTCGTGCGGACGGGCTCGCCGCTGATCGCGATGTATCACGCGCAGGTGGCCGTCGGGCGGCTGGGAGCGGAATTCGGGCTCAACATCGAGCAATACCGCAATCCTGAAAAGAACTGACCGATCAGAGATAGCGCAGCAGGTCCTTCGCCGCCTCGGCGGGCGAACGCTCAAGGTTGAAAGCGCCGACAAACTGGCCGCGCTTGTCCATCAGGTAGATGATGGCGGTGTGGTCCATGGTGTAGTCACCGTTCGATGTCGGGACCTTCTTGTAATAGGCGCGGTAGGCCTTGACCGTGGCGTCGATCTCGTCCTGGCCGCCGGTCAGGCCGATGATGCGCTCGTCGAAACTCGAGAGGTAGTTCTTCAGCACCTCCGGCGTGTCGCGGGCCGGGTCAACCGTGATGAACAGGGCGCGGACCTTCGCAGCCTTCGGTCCGGCCTCCCGGAACATCTGCGACAATTCCATGAGCTTGGTCGGGCAGATGTCCGGACAGTTGGTGAAGCCGAAGAAGACCAGCACAGGCGCGCCTTCGAAGGCCGTGCTGCGCACACGCTTGCCATCCATGGCCGTCAGTTCAAACGGGCCGCCGACGGAACTGGCCCGTGTCGCCTCAGGCGATGGCGCGAAGGTCCACAGCGCAGCGAGCCCGAGGGCCACCAGGCTGAACAGGAAGGCCGCCGCCGGCAGGATGAGGGCGCGCTTGTTCATCGGAACTCCAGACTCGTGACTGCGCTCAGAAACAGCGCGCGATGGCGGCGATCAGGCCGTCCGTGAACAGGCGCTCGCCCTCACGGGCCCAGAGCAGCAGGCCGGCGCCGACAAAGCAGGCCGCAGTGCCGGCCAGAAGCCAGCGGGCACTTGTCGTCTGGGGTGATCGATCCGCCGTGTCGCTCATGAGGGTTGTCTAGCGGAGATGTGCGACGCTTCCAAGGGCAGCGATGTCGCGCGGGTCAGCCTGAATCCGGAGTGGTGCCCGGCAACGGCGTCAGGTGTCCCTTCGCGCCGCGAAATGGGTGTCGATCTCGTCGGGTGTGATCGGGGGGGCGCCTGCGGCGAGCAGCTTGCGTCCACGCATGTGATCGGCCGGGCGGTTGACGCTGTCGATTGCGATCAGGCGGCCTGCCTTGACGTAAAACACCGAGAACCGGCGATCGGCACGGTTGCCACGCTCCTCGACATGGTCATGGCCGTGGGAGAGGCCGACCATCTGGAGCTTGAGATCGTATTGATCGGACCAGAACCAGGGCACGGCCTGATAGCGCGCTTGGTGCCCCATGATGCCGGTGGCGACGATCTTGGCCTGATCGACTGCGTTCTGGACCGATTCCAGCCGGATCATGCCGTCGCCATACGGATTGGGGAATGATGCGCAGTCACCCAGGGCGAAGACCTGCGGGTCGGAGGTGCGTTGAGCGGAATCGACAACGATGCCATTGGCGATGCTGAGGCCGGCTGCTTCGGCCAGTTCCGTGCGTGGGCTGACACCGATTCCGGCCAGGACGATATCGCAGGCAAGTTCCACCCCGCTTGAGGTTCGAACGCCACTGACTGCGCCATTCCGCCCGGCAATGGCTGCGATGCCATCGCCGAGGCGCAGATCGACACCATTCTGCCGGTGCACTTCGGCGAAGAAGGACGAGACGTCCGGACCGACGGCGCGCGCCATCAGGCGGTCCTGCATCTCGATCACCGTAACCTGCTTGCCGAGTTTGCGGGCACTTGCGGCGACCTCAAGGCCGATAAAGCCACCGCCCACCACCACGAGCCGCGCGGCGGCTTCGAGGCGCAGCTTCAGCGCCTCGGTGTCGGCGCGGCTGCGCAGCACCATGACGCCGTCCAGATCCGCGCCCGGGCAGCCAAGCGGGCGGGCGGAGGCGCCGGTGGCGAGGACGAGATGATCATAGCCGAAGCGCCGGCCGACGGCGGTCTTGACCGACTTTGAGGCGCGGTCGATCGCGATGACATCGGCCCCCTGATGCAGCGCAATGGCCTGCTCGCTGTAGAAGGACGGCCCGCGCATCAGCAGCGCGTCGGCTCCCTTCTCGCCGGTCAGGTAGGCCTTGGACAGCGGCGGGCGGTGGTAGGGGAGCGCCAGCTCCGCCCCAAGCAGGGTCACTGATCCGCCGTAGCCGGCCGCGCGCAGCTCCACGGCTGTCTGCACGCCGGCCTGACCGGCTCCGATGATGACCGTTCCGTTCACGCCTAGCTGTTTCCGAAAACGGTGTTGAGCTGGCTGCCGACCATGATGAAGGTGGTGCGCTTGGGCACCTCCTTGAGTTTGACCGCGCCGATATAGGTCATCATGGAGCGTACGCCGCCCATGATCTCCTGCATCGTGCCGTCGACCGGCCCGCGATAGGGCACCTCGACCGTCTTGCCTTCTGAGGCGCGGTACTTGGCGACTCCTCCGGCATATTTCTTCATCGCCGTGTCTGAGGACATGCCGTAGAACTGCATGCGGACGGGGACCTTCTTGCCGTTTTTCTCGTCGTAGATGATCTCGCCCTCGCATTCGTCATGGCCGGAGAGCATCCCGCCCATCATGACGAAATCGGCGCCGCCGCCATAGGCCTTCGCAACATCGCCGGGAACCGTCAGGCCGCCATCGCCGCAGACCTGCCCCTTGAGGCCATGTGCGGCGTCGGAGCACTCGATGATGGCGGAGAGCTGGGGGTAGCCCACGCCCGTCATCTTGCGGGTGGTGCAGACCGAGCCTGGGCCGATGCCGACCTTGACGATGTCGGCGCCGGCGAGCAGCAGCGCCTCGGTCATGTCGCCGGTGACGACATTGCCGGCCATGATCACCGCCCCGGGGTTCTCTGCCCGCGTGCGGTGGATGGTCTTGAGGAAGGCCTCGGTGTAGCCGTTGGCCACATCGATGCAGATCTTGGTGAGCGGCACTTTCGCCTTCACCGCCTTGAACTTGTCGTGGTCGGCCTCGGCGATGCCCAGCGTATAGAAGGTGTTCGACGCATCCTCGGTGGCGAAGAAGGCGGCCAGGGTCTCGACCGGATAGTGCTTGTGCAGCGCCACCATGGCGCCGAAGCGCTTGAGCGCGCGGGCCATCGGGATCGTGCCGGTGACATCCATGTTGGCGGCGATCAGGGGAAATCCGGTCCAGTCCGTTCCGGTGTGCAGGAAGCGGAAAGTTCGGTTGACGTCGACATCGCTACGGCTGCCCAGCGTCGAACGCTTGGGACGGATCAGCACGTCCTTGAAGTCGAGTTTCGGATCGTTCTCGATGCGCATCGGTCAGGCTCGCGGGCTGGATCATCCGGTCATGAAAAGGCCCCGCACGCTGTGGTCGCGGGGCTGGACATGACTGAGATATATCCCGCTTTGCAGCGTTGAAGAAGCCCCAATCGGACAGGGCGGGCTCAGGGCTTCAGCGCGATGTCCCAGCAGTCATTGAGCGGCTCGCGGCGGCGTTCCGCCAGCACGGGCGCGAAGATCGCCTCGACGTCGAGAATATAGGGCGTGACGGGGCAACGCGGCAGCAGCAGAACCTCCGCGGCCCTTGCCGCCGACACAAGCCGATCCCGGCGGGCGGCCGGAAAGCCGCGACCGATGTCGAGCGAGATGGTCACGCCCCGGATCGGCGTCTTGCCGAGCAGATAGGGCATCGGGTCCAGGATGCCGAGCGTGTAGACCGACTCGAAGGCGCGGCCGCGCGCCTGCTCGCGCTGCCGGATGGCGGCCATCGCATCGGCCTGATCAAGCAGATAGAAGGTCTGATACTCGATCTCGGAATACAGGATCGTCGAGGGCTGCTGCGCAGCGCGGGCAAACTCCTCGTAGGTCGCCCTGGCGCGCGGATAATGCTTCTGGGCGGCGAGCGCATGGTCGCGGTACTGGCCGCGCATGATCACCTGATTGAGCCCCTTCAGTTCGGGTCTGTCGAGCCCGACAAAGCCCGGCGCCACGGCGGCTGTGCGCGCCGCCATGTGCAGGATGTTGACGGCGGTCGGCAATGTCGCCGCCGCGAAGAGGATCATCACCACGTTCCTGCCCCGAGAGCCGGGGGGCAGGCGCTGCGGCATCCTGAGCAGGATGGCCAGCAGCAGGGGCCAGAGGAAGGCGAACTCCTGGCTGCCGGTGTTCTGGTTCTCGATCACGATGGCCATGATCAGCGCCACCCCGAGCATGACGCCATCGCGCGTCAGCAGATGCCTGAGCGCATGGGCGCGCTCCGGCAAGGAGCCGATGAACAGCAGGCGCAGATAGGGGAGGCAGGCCCGCCAATCCATGGCGAGCAGCGCCAGCACGAGCAGCGCCACTGGCAGGATCACGTCGAACTTGACCGAGAGCAGCGTGAACAGGCGGCCGCCGAGTTGGCCTGCATTATGGGATGCCATCGCCGCGATGTCGGACAGGTAAGGGCCCAGCATACCGGTCGGCAGGCCGATGAGGACCGCAAGAAAGGCCGTGCCTGCCAGCGCCGCCAGGCCCGACCTGAAGCTGACGAGGCCCGCCACCATCCCATAGGCCACAAGCACCACCGCCGGGGCGAAGGCGTTGATCTTGAGAAAGAACAGCGCCGCCAATGCGATGGTCACGACGATGGTGCGCCGCCAGCCGTCGGACATCGCAAACATGGCGGCCAGCAGCACGTAAAGCACCAGTCCGCTCTGCCGGTTGTAGAGGCCGACCCCGTCGACGCCCGGAGCGGGATAGAAACTGATCGCATTGAAGGGCAGCAGCGTGAGCAGCGCAAACGGAATGGTCAGCCAGAGGGCGAGGGCCCGGGAGCGCCCGGCTGCGTCGAGCACGACCAGCACCATCAGCGGCAGCGTGATCAGCACGGTGGCGTACTGCGCCGCAAGCAGCGGCTGCGCTCCGGGGAACGCCTGTTGTGCGATCGCCAGAAGGTAGTATGGCAGGGCGCCGGAGGGGACGAAGAAGTCCACATGGGGGACCTGCCCGAGGCTGACGCGGTAGGCGCCGTCCATGGCGAAGTACAGGTCCCAATACAGCGCGCCGAGCGGCAGTTTCAGCGGGAGCGCGAGCAGGCCCGCCGCCAGAGCGGTCATCAGGCCCAGCACGAGCATCGGATAGAGCGCCTGCTGTTTCACCCTGAACCTCTCCTGTTTCATCCGCGCACAGCAATGATGCGCCGCCTCAGTTTCGGGGGCATCCGCCTCGATTTGAGCACGGTTCGTGCCAGACGCAGAGTGCCGGGCCGGATGCCGCGCTTAATGGCCCCGTTAGCCATGACAGGGCAAAATCCTTGGTCGAAGTCCCGCCATGCCGCACTATGCGATCATTGGAGAGAGGTGATCGTGGCAGACATTCAGGACCATTCGACACGGCGTCTTGAGCGGTCCCGCGTCGCGGGACAGCGGCAGGATCTGTTGGCCTATGTGAGGGCCCTGAGGCCGCATCACTGGGCCAAGAATGCGCTGGTCTTCCTGCCGCTTCTGCTCGCCCACCAGTTGTTCAACCCCTATCTCGTCTGGTGGTCGCTGCTCGCTTTCGGCTCGTTCTGCATGGCGGCGTCGGCAACCTACCTGATCAACGATCTTGTCGACATCGAGACGGACCGCAAGCATCCGGTGAAACGCTTCCGTCCGCTTGCGTCAGGCGCGATGAAGCCGGCCCACGCCATGGCCATGGTTCCGATGCTCTTTGCAGGCTCGATCGGGCTGGCCCTGATGGTGCCGGAGCCGAAATGGTTCCTGGCGGCGCTGGCGACCTATCTGGTCCTCGGACAGATCTACGTGTTCTATTTGAAGCGCAAGCTGCTGGTCGACGTGCTGGCGCTCGCCGCGCTGCACATGCTGCGCATCCTGGCCGGCAACGCCGCGACGGGGATCGCGCTGTCGTCCTGGCTTCTGGCGTTCGCCATGTTCCTGTTCTTCAGCCTGGCCTTGCTGAAGCGCTATGCCGAGCTGCGCGACACCGGCGACGATGTCGGCCTGCGCGGCGTCGGGCGCGGCTACCAGGCGGGCGATCTCGAAACGCTGTCGCAAATGGGCATTTCCAGCGCGTTGGTGTCGGCGCTGATCCTCGCCCTCTATGTCGACTCCAAGGCGGTTTCGGGTCTTTACACCTATCCGCAGCTAATCTGGCTGCTGTGCCCGATCGTGCTGTATGTGATGGCGCGGGTCTGGGTGCTGGCGCGGCGGGGGCAGCTGCCCGATGATCCGCTGATGTTCATGATTACCGATTGGCGCAGCCAGCTCATGGGGGCCGCAGCCGGCGCTGTGCTGATCGCCGCCACCTACCTGTGAGCCCGCCGCGGCCGCGACCCTACACGTCGTGGGGCGGACTTGGCGCCAGGGGCAGCAGGCCCATACAGGCTGGCGGATGGCCTGATGGCCATGTCTCTGGCCCGGTGCTGGCCTATGGCAATGGCCGCAGCTACGGCGACAGTTGCCTTGTCGACGGCGGCACCATCCTCGACACCGCCGACCTTGACCGTATCATCAGTTTCGATGCGTTCAGCGGGCTGATCGTCGCCGAGGCGGGCGTCCTGCTCAGCGCCGTGATCGCGCACGCCCTGCCAAAGGGCTGGTTCGTGCCGGTGACGCCCGGCACGCGCTTCGTCACGCTGGGCGGCGCGGTCGCCAACGATGTGCACGGCAAGAACCACCATGCCCTCGGGACCTTCGGCAGCCATGTGGCCTGGCTCGACCTGCAGCGCTCGGACGGTTCGACCCTGCGCTGTTCGGCGGACGAGAACCCGGCCTTGTTCGCCGCCACCATTGGCGGCATGGGCCTGACCGGGCTGATCCGGCGCATTGCGCTCAGGATGGTCGCGGTCAAGGGGCCGTTCATGGCGCAGGACGTCATCCCTTTTTCGGGGCTGGATGCGTTCTTTGAACTGGCCGCCGGGTCGGATGCCAGCCACGCCTACACGGTGGCATGGATCGACAGCCTTGCGCGCGGCGCGAGGCTGGGACGTGGTGTCTTCTTCAGGGCCAACCACTCCGACGCTGCCGGTGAGATGACGCCGGACCGGCCGCTGCCCTTCCTGCCGTTCACGCCGCCATTTGCGCTGATCAACCGGCTGACGCTGACGGGCTTCAACGCAGCCTATCGCTTTGCCCACAGACAGCGCGTCGACGCCGCCGCCGTGCCGTTCCAACCGTTTTTCTATCCGCTCGACCGCGTCAGCGGCTGGAACCGGGCCTATGGCCCGATGGGCCTGCGCCAGCACCAGTCGGTGGTGCCGATGGCGGCGGCGCGCGAGGCCGTGGCGGATCTGCTCAAGGCCACGCACGGCGCGGGGGAGGCCTCGTTCCTGACCGTGCTGAAGCTTTTCGGTGACAGGCCGTCGCCGGGAATGATGTCCTTCCCCATGGCGGGGGCAACGCTGACCCTCGACTTTCCCTATCACGGCGCACGCACCGACGCGCTTCTGGCCGAGCTTGACCGGATCACGGTCGCTGCTGGGGGGCGCGTCAATCCCTACAAGGACGCGCGGATGTCGCCTTCGGTGTTCGAGGCGTCGTTCCCGCACTGGCGAGACTTCGCCTCGTACACGGACCCGGCTTTCAGCTCGAACTTCTGGCGGCGGGTGACGAACTCCTGAAGCTTGCGTCACCCCGGACCGGGTCCGGGATGACGGCAAATTAGGGTCGTCTTACTTCACCGCGACCTTGCGCAGGTAATCGGTGACGATCCGCGCCACGCCGCGCGAGAGCAGATCGTCGAAGGCGTCGCAGAACCGGTCGACATCGGCGCGGGTTGCGACCAGCGGCGGTTCCAGCCGGATCACGTTGCGGTTGTACTCGGTGAACGCGACCAGTGTGTCATAGTCCTTGAGCAGAAGGGCGCCGACGAAGCCGCAGAGCGAACCCTTGAGCTTGTCGTCGAGCAGCGCCACCATGTGCTTGAGGCCAAATGGCAGGGTCTCGGAGAAGTCGTTGAACTCGACGCCGACCATGAAGCCCTTGCCGCGCACGTCCTTGATCAGGGTCGGGTGCTTGGCCTTGATTTCCTTCAGCCGCTTGATGAGGTGAGCGCCTTCGCGCTCGGCGTTGCCGATGAGGTCTTCTTCGTAAAGGATGTTGAGGCCTTCGATAGCCGAGATGCAGGCCTCGCCGATGCCACCGAAAGTGGCCGGGCCATGGATCAAGGCCGTCTTCGGCTTGCCGTAGGCCTTCATGTAGACTTCGCGGCGGGCAATCATCGCTGCCATGGCGGATTTGGAGCCGCCGAGCGATTTGGCCAACGCGGTGACGTCCGGGATCACGCCAAATTCTTCGAAGGCGAAGAAGCGGCCGGTGCGTCCAAGGCCGCACTGGACCTCGTCAGCCACCCAGAGCACGCCATGCTTGTCGCAGAGCGCGCGCAGCCCCTGCCAGAAGCTGGCGGGCGCTTCGATGATGCCGCCGCCGCCCTGGATGGTTTCGAGCACCACGATGCCGATCGACGGATCGCTTTCGATGGCGGCGCGGATCGCGTCAAGATCGCCGAACGGCACCTTCACGCGGTTGTCGACCAGCGCGAACTGCTGCTGGTAGAGCGTCGAGTCGGTGATGGAGAGCGCGCCCTTGGTCTTGCCGTGGAAGGCGTTGGCGGCGTAGATGACCTTGGATTTGGCCGGTCCCTGTGCCTGTTCCGCCACCTTGATGGCGGCCTCCATGGCTTCCGAACCGGATGAGCCGAGGAACACCATGTCGAGATCGCCGGGCGCGATCTGGGCGAGGTTGTGTGCCAGCGCTGCGGCATATTGCGACATGAAGGCCATGCAGATCTCGTGGCGGTTCTCGTCGGCGAAGCGCTTGCGCGCGGCAAGGATGCGCGGGTGGTTGTGGCCGAAGGCGACGGAGCCGAAGCCGCCGAAGAAGTCGAGGATCTTGCGGCCGTCATCGGTGATGTAGTGCATGCCCACTGCGCTCTCGACCTTGATCTTGTCGAAGCCGAGCAGCTTGAGGAAGTGCACCTGGCCGGGGTTCAGGTGGGCGCTGAACAGCTCCTTCATCCGTCCAACGTCGAGCGCCTTGGCGTCCTCGACGCTGAGCAGCTTCGGGCGGGCAGGGATGGTTTCGGTCAGGTCGTAGGCGGCCATGCTCATGGTGGTCTCCACTTGAAATGCTTGGTTCAATTCCGCGATCCTCATCCTGAGCCCGTCTAGACAGGAGCTTCAGCGCGTGACGCGGCGTGTCCGATGCGTCGTCCTCATCCGTCGACAAGCTCGGGATGAGGACACTTTTTACGTCTGCGTCAGGTGTTCAGCATCTTGCGATACTCGGAATAGGCCGAGATCAGCATGTCGCTGTCGTTGTATCGGGCGGTCCAGCCCAGTTCGCGGGTCGCCTTCGAGGTGTCGAGGATGCAGACCTCGTCAGCGATCAGGTACTGCTCGGGGTCCATCAGCGGCAGGTTGATGAAATCGAGCATGTCGAGCGTCCGCTTGACGGCCCAGCCCGGCGTCGGCAGCAGGATCGACTTCGAGCCGGCGTGGCGGATGAGGTCTCCCAGCAACTGGCGCACGGGCGGAGGGTTGTCCGAGCCGAGATTGTAGGCGCTGTTCGGGATGCCGGCGCGCCAGGCGGCCTGGCAGGCCGAGGCGCAGTCGAACACCGAGATGAACTGGTAGGGGTTCGTCCCGGCCCCGATCATCGGGACGGGCAGGTTGAGGTCGATGAGCCTGAACAGCTTTGACAGGATGCCGAGCCGGCCCGGCCCAATGATCAGCCGCGGACGGAAGATCGAAATGCTGAAACCGCGGTCGCGGTAGGCGCCGCACAGGGTCTCGGTCGCCAGTTTGCTCATGCCGTACTCGCCGAGCGGGTTGGCGGGGTGGTCCTCGGTCTGCGGCACGGTGACGGAGTGGCCGTAGATCATGTCGGTGGTGAAGTGCACCAGCTTTCGCGCCCCGACTTCCTCCATCCATTCGAGGATGTTGCGGGTGCCGTCGAAATTCACGGGCCAGAAGAACTCGTGCCGTTTGGCGCGTGGCATGATCGGGGACAGCATCTTGGCCGAAAGGTTGTAGACGATGTCGTTGGCGCCGAGCGGGATGGCGCGCAACGTCTCCGGCGCGGTCACGTCAATCCGGATGAAGCGCGCGTTCTGGTAGACCGCATGGGCGCTGTTGTGGATGTCGGCGACAATGACCTCTTCTCCGAGCGCGGTGAGGTCTCCTGCGAGCCGTTGTCCCACAAAGCCATCGCCGCCGATGATGATGTGTTTCATGTTGTAACAATCCTGTCTTCAATCAGGCCATTTGGCCGGTCAGCTTTGGGCAATCAGGATGGTGCCCGCAACGATCAGGCCAATGCCGGCGAGACGGGCCAGGCCCACATCCTCGGCGAAGAAGAAATAGCTGTAGGCGGCCACCACCACATAGGCGAGGCTCAGGAAAGGATAGGCGTAGGACAGCTGCACCCGTGACAGGACGATCAGGTGCGAGGCCATGCTGATGACGAAGGTGCTGAGGCCCAGGAAGACGAAGGGATTGAACACCACCCTGAACACGGTGCCGATCAGGCCGTCGGCGCCGATGTCGAGCGGGCCGAGGCTGGTCATGCCCTTCTTGAGCATGATCTGGGCCGCCGCGTTGGTCAGCACGGTGAACAGGATGAGCGGAAGGAAGGAGATCGAGGACGCTGCTGGCATGGGCGTCAAATTACCACCAGCCCCGCCAATCGCCTCGCAGTATCGCGTCACAGCGTTAAAGCTTGGCGCATGCGCGGCAGCGGACGCTGCTAGTCCTCGAGATGGCAGGCCGCCAGCCGGCCATCCTTCAGGGTCCGCAGCGCGGGGCTGTCGACCCTGCAGCGTGCCACCGCAAACGGGCAACGTGTGTGGAAGTGGCAGCCGGGCGGCGGGTTCTGGGGTGACGGCACATCGCCCTCGATCACCAGTTTCTCGCGCCTTGCGCGCGGATCGGGCAGGGGTGCCGCCGAGATCAGGGCGCGTGTGTAAGGATGGCGCGGATTGGCGAAGATCGCGTCCCGGTCCGCCACCTCGACAATGCGGCCGAGATACATCACGGCGATGCGGTGGCCGATATGCTCAACGACGCCGAGGTCGTGGCTGACGAACAGGTAGGCGAGGCCGAACTCCTCCTGCAGGTCCATCATCAGGTTGAGCACCTGCGCCTGCACCGAAACGTCGAGCGCCGAGACCGGCTCGTCCGCCACGATCACGCTCGGGTTGAGGGCGAGCGCGCGGGCGATCCCCAATCGCTGCTTCTGGCCGCCCGAGAACTCGAACGGATACTTGTGCATGGCGTCGCTGCTGAGGCCGACCTTCTTGAGCAGCGCGACGGTGCGGTCACTGCGTTCCGAAGCCGGAATGTCGCCGAAGTTCTCCAGCGGCTCGGACACGACCGCCCCGGCCGTGAGGCGCGGATTGAGCGAGGCGGACGGGTCCTGGAAGACCATCTGGATGCGTTTGCGCCAGGGCTGCATCTGGGTGCGCGACAGGCCCGTGATGTCGGTGCCGTGCAGCCTGATCGTGCCGGCGGTCGCCGGGATCAGCCCCATCGCGAGCTTGCCGACCGTGGATTTGCCGCAACCCGACTCACCCACCAGACACAGCGTTTCGCCGGGGCGAATGGCAAACGAAACGCCATCGACGGCCTTGACGTGTGCCACGACCCGCCGCAGGACGCCCTTCTCGACGGGGAAGTGCTTTTTCAGGCCTTCGACGGCCAGAACGGGTTCGGCGCTCATGCAGCGCTCGCGGTGCTGGCCAGCACGGTTTCGGCGTGGTGGCAGGCGACGATGTGGCCGCTGCCGATCGCCCGCAGGTCGGGCGCCTCGGCCCGGCAGCGCTCCGTGGCGAAACCGCAGCGCGGCGCAAAGGCGCAGCCGATGATGGGAGCGCGCAGCGATGGCACCATGCCGGGGATTTCCGACAGACGGCGTTTGCCGCCAAGGCGCTTGTTGAGGCGCGGGATGGAGGCCATCAGGCCGCGGGTGTAGGGATGGGCCGGCGCGTCGAACAGGCCTGTGACCGACGCCTCCTCGATCTTGCGGCCGGCATACATGACCATGACGCGCTGGCAGGTCTCTGCAACCACACCCAGATCATGCGTGATCAGCACGACTGCGGCGCCGGTGCGCTCCTTCAGCTCCAGCATGAGCTTGAGGATCTGCGCCTGGATCGTGACGTCGAGCGCGGTCGTGGGCTCATCGGCAATGAGCAGGCGCGGATTGCAGGCCAGCGCCATGGCAATCATCACGCGCTGGCGCATGCCGCCGGAAAACTGGTGCGGATAGTCGGCGAGCCGCTTGCGGGCATCTGGAATGCGGACGAACTCCAGCATCTCGCCGGCGCGCGCCCAGGCCTCGTCCTTGTTCTTGCCTTGGTGGATGCGAACCGACTCGGCGATCTGGTGGCCGACGCTCAGCACCGGGTTGAGGCTCGTCATCGGCTCCTGGAAGATCATCGCCACCGCGTTGCCGCGGATGGCGCGCATCTCGTCCTCATCGAGCTTCAGCAGGTCCTTGCCGTCGAACAGGATCTCGCCCTCGACCGTGCGGCCGAGACGGGCCGGCAGAAGGCGCAGGATCGAGAGCGCGGTCACGCTCTTGCCGCAGCCGGACTCGCCGACGATGCCGAGGGTCTCGCCGGGCATCACATCGAACGAGACACCGTCCACGGCGCGCGTCACGCCGTCCTCGTTGAAGAACTGCGTCTTGATGTGGCGGACGGAGAGGAGAGCGCTGCCGGTCACATGCGCCTCGCAAGCCGGGGGTCCAGCCGGTCGCGCAGGCCGTCGCCGACGAGATTGACGGCCAGCACCACGAGCGCGAGCGCCAGGCCGGGCGCGAAGATCGTCCAGGGCGCGCGGCTGAGGAACAGGCGCGAGGATGCGACCATGTTGCCCCAGGTCGGAATGTCCGGCGGCGTCCCGGCGCCGAGGAAGGACAGCGACGCCTCGATCAGGATCGCGGAAGCGCAGATATAGGTCGCCTGCACGATCAGCGGCGGAAACGTCGATGGCATGATGTGGCGGAGCAGGATCTTCCAGGTCGGCGCGCCGCCCGCGACTGCGGCCTCGACATAGGGCGCCTCGCGCACGCTCAGCACCACCGAGCGGACCAGCCGCACCACACGCGGAATCTCCGGGATCATGATCGCCACAATCACCGTCGTCACGCTGGCGCGGGTGAGCGAGACCAGCGCGATGGCGAGAAGGATGGCTGGAATGGCCATCAACCCGTCCATGAAGCGCATGACGATGGTGTCGGCCGTGCGGAAGAAGCCGGCGAGCAGGCCGATCATCAGTCCGATCCCGACCGACAGGAAGGCGACCGTAAGACCAACCATGAGTGACACACGTGCGCCATAGACGGTGCGGGCGAAGACATCGCGGCCAAGGCTGTCCGTGCCGAGCCAGTTCACGGCCGATGGCGGACGCAGGCGCTGGGCGGGCTGCATCCTGATCGGGTCGCCCGCGATCAGCGGCGCGAAGACCGCCAGCAGGGCCATGACGATGAGGATGACCGCGCCGGCGACCAGCGTCGGGTTGCGCCGGACGAAGCGCCATGGCCGGAAGCGTGGAACGGATGGGGCCGGGGCTGTGGCGACACTCACGGCTTCAATACCTGATCCGGGGGTCGATGACGGTATAGGTGAGATCAACCAGAAGGTTCACCAGCACATAGACGCCGGAGAAGATCAGGATCACGCCCTGGATGATCGGATAGTCACGCTTGGCGATGGCGTCCACCACCAGGCGGCCGATGCCGGGAATGTTGAACACCGTTTCTGTGATAACCACACCGCTGATCAAAAGCGCGACGCCGATGCCGATGACCGTGACGATCGGCACGCCGGCGTTCTTCAGCGCGTGCTTCAGCAGCATCGACTCATTGGCAACCCCTTTCGCCTTCGCTGTCCGGATATAGTCCTCCGAGAGCACATCGAGCATCGAAGCACGGGTGATGCGCGCGATCAGCGCGATGTAGGCAAGGCCGAGCGCAATCGAGGGCAGCACCAGATTGCGTGCCCAGCCATCGAGCCCCTCGCTCATGGGTGTGTAGCCCTGCACGGGCAGCCAGCGCAGTTCGATGGCGAACAGGTAGATCAGGAGATAGCCCACCACGAAGGTCGGGACCGAGAAGCCCACGACCGAGATCACCATCAGGACCCGGTCAATCCAGGTGCCGGCCTTCCAGGCGGCCAGGACGCCAAAGCTGATGGCCAGCGTCACCGCCACCACAAGCGTCGTCAGCGCCAGTGACAACGTCGGTTCAAGCCGCTGGCCGACCAGCTTCAGCACAGGTTCGTTCGAGAAGATCGAGACGCCGAGATCGCCCTGCAGGACATGGCCGATCCAGCGGATGAACTGCACCGGCAGCGGGTCAGACAGGCCCAGCTTCTGCCGGATGCCGTCGATCGCCTCGGGCGTGGCATTGTCGCCGGCGATGATCGCGGCCGGATCGCCGGGCGACAGATGCAGCAGCAGGAAGACGAAGACGGCGACCATCGCCATCACCAGCAGCGTCGAAAACAGGCGACGGATCACGTAAGCGAGCATGAAGCAGGCTCATTCATGATCCGTGCCACCGGTCCGGCGATATCGCCCCTGGTCATCCCGTCCGGCCGACGTTCCAGAACGGCGCCAGTTCGGGCATGCCGATCATGCCGGTCAGGTTGGCGCGCATGGCGGATGGCTGCAGCCACTGGCCATAATGGACGTGGGGGACGTAGTTCCAGGCGTTCTCCTGCATGGCGCGCGCTGCGGCCATCCGCTCCTCCGGCGTGGCGGCCGCGGCCCAGGCGTCGCGCAACTGTTCGTTCTTCTCGTCGGTCGGCCAGCCGAACCAGGCATTGGCGCCGTTCGAGGCGTGACCCGCCAGTGCGACCGGATTCGAATAGGCGCTGCCCGAAGCCGACGTGAAGAAGATGTTCCA
Organism: Hyphomicrobiales bacterium; assembly: GCA_027483505.1. Taxonomy (GTDB): domain Bacteria; phylum Pseudomonadota; class Alphaproteobacteria; order Rhizobiales; family Beijerinckiaceae; genus Allobosea. The sequence goes on from JAIXUP010000009.1 coordinate 183,506, forward strand.
GCCGCCCTGATCCGGCGGATTGCGGTTGGCGCGGCGGGCGACGACGCCGCCCCAGTCCGACGTGACCAGTTCGACATTGACGCCGGCAGCCCGCAGCCACTGCTGATAGAGCAGGCCCGCGTTGGTCATGTGCTGGACATTGGATGCCGAGAGCAGCACGACCGGCCGCCCGTCATAGCCCGCTTCCCGGAAGAGCTGCCGGGCGCGGTCGATGTTCTGGCCGCCCTTGAACCAGTCGGTGTTGGCGTCGTTCTCGGTGGGCGTGTTGCAGGCGAAGATGGAGCCGCAGCCGCGATAGTATTTCTCGTTGCCGAAGGTCGCCTTCATCACCTCTGTCGGGTGGGTAAGATAGAGCATCGCCCGGCGCGCGAGCACGTTGTTGAAGGGCGGGTGCAGGTGGTTCAGCCGGCACCAGCCCATGGTGCCGGACTGGTTCATCACCTCGAGCTTGATGTTGCGGTCCTTCTCGAGCGTATCGATCAGATCCAGCGACGGCCATTCGACGAAGTCGATCTCACCGGCCTGCAGCGCCGCGACCTGGGTCTGCGGGTCGGCCATGTTTTCCATGATCACACGGTCCATGCGGGCCACCTTGCCGCCGGCCATGAACGAGGCGGGCTCGGAGCGCGGCACGTAGTTCGGGTTGCGGTCATAGACATAGCGCGCACCCTGGCGGCTTTCGGTGCGGTTGTAGATGAAGGGGCCGGAGCCGATGTACTCGGTGATCTGGGTCTGCGGATCGGTCAGCGCTTCTTTCTCGCGCATGATGTAGCAGACATTGGTCGAGGCCTTGGCCAGCCAGTCGATCAGCAGCGGGTAGGGCTCGCGCAGCACGATCCGGAACGTCTTCTCATCGACGACAGGCGTGTCGGTGACGCGCCGGAACATGTGCTGGCCGCCGCCGTCGCGGGCCGCCCAGCGCCGGATCGAGGCCACGCAGTCCTTGGCGGTCACGGCCTCGCCGGATGAGAAGCGCAGACCATCGCGCAGGACGAAGGTGTAGGTCTTCCTGTCGTCGGATAAGTTGAAGCTCTGCACCATTTGCGGCTGGGCGCGGTACTGGCTGTCGATGCCAAACAGCGTGTCGTAGATCAGCCCGCCATGGTAGGAAGCCATGTTGGCGGTGGTCCAGATCGGATCAAACGCGGCCAGATCGCCATGCATCACGGCACGCAGGGTTCTGGCGCGCGTCGGCGCGGCCTGTGCGAAGACAAGTGACGGCGATGCGATCAGCGCGCTGGCTGCGGTTGCGGCTTTCAGGATCTCGCGGCGTGTGGACATGGTTACCCTCCCAGATGAACCTTGGCTTCAACATATACCTGCGGATTAACGCACGGTCCCGTGGCCGAGTGCAAGGGACATCTGCCATGCGGCCCGCGCCGTTGTCTTCGCCGTGGAATTGGGCTTCATTTCAGATCCCCGCCAACCGGCAGCCCGCCATCCGGATGTGACCCATGCGCCTGTTCACCGCCTCGCTCGGCACCGAAAGCAACACATTCTCCCCGATCCCCACCGGCCTTTCGAGCTTCATGGGCGCCTATCACCACGGCCCGGGGCAGGCCCCCGAGATTCCCCATCACTATACGGCGCCATTGCATGCCGGTCGCCGCCGGGCGCGGCAGGAAGGTTTCACGCTGATCGAGGGATCGGGGTTTGGCACGGAGCCTTCGGGCGCCTGCGCCAAGTCGGCCTATGAGCACATGCGTGACACCATCCTGGACGAGATCAAGGCGGCGATGCCGCTCGACGGCATCCTGCTCGGCATGCACGGCGCCTTCGTCGCCGAGGGCTATGACGATGTCGAGGGCGATGTGCTGGAGCGGGCGCGAAAGATCGTCGGCCCGAAATGCGTGATCGGCGTGGAACTCGACCCACACTGCCACCTGACGAAAAAGCGCGTCAGCCTCGCCGACATCATCATCCTGTACAAGGAATATCCGCACACCGATTTCATGCCGCGGGCGGAGGAGTTGCTGACCATCGTGCTGAAGACGATCCGCGGCGAGATCAGGCCGGTGGCCAGCCTGTATGACTGCCGGATGATCGCCTTCTTTCCGACCACGATGGAGCCGACTCGCTCGTTCGTTGACCGCATGTCGGCCCTGGAAGGTCAGGACGGCGTGCTGTCGGTATCGCTCGGGCACGGCTTCCCGCATGCCGACGTTCCGGAGATGGGCACGCGGGTGCTTGTCTACACCGACAATGACAAGAAGGCCGGCGACGCCCTGGCCACCAGGCTTGGCAAGGAGATCGTCGGGCTGCGTGGCAAGACCTCGCCGAAGCTGCTGAGCGTCGGGCAGGCGCTGAAGCAGGCCGCCACGGTCGACACCTCCAAGGGCCCGGTCGTGATCGCCGAGCCCGCCGACAATGCCGGCGGCGGCTCTGCGTCCGACAACACGATGTGGCTGCAGGCGCTGATCAAGCGCGGTGTCAAGAATTGCGCCGTCGCGCCGATGTGGGACCCGCAGGCGGTGGCCTTCGCCCACACGATGGGCGTGGGCGCGCGCTTCAGGGTGCGCATCGGCGGCAAGACCTCCGAATTGTCCAACAAGCCGGTTGATTGCGAGGTCGAGGTGATCGGCCTGGCACGCGATGGCCTGCAGTCCTTCGGGGACGCCAAGACCCCGATGGGCGACATGGCCTGCCTCCGCATCGGCGGCGAAATCGATGTGGTTGTGCTGAACCACCGCACGCAGGCCTTTGGCCTTGAGATGTTCACGCTGGTCGGAGTCGATCCGCGCAAGAAGAGCCTGATCGTGGTCAAGTCGGCCCAGCATTTCCATGCCGCCTACGGGCCTATCGCCTCGCGGGTGCTGTACAGCGAGACGCAGGGACCCTCGACGCAGAACTATGCGACCCACCCGTACAAGCGGGTGACGCGGCCACTCTATCCGCTCGATCCGAAGCCGGGCGCCGGATCTCTGGTGCTGTAACGCCATGGCGAACGAAGACAGGGCCGTCGGCGTTGTCGGCCTCGGCAACATGGGCCTTGGCATGACCGCCACCCTGCTGCGAAAGGGCTTTGCCGTCACTGGTTATGACCTGTCGGCGGAGCGCTGCGCCCTCGCCGGGGCCGCTGGCGTCACGATCGCACACGATCTGCCGACGCTGGCGCGCGGCGCCGCGACCGTGGTGCTCTCGTTGCCGCTTGCCAGGCATGTCGCGGCGACGGTCGAAGGCGACGACGGACTCGTGGCCCATGCTTTGGCTGGCTCCGTGATCATCGACACGTCGACCTCGGAGGCGGCGACGTCGCGGCGCCTCGCAGCCCTGTGCGCCGCAAGATCCATCGGTTTTCTCGATGCGCCCGTGTCCGGCGGGCCGGCAGGCGCCAGCGCCGGGACGCTGGCCATCATGATCGGCGGCGAGGCTGGCCATGTCGCCGCGGCCCGGCCCGTGCTCGACGCCATGGGCACAAAAGCGCTACATGTCGGGCCGTCCGGCGCAGGCAATGTCGCCAAACTTGTCAACAATCTGCTGGTTGCGTCCCACCTGCTGACCATGTCGGAAGCCATGAGCCTGTCGGAAGCGGCGGGCGTGCCGGCCGCGGATGTGCTCAAGGTCGTCAACGCCGCATCGGGCCGCAGCGCGGTCTCTGAGGTCAACTATCCGCGCTGGATCGAGAGTGGCGGTTTTGACTCCGGCTTCACCATGGGGCTGATGCGCAAGGATGTCGGGCTCGCGGCGGCGCTTGTCGCAGAGGTTGGGGCCAGCCTGCCGATGTCGGAACTGGCGGCCAGATTGTGGAGCGAAAGCGCGGCCCGCCTCGCGGATGGCGAGGATTTCAACCGGATCACGCAGTTGCATCCTGCGCCGAGGTCGTCCTCATGAGCGGCCAATCCATGCTGAACCCGGATCGCGCCGCACGATTGGCCGAACTTCTGTCCCTGTTCCTGCCCAACAGGCAGATCGGCAGCGTCATCAAGGGCGACATCCTTGCCGGCACGGGCGAGCAGATCGTGCTGACGGACGCCTTCACCGGGCTGCCGCTGGCTGCCTATGCGGATGGCGGCGCGGGCGCCGCGGAGGCGGCTGTGCAGGCCGCCGAAGCTGCCTTTCCGCTCTGGCAATCGCTGACCGCTTCGGCCCGCGGACGGATCATCTGGGCCATCGGGCAGCAGGTCCGTCAGCATGCCGCAGCGCTGGCGGAGATGGAGGCCATCTCGGCGGGTAAGCCCATCCGCGACGCGCGGGCCGAGGTCGGACGCGTCGCCGAGATGTTCGAGTACTATGCCGGCTGGGCCGACAAGATCGAGGGTTCGGTCATTCCCGTGCCGACCAGCCATCTCAACTATGTCCGGCGCGAGGCCTACGGCGTCGTCACCCAGATCACGCCGTGGAACGCGCCGATCTTCACGGCGGGCTGGCAGATCGCGCCGGCGCTGGCGGCCGGCAATGCAGTGGTGCTGAAGCCGTCGGAACTGACGCCGCTGACCTCGCTGGCGCTCGGCATGCTGATTGCCCGCACCGATGCGCCAAGGGGCCTCGTCAATGTGTTGGCGGGACACGGCCACACGGCGGGCGCCGCAGCCGTGGCCCATCCGCTGACGCGGCTGGTGGTCTTCGTCGGATCGGTCGGAACGGGGCGCGTGATTGCGACGGCCGCCGCTGAGGGCCTCAAGCCGGTGATCCTCGAGCTGGGCGGCAAGTCGGCCAACATCGTCTTTGACGACGCCGACATCGACCGCGCGCTCATGGGCGCGCAGGCAGCGATCTTTTCCGGGGCCGGCCAATCCTGCGTGGCGGGCTCGCGGCTTCTGGTGCAGCGCGCCATCCGCGAGGAGGTGGTGGCCAGGCTCGCCCAAGCTGCCGGTCGTATTCCGATCGGCGATCCCCTCGACGAGGCGACACAGATCGGTCCGATCAGCAACCAGCGGCAATGGAGCCGAATCAGCGAGATGGTAGCGGAGAGCCAGGTCGAAGGGGCCAGCCTGGCGGCTGGAGGGGCGCGGCCGGCGGGCCTTGAGCGCGGCCATTTCTACGCCCCGACCGTCCTCGACGCGGTGACGCCGGGCATGATGATCGCGCGCGAGGAGGTGTTCGGGCCGGTAGTCTCTGTCATGAGCTTCGACAGCGAGGATGAGGCTGTATCGCTCGCCAACAGCACCGCGTTCGGGCTGGCCGGGGCGGTCTGGACGCGGGATGTCGGCCGGGCTCACCGGGTGGCTGCGAAGGTCAGGGCCGGGACGTTCTGGATCAACAGCTACAAGTCGATTTCCGTGATGTCCCCGTTCGGCGGCTTCCACGCGTCCGGGCATGGACGTTCGTCCGGACTTGAAGCGCTGCATGCCTACACGACGACCAAGAGTGTCTGGGTCGAGACCGCGGAGCATCCTGCGGCCGCGTTCGGCTACGCCGGAGAGCGCTAACCGTCAGCCCAGCGTGCGGGCCAGAAAGCCCTTCAGGCGCTCGGTTTGCGGGTTGCTGAGAACCTCACGGGCGACGCCCTGCTCCTCGATCAGGCCGCCATGCAGGAACACTACCTTGTTGGCGACCTCGCGCGCGAAACTCATCTCATGCGTGACGACAATCATGGTGCGGCCTTCCTCCGCGAGACTCCGCATGACGCGCAGGACCTCGCCGACCAGTTCGGGGTCGAGCGCGGAGGTCGGCTCGTCGAAGAGCATGACTTCGGGCTCCATGGCGAGGGCGCGGGCGATCGCCACGCGCTGCTGCTCGCCGCCCGACATGTGGGCCGGGTAGGCGGCCTTGCGATGGGCCACGCCAACCCGTTCGAGATAGCGCTCGGCGCGCGCAACCGCGTCGGGCCGGCTCAGCCCAAGCACCCGGATGGGCGCTTCGATGACATTCTCCAGAGCCGTCATGTGGGCCCAGAGGTTGAACTGCTGGAAGACCATGCTCAGGCGCGCCCGGATCCGCTGCAACTGCTTCGGATCGCTCGCCATCAACTCGCCGGACGTATTGGGGGTCAGTTTCAGTTCTTCGCCTGCGACAATGATGCGTCCTTCGTTCGGCCGCTCGAGCAGGTTCAGGCAGCGCAGCATCGTGCTCTTGCCCGAGCCGGAGGCGCCGATCATGGCTGTCACATCGCCCGCCCTTGCACTCAGCGAAATCCCTTTCAGGACCTCGACCGCGCCGAAGCGCTTCCTGATGTTATCCGCGCGGAGTTTTTCGGGTGCATCCTGCATCATGTCCTCACAGGCTCAGCAATCGGCCGCTGCGGTTCAGGGTCGTTCCGGCGATCTTGCCCAGGCGCTTGCCGGCGGTCGTGAAGCGGTTGGCGCCGCGCGCGAACAGCACCCCGTCGGACTGCGCCGACACCACTGTGACGGTGCCGCTGATCGGGTCGATGATGTCGGCAATGGCGTCGCCTGCCTTCACCATGGCTCCGGCCTCGACATGAAAGGCGACGATCCCGGCTGCCGGGGCCGTCAGCGGCTCGGCGCTGGCCAGGGGCGTTACGCTGGCCATGGCGGCGGGGATCGGCGGCGCCACACCCCCCACAACGCCACAATGGCGCAGGAAGGCGACGATGGCGTCGGCATCGGCCCGTCCCGTGGCATGGCCGACATCGGCCTGGCCGCGCAACTCGACCGTGACCGAGTGGCTGGCGAGCGGAACAGGATGGTCCGGGAACCGCGCGCGCAGCTCGACCCAGGGCCGGCTGAACACCTCGTCAAAGGGATCGCCACCCGACTCGACGGCCGTGAGCGTGGCGCGCGAGCCGAGGAAGGCTCCGAGCGGTGCGAAGACATCCGCCGATGTCGGCTGGGTGTAGAGGTGCATGGCGCCTTCCGAGTCGCAGTGCAGATCGAGGATGAAGTCGGCGCCGGCGGCGAGGCTGACCAGCAGCTTCTTCAGCGCGCCGACCTGCGTCGATGGCGTCCAGGCTTCGACCTCATCGGCGATCGCCTGCCTGATCAGCGCCGTATTGGCGTGCGGGTCGGCGCCGAGCCTGCCGTCGATGCGGGCAGCGACCCCCGGCGTCAGATGCGGATAGTCGCGGTTGAAATTGACGCCGTCACCCAGCGCAAAGCGGCCCATGGCATGGCCGAAGACAATCTGCCCGAGCCCGAGCGGGTTGGCGACGGGCACGAGATTGATGCGGCCGATGATCAGCCCCGCGTCTTCCAGCGCCAGCAGGCGTTCGCGCAGGTGCACGGCGCAGATCATGCCTGGGATCTCGTCGGCATGCAGCGAGGCCTGCACGTAGACCTCCGGGCGTGCGCCTTCCTCGCCGAAGCTCTGCATGACAAGGCTGTGGGCCGAGCCGGGTGCGAGCGGGGGAAGCTTATGGGCCGTGGTGAACATCGCGCTGGGCAATCCTTGTTCGGGTGGCTCATCCCGCACTGAGATGGCATTCATCTCAATGCAGAAAGATGATCGATTATAATCGTCTAGAGCATTGCGTACGCACAGAACCGGTATCCACTTCCGTGCGCAATGCTCTACCGGGCCGGGACCGGGCCGGACACCTTGCGGTTGAGATGCTTCAGATAGCGCTTTTCAAGCAGCTTGAAGATGCCGACCACGGTGAAGGTGAGGACGAAGTAGAAGACCGCAGCGACCCCGAACGAGTCGGTGACGCTGAGGTGGTTGTAGTAGACGTCGCGGGCGACGCGCGTGATCTCGACCAGCGTCACGGTGCTGGCCACGGCCGTCGCATGCATCAGGCCGACGACCTCGTTGCTGTATTGCGGCAGCGCACGACGCAGCGCGCCGGGCCAGAGGATGCGGGCATAGATCTGGAGCTTCGTCATGCCGAGGCTCTGGGCCGCCTCAAGTTCGCCCGATGGGGTCTGGCGCAGCGCGCCGGCGAAGATCTCGGTGGTGTAGGCGGTCGTGGAAATCGAGAAGACCAGCCAGGCGCAGAACCAGGCATCCTTGAACAGGAACCAGACCGCGCTCTGGCGCATCCACTCGAATTGCGCGAGGCCGTGATAGACCATGAACATCTGCACCAGCAGCGGCGTGCCGCGGATGACATAGGTGAAGAGGAACACCGGCATCGACAGCCATTTGTTCTGTGACACCCGCGCCATGGCGAGGGGGATCGACAGGACAAAGCCGGTCGCCAGCGCGATGGCGAGCAGGATGAGGGTAACGCGCAGTCCCCTGAAGAAATCAGGCAGGGCGGCGAGGACCACAGGCCAGTCGAACATCAGAAATCGACCTTTCTGACCCCGAGAGAATAGCGCTTCTGCACCAGATGCAGTCCGACCAGCGACACGGTGGTGATGGCGAGGTAGATCACGGCAATGGTGGCGTAGAAGGTGAACGGCTCACGCGTGGCAGAGGCCGCGAGGCTCGCCCGGTGGACCATGTCGTCGAGACCGATGATCGAGACCAGCGCCGTCGCCTTGACCATGATCAGCCAGTTGTTGGCGAAGCCCGGAATGGCGTGGCGGATCATCTGCGGCAGCACGATGCGCGAGAAGACCTGCAGGGGCCTGAGGCCATAGGCATGGCCTGCCTCGATCTGGCCGCGCGGGATGGCGAGGATCGCGGCGCGGAAGGTCTCCGTCAGGTAGGCGCCGAAGATGAAGCCCAGCACCAGCACGCCGGCCATGAACGGGTTGATGTCGATGTAACCCCAGCCCTGCCGGTCGGCCAGATTGTTGATGGTGATCTGGCCGCCATAGAACAGCAGCAGCATCAGCAGCAGCTCGGGCACACCACGGATCAGCGTGGTGTAGATGTCGGCGATCCAGTGCGCGACGCGACTTTCCGGCAGCTTGGCCGCAGCGCCGAGCAGACCGAAGACGCAGGCCACCAGCAGCGATAGCGCCGCCACGCTCAGCGTCGATTTGAGGCCCCCCACAATGGCGGGCAGATAGCCGTGCAGGATCATGGGCGTGCCCGAGTGTCGTGGCCGGTGTCGAGCCGGCCACCCCGGTTCCGTGAGCAAGAGTGCAGGTCAAACCGATGAGATCACCGGCACAAGGCCGGTGATGACATTGCTGCTGGCGCGCTCAGCTGCCGGAGATGTCGAAGTCGAAGTACTTTGCCGCCATCGCCTTGTAGGTGCCGTTGGCCCGGATGGTCTTCAGAGCCGCGTTGATGCGGGCCTTGAGGTCGCCATCGGTCTTGCGCACCGCGATGCCGACGCCGCCACCCGTCCCGATACGGAAGGTGTCGCCGATCTGGCCGTAGCCCTTGCCTTCCGGCTTCTTGAGGAAGCCTTCGGAAGACACGACGGACGAGCCGACGGCGATGTCGCCGCGGCCGGCCGCGAGCTCCATGTAGACTTCGGTTTCCTTGGCGACGAGCAGGATCTCGCTGTCCTTGTAGTTGTCCTGGACGAACTTGGCGCGCGGCGAGTTGCGCAGCACGATGATCTTCTTGCCCTTGAGCGTCTCTGGCTTCACATCCGGGAACGAACCGACCTTGCCGACCCAGCGCGAGGGCACGTCATAATAGGGGTCCGAGAAGTCGACGGCCTTCAGGCGCTCTTCGGTGATCGTCATCGAGGCGACGATCATGTCGAACTTGCGGGCGTTCAGGGCCGGCAGCATGCCGTCCCATTCCTGCTGGACGAGGGTGCAGGTGACCTTCAATTCGGCGCAGACGGCATTGGCGATGTCGATGTCGAAGCCGGAGAGCTTGCCATCCGGCGCAATCGACGAGAAGGGTGGGTAGTTGCCTTCAACGCCGATGCGCAGCGCCTGCTGGGCGAGGGCGGATGTGGTCGTGAGGGCGGCGAAGGCGGCGGCAATGAGAAGCTTGCGGATCATGGCTGTCTCCCGGGTGTGATCAAAAGGATGCTTGACCATGATAGAAAATTTTCAGAAATACAAGTCATGAAAATTACCGACCCTCAAGCCTTGCGCGGCCGGGCTCCGGGCCTCGCCTTCGCAGCCTCTGCCCTGGGCCAGGTCCTGGCAAAGGAACAGCGCAATGGTTCGGCGTCGAACAAGCGGATCGCCGACTACCTGTTGCGCAATCCGGTGCGGGCTTCGGCGGCGAGCATCGAGGATGTGGCCGGCGCGGCCGGGGTTTCGAGCGCCACACTCAGCCGCTTCGCACGCAGCGTCGGGCATGCCGGCTATGCCGAGTTCCGGCATGAGCTCGCGGCCACGCTGCAAGCTGTGCTGCAGCCGGTCGAGAAGCTGAAGGACAGCTTCCTCAGGGCCGGGCCGGAGGGAGCTCTGGCGGCCGAGGGGCTTGAGTCGACCATGTCCAACATCCGGGCGACGGCTGAAGCGCTGACAGCGGGTCTGCTGGCCGATGTCGTGACGCGGCTGGTGTCAGCGCGCGCCGTCTATGTGATGGGCTTCGGCCTCAGCGCGCATCTGGCCGGCTACCTGACGCTCGGCCTGCAGCCCTTTCTGCCGTCCGTGATCAATGTCGTCGACTATGGCGGCACTGAGATCGCCGCCGGCAAGCTCATGCGGCTCGACCAGAATGACCTTCTGGTGGCCATCTCGCTGCCGCGCTATGCGCGCGATGTGGTGCAGCTCACGGCCTATGGCCGCGATCAGGGCGCCCAGGTCATCGCGATCACGGATTCGCCGGCCTCGCCGCTCGCGGCCTATGCTGATGTGCTGCTGCTCGCCGAAGCCAGCCATCCCGTGCTGTCGAGTTCATCGAGCGCGGCAATGCTGGTGATCGAGGCGGTGATGGCGGCCCTGATGGCGTCCAATCCGGGCAATCTCGCGCATGCCGAGGCACTCACCGCCGCGATTTCGGGCTATCTGGTCTCAGGCACCTGATCGTTCAGCCGCCGCTGAGCTGGACGCGGCGCGCGGCGTGCATCAGCCTGGGCAGGTAGGTCTCGACCATCTCGGCTTCGGAAATGCGCGCCGACTGCGCGCTCAGATTGATCGCGAGCGTTGCGTTGCGCGGCCGGCCTTCGATCGATACCGCGATCGAGCGCAGCCCGATCTCGAGTTCTTCGCTGACGAGCGCATAGCCGCGGGCCCTGACGAGCGCGAGGCGCTCCTTCAAGGCCGCTCTGGTTGTCAGGGTCTGCGGCGTCAGCGCCCGGAGCGGCGAGGTCTGCAGGAAGGCCTCCAGTTCGTTGTGATGCATCCGCGCCAGAAGGGCCTGTCCCATGGATGCGGCGTGGGCCGGCAGGCGCGAGCCCACCGCAAGGCCGACCGTCATGATGCGGTGGCGGGCCGGCGAGCGGGCGACATAGACGATGTCATGGCCGTCGAGGGTGGCCGCTGAGGCGGACTCCCCGATCTCCAGCGTCAGGTCCTGCAGGATGTCGCGGACGGTTTCCAGCTCTGACATGCCGGAGAGGTAGGCGTGGCCGAGTTCGAGCACGCCAGCTGTCAGTTCGAAGTTCTTGCCGTCGGTGCGGGCCAGACCCTCGCCGCACAGCGTGTAGAGAAAGCGCCGGGCCGCGGCGCGGGTCAGACCGGTTCTGTCCGAAACATCGGTGATGGTGAGGCTGCGCACCCCGCCAAAGCTTCGCAGGACAGCAAGGCCTCGGCTGAAGGATTCGACCGTTTCAAGTTTCTGGGCCATGGCGCGCATTTCGTCATCCCGATGGGCAGCCTTGCGATGATCCGTAATTGTTCGATAAACGAACATCAAGCCGCTAAACGCACAAATGATTGCACGCTCCTGGCGGGATCGGCATGTTGCCGAAACAGCGGCGATGCACTTTGGCAGCATGGCCACGGGCGGGAGAACCTATCGATGGCCGAGTTCATGTCCCTCAGCGCTGCTGTCGAACAGCACCTGCGCGATGGCCTGACCGTGGCAATGGAAGGCTTCACGCACCTCATCCCCTATGCTGCAGGCCACGAGGTGATCCGGCAGTGCAAACGCGATCTGACCATCATCCGGATGACGCCGGACATCCTGTATGACCAGCTCATCGGGATGGGGCTGGTGCGCAAGATGGTGTTCTCCTGGGGCGGGAATCCCGGCGTCGGCTCGCTGCACCGGATGCGCGACGCAGTCGAGAACGGCTTCCCGGAACGGCTCGAGCTGGAGGAGCACAGCCATGCCGCAATGGCCAACGCCTATGAGGCTGGCGCGTCGAACCTGCCCTTCGCGGTATTCCGCGGCTACAAGGGCGTGGACCTGCCGAAGGTCAATCCGAACATCCGCTCCGTCGCCTGTCCCTACACCGGCGAAATCCTGGCCACGGTTCCCGCGATCCGGCCCGATGTGGCGATCATCCATGCGCTGCGGGCCGACCGGCAGGGCAATGTCATGCTTGAAGGTATCGTCGGCGTGCAGAAGGAGGCCGTTCTGGCGGCGCGGGCGTCGATCGTCACCGTCGAGGAGATTGTCGATGATTTCGGGCCTCGCAGCGCCAATGCCGTGATCCTGCCGCACTGGACCGTCGGAGCGATCGTGCATGTTCCGGGCGGGGCGTATCCCTCTTACGCCCACGGCTATTACAAGCGGGCCAACGCCTTCTACATCGGCTGGGACGCGATCGCGCGCGAGCGCGAGAGCTTCGCCGCCTGGATGAAGGCGAACGTGCTGGACGGATCGCCTGACAGTTTTGCAAGCTTGGCCTTCGGGTCCAGGAAGAGTGCATGAGGATAGGGCCATGAGCTATTCCGCCACCGAAATCATGACCATCGTCGCGTCCCGCTTCCTCACGAACAGCGACATCTGCTTCGTCGGCATCGGTGCACCGTCCGCAGCCTGCAATCTGGCGCGGCTGACCCATGCGCCGGACATCACGCTGATCTACGAGTCCGGCACGCTGGGCACGCGGCCTGATGTGCTGCCGCTCTCGATCGGCGATGGCGAGTTGTGCGACACGGCGCTGACCACGGTGTCCGTGCCGGAGATGTTCCGTTACTGGCTGCAGGGCGGGCGGATCACGCTCGGCTTTCTGGGCGGCGCGCAGATCGACCGGTTCGGCAATCTGAACACGACGGTGGTCGGCGACTATGCCAATCCAAAGGTCCGCCTTCCCGGCGGCGGCGGGGCGCCCGAGATCGCGTCGAGCTGTGGCGAGGTTTTCATCATCATGGCGATGAACCCGCGCGCTTTCATGACGAGGCTGCCGTTCATCACCTCGATGGGGCATGGCGCCGGCAGGGGCTCGCGCGAAGCGCTGGGCCTTTCCACCAAGGGGCCGACGCGGCTGATCACGGATCTATGCCTGTTCGAGCCCGATCCGGAGACGAGCGAGCTGACGGTCACGGCCATCCATCCGGGGGTAACGCGGGAGATGATCCAGGCACAATGCGGCTGGCCGGTGCGCCATGCGGATAAGGTCGGCCTGACGCCGGCTCCGACCGACAATGAACTGGCTGTGCTGCGCGATCTTCAGGCGCGCACCAATCAGGCGCATGCTGCGTGACGGAGGGTGCAATGACGAGGCTGATCTATCCGCTCGACGGGCTGAAGGCGCATCCGCCCTCACTCTCTCCGGCCTACACAAGCACTGTCCGGCGTGCGCCGTCGAAGCCGCTGATCCTGCTACCGCATTCGCTGACCGAAGTGACCGGTCCGGTCTATGGCCATGACAGCGTCGTGGCGGGCGAGGCCGACCTGACGCGGCAGCATGCCGGCGAGCCGCTGGGCGAGCGGATCATCGTCACCGGACGCGTCCTTGACGAGGATGGCCGACCGGTGCCCGACAGTCTGGTCGAGGTCTGGCAGGCCAACGCCGCCGGCCGGTATATCCACGTGAAGGACCAGCATCCGGCACCGCTCGACGCCAACTTCACCGGCGCGGGCCGCTGCCTGACCGATACGGACGGGCGCTACCGTTTCGTGACCGTGAAGCCCGGCGCCTATCCCTGGCGCAATCATCACAATGCGTGGCGTCCGGCGCATATCCATCTGTCGCTGTTCGGGCACAGCTTTCTCAGCCGGCTGGTGACCCAGATGTATTTTCCGGGCGATCCGCTGTTTCCGTTCGATCCGATCTTCAACTCGATCCCGGACGAGGCGGCGCGCAACCGCCTGATCGCGCGCTTCGATCTGTCGGTCACCGAACCGGAGTGGGCGTTGGGCTACCAGTTCGACATCGTCCTGCGCGGGCGTCAGGCCACGCCGATGGAGGAGCCCCATCATGACTGAGCTGTTGTCCCCAGTCCATGACCTGACGCCATCGCAGACGGTCGGGCCGTTCTTTCATTTCATGCTGACGCCGAAAGCCTACGGCGTGCGCGAGATCTTCACGGCTGACCTGACCCAGGAGGGACCGGGCGGCGACAGGCTTCGCATCGAGGGACGCGTGCTTGATGCGGACGGCGCACCCATTCCCGACGCCATGGTGGAAATCTGGCAGGCGGACGCCAATGGCGCCTATGCGCATCCCGCCTCGCCCAAACCTGCCGCCAATGGCTTCCGCGGCTTTGGACGGTGCCCGACCGACGCCCATGGCGCCTTCGCCTTCGACACCATCATGCCCGGCATTGTGACGACCTTTGACGGCGCGCCGCAGTCGCCGCACATCGCCGTCACACTGTTCGCACGCGGCATGACCCGTCATCTTGTCACGCGGATCTATTTTGCCGGCCGCGACGACCTGGCCGCCGACCCGGTTCTGGCACTGGTGCCGCCGGAACGTCGCAGCACGCTCCTGGCGGTCGCCGTTGCGAAGGGCCTGTGGGAGTTCACCATCCGCCTTGGCGGCGACGCTGAAACCGTGTTCTTTGAGGCCTGACCTTGGGGCCGAACCGTCAACCGCCTGCTCCAACCACTCCGGAAAGCCTGCCATGCCTGAAGCCCTGATCAATGGCGTTACGCTCAGCTACGAGGTGCGTGGCCCGGCCGGCGCGCCGCCCGTGGTGTTCTCCAATTCGTTGGGCACAAACCGCGCCATGTGGGCGCCGCAACTGTCGGCGCTGACCGGGCGGTTCCGTTGCCTCAGCTACGATACGCGCGGCCACGGCCAGTCACCGGTGTCGGGGCGGCCTTTTGCGATCAGTGATCTGGCCGATGACCTTGCCGGTCTGATCGAGCACGTGTTCGGCAAAACACCGGTCCATGTCGTCGGGCTGTCGCTGGGCGGCATGACCGGCATGGCGCTGGCGATCCGGCGGCCCGATCTGGTGGCCTCGCTGACGCCGATGGCGACCTTCGCCCTGACGGCTGCGCCCGCGTCCTGGGTCGAGCGCGCCGCGATCGTGCGCAAGGGCGGGGTCGAGGCCTTCGCGTCCACCATCCTGCAGCGCTGGTTCACGCCGGGCTTCGCGCAGTTGCAGCCCGCGCTTTACGCCAGCACCGAGGCAATGCTGCTGGCGACGCCGCGCGAAGGCTACGCTGCCTGCTGCGACGCCATCCGCGACCTTGATCTGATGGCCGGCCTCAAGGGCATCACAGCGCCGACGCTGGTGTTCTCCGGAGCCGACGATCCTGCCTCGCCGCCAGCCCTGCAGGACGCCATTCGCGACGCCATTCCCGGGGCCGGGCTCGTGCGCCTCAGTCCGGCGGCGCACATCATGAACCTCGAGCAGCCCGATCAGGTCAGCGCGCTGCTGACGGCATGGCTCGATCTCAACCGCGCCCGTCTTGGCGCGCCGGCCCAACGCCCGGCGGCGCTGGAGGACGGGCTTGCCAACCGCAAGGCGGTTCTGGGTGCCGCGCATGTCGAACGCTCGCTGGCCAATGCCGGCGCGTTCAGCAGCCCGTGGCAGGAGTTCATCATGCGTACAGCCTGGGGCGAGGTCTGGGGCGATGCGACGCTGCCGTGGAAAACGCGCTCTCTGCTGACATTGCAGACGATGATCGCGCTCAACCGAGAGGAGGAGTTCAAACTCCACCTCAGGCCCGCCCTGCACAATGGCGTGTCCCTGCGCGAGCTTCGCGCCGCGCTCATCCAGGCCGCTGTCTATATCGGCGTGCCGGCCGCCAACAACGCCTTCAAATGGGCACGCGACGTGCTTGGCGACGAACTGGATGCGATCGGAGGCTGAACCGCGTCAAAGGCGCGCCGTCACGCCGCCGTCGACATAAAGCACATGGCCGGTGACGAACGAGCCGGCATCGGAGGCGAGGAAGATCGCCGCCCCCACCAGTTCCTCGACCTTGCCCCAGCGGCCAAGGGGCGTGCGGTCTGTGAGCCAGCCGGAAAAGGCCGGATCGGCCACCAGCGCCTTGTTCAGTTCGGTGTCAAAATAGCCGGGACCGATCCCGTTGACGCGGATGCCATGCTTGCCCCAGTCGATCGCCATGCCTTTGGTCAGCATCTTCACGGCGCCCTTGGATGCGGTGTAGGGCGCAATGCCTGGGCGGCCCAGTTCGCTCTGGACGGAACAGATGTTGATGATCACGCCGCGCCGGCGGGTGATCATGCCCTTCACGACGGCCTTGGACACCACGAAGACACTGTCGAGGTTGGTGCGCATGAGGCGCGACCAGTCCTCTTCGGCATAGTCCTCGAGCGGACCGCGCTTCTGCATGCCAGCATTGTTGACCAGGATGTCGATCGGGCCGATCTCGGCTTCGATGCGCTCGACTTCCGGTCCGACCTCGGCGCTGCTGGCCGCATCGAAGCGGCTCGTGCTGATCTCGTGCCCCGCCGCGCGCAGGCTGGCGGCCCCGCTGTCGAGGCGCGCCTGATCGCGGCCGTTGAGCACCACATGGACGCCCGCCGCCGCATAGCCCGCCGCCAGCGCATGGCCGATCCCCGTGCTGGAGCCGGTGATCAGCGCAATCTGGCCTTTCAGATCGAACAATGTTGATGTCATCATCTTTCCCCCACGTCGCATGATCCTAATCAGACGGGCGTGGATTCGTCACCCGTCACGAATGCGCAAGATTGAACAACAAGGAGAGGCCGATGAAGGCTGTCATGATCCATGCCGCGCGCGACCTGCGCATCGCCGATGTCGCGGCAACTGCGCCCGGGCCGGGACAGGTGCGGGTGCGGATCGGCGCGGGCGGAATCTGTGGCTCCGACCTGCACTATTACCAGCATGGCGGGTTCGGCGTCATTCGCCTGAAGGAGCCGATGGTGCTTGGCCATGAGGTCGCCGGAACCGTCGAGGCGCTGGGCGAGGGGGTCTCGCATGTGGCGGTGGGCGCACGGGTGGCGGTCAGCCCGAGCCTGCCCTGCGGCGTTTGCCGCTTCTGCCAGCGCGGCCTGCAGCAGCACTGCCTCGACATGCGGTTCTATGGCAGCGCGATGCGCTTCCCCCATGTGCATGGGGCCTTCCGGGAAGCGGTGGTCTGCGAGGCTGTGCAGGTCCACGAGGTGACGGGTGACGTCAGCCTCGGCGAGGCGGCCATGGCGGAGCCCCTGGCGGTCTGTCTGCATGCTGCGAGGCGGGCCGGGCCGCTTCTGGGCGCACGTGTGCTGGTCACCGGCTCCGGCCCGATCGGCGTTCTGGCGGCGATCGCGGCGCGCCGCGCCGGGGCGGCGGAGATCGTCGTCACCGATATTGCCAACCAGCCCCTGGCCTATGCGCGGTCCGCCGGGGCCGATGCGGCGCTGAACACGGCGGCGCATCCGGAGGTGCTGGACCCCTACAAGGCCGACAAGGGACAGTTCGACGTCTGTCTCGAGGCGTCCGGCAACGGCCATGCGCTGCGCGCCGCGCTGGACGTTGTGCGGCCGGGCGGAGTGATCGTCACGCTGGGGCTGGGCGGCGAGGTGAGCCTGCCGCTCAACACCGTGGTCGCCAAGGAGATCGAGTTGCGCGGCACATTCCGCTTCCACGAGGAGTTCGGGCTGGCCGTCCGGATGATCAGCCGGAAGCTGGTCGATGTGAAGCCGCTGATCAGCCACACCATGGCTGTCGATGATGCGTTGGTGGCCTTTGAACTCGCCGGTGACCGCTCGCAGGCCATGAAGGTTCAACTCAGCTTCTGAGTGCGCCGTCAGGGCAGATAGGTCATCGGCAGTTCGTGGGTGTCCTTGATCTCTTCCATCACGAAGCTGGCGGAGACGTCGGTCATGTCGACCCGCGCAATCAGGCGTTGATACAGCCGGTCATAGGCCGCGACATCCGGCACGCGGGCGCGCAGGATGTAATCAATGTCGCCCGCCGTGCGGTAGGCCCCGATGATTTCGGGAAGCTCGGCAATCGCGGTGCGGAACGCCCGTGCCCAGTCGGCATTGTGCCGGCCGGTGCGCACCACGATGAAGACCGAGAGGCCGAGGTTCAGCGCGCGCGGCTCAAGCAGCGCCGCGCGGCCCCTGATGACGCCAGCGGCCTCAAGCTGCTGGATGCGCCGCCAGCAGGCATTGCGCGACAGGGCGATCCGTTCGCTCAGCGCATCGAGTGACAGGTCCGAATCGCGCTGAAGCTCGGTGAGGATGCGTTTATCGATTGCGTCGATCTGATGGGACATTGTCTCTTAATTTTGTTCTTCTGGAGAAGGATATCTCGTATCTCGCCCAAACATTCAAGATATTCGGGACAAGTTTGGCCGCGCAGCCGGCTATCGTTAGGCACCTGCTACGGAGAGCGCGATGTCCAACCCATTCACCCGTCATCCGGAAGCCCTTGGCGAAAGCTTTGGCCAGCACTTCGGCCATGCGATGAGCTATTCGGGGCGCCTGTTTCTCGCATCATGCGCGGCCTTCATCCACGCGCTGCTGCCCTTCCTGTTCGAGAAGACGGCCAGCACCATGATCAGGGCGATGTATGCCGAGATGACCAGCCGCGGCGCCTCCGCTCCTGTCGAGCCGGCGCCGAGAATTCAGCCGGCCGAGTGAGCGAATTTGCTGAGCGGGGTTGAAACCCTCCACCATGCTGGCTATACGCACCGGCGGCAGCAGTGTAGCTCAGTTGGTTAGAGCGACGGATTCATAACCCGTAGGTCACCAGTTCAAGTCTGGTCACTGCTACCAATCCTTCAGGGGCGTGACGCGAGCTTCTTGAGCCGGACCACCTTGAAGTAGCCCTTGCCGACATGTGTCGTCTGATAGCGGCCCGTGCGCCGGCCCCAGTCCGTGATGCGGCTGACCTTGAAATCCGTGCTCCAGCCGACTTTCTTGGCGAGCGGCGCGAGCGCCGACCAGAACGCCGCGCCCGTGCCTTCCGACGCCACCAGACGGCTTGAAACCACGATTTCGCCGCCCGGCCTGAGGACGCGGTCCATTTCGTCGAGCGCCTGTTCCGGGTCAGGCACCAGCGTGATCACGAACTGGGCGGTGACGGCATCGAAAGCCTCGTCGGCAAAGCCCAGGCGGCAGGCGTCCATGACGCTGAGCCCGATGACGGCGCTGAGGCCGCGTTCACGCACCTTGCGGCTGGCGACTTGAAGCATGTCTTCGGACAGATCGACGCCAACAACCCGCTTGTCTGCGGGAAAATAGGGCAAGGTCAGCCCTGTTCCGACGCCGATCTCCAGAATGTCACGCCCGCAGGCTACCGCGGCGTCGACCGCCTCGCGCTGCGCCCGTGCCAGCAACTGGACATAGACCTTGTCGTAGAATTTTGCCCAGACACGATAAACGCGCTTCTGGCCCTCAAGGTCATAGGTCACCGGCATGGCAGGGGAGGTCCGTTCTGGGTCAGTCAGGCACTGGCGACAAGCGCGGCCGCCGGCAGGTTGGCCGCTGCCCGCGCAACCGGCTGGATGATGCCGCCGCCAAGCACGCGCGCATCCGGCCGGGCGCTGTCATACAGCACGCAGGCCTGCCCCGGCGCGACGCCCTCTTCGGCGTCAAGCAATTCCACCAGCCATTCGCCGCCGATGCGGCGCAGCAGCGCCGGCTTTGGCGCGCGGGTCGAGCGGACGCGGGCCGCGACCTCAATGCCGTCGACCACATCGCCGGTCAGGGATGCGCCAAGCCAGTTCATGTCCCGGACCCTGACGGTCTTCGTTGCGAGCGCGCTGCGCGGCCCGACGATGACGCGCGCCGTCTCGGCATCCAGCCTGACGACATAAAGCGCCTCGCTCGCGGCCACGCCGATGCCCTTGCGCTGGCCGACCGTGAAGCGAAGAATGCCATCGTGATGGCCGAGCACATTTCCGCCCATGTCGACGATCTCGCCGGGCCGGGACGCGCCGGGCCTGAGCCGCTCGATGACGTCGGCATAGCGACCGGAGGGGACAAAGCAGATGTCCTGGCTGTCCGGCTTGTCTGCGATCGCGAGGCCGAGTTCGGCCGCGAGCTCACGTGTGCGGCTCTTGGGCAGCTCGCCAAGCGGGAAGCGCAGGAGGTCAAGCTGGTCCTGCGTCGTGGCGTAGAGGAAATAGCTCTGGTCGCGCCCTTCATCGGCGGCGCGGTGCAGCGTGCGGCGGCCTTCAGGACCGGCTTTGGAGACGACATAGTGGCCGGTGGCGAGGGCGTCGGCGTCGAGCTCGCGGGCAAGACCGAGCAGGTCGCGGAACTTGACCGTACGGTTGCAGTCGACGCAGGGGATCGGGGTTTCGCCGGACAGGTAGCTGTCGGCGAAGCGCTCCATCACCTCGTTGCGGAAGCGGCTCTCGTAGTCGAGCACGTAATGCGGAATCCCGATGGCTTCCGCCACACGGCGGGCGTCGTGGATATCCTGGCCGGCGCAGCATGAGCCGGCCCGGTGCACGGCGGCGCCATGATCGTAAAGCTGCAGCGTGACGCCAATGACTTCATAGCCCTGGGACTTGAGGAGCGCCGCAACCACGGACGAATCCACCCCGCCCGACATCGCCACGACGACGCGGGTTTCGTGAGGGGACTTGGCGATGTCCAGTGAGTTCGGCAAAGGCCCTGATCCCGGCTTGTGGCGCTGTCGAATGGAAGCTCGTCACCATATAGGGCGGTTCCCGAGCCGATGCCAGCCGGTTTGCGCGTCAGGGAGATGCGGCGCAAGCGGCAGATTTTGCCCCGTTGCGTGCACAAACTGCCTCGCATGACCTGCCCGAATGGGAGTTGCTTCACCGAAAATCCATTCCTGACAATGACTTGAGGGGAGAGCAAGGCTGGCGCGATGCTTGCTGGCACAGTGGCGTGGCCCTTCAGAATGAGAGCACAAGTTGAGCATCAGCGCTGCTGCCTTGAACCCGTCCAGTCCGCTGCCTGCCCGTCCGGCCGCGCCAGCGCGTGCCGAAGATCGTGCCGCGCAGGAGCGGCCGTTCGCATTGCCACCTGACGCGCAATCGCCCGAGGCCACCCCGCGCGCGCCAATCAAGATCAGCAAGTCCGATCTGGAGGCGCCCGGGAGGGACATCTCCGAAGCAGATCGCGACAGTGCCGGGCCATCGACGAAGACGCCTCAGGACAAGGATTCAAGCGAGACGAACGGCAAGACCGAAGACGCGGCAGGGCGCGTGGACGCAGGGAGCGCCGCCGCGCAACCAGCCCCGGATGCAAATCTTGCGACCGAGGCCAAGACCGAGGCCAAGACCGAAGCCGAGACCGAGGCCTTGGCTGTTGCCGCTGCCCTGGCTGTTGCACAGGAGATTGCGGCTCCTTCCCAGATGTCCGTCCAGCAGGCAGCGGACATGGCAGCGGTCGTTGTCCAGCCCGCGCCGGCCGTTGAAGATCCGGTGTCCGATGCTGCCGCAACGCAGACAAGCGACGCGGTTGTTATGGCCTCGGGCCCGTCTGTTGCGGACAAAGCCGTGATTGCTGCACGTCCCGCCGGGTTGCCCGCGTCGGACACCGCGAAGGAGGCCCTTCCGCAACAGCCCGCCACCGCAGAGGTCGCGCAGACTGTGCCGAAGGGTAGCGGCAGACACGAGAAGATGGCGGACGGGCCCTCAGCCGAGCCGATTGCGGGCGACAAGGGCGAGTCCGAGCTGACGCCGCGCGCCGAACAACCTCAGCAGGCGCAGGCCATGCAACCTGCCGCCCATCGACCGGCCGATGGCACCCAGCTTGGGACGCTCCTGTCGAACCTGCAGGCCGCGACCAACCCCGCTGCGCCGCCGGCGTCGCTCATTCAGCCGCCGAAGCCGGAGGGGGCGCAGGCGCATCTGGCCAAGGCGATCCCGCCCAGTGCTGTGCCGATCGAGATCGGATTGCGGGCTTTGCAGGGCGCGCGCGAGTTCCAGATCAGGCTCGACCCGGCAGAACTCGGGCGCGTCGAGGTCCGGCTCGAGATCGGTGACGACAAGTCCGTCAGCGCCAAGGTCGTTGTCGACCGTGTCGAGACGCTTCACCTGCTGCAGCGCGAGGCGAAGACGCTCGAACGCGCCTTCGAGCAGGCCGGCCTCAAGTCAAGCGACAGCGGCATCGACATCTCCTTGCGCGATCACGGGCAGCAATCGAACCAGCAGCGCGGCGAGGCCTTCACCGATGAATTCGGCGCGCGCGCGCGCAACGCTGCCGCCGCGCCGATCGTCCTGCCTGCCGACATTCCCGTCCGCCGCTCGCTGCATGTTGGCGCGCTCGACCGTTCGATCTGAGGAGCCAAGGCCATGACCACGATCGCAGCCGCCCAAGCCGCTTCAAACGCCGCAGCGACCACGTCGACCGGCAAGAAGGATGATCGCGCGCAGATCGCAGGGAACTTCGACCAGTTCCTGCAATTGCTGACCACGCAGCTCAAGAACCAGGACCCGACTGCGCCGCTCGACACAAACCAGTTCACGCAGCAGCTTGTCCAGTTCGCACAGGTCGAGCAGCAGCTGAAGCAGAACGAGACGTTGACCTCGCTGCTGAGCATGAGCAAGTCGACCAGCACCGCCAACGCCATGGGCTTTGTGGGCAACCGTGTGACGATGGATGGCTCGACCAGCCGACTGAAGGACAATGTCGCCGAATGGCGTCTGGACGCACCGCGTGGCGGCAACGCCACGATCACGATCAAGGACAAGAGCGGCAGTATCGTGCAAACGAAGACGATCGCCCTGACTGCGGGAGCCCAGACCTTCAAATGGGATGGCGGCAAGGCCACTGGCCTCAACGCGCCGGACGGTGACTACTCCATTGTTGTCGACGCAACCGACGCACAGCGTAATCGCATCGACGTGAAGACCGAGGTCACCGGTGTCGTCGACGGCGCCGACTTCAGCGGCGACACCCCGATCCTGGTGATCGGAACGGCCCGCATTCCTGTCGACAAGGTCAAATCCGTGAGCCGCCTCTAGCCATGCGGGAGCCGGAGATGACGGCGGGGTCCCAGAGCGAATCAGCGGAATTCGGCTGGTCTGATGACCTTAGCCAAATTTTAAGCGGCTTGCGCGTACATTGCCTCGGACATTGGTCTGTAGAGTTGTGTGAGCGTGAAATGACCGAGGGTCTTAGACCACGAGTGAAGTATGTCATCGGCCCAGATGGGAGCCCTTTGACGATCGCGGACCTGCCGCCTCCGGGCACGCACCGCTGGGTGATCCGCCGCAAGGCGGAGGTTGTAGCAGCCGTTCGCGGCGGCTTGCTCAGCCTCGAGGACGCCTGCCAGCGCTACACGTTGACCACCGAGGAGTTCCTCAGCTGGCAGCTGTCGATCGATCAGCACGGCCTCGCAGGCCTGCGCACAACGCGAATCCAGCACTATCGGCAGTAAGCACAACAGTTCAGCCCGTTAACGATTGGCTAAGCCGTTTTCAGCGCAGATGCGCCGGAAACGGCTTATTTTTTTGCGCAGCCCCATTCTGTTAACCACCTGCTAACCACGCACCGGGAAAAACTTGCCTAGCTGTTCGCCTGTGGTCCGCATGATGCGGGCCGGCGACCGGTCCTTTGGTTGATGTGAGGCAATGGCGTGAACAGCCTGGTTCAGCAGTTCAGCAAATTGGGTGCGGGCCGGCTTGCCGCCATGCTGACGGTGACGGCTGCGCTTCTGATCTTCTTCGGCTTCGTGATGTTCCGCTTTTCCCAGCCGACGATGGGCCTGCTCTACAGCGACCTGTCGCTTCAGGACGCGGCGCAGATCGTCAAGGACCTCGAAACGCGGAACATCAAGTACGAGACCCGCGGCGACGGTTCGGCCATTCTGGTGCCGCGCGGCGACATCCCGCGCGTCCGGATGGAACTCGCCTCCAAGGGCCTGCCTTCGGGCGGCGGCGTCGGCTACGAGATCTTTGACAAGGGCGATGCGTTCTCGTCGACGAGCTTTGTGCAGAACATCAACCACCTGCGCGCTCTCGAAGGCGAGTTGACCCGCACGATCCGCGGTCTCGGACGGGTGCAGAACGCGCGCGTCCATCTGGTCATCCCCGAACGCAAGCTGTTCGAGCGCGACCGCGAGCCGCCGCGCGCCTCGATCGTGCTGAAGCTGCGCGGTGACCTCGAAGCGGGTCAGATCAAGGCGATCCGCCACCTGGTCGCTTCGGCCGTCGAAGGGCTCAAGCCCGAGCGGGTTTCGATCGTGGACGAGGGCGGCCGGCTTCTGGCCGACGGGGCGCAGAGCGACACGGCCGGAATGACCGGGTCCGTCGGCGATGACCGGCAGACCACCATCGAGCGCCGCGTCAAGGCCCAGATCGAGGAAATCGTCGCGAGCGTGGTCGGCTCTGGCCGCGCGCGGGTTCAAGTCAGCGCCCAATTGGAAATGAACCGCGTCGAAAGCCGCTCCGAGACCTTCGATCCCGAAAGCAGGGTGGCGCGCTCGACCCAAAGCCGCACCGAAAGCTCCGCCAACAGTGAGCCGGGCGCGCAGGGCGTGACGGTCGGGAACGAACTGCCGGGAGCGCAGGGGCAGGGCGGCGGACAGGCACAGACCCGCGAGCAGAGCAGCAAGAACGAGGAAATCACGAACTTCGAAATCTCCCGCACGACGCGGACCGAAGTGCTGGAGGGCGGCCGCCTGCGCCGACTGTCGGTTGCGGTGCTGATCGACGGCATCTACGCCCGTCCCGCTGCGGGGGGGGACGCGATCTATCAGCCGCGCCCGCAGGAGGAACTCGACCGGATCGGCGCGCTTGTGCGCACGGCCATCGGCTTCGACCGCCAGCGCGGCGATCAGGTCGAGGTCGTCAACCTGCGTTTCGCCGACGCGCCGCAACCGATCGAACTGAAGGAACAGACGCTGATGCAGCAGCTGCTGTCCTTCACCAAGGATGACGTCCTGCGCGCCATCGAGCTTGGCGTCATCGCCCTGCTGACACTGATTGTCCTGATCACGGTGGTGCGGCCGCTGCTCAAGCAGGTCCTTGCGCCCGAGAAGCCGAAGGGCCGCGA
The DNA here is from genome assembly GCA_027483505.1 of Hyphomicrobiales bacterium. Lineage (GTDB taxonomy): Bacteria > Pseudomonadota > Alphaproteobacteria > Rhizobiales > Beijerinckiaceae > Allobosea. Next base: position 208,401 of record JAIXUP010000009.1, read on the forward strand.
TGGCGATGGCGGCCAGTCGCAGGGCGGTGGTGGCGGCATGCAATCCCTGCCCAATGCTGCCGAAGGTCAGCAGATGTTGGCCGGCCCGGCGTCCTCCGATACGCCGTCCGAGCGCATGCTGGCGCTTGCGCAGATCAAGGGGCAGATCAAGGCGCAATCCGTCGAGAAGATCGGTGGCATGGTCAACCAGAACCCGTCTGACGCCGTCGCCGTGCTGCGCTCCTGGGTCCATGAACAGCCGTCGGGGGCCTGAGCCGTGGCCAGCGCACCCCGCCCGAGCAGCGCGGCCCTCACGGCCAACGGCCAGCCGAAGGAGCTGACCGGCCCGCTGAAGGCTGCCGTCATCCTTCTGCTGCTGGGCGACGAGTTCGGCAAACCGATCTGGACCGAACTGGAGGACCACGAAATCCGCATCCTGTCGCGTTCGATGACCGAACTGGGCACCGTCGAAGCGGATATCGTCGAACGGGTCATGGTCGATTTCGTGGCGAAGTTGTCGAATGCAGGCTCGGTGACGGGCTCCTACGACCGGACCGAGGCGCTGTTGCTGCGCATCCTGCCCAAGGCGCATGTCTCGGCCATCATGGAGGAGATCAGGGGGCCGGCGGGCCGCAACATGTGGCAGAAGCTCGCCAACATCGAAGCTGCTGTCCTCGCCAACTTTCTGAAAAACGAATATCCGCAGACGGTTGCGGTCGTACTCTCGAAGATCAAGCCGGACCATGCGGCGCAGGTGCTCAGCATGCTGCCGGAGGACTTCGCGATCGACTGCGTGCAGCGGATGCTGCGCATGGAGAATGTCCAGAAGGAGGCGCTTGATCATATCGAGCAAACCTTGCGGTCCGAGTTCGTCGCGACTTTGGCGCAAACCCAGCGGCGCGACCCGCACGAGATCATGGCGGTGATCTTCAACTCCTTCGACCGGCAGACCGAGGGGCGCTTCCTGTCGTCGCTCGATGCCATCAGCAAGGACGCCTCGCGCAAGATCCGTGCGCTGATGTTCACCTTCGAGGACCTTCAGAAGCTCGATCCGGCCGGTGTCCAGACCTTGCTGCGGGTCGTGGACAAGGACACGCTGTCCCGCGCGCTCAAGGGCGCCAATGACAAGGCCAAGGAGTTCTTCTTCGCCGGCATGTCGGCGCGCGCCGCCAAGAACATGCAGGACGACATGCAGAGCCTCGGGCCGCTCAGGTTGAAGGAGGTCGACGAGGCCCAGTCCCGGATGGTGCAGATGGCCAAGGATCTGGCCGACAAGGGCGAACTGATGATCGCCAAGAACAATGCCGAAGACGAACTGATCTATTGAAGTCGAGAAAGCCAGCATGAACGCCGCCAGATTCACCTTCGAGACAGACTTTCGCGCCGAGGCCAATGGCCGCCGTGCGACCGATGTCGACGTGGCGGCGGCGCGTGAGCAGGGCTTCAATGACGGCTATGCCAAAGGCCAGGAGTCGGCGGAGGCCAAGGCGAGCGCCGCGCTCACGCACATGGCCGGGCTCATCTCGGTCCAGGCCGAAAGGCTCCTCGCCGTGCATGGCGACCGCATGGCGCTGATCGAGGCCTCCGCCGCCGCGCTGGCGGTCAAGATGGCGCGGCGCATGGCCGGCGCGGCGCTGGCCGAGAAGCCGCAGGCCCTGATCGAGCAGGCCGCGCGCGAATGCCTTGTACATGCCCGCAGCGCCCCGCATCTGGCCGTCCGCGTCCATGCCGGCTTCGTCGAGGACGCCGAGCGCCTCTTCGGCCGGCTGACGCATGAGAGCGGCTATCCCGGCAAGGTCATCATCCTGGGCGAACCCGAGATCGCCGAGGGCGACGCGCGCCTCGAATGGGCCGATGGCGGCGTCGTGATCAACCGCGAGGCTGTCGACGCCATGATCGACGCCGCCGCCGAGAAGGTGCTGGGCGCCCGCCCGGACACCCTGCTGAGCTGAGGGAGCACCAATCATGTCCAATGCAGACCTTCCGCTTCCGCCCCTGACCGCCGGCTCCGGGGTTCCGTCGCCGTCCGGACATGACAGGTCCGGGCCTGTGGCGAACAAGACGGCGGAGGACCTCGAGCAGGTTTTCGACGTGCCCGTCACGGTCGCCGCGATCCTGGGATCGCACCGCATGCCGATCGGCGACATGCTGAAGCTTCAGCCGGGCGCCGTGCTGGAACTCGACCGCCGCGTTGGCGAGGCCATCGACATTCTCGTCAACGACCGCCTCGTCGCGCGCGGCGAGGTCGTGATCGTCGAGGACAAGCTGGGTGTGACCATGACCGAGATCATCAAGGCCGAGCGGTGAGCCGCCCCGTGCCGACACACGCAATGTATTCCGGGGTGCGGGGCGTCCCAGCTGGAAGGAATGAGCCATGAGACTGCTGATCGTCGGAAGCCTCAAGGGGCAACTCATCGCGGCCGCAAAGATCGCTGTGGCGCGCGGCGCTTCGGTCGCCCAGGCCGACACGATCGAACAGGCTCTGTCGGTCCTGCGCACCAAGGGCGCGGATCTGGCGATGGTCGACGTCGCGCTCTCGATCCGGACGCTGGTCGACGCGCTGGAGGCGGAGCGCATCCGCACGCCGATCGTGGCCTGCGGCACGGGAACGGACGCGCGCGCCGCGGTCGCCGCAATCCAGGCTGGCGCCAAGGAATATGTGCCGTTGCCGCCCGATCCGGATCTCATCGCCGCCGTGCTGGAGGCGGTTGCCAATGACAGCCAGACCTTCGTCTGGCGCGATCCGGCGATGGAGCGCGTGGTCAAGCTGGCCGAACAGGTGGCGCGCTCGGAGGCGCCGGTGCTCGTCACCGGCGAAAGCGGGGTCGGCAAGGAGGTGATCGCCCGCTTCCTGCACCAGAAGTCAGGCCGCCGCGACCGTCCGATGGTGGCGGTAAACTGCGCCGCGATCCCGGACAACCTGCTGGAAAGCGAGCTGTTCGGCCATGAGAAGGGGGCTTTCACCGGCGCCGTGGCGCGGCGCATCGGCAAGTTCGAGGAAGCCAGCGGCGGAACGCTCCTGCTCGACGAAATCTCGGAGATGGACGTGCGGCTGCAGGCCAAGCTGCTGCGGGCGCTGCAGGAGAAGATGATCGACCGGGTCGGCGGCTCGGCTCCGGTGAAGGTCGATCTGCGCATCATCGCCACCTCGAACCGCAACCTGACGGATGAGGTGCGCAAGGGCAATTTCAGGGAAGACCTGCTCTATCGGCTCAACGTCGTCCATCTGAAGATGCCGCCGCTGCGCGAGCGGCCGCAGGACGTGCTGGTGCTGGCTGACCACTTCGCCCGAAAGTACGCCGAACTCAACGGCTTGCCGGTGCGCCCGCTCGACTCGGAAGCGCGGCGCGCGCTGACGCTGAATGCCTGGCAGGGCAACGTGCGCGAGTTGGAGAACACCATCCATCGGGCCACCTTGCTGGCAAGCGGCATGGAGATCAGCATCGAGGCCCTGCAAACCCCGGACGGCGAGGCCTTCGGCACGCGCAATGTCGGCAGCATCGCTGAACGGGCGGCGCTGACGGCGGAAGCGGTGACGCGCTCTCTGGTCGGGCGCACGGTGGCGGATGTGGAGCGTGATCTCATTCTGGACACGCTCGACCATTGCCTCGGCAACCGCACCCACGCCGCCAAGATCCTCGGCATCTCGATCCGCACCCTGCGCAACAAGCTCAACGAGTATACGTCGGTCGGCATCGCGATTGCCGAGCCGGGACAGGCGCGGGCAGGGGCCTTGTAAACATGCTCCATCATGCGGCGGGATCGGCGCAACGCGCATCCCCTGCTGGTGCGCCGTCCATCGATGTCCTGAATCAAGTCCGGAAAGCGCCGGCAAGACAATAATTTACATAATTATTCTGTTATCTCGCGCTGCAAATAGACTGTGCTATGGAGCCTCCCAACAAAAAAATCATTGGGAGGCTTACAATCGTGACTCAACCAGATGCTGCCAGACCCTGGCTGGCCTTTTACCCACCGGGCGCCACGCCCACGATTGAATCCGCCCCGTTCCGGACAGTCGCCGAACTGGTGAGCGCGTCGGCGAGACTTTATGGCGAACGCACGGCCTTTACGGTCGTCATGCCGAACGGCATGTATGGCGATCTGAGTTTCGCCGAAATCGACCGGATGTCTGATGCTTTCGCCGTCTATCTGCGCGAAGTGGCCGGCCTCGAACCCGGTGACCGCGTGGCCCTTCAGGCGCCCAACTCGCTGCCGATTCCGGTCGTCGCCTTCGGCACGTTCAAAGCTGGTTGCGTGCTGGTCAACGTGAACCCGCTCTACACCGCCGAGGAAATGGGCCGGCAGTTCGCCGACGCCCAACCGAAGGCTCTGGTGATTGTCGACATGTTTGCCGACAAGCTGCCTGAAGCGCTGAAGCACTGCCCGATCCCCAACGTGATCGTGACGCGCGTGGCCGAGTTCATGCCGGCCATGGTCAAGGGCGTGATCGGCCTGGTCCAGCGTTATTGGGACCGCTCCATCCCCGAAGTGCAGGTGCCGCATATCAGGCTGCCGGATGCTCTCGCAGCGGGCGAAAACCAGCGGTTTATCCGCAAGATCGCCGTCGAAAGCTATGCGTCCGCGCTTGACGGGACGTCGCTGGCCGCGCTGCAGTACACTGGCGGCACCACCGGCGTGAGCAAGGGCGCGATGCTGACCCATGGCAACATCGTCATGAACATGGCGCAGACCATGACGTTCATGGAAGGCCATGTGAAGAAGGGCGAAGAGACCGTCCTGACCGCCATCCCGACCTATCACATTCTTGCCTTCACATTGAATTTGCTGGGTTTCTTCTGGCTCGGCAACCGCAACGTGCTGGTGCCGAACCCGCGCCCGCTGGCCAATCTGAAGCGAGCCTTCGAGAACTACAGGATCACCTGGATCGTCGGCGTGAACACGCTGTTCAACGGGTTGATGAACGAGTTCTGGTTCGCCGAGAATCCGCCGAAGCACCTGAAGGCCTCGTTTGCCGGCGGCATGGCCCTGCACGGCGCGGTGGCGGAGCGCTGGCTGAAGATGACGGGCACGCATGTGATCGAGGGCTATGGCCTGACCGAAACCTCCCCGGTGGTGACGGGCAACCCGATCGGCAAGGCCCGCGACGGCTCGATCGGCATCCCCGTGCCCTCCACCGAGATCATCCTGATCAATGATGAAGGACAGCAGGTCCCGGCCGGCGAGGCCGGCGAGATCGCCGTGCGCGGCCCCCAGGTCATGGCCGGCTACTGGCACCGCGATGACGAGACCGCCAAGGTGATGACCGCCGACGGCTTCTTCCGCACCGGCGACATCGGCACCATGGACCCGGACGGCTATTTCCGCATCATCGACCGCAAGAAGGACATGATCCTGGTCTCGGGCTTCAATGTCTTCCCCAATGAAGTCGAAGACTGCCTCGCGCGCCTTCCCGGCGTGCAGGAGGCCGCCGTCATCGGCGTGCCGGATGGCGCTGCCGGCGAAGCGGTGAAAGCCTTCATCGTCAAGGCCGACCCTGGCCTCACGGTCGAGGACGTCAAAGCCCACTGCAAGGCGCATATGACGGGCTACAAAGGACCGAAGCATATCGAGTTCCGTACCGAGTTACCCAAGTCGAACGTTGGCAAGATCCTGCGCAAGGATTTGCGCGCCGAGGAACTGGCCAGCCTTGCTGCGGCCAAGAACACAAAGGCGGCCTGATCATGGTTGGCGCATTCGAACAGACCCTGCTCGCCATCATGATGGCCTTCATCATGCTGGGCATGGGCGCAGCCCTGACGCCTCAGGATTTCAAGAGCTCGCTGAAGCGGCCCTTCGGCCTCTTCATTGGCCTGGTCTCGCAATACGGCTTCCTGCCGCTGATCGGCTTCACGCTGGCGCTGCTTTTGCCGCTGAGCCCCGAGGTCAAGATCGGGCTGATCATCATGTCGTGCATGCCCGGCGGCACGACCTCGAACATCTTCACCTATTTCGCCAAGGGCAACCTTGCCTTGTCGATGTTGATGACGGTGAATTCGACCGTCTTCGGCGTGGTGCTGATTCCGCTGCTGATCGTGCTCTATGCCGCCGGCCTTGGCATCACGGTGCCGGCTGACAACATCGTCCGCACGCTGATCGTGCTCTTGGTGCCGGTTCTGATCGGCATGGCGCTAAGACGATGGAACGCCAATGTGGGCGCGATCGTCGAACTGGCGGGCGGCGCGCTTGGCATCTTCTTCATCCTGTTCATCATGGTGTCGTGGGTTCCGCGCAACTGGCAGTTCCTGATGACGACATCGCCTGCCGTCTATGCGGCGGTGATCGGGCTGGGCCTTCTGGGCTTCCTGGCGGGCTATGTCTTCAGCATCCTGCTGAAGCTTCATCCCATCAACGCGCAAACCATTTCGATGGAGATCGGCATCCAGAACGGCCCGCTCGCCATGGCGATCGTGCTGTTCAGCTTCGCCGGCATCCAGCAACAGCAGATTGTCGCCGTGCCTGCGCTCTATTCTCTGTTCATCGTGATCAATGCGACGCTGCTGACCCTCTGGTACCGGCGCATCAACGAGCGGTCCCAGCAGAGACTGCCCGATTCATTCCTCTAGGCAGTGCATCGCCGGAGCGTCACGCATCGAGCCGCGTGTCATCCGGCCAAAAGAAAGCCCGCCCCGGATGTCGGGGCGGGCCATGTCGAACCTGGTTCTGATCAGTAGAAATAGATGCGGCGCACGGGGCGGCGATAGTACACGCGGCGGACCGGACGCCGATAGTAAACACGGCGGACTGGACGCCGGTAATAGACCCGGCGGACCGGACGCCGGTAGTAGACGCGGCGACGCACGACGCGGCGGCGATAGGAGTACTGGCTGAACTCCTTGTCGGCTTCGTCAAGCGTCTTCTTGTCGTCCGCCGCGACCTCGATGGTCTCGGGCATCTGCGCAACAGGCAGGTTCGGCGTCGCCTCGGTTGCGGCCTCGGCAAGGCTTGGTCCGATAGCGGCTGCCGCCAGTCCACCAAACAGCCCCATCAGGAAAGTTCTGCGTTCCATGTTGTCCTCCGTTATCGTGAGCCCTCTCACCAGCGTATGCCGCCTTGCCGAAAGGTCATATACGTGAAAACACATAGTTCTGATGTGAAACCAAAAGGTCGTGAATCGATGGACCTGTCCTACGCGCAGAACATGGAAGACATGCATCTCGACATGGTCTTTGCCGGTCATGGTCCGGGCTTCTACATCGACATCGGCGGCGGCCATCCGGTAGCCGACAATGTGTCATTCCGCTCCTATCTGGCGGGCTGGCACGGCCTCGTCATCGAACCGCAGACCCAGTTGCACCGGCTCTATGGCTCCGTCCGGCCGCGGGACATCGCGCTTGACGTGCTCGTCGGGCGCGAAGCGGGAAGCGCCGCCTTCCATGTGGTCGACAAACTGCATGGCTTTTCGACGACCGTCGAGGCGCATGCCCTTGGCGCCACCGCGTTCGGGGCGTCCTACGACACGCAGACGAGAGCCATGACCACGCTGGCCGTCCTGTGCAGCCAGCATGCGCCGCCCGCCGGGATCGACTGGCTGAAGATCGATGTCGAAGGCGCCGAGGAGGCCGTGCTGGCGGGGAACGACTGGTCGCGCCACCGGCCGCGCGTGGTCCTGATCGAGGCCATCGCGCCCGGCACCATGGAGCCATCGCATCAGGGCTGGGAGCCGATCCTGCTCGGGGCCGGCTACAGCTTCGGCTTCTTCGATGGCCTCAACCGCTGGTATGTCGCAGAAGAGGCTGCCGCGCTCGCCATGCGCTTTCCCGCCGCCTACTGCGACTGGGGAAGCGTCAGGCACCTGTACGACCACGGCCGGGCGCGGGAGCGGGCGGACCATCCGGACCATGCGCTGGCCAGCGCGCTGGCGGGTCTCGATCCCGCCGCGCTGCCGTTGGTCGACCGGGCCACCATCTTCGGCTTTCTGACCAAGAATGTCAGCGCCGACGACCTGCACGGGCCTGCCTCGAGCGCCATGCTGGACCGTTTTGCCCATCTCTGGCTCGGCGGCGAGCCGCACGGCTATGAGCCCGCGAGCGGTGTCGGGCAGACGCTCGAGGACGCCCTTCAGGCGATGATCGCCACCGACGCCTTCTGCGCGGCGCTCGGGCGGATCGCCGCCGCCTATGATGGCGGCTTCATCATGGAGGGGTGAGGCGTCGACGCCGCAGCCTGCGACATCCTTGCCAGCCCCGATCTTCAGTCTTCGTTAACCACGTTCCCGGCAAGATTTGCCTACCGATCTGTTGGCACGATGCCGGCAGTGGGTGTCGAAGCAACGTGATCTTTCGGGCTGGGGCAGACAATGAGTGATGCGACGGTGGGCCGGGCCCCGCAGGCGCCAGGAGTACCCCCGCGGGCCGGCGGGGGCTTCGCGCTGCCGAGCTTCGGAGAGATCGGCGCGCTGGCGCGCCGTCCGGACCTGCTGCTGGCCTTCGGCGTCGTCGGCATCCTTGTCGTGTTCATCATGCCGCTGCCGCCGCTGCTGCTCGACATGCTGCTGGCGGTCTCGATCATCCTGTCGGTGCTGGTGCTGATGACAGCCCTGTTCATCGAGGAGCCGCTCGAGTTCTCGTCATTTCCGACCGTGCTTCTGGTCGTGACCATGCTCCGGCTGGCACTGAACATCGCCTCGACCCGCCTGATCCTGACTCATGGCCATGAGGGGCCGCAGGCTGCGGGCCATGTCATCGAAGCCTTTGGCGGCTTCATCATGGGCGGCAACTTCGTCATCGGGGTCATCGTCTTCGTCATCCTGGTGCTGGTGAACTTCATCGTCATCACCAAGGGTTCGGGGCGCATCGCGGAGGTCGCGGCGCGGTTCACGCTGGACGCAATGCCGGGCAAGCAGATGGCGATCGACGCCGATCTCTCGGCCGGGCTGATCGACCAGGATGAGGCCCGCCGCCGCCGCAAGGCGCTGGAAGATGAAGCCGCCTTCTTCGGCGCCATGGACGGCGCCTCGAAGTTCGTGCGCGGCGACGCCATCGCCGGCATCATCATCACCTTTATCAACGTCGTCGGCGGCATCCTGATCGGGGTGGCGCAGCGCGGCATGTCGTTCGGCTCGGCTGCGACCAGCTACACCATGCTGTCGGTCGGCGATGGCCTCGTCAGCCAGATTCCGGCGCTGATCGTGTCGACTGCGGCCGGCCTTCTGGTGTCGAAGGCCGGTGTGCGCGGCGCCGCCGACAAGGCGCTGATCAAGCAGATGTCGGGCTATCCCAAGGCGCTCGGCATGTCCGCCGGCGTGATGGGCGTGATGGCGCTTCTGCCCGGCATTCCGTTCATCCCGTTTGCGACGCTCGCAGCCGGATCGGCCTATCTCGCCTGGAAGTTCGGCAAGATCCAGAAGGCGCTTGGCACGGACAAGGATGCCCAGCGGGTTGCGCAGGACATTGCCTCGGGCAAGACCCCGGCAGGCGGCGTGGACGCCTCGCGCGAGGAGACCATGACCGACATGCTCAAGATGGACGATCTCAAGATCGAGATCGGCTACGGGCTTCTGCCGCTGGTCGACGGCAGCCTTGGCGAAGACAGGTTGACCGAGCAGGTCAAGGCGCTGCGCCGCCAGCTGGCCGGCGAGTTCGGCTTCGTCATGCCGAGCGTGCGGATCGTCGACAATGTGGCGCTCGATGCCTCGCTCTACATCGTCAAGGTCAAGGAGATCGAGGCCGGGCAGGGCACGGTCTACGCCAACCAGTTCATGTGCATGGACCCGATGGGCGGACAGGTGGACCTGCCCGGACAGCATGTGCTGGAGCCGACCTTCGGCCTGCCCGCCACCTGGATCGACAGCTCGCTGCGCGACGAGGCGCAGCTGCGCGGCTACACGGTCGTCGACGCGGCGACCGTGATCTCGACACATCTGACCGAGGTGCTGAAAGCCAACATGCCTGAGCTGCTCAGCCATGTCGAAACCCAGAAGCTGCTGCGCGAACTGCCCAAGGAGCATGCCGAACTGGTCAAGGAGATCGTGCCGCAGCAGATTTCCACCACCGGCATCCAGCGCGTGCTGCAGCTCCTGCTGGCCGAGCGCGTCTCGATCCGCGACCTTGGCAACATCATCGAGGGCATTTCGGAAGCGGCAGGATCGATGAAGAACCCGCGCGACATCGTCGAGCATGTGCGCTCGCGCCTCGGCCGCCAGATCTGCGCGCAGTACACGCAGGCCAACGGCACGCTGCCGATCATCACGCTGTCACCGGCCTGGGAGGGTGCATTCGGCGAGTCGATCGTCGGCGAACAGGACAACCGTCACCTCGCCATGCAGCCGTCCAAGCTGCAGGAGTTCGTCAAGACGACGCGCGAGCGCTTCGAGGAAGCGGCGCGCATGGGCGAGATGCCCGTGCTGGTCTGCTCCGGCCACGCCAGGCCCTTCGTGCGCCAGATCATCGAACGCTTCCGGCGCGAAACCCCCGTTCTGGCGCAGGCCGAAATCCACCCCAGGGCGCGTCTGAAGACGGTGGGGAGCGTGTGAGGGGGGGCTCATGAATTGGGCGTCCCATGCTGTCAGCATTTCAGGGACTGGGTCGCCTCTTGCAGCGCACGAAACGGGTCCCTGTTCTCGCAAATGCTGGGAGGCAGGGTGAGAGATCTGCGCAGTTGATATCATGTCATCGCAACTCAAACATAACTGTTGAAGCAGCGGTTTAGCCGAGCGGTGAAATCTTCAGGTCCAGCCGGATGCGCGGATCAACAGGCCCTGCACGCGGAACCCACGATACGGTCAAGGTCCACTCTCGCGCGGTCCGGCTGCATTGGCCTTGTCCGCAGTCTTCCGTGACGATGCGGCGGTTGATGACGCAACGCGTCAGATTGACATTTCTTATGCAATTTGCTCCGATATTCTGCAATTCAGACAGAATAATTTGATCAAAATTCCTCTTGTCTAAGCGCAAAATACGCCCAATTTGATCTTCTACCTCACGTACATTGTCCAAACGCGCATCATATGGCGCATTGTCCCACAGCGTCCGAGACACAGTCCCTTCGAGAACTCTGGTCGTGAAGTTAGGCGGCGCGCAGGCTGTCAAAGCCATCAGCGTGGCAAGGCACAGCACAGGCCATTGCAAGACGCGCGGAAGAAGCGGCCAACTGACGGCAGTGGTTTCTGTACAACCAATTCGTTCAGTCAATCCTCGCCCCTTCCATCGCATATCGCCGTACAGAATGACCTATGCATGATCTGCATGTTGTCTTTTGGAATTGCGGTGAAATGACGCCGTTTTGATATCAGTTGCGCCAGTTCGAATAATTTCTTCGCCAAACGACCCGTAGGCGTCTGACGACATTGCCGAGACCATCGCTTCTGCGCCGCGCCTCCTCACCCCTCCGGCAGCATCACCAGCCTGTCCGGGCGCTTCACCTCGATCTCGATGAAGGCGATCGGGTGGTCCGAGCCGTTCATCACGTCGTGGGTGATGCCGGCGGGGCGCATGTAGCTCTGGCCGGCGGCGAGGGCCGTATCGCTGATATCCGTTCCGTTGTGGACGCGCAGGATGCCCGGCGTCAGCATGATCACGAAATAGGGCCAGCCGTGGCTGTGCCAGCCGGTGACGGCGCCGGGCGCGAAATCCCAGCGCGTGATCCGGACGGCGTCATCATCGGTCTGGGTGGTGGGCACGGCGGGAATGTCGCAAACGAAGGCCATGGCGATCTCCTGACGGACAACAGGCGTCATACGGGTTTGGGGTGCCCGGCCGCATAGCGCGCCCGCTCGAACAGGAGCACGACGGGGATGGCGACGACCAGCGGCAGGATCAGATAGAGCAGCCGCCAGACCAGCAGCGCCGCGAAAACCGACGAGGCCGGCACATCGGTCATCAGGGCGAGAAAAATGGCCTCCATCACGCCTACGCCGCCCGGCACTTGGCTGACGAGGCCGGCGGAAAACGACAGCAGGAACGCCCCGAGGACGAGGAGGAAGCCGGGGTGGTTCTCTGCGGGGAGGGCGAAGTAGATGATGCCGGCGGCGCCGATGATCTCGAGCGGGGCGATCACGGTCTGGATCGCCACGATCCGGGCCTTTGGATAGGCCACCTCCGTGCCCTTGATGGTGAGCGCCGGCAATTCGAGCAAAGCCCCGATCATGTAGAACATGCAGGCGGTCAGCAGCGCGAGGCCGGCCAGCCGCGCCGTGGTTTCCGAGACAGCGAACCAGCCTGACAGTTGCGCCATCGGCTCCAGCAGATGCGGCGCGCCGATCAGCGCGAAGCCGAGCATCAGGGCCGTGGCGTAGAAGAAGGTCAGCGTGCAGATGGCGACCAGGATCGCCACCTCAGGACCTGTCAGCCCCTTGGCCGTATAGGCCCGGTAGCGCACCGCGCCGCCGGACAGCACGCTCGCCCCGATGTTGTGGGCGATCGCATAGGTCACGAAGGCCGTGGTGGCGACATAAGGGAACGAAATGCCCCTGTCCTTCTTCAGGTGCATCAGCGCGAGCTTGTCATACCAGCCGAGGGCGAGGTAGGCGAGGATCGCCGACAGCGTCGCGAGGGCGAAGCCATCTGGCGGGATCGCGGCTACCTTGCCGCCGATGACCCGCGCGATGGTCGCGATGTTGGAGAGAATGTCGCCCTTGTCGAGCGCCGCCTTGATCAGCGGATTGGTCGCGGCCTCGGCCTCGAGCTTGAAATAGAGCAGCCGGACGGACCAGATCACCGCGACGATGCCGACCAGCGGCCAGAGGTAGTCCTTCAGGCGTGCGAGCATGCCTCAGCTGCCGCGCTTCTTCAGCCACTCGCGCATGAACGCGATCTCCTTGTCCTGGGCAGCAACGATCCCGGTCGCGAGTTTCTTCAGCTCCGCATCCTTGCCATGCTCCAGGACGATCTTCGCCATTTCGACCGCCGCGATGTGATGCGGGATCATGCCGCGGACGAAATCGACATCGGCGTCGCCGGAGAAACGGATGTCCATGTCCTTGTGCATTCTGGCGTTGACGGCCTGATAGGCTTTCGTCGCAGCAGACGCCGACGGCGCGGCAGGCGCGCCGTGGCTGGCATGCTGGGCCGCGCCCGGTCCGAGCATCGCAAGAAGAAGGGCGGACGCCATGATGATTGCTGGCCTGGACACTGTCGTCTCCTGTGTTGGGCTCCGACCGTGCCTGTGTCACAGTCTCGGCGTTGCCGCGCAGGGCGAGGCGCGCAACCTGAGTCAGTTGAGCTTGGATTCGCATGGAACACAATGACCATGAGCGCACACGGCATCATCCTCAACCTTGAGGGCTACACCTTTGTTCCACCGGGCAAGATGGCCACGGTCGTCACTTTCCTTGAGATGCGGGTGCAGCCTGCGCTCCGTCCGGACCCGCCGGGCACGGACGGGCTGGCGCTTCGCAGGCTGTCCATGGGTGAAACGGAGCGTTACCTTGCGATCTACCGGACCCTGGGCGAGCGCTGGATGTGGTTCAGCCGGCTGGTGCTGGAGCGATCGCGTCTCGACGCGATCCTGTGGCACCCCGCCGTTGAGGTCCATGCGTTGCAACGCGATGGCGTGGATTGTGGCCTGCTTGAACTCGACTTCCGCGAGGCAGGCGCCTGCGAGATCGCCTTTTTCGGCCTGTTTGACAGCGAGGTCGGTGGCGGCGGCGGCCGCTGGATGATGAACCGGGCGCTGGCGCTGGCCTGGCGATCAGGGATCGACCGGGTGTGGGTCCACACCTGCCACTTCGATGATCCGCGCGCGCTGGCCTTCTATCAGCGCTCGGGCTTCCGGCCCTACAAGTGCGCGATCGAGGTCGATGACGATCCGCGCCTCAAGGGCAAAATGCGGCGCGATGCGGCGCCGCATATCCCGGTTTACGAGACCTGAGGACTGCGGTCAGCCGCGCGTCATGCGCAGGCCGATGGCGTCCATGGCCGCCTGGTCGCGCACGCCTTGCACGGCGCGCTCAGCGGTCTTTTCGCGGTCATCGAGGATCTCGACCTTCTTCATCTCTTCGAAGGCTTCGGCCAAAGCGGCCTTGGCTTCGTCGAGCTGGCCACGCAGGTTGTCCGCCGACTGCTGAAGGTTGTCGCGGCGGCCCTTGGCTGCCTTGGCATAGGTCGGATAGGCGAAATGTGCCGTATCGTTGATACCCGAACGCGCTTCCTCGGCCTTGATCTCGCGATCAAGTTCGTTGGCCATGCGCTCGAAATCAGCGATCATCATCTCGATCTGCGCAACCCGGCGACGCTTTTCGTCTACCTGGAAACGCTTGAGACGGATCAGGGTCTCTCGCGACTTCATGATGGTCTGTTACTCCCCAAACGCTGGCCGTCCGCCAGCCCTTGGACTGACCGGCCACAATCAAAGACCTTCGCGAGACACTCCCAACCTGACCGATGCTGGTTGATCTTTCGTTACCGGATCTGCATTTTTCTGCTGATCGATGTCAGTTCGCCATGATTTCGGCGAGCATTCTGTAGCTCTCCTCCAGAGACGACGCTTCATCCTTGCCCTGGGTCAGGAAGCCCTCGAGCGCCGGATTGAGCCGTATCGCCTCGTCGACCTCCGCCGACGAGCCCGGCCGATAGGCGCCAAGCCTGATCAATTCCTCCATATCCGCATAAGTGCCAAGGGTCTGGCGGGCCTTCTGGACCATTGGCCAATACGCGGGGTTCGCCGACTTCGGCATCGTCCGGGACACGGATTTGAGGATGTTGATGGCCGGGTAGCGGCCGCGCTCGGCGATTGCCCGCTCCATGACGATATGGCCATCCAGGATGCCGCGCACGGCATCCGCCACGGGCTCGTTGTGGTCGTCGCCGTCGACCAGCACCGTAAAGAGCCCTGTGATGGCGCCGGCTCCCGCGCCGGGGCCGGCCCGCTCCAGCAGGCGCGGCAACTCGCTGAACACTGTCGGCGTGTAGCCCTTTGTGGTGGGCGGCTCGCCCGCCGCAAGGCCGATCTCGCGCTGGGCCATGGCGAAGCGCGTGACCGAATCCATCATGCACAGAACCTGCGCATCCTGATCGCGGAAGAACTCCGCCAGGGCGAAGGTCATGTAGGCTGCCTGCTTGCGCATCAATGCCGGCTCATCGGAGGTTGCGACGATCACGACGGAGCGTGCCAGCCCCTCCGCACCGAGGTCGTCCTGCAGGAACTCCTGCACCTCGCGACCGCGTTCGCCGATCAGGCCGATGACGGACACGTCGCAGGCTGCATTGCGGGCCAGCATGGAGAGCAGAACTGATTTGCCCACGCCCGACCCGGCGAAGATGCCCATGCGCTGGCCGGTGCAGCAGGTCAGGAAGGCGTTCATCGCCCTGACCCCAAGATCAAGCGGCGCCCCCACGCGGCGACGGGCATGGGCGGGCGGCGGGTCGGCGCGAAACGGATAGAGCCGGTCTCCCTCGGGCAGCGGCGGGCCGCCGTCGATCGGGCGGCCGAAAGCATCGATCACCCGTCCAAGCCAGCCCCGTGACGGGCGGATTCCGGGGTGCGACCGCCGGACATGCGCGGGGCAGCCGCGCCGAATGCCTTCGAGGGGACCGAAGGGCATGACCAGAGCGCGCTCGCCGTCAAAGCCGACAACCTCGCACGGTACTGTCACGCCGGAGCCGATCTCGATGTCGAGCCGCCCGCCAAGGCTCATAGCGCCGACCGGCCCTGCAATTTCCACGAGCAGTCCCTGCACGGCAGCCACGCGTCCATAGACATTGACCGGCCCGATCCCGTCGAGCGCTGCGTCCAGCGAGGTCAGCAACGGTGTTTTGTCAGCACTCATGCCCCGACTTCGTCAAATGGAACCGCTACGACCGCGAACCGCTTTAGAACATTGTGAAATTTTGTGAGGAGAAACCCGCCGTAAACGATTCGTTTACCCGCGTGGTTAACAATGAACATGTCGAGGGTCCATGTGTCCATGCGAAAGCACGGTTCGTCGTGGCCCCAAGATCACCAGCTCGGCTGGTTGTGCGGACGGGTTGGTTCAAATCGGTTGAAACAATTTGATTCAACTTGACTCAATCCGCACAACAGGACTTGCGCTCGCGACTCACACTTTGTTAACCACTGTGTTCGTAGCGTGTCGCGTGGTGTTCGAACGGTTGGCGATTCGGTGCTTGCGGTCCGTGATGCGGTCGCGGCGCGGACGGGTTGGCGGCTTCCACAAGGACGAAAACGAGGACGATGGGACATGCGCGTTCTGCTGATTGAAGATGACAGCGCGACTGCTCAAAGCATTGAGCTGATGCTCAAGTCGGAGAGCTTCAACGTCTACACCACCGACCTTGGTGAAGAAGGCGTCGACCTTGGCAAGCTCTACGACTACGATATCATCCTGCTTGATCTGAACCTCCCCGACATGTCGGGTTACGAGGTTCTGCGCTCATTGCGCGTCGCCAAGGTCAAGACCCCCATTCTCATTCTGTCCGGCCTGGCCGGCATCGAGGACAAGGTCCGCGGCCTCGGCTTCGGGGCTGACGACTATCTGACCAAGCCATTCCACAAGGATGAGCTCGTCGCCCGCATCCATGCGATCGTCCGGCGCTCGAAGGGCCATGCCCAGTCGGTGATCACGACCGGCGACCTGATCGTCAACCTCGATACCAAGACGGTGGAAGTTGACGGCCAGCGCGTGCATCTGACCGGCAAGGAATACCAGATGCTCGAGCTGCTCTCCCTTCGCAAGGGCACGACGCTGACCAAGGAAATGTTCCTCAACCATCTTTATGGCGGCATGGACGAGCCGGAGCTCAAGATCATCGACGTGTTCATCTGCAAGCTGCGCAAGAAGCTGGCCAATGCCTCCGATGGCAAGAACTACATCGAGACGGTCTGGGGCCGTGGCTATGTGCTGCGCGAGCCGTCTGAATCGGAAGAGCGGATCCCGGCCTGATTGCAGCCTGTCCGGCGTGCGCGCCGGATCACACATGGACCGACCAGAAAGCCCCGGGCGCGAGCCCGGGGTTTTCTGGTTCGTGCGTCCGGCGGGGCAGGGTCGCCGAGCCGCTGGCGTCGATGGGTCTCAGCCGTTTGCGGTCTTCTGCGTGACAAGGCGCAGGGGCGGGCGCTGGACTGGTTCCAGGGCGGCAGGCCGCGTGCGCACCGGTGCAGATGACACTGCGACCGGCCGCATGACCTTCTCCCCGCTGACGGCGCGCGCGGCCGCCTTGCTGCTGCGGTGCAGGCCGCGGCGATCCGGATCCGCATCGAACAGGTCGCTGACGCCATGGGCCGTTTCGGTGGCGCCGAGCATCAGGAAGCCGTCAGGCCGCATCTGCCGATGCAGCGCTTCGAGCACTGCGCCCTTGGTCGGACGGTCAAGGTAGATGAGCAGATTCCGGCACAGGATGAGGTCGAACTGTCCAAAATGCTGGCATGGATCGAGCAGGTTGTGCGTCTTGAATGTCACCATCTGGCGAATCCGATCCGACAGACGCCAGCGATCACCTTGCCGTGCGAAGTGCTTCAGCAGCAGGCGTATCGGAAGGCCGCGCTGCACCTCGAACTGCGAGTACAGTCCCGAGCGGCCGCGCTCGACCATTTCGCCGGAGATGTCAGTCGCCAGGATATCGAAGCGCCAGCCTGGCAGGATTGGCCTGAACTCGTCGATCAACATGGCGATCGAGTAGGGCTCCTGTCCGCTCGAGGCGCCAGCGCACCAGATGCGCAGGACGCGTTCTGCACGGCGGGCCGATTGCAGGGCCGGCAACACAACATCACGCACATGGTTGAATGGGCAGGCGTCGCGGAAGAAAAGCGTCTCGTTTGTCGTCATGGCCTCGATGGTCGCGGTCTCAAGCCTGGGGTCGCCCGCCATGAGGCGACGGACGAGCGTGCCCAGGTCCGGCAAAGCATGCCTGCGGCAGACGGCGCCGAGGCGGCCTTCGGCGAGGTACCGCTTCTCTGCGGACAGGGCGAGGCCTGAGCGTTTGCGCAGGAACTCGCACAGCCAGGCGAACTCGCTGTCTGTCATTGCGGTGAACTCCCGAGAATCATGCGGCTCAGTGCAGGCCCGATCTCGTCGATGCCAAGCGTCTGATCGGCGAGCCCCTGCCGGACGATGGAGCCCGGCATGCCCCAGACAACGCTGGTCGCCTCGTCCTGCACGATGATCCGCGCCCCTGAATCACGCAACTGCCGGGCGCCGACCGTGCCATCGCTGCCCATGCCGGTCAGCACGACGCCGAGAGCCGACGCCCCGTAGACAGCTGCGGCGTCAGTGAAGGTCAGATCGATTGCCGGCTTGCAGAAGCTGACGGCGGGGCCATCGTCCAGGCAGAAGCGCGGCCGGCCCCCGCAGCGCTCAAGCCTCAGGTGGCGGCCGCCCGGCGCGATGTAGATGCGGCCGCCGAGGGGCTCCTCGCGGTGACACGCTTCCGCCACCGGTTGCCGGAAACGCGAGGCCAACTGCTGCGCGAAAGAGGCGGTGAACAGGGCGGGCATGTGCTGGATGACGATCACAGGCAGCAGCGCGATGGCAGGCCCGAGATGGTCGAGCACGCGCGTGATCGCCTTAGGACCGCCTGTGGAGGCTCCGATCAGCAATGCCCTCGGCGCAACCTCGGGCCTGGTTTCCGCAGCCTCCAAGGCCACCGGCTTCGCATGATCGTCGGCCTGGATTCGCGTGCCGGCGCCAAGCAGGGCGAGGGTGGGGCGCTGGCGTCCTGGAGGCAGGCTCTTCGCGCTGATGAGCCTTTCAAGCGTGCTCAGGAACACATCGCGGAAGCTTGTCGACATGGTCAGGTCGCGATTGCGGTCCGGCTTGGTCAGGATTTCGAGCGCGCCCAGAGCCTGGCATTCCAGCACCAGCGGTGTGTGGCGCGCGGTCAGGCAGGACGCCACCATGATGCGGCTAGCGGGGCTCGCTCGGCGCAGCTCCCGCAGCGTCTCCAACCCGTCAGAAACGGGCATTTCAAGATCGAGAACGATGATGTCGGGCCGGTGCCGCTCGGCGGCGGCGATCGCGCTCGTCCCGTCCGCCGCCACGCCGATCACAGCAAGGGCAGGATGTTCGCTGATCCAGCGGCTGAAAAGACCGCGCGCCACGACCGAGTCGTCGATAATCAGCACCCGGGCCCTGGCGGCCTGGGTTGCGCTGTCATTCTGACGCGGAGAAGGGGTCATTGAAGCCTTTCGGGCTTGCCTTCAGAATATCGGATGGTGTGCAACGGCTCTCCGCCACTCCTCAGTCAAGGCCCACCTGCTGAAACTTCGAGATCAGGATCTCGGCGTCGAACGGCTTCATGACGTACTCGTTGGCGCCTGCATGCATGGCCCGCGCGATCTGGGCGATGTCGTTCTCGGTCGTGCAGAAGACCACCTTCGGAGCCTTGCCGAGCGGCAGGGCGCGCAAGGCCCTGAGAAAGTCGAAGCCGTCCATCACAGGCATGTTCAGATCGAGCAGGATCGCATCCGGCATGCGCTGCTGGCAAAGCTCCATGGCCTGCGCGCCATCTTCGGCCTCGCTAACCTGGAAGGACAGGCCCTCCAGAATCCGCCGGGCGACTTTCCGGATCACCGCTGAATCATCAACTACCAGGCAGGTTTTCATTTGTGCTTGTCCTAAAATGGCGCTGGCGGGCTCAAGCTGCGCGTTGCATGGTTCCAAGGGTGCGTTTCAAATCAAGGATCACGATAATCCCGGTATCGAGCCTGTGGACGCCTTGCGACACGGCCCTCCACGCTGCCCCGATGTGGACCGGGCACGGTTCGAGGGTCGATGCCGGCAGACGCATCACGTCGCCGATGCCGTCGACGAGCAGCGCAAAGGGTTCGCCGCCGCTCTCGACGCCGACCGCCATGCGCTCCCGACGGCCGGGCGTCTCGTCCATGCACAGCAAGGTCCGCAGACAGATGGCTGTGACCACCCGACCACGCAGGTTGATCAGTCCTGTGACCATCGACGGGGCGAGCGGCACCGGGGTGATCCTGTTGACCGAGAACACTTCATGGACATCGTTGATGGGCAGTCCAAACGTCTGCCCGCCCACCTTCATCGCGACATAGGCGACTTCGCCGCCGTTCTCGGCGCTTGTGGAGGCAAGGAGGCCTGTCTCTGCTCGCTTGGCGGTCATGCGGCCTCGCGTATGCCGGTGGGCGCGCGCCGCAGGGCGGCAAGCAGGGCCGGCCGGTCGAACTTGGCGACCAGTTCGCCAAGGCCGACAGAATGGGCGCGAGTGGCCAGTTCGGGGTGCGGGATAGAGACGAGGCCTATGACGGCGACATGCCCGTGGCGGGGGTGGCCAGCGAGGGCCTTGACCAGATCAAGACCACCGCTCGCATCATTTTCCACGTCCGCCACGATCATGCCGACGCCTGCCTGAGCCTCGAGCGCCGCCAAAGCCTCGCTCAGGCCGGAGCAGGGCACCGGCGTATGGCCCGCAGCCCTGATCACCGGCAGCAGCATGTCGCGCAGGAAGCTGGACTGTTCGACCAGCAAGACACGGGATGGCGTTGCCTCTGCGGCGGCCCTGGGCGTGGCCAGCCAGTCGGGATAAGCCTGCGTCAGATAGTGGGCGAGATCGATCACCTCGGTGGCGCGGCCGGCGATCAAGGCCGAGCCGAGAACACCTTTTTCATGGTCGCTGAAGTCGATGTCGACCGGCTGCGTGACGATGTCGAGAATCGCATCGACAGCCATGCCCATGCTGCGGTGGCCATCCGAAAAGATCACAATCGGCTGAAGCCCGCTGTCCGGCAGGCGCATGGCCTCGCTGCCCCTGATGATCGGCATGAGCTTGCCGCGATACTGCACGAGCGGCCGGCCCGAGGCCTGCTCGATCCGCGTTGCATCGATTTCCTCAAGCCGCGTCACCAGCGACAGTGGCACGGCCCTGACCGCGCCACTGCACTGGAAAACGAGGATTGTTTCGCTGGTGCTATCCTCTTCGGGGGATGGGTTGGCTCCGGCCTCCTTGATACCGTCGTTGGCTTCGCTGTCACCGATGAGGCGCGCAATCCCGTTGGCATCAAGGATCAGCACCACGGCGCCGTCGCCCAGAATCGTGTTGCCCGAGAACAGGGGAATTGACTTCAGCCCGCTGTTCAGCGGCTTGACCACGATTTCCTCCGTCTGCAGCACGGCATCGACCAGAAGGCCGAATTGCTGCTGCCCGAACTGGATCACCACGACGAAGCCCGTCTCCGGGGCGCTTTCGCCAGCCTGAAGCAGCGATGACAGCGTCACCACCGGCAGCAGCCGTTCGCGCAACCTGAGGACGCTGGCGCCGTTGACGGTTTCGACCGCATGATCGCTGCCGGGACGCACGCGCACGAGTTCCCTCACAGCGGCTTGCGGGACGGCGTAACGCTGGTCCGCGACAGTCACGATCAGCACCGAAACGATCGCGAGCGTCAGCGGAATCTTGACCGAAAAGGTCGTGCCGCGGTCCCGCTCAGAGGTGATGTCGATGGCGCCGCCGATGGCTTCGACATTGGACTTGACCACATCCATGCCGACGCCGCGGCCGGACACGCTGGAGACTGAAGCGGCGGTGGAGAAGCCTGCATGGAGGATATAGCGCGACACCTGCGCGTCGGTCATCCTATCAAGCTCGGCTGCGCTCGCGAGCCCTGCCTCAAGCGCCTTTGCGCGGATGCGGGCGACGTCGAGACCCTTGCCGTCGTCGGCGATGCGGATCGTGATCGAGCCGCCTTCATGGCCGGCGCTGAGCCGGATGCGGCCGGTCTCGGACTTGCCCTTGGCCAGACGCTCGGCCGGGCGTTCGATGCCATGGTCGGCGGAATTGCGGACCATGTGCATCAGCGGGTCCTTGATCAACTCCAGCACCTGGCGGTCGAGTTCGGTGTCGGCTCCGTCCATGACAAGGTCGATCTTCTTGCCGAGTTCGGCGGACAGATCGCGGACGAGGCGGGGCAGCTTGTTCCAGGCATTCCCGACCGGCTGCATGCGCGTCTTCATCACGCCGTCCTGCAGTTCGGCGGTGATGTGAGAAAGGCGCTGCAGCGGCAGCTTGAAGTGCTGGTCGTCCTCCCGCCGGGCGATCTCGATCAGCTGGTTGCGGGTCAGAACGAGTTCGGACACCATGGTCATCAGGTGTTCGAGGGTGCCGACCTGAACGCGGATGGTCTGGTTTCCGGGCCGTGCCTCGCCGGGTTCGTCGGCAACCGGGGCGGGAGCTGGCGTGGGTGCCGGTTTTGGCGCGGGGGGCGCGGTCAGATCCGGGCCTTCAGTCGCACGGAAGGCACGTTCAAGCTCGTCGGCTGAGGCTTCGCCGGGCCTTGGGGCCGGGGCCTGAGCGGCCGCCGCTTCCCCCGCCCGGCCGGCGGGTGCAGTCCCGGGCGGGTCCGTCATGGCCCAGGCGGCATCAAGTGCGTTGATCAGGTCGCTGTCGTCGCCGTCCGGTTCCATGCCGGCGGTTGCCAGCGCCTGAAGGATCAGCTTGATGCGGTCGATCACCTTCAGGATCAGCGTAACCATCGCGGGCGTCGCCGGCGCTCCGTCGCGCAGGCGGCCGAGGAGTGTTTCGCCAGCATGGGCAATCGCCTCCAGCCGGGGAAGGCCGAGGAAGCCGCAGGTGCCCTTGATGGTATGCAGCATGCGGAAGACATTGCGCAGGATATCGACGTTCGAGGGGTTGCTCTCGAACTCGACCATCTGACGGTCCACGGTCTCAAGGTGCTCGTGGGATTCCGTCAAAAACTCTGTGAGGAGTTCGTCCATGCGCGACGATGCAACCTACGCTACAGCTACTGTGAGCGCTCACCATCGTCGCTAAGGGTGAATGATCGGTTGAAATGTCGCTGAAATCGTAAACAACGTTGCGGCTTTGCAGCCCCATTCAGGCAGCCGGCGGCGCCGCCGTAATGGTGACGGTTTCGCCGTCGAGCTTGAGGTCGACGTCAAGCCCGGCGGCGCGTGCAACCTGCCCGGCATAGTAGGGCTGGATGGCGTGGGCGTCGACCACCCCGTTGCTGGCCCGGCCGGCGAGCAGGTCGGCGGCATGGGGCGGTATTCGGGCGTTGATGCCGGTGGCTGTAATGGTGAAGCGGCCCTGCTCGCCATCGACGGTGGCGTCGACCACGAGGGAGCCGCCGCGCGGAATGGCGCCCGCCCCGATCATCAGCAGGTTCAGGACAAGTTTGACCTGGTTCTTGGGCAGCAGCGCACGCGGAACATGCCACGACAGCTTGACCTTTTCGTCCGCGAAGAAGGACGCCGCGACGTTGCCCGCATCGCCCGTGTCGATCATCGCGCCTGCCGATCCCGCGGCGCCGAAGGCGATGCGTGCGAACTGCAGCCTGGCGGAGGCCTGGCGCGAGCTCTTTCGGACGAGATCGATCGAGAACTCCTTCATCGACGCGTCGCCGGTGTCATACAGTTCGATGCCGTTGACGATCGCCCCGACCGGACTGATCACGTCATGGCAAACGCGGCTGCAGAGCAGGCTCGCCAGATCAAGGCCTTCCAGCGTGACTGCCGCGATGTTTGCCGGCGCGTCTGTCATCATTGCTGCACTCCCATTTGAGCGGCGAATCGTTATAGTGTATGTGTCTCGGTGTAGCGGGCCGCGTGCGGCCTTGCAAAGCGGATGGTAAGACCCTTCCGGCCCACACGCTGGAATTGCAGCCGCGGAAAGTTCGGCCCCGTGCCCGTCATGCCCCTCATTCCCGCGAACTTCCTTGGGCTGATGCAAGATCAGCTTGCCTACAAGCTGTTCGTGGCGTCTCTCGCTGGCGCGCAGGCGCTGATGGACTTCTGGTGCGGACAAACCGCGCGGACCGAGAAGACCGATGGTTCGGTCGTTTCGGAGGCCGACCATGCCGCCGATGCGGCTGTGAGAAAAGCCCTGGCCGAGCTCTCGCTCGAGGCTCAGCTGGTGAGCGAGGAATCGGAGTCCCATGCGGCTGCCGGCGACGGGACGTTCCTGCTGCTGGACCCGCTGGATGGAACCGACGAGTTCCTCGCCCATGGCAAGGAATTCTGCGTCTGCCTCGCGGCCATCCATCACGGACGCCCCGTCGCTGGCGCGATCGTGGCGCCCGCGCTGCAGCGGGCATGGTACGCCGGCGAGACATGCTTTGGCGTCGATCTCGGCCCAGATCTGTCGCCGCCGGCCCGGTCGGAGCCGCTGCATGTGCGCAACCGGGCGACCGCCGAGCCGACACGGGCGCTCGTCAGCCGCCGGAATGGCGACGCTCGGTCGGACGCCGCCTTGAGGCGCTGCGGGGTGTCGTCGCTGATGCCGGCCTCATCGGCGATCAAGTTCGGCTTCCTCGCCGAAGGCAGGGCTGACATCCTCGTGCGGCACGGCCGCACCATGGCGTGGGACATTGCCGCAGGCGAGGCCGTTCTGGCTGCAGCGGGCGGCAGCGTGCGCGGCTTCGATGGTCGGGCGCTGATGTACAGCGGGTCGGATGGCGGGTTCGGCAATCCGCCCTTCATCGCCGTTGCGGACGAAGGGCTGGTTCAGCCCGTCCTGCTCGCGGTTCAGTGCACCAACTGAGTTTCCACCGCCGACCAGTTGCGTTGCGCCACGGCGCGCAGGTCCGGCTCGGCCAGCCATCTGGCCTTGTTCTGTGAATTGCGGAACAGCAGCAGCCCGCCGTCCGCGATCAGGAAGTATTCCGGATTGGAGGTGACCGCGCGCCCGCCCGCCACGCCGACCGGATCATATCCGCCGAAAATCGGGCTGTAGACCTCTGGATTGCGCGCGAATGCACTGCGGTTTGCGGCGTTGGCGAAACGCCAGACGATGCCGTTGTGCATGAGTTCAAACTGCGCCCGGCCGCCGATTGCGCGACCTGACGTGAAATAGGACACAGGGTCGATGCCATCAAGCGCCAGCCCGCTGCTGTGCTGGATCGGTACGAGTTCGCTGATCTTGGGCAATTCCGGCAGGGTTGGCAGGCGGCTGTCTGCGCCTGCGCCCGATGCATCCACCGCTGACACGCACAGGCCGAGCGCCACTATCGCCGGAGCCGCGCGGTCGAACCAGGTCCGATGCCTTGCATTGGCCGTCATCGCAGATGATCCTGTCGCGTGTGATTCGGTTCCGGCGTCACGATCCGGTCCCGTATGAATTACATCTGGTCAGCTACAGGCTGACATGTAACCGAAAGGTTGACGCCCGTGTTTCGCCAGGAGGTCGTGTTGCAGATGAGGTTGCCAATCCGTTTCGCGATGCTGGCGTTTTTGCTGGTGGCCATGACCGGCCTTGCCCCGCATTCCGCCTCTGCGCAGCAGGGCAATGGCGGCACCTTCAAGCCGGCCGAGCTGATCGGGTCAGGGCACAAGTTCTTCGGCAACGTCTCGCGCGGCCTCGCGCTGGCGATCGAGGAAGCCGTGCGCCGCTGGGGCGAGCCCAACGGCTATGTCCTGGGCCAGGAGGGGTCGGGCGCGTTCGTGGCCGGACTGAGGTTCGGCGAGGGCACGCTTTACACCCGCAACGCCGGAGACCGGCGCGTGTTCTGGCAGGGGCCGTCGCTCGGCTTCGACTTCGGCGGCGACGGCGCGCGCACCATGATGCTGGTCTACAACATGCCGCGCACCGATGCGATCTTCCAGCGCTTCGGGGGGGTCGACGGTTCCGTCTATTTCATCGCCGGCTTCGGCTTCACCGCGCTCACCGCAGGCGACGGCGTGACGGTCGTGCCGATCCGCAGTGGCGTCGGCGCCCGGCTTGGCGTGAATGTCGGCTATCTCAAGTTCACGCCGAAATCGACATGGAATCCTTTCTGACAGACCTTTCGGTCGTCACGGAACTTTCTTGCCGGTTTCAAATCCAGCCATGACGTCCTTACCGTAACGTGATAACGTTTCACCCCAGAACGTGGGGACGCTTGTCGTGATTGAAGCTGTCATGCTGGCTGCGCTGGGCTTCCTTGCCGCAACCTTTCTGTGGCTCCTGATCCTGCCGGCCATCAGCCGACGCGCCGAGCGGCTGGCCCGCCGCCGCGCCGAACTGACATTCCCGATTTCGGTCGACGAGATCGCCGCCGAGCGCGACCATCTGCGCGCCGAGTATGCGGTCAGGCAGCGTGAGCTGGAACGCCGGAGCGAGGAGAGCGCCGCACTGCGGGCCGAGGCGCTTGCGAAGGTCGGTGGTCTCGATATCCAGATTTCCGAGTTGAAGACCACGCTCGGCGTGCGCGACGTCAACATTGCCGACCTTTCCGGGCGGCTGACGGACACCGCGGCCGATCTTGCGCAAACGCGCGCCCGGCTGGCCGATGAAGAAGCCGGGCATGCCGGAACGCGGGCTGACCTTGCGATCCGGGGCGAAGCGCTGGCGGAGCGGGACAAGGACATCGCCGCTCTCCGGGTCGAGCGCGCGGACCTGACGGCGACGCTGGCCGCGCGCGTGCGCGATCTTGAAGCCGCCACGGATCGCGGCAACCATCTGAGCCGGGAACTGGCCGCCACGGCAGGTGCATTGGCCACGCTGCGCGACGCCCATGCTGCCTTGTCAGGACAGCGCGACCAACTCGAGACATCCTTGTCCGCCAGTGAAGCGCTCGGCGCGGCGCAGGCCGCCGAACTGTCGCGTCTGAGGGCCACGCTTGCAGACACGCAGGCCAGCTTCGCGGCGGAACAGGCCGGCCACAGCACGACTCGCTTTGCCTTCGAACAGCGCGGCGTCGAGCTTTCCGCCCTCCTGAGCGAACGAGACACTCTGCGCCAGCGGCTGAAAGCAAGCGACGACGCGCTTGCGACACAGACCCAGATCGTCACCGAACTGCAGGCGGCCAAGGCCACGATCACGGCGCAGGAGAAGGCAAGCCGCGTGGAGATCGGCAAACTCAGCGCGGACCTCCGCGGGCTGGTCGCCGACAAGGCCAGGCTGGAAGCCGCCCAGGGCACGATCCGCCGTGAGGCCGAGGCGCGGACGCATTCCCTCAACGCGAACCTTGACGAGATGCGGGCGAAGCTGGCGGCCATGAAGGCCGAGCGGACCAGCCTTTCTTCCGAGTTGTCTGAGCTTAGGCGCAGTGCCGAGAAGGCGCGCGCCCGGATAGAGGCGGAGAATGCCGAACTGCGGCGGGCGATCATTCAGGTCGGCGACGCGTTCCTCGAGCGCGCTCCTGCGTCCGACGCGGCATCAGCGCGTTTCACCGCTTCGGATTTGCCGCCTTTGGGCGCCAGCGGCGGCAAGGGCTCCGCCAAGGCGACACGCACGGGCGGGGGCATGGCGCGCAAGACGCCGCCGATCGTGCCGGACCGCGCCGCCGAGTGATCTGACGGCAGGCCGCGCGCCGCACAGGCTGTGTTTTCAGAACCGCTGCGCGATGGCCGCGACGCCATTCAGCACCGCGCGAGTCAGCGGACGAGGCAGGCGCTCGGCCACGTCGAGGGCAAGCCCGCGGAACGGCTCAAAGCGGAACACCACAGTTGATCGGCCTGCCGGCACCTGCACGGTCCGGAACAGCACGTTGCCGCGCAGAAGGGTTTCAGGCTGGCCGTTGACTTCGACGGTCCACCAGCGCTGCCAGGCGTCGTTCAGGACGAGAAAGCCGCATGATGGGGATACGACATCCACGGCCACGATGGTGTTGCCGTAGCTGCGGATGGATGCCGAAGCCGCGCCGGGCGCGCCTGCCGCCGCGCACGCGGCCGGGGGCGGAAGCTCGGCGAGCGCCACCATGCGGCGCGGGTCGAAATCACGCGGCCAGATGCCGGTTGCGATGATCGCCTCGATGTTGGCTTCGCGCGCCTCGGGCACAACGAGAACCCGCGGCAGGGCAGCGCTGTTCTCATAGATGTAGCCGTCCGACGTCCTGCCGATCAGCCGGAGAACACCTGCAGGCAGCGTACGGTCCACCTCTTCGACCGGCACGCGGCTGACAATGAACCGCAGGCCGAGCATATCCGCCAGCAGGGAGCGGTAGCCGGGAAACAGCGGGCTGAAACTGCGCTGGTCGGGCAGCGCGATGTGATCGCCGGCGCCGGTGGCGCGCGCATAGTCACCCAGCCGCAGCGGATTGTAGCCCAGCACATGGTCGAAACCGTGGGTCATCGACACGTTCGGCCAGTGAAAATCAATGCCGAGCAACTCAACGCGGTCGCGCCGGTCCGGGGCTGCGGTCCGGGCGAGCTCGGCCCTGATGCGCGCGATGGTCGGGTTGGCGGTGTCGGGACGCAGGACGTCATACTGGCTGGTCGGCAGGCCGGTGGACTCGCTCGGGCCGTTGCTGGTCGACAGGTCGACGGCGAGCAAGGCAGCCACGAACAGCGCTGCGCCGAGTGGCGCGCTGAGCTGCGCCCGGCGCAGGAACCAGAGCATGGCCCCGCTCAGCGCGAACAGGATTGCGGCAGTGACCAGCGGCGACCACGCCACCCGGGTCCGACCGAGCAGCAGCGCCAGCCACACTGCCGCAGCGAAAGCCGCAGTGAGCGTGGCCGCGATGGCGAGCCATTGCCAGCGTCGCAACTCCGGCGAGGTGCGCGTGACCAGCACATGTACGCAATAGCCGGCCAGAATGGCAGCCAGTGCGCCGAAATTGAACAGGGCGTCGGCCGGGCGTCGATAATAGGCCACGCCCGGCAGGAGTTGAAACAGCGCGCCGAACACGGGCGTGTAGCGACCAAGCGCATAGAACAGCGCCAGCGCCGTCAGGATTGCAATGGCCCTGACAGGTGGATCCCAGGCGCGGCCGCGCACGATGCCGACGGCCAGGATGGCCAGCAGCGGCAGGGCGCCGAGATAGGCGACGCTCATGTTGCGGGCGAGGTAGAGGTCGACATTGCCGAAAAAGCTGTTCCAGGCCGGGCTTGGCTGACCCCAGAAATTCTCAAGAGGCCCCGCCGCGCCGAACAGGTTGGCGATGAAGAGGGTCAGGAGGGAGGCTGGGTGCAGGCTGCCTTTCCCCGCGCCCTCATAGTCGATGGCCGGTCGGTTGGACTGTTCGGCGAGCATCAGCGTGAACAGGATTGGGATCGCCGCGGTGAGGACAGCTGCGACGCCGGTCGCGATCAGCGGTCTGAGGCTGTGGCGGATGGCCCGCCAGACAGAGGCCGATTGCAGCCAGGCGGCGATGGTGAGGCCCGCCAGCGTGTAGACGCCGATCAGCGCCACCTGATCGCGTCCGAGGATCATCAGGCCGACGAACAGGCCGGCCAGAAGCCCCCAGCGGATACTGCGCCGGCCGATGGCGCGCGACATCAGCCAGAGCGCGATGGCGAAATAGCTCAGGCTCATGACCTGGCCGATGTGCTGGATGCGCCAGGCCGCCGCCGCGCCGAAGGCGAAGACAAGCGCCGCCGTCACCGCCCCTGCCGGCGCCCAGTCCCGGTCCCGAAAGAGCATGACCAGCGCCAGCGCCCCCGCCAGAAGCGCGCCGAGCACGACCGCATCGCCGACAAGCGGACCGGGCCGGGGAAAGAGCAGCGCCGCGATCACATGCGGGGGTGAGAACACCAGCGATTGCGGATCCGCGATCTGCGGATGACCGCCGAAGACATGGGGGTTCCAGAACGGGCTGTCGCCCCGGGCCAGCGAGCCGGCGAGAAACTGGAGCTGCGGCTGGAAATGGGCCTTGGCGTCCCAGGGGATCGTCAGGGCTCCCGAGAGCCAGGCCCAGTTGAGGGCACCCCAGAACACGCAGACGATGGCGATTGTGGCCAAGGTCCCGGCGCGGGTCCAGGCCGATGGCTCCGCAGTTGCGTCAGAGTGCTGATCCAGAGCCGATTCCCGAGACATGGCGACGATCATAGACGCAAAACAGGGGGCACGTCGCGCCTGTCCGTGGCAGCAGGCGACCCGATCAAGGCCTCAATCGTTGGGCGCGGCGCGCGCCATCAGGGCGTCCATGTCGATGTAGTGGCCGGCCCTGTCGCGCTTGGACTCCAGATATTGGACATTGTGCTTGTTGGGCCGCCCGAGCACGCGCCGGCTGGCCTGGACCTCAAGGCCGGCATGGCGGATCGCGCCGATCTTGACCGGGTTGTTGGTCATGGCGACGACGCGCTTCACGCCAAGCTGCTTCAGCATCTCGGCGGCGAAATCGAAGCGGCGCTGGTCGAGGTCAAAACCGAGTACCTCGTCGGCGTCATAGGTGTCCCAGCCCTCGCTCTGCAGGCGATAGGCGCGCATCTTGTTGGAGAGGCCGTTGCCGCGTCCCTCCTGGTCGAGATAGAGCAGAATGCCGCCCTCGTTTTCCGCCATCCAGCGCACCGTCTCACGAAGCTGGTCGCCGCAATCGCACTTGAGTGAGCCGAACAGGTCGCCGGTCAGGCAGGCGGAGTGGATGCGGACGTGCACCGGCTCGTCATAGTTCAGCTTGCCGACAACGATCGCGACCTGGTCGCGCAGGCCTTCGCCGCCGCGGAAGATCACGAACTCGGTCTTGGGCGCATCCTCAAGCGGAACGGGCGCGCGCCCGACAATGCTGAGTTCCTCGACCTGCGACTTGCGGAAGCTGTTGATCGCTGTGACCTCGACGCGCACCAGCGGTTCGTCGGCCACGGAGGCGGGGTCGACCGGCACGATCACCAGCGCGGGAATGATGAGCGAGAGGGCGGCCAGCTCCAGGGCACTGATGTCGATGGCGCTGGCGATCGCGATCGGCGCATCGATCCGGCCCTCGACCTTCAGCACCAGCTGTTCGATGCGGGCCATGTCGATGACCGGCAGCGCCACCGTGCCCGGGACCTTGCGGCCCGTCGCGCCCAGACGGCGGAGGCGGGCCGCCGGCAGCGTCAGGCGCGCCTTGCCGTCTGCAAACGCATTCAGCTTGTCGACGAAGGCGGCATCGAGCAGTTCGGCAGACACGATCAACGCCGCGCCTTCACCGCCGGTGAGCAGCAAGGGCCGGCCAGAGCGGAGTTCCGAGATGGCGCGGTCGACCGCCACCTGGTCCTGTCCGCGGTCAAGGCCGAGCATCGAACGCTTGTTCGCCTTCATCAGAGCACCATGCTTTCCGTCAACATATTTCTCGAACTGCATACGTGGAACCACGGATGGCCAGTTCAAGGAGCGGCACACAAACATCCGGCGCTTGAACCGTGCATGAACATCAGTGCATCATCCGTCGGTTGGTCGGCGCATCCCGCCGGACCCGGTTTCCAGAAGGTGCTGATGATGCAGACCGACTCCGGACCGCCCGCCTACAGCGCGCCGGCGCGCCAGTTCCACTGGGTGACCGCCGCTTTCGTGTTCGTCATGATCCCCGTGGGCGTGATCATGGCCGAACGTGGCGAGCGCAACATCTGGGACGGCACCACCAACGCGCTGTATTCGGGCCAC
The DNA here is from genome assembly GCA_027483505.1 of Hyphomicrobiales bacterium. Lineage (GTDB taxonomy): Bacteria > Pseudomonadota > Alphaproteobacteria > Rhizobiales > Beijerinckiaceae > Allobosea. The sequence goes on from JAIXUP010000009.1 coordinate 239,510, forward strand.
AAGCTCGCCGGTTTCATCCTTCTGTTCGTGCTGATCGCACGCTTAGGCTACCGGTTGGTGAAGGGCGCGCCGCCGGATGAGCCGACGTTGGCGCCATGGCAGAAGACGGTGTCCCACATCACGCATTGGGCGATCTATGCGGTGCTGTTCGCCCAGATCATGACAGGCTGGGTCGGCGTGTCGCTCTACCCGGCGCTCGACATTTTTGGGCTGTTCTCTCTGCCGGGCCTGGTCGAGCCCGACGAGGGCGCGGCGGCAAGGGTCCTTTTCGCGCACAAGCTGTTCGGATTTCTGCTTGTGGCCCTCATCGCAATGCATGTCGGTGCGTCATTGCACCATCACTTCATCCGCAAGGATGGCGTCCTGCGGCGCATGCTGCCGAAAAAGACCTGAGGCGACCGTCAGGCTGGCCTGGCGAAAAGATCGAGGTGGCCGACAAGGCCCTGCCGGGCAGCCGATTTGGCGGCGAGCCAGCTTGCGATCTCGGCTTCGGGAACCTTGCCGGTCTCGTGCACGGCGGAGGCGATGCCGCCGGTCAGCGCCGTAACGAGGGCTGCGTCCTCGCCTGTCATCAGCCAAGGGCTTTCGCCGGTCTCGGCCGTGTAGCCCGCTGTCCGGAAGGCGTCGGCCATCACCATGCAGGCGTCCGGGCCTGCGGCGGGGCCGAACCCCTTGTCCGAGTGCTGGTGCGCGTGGAAGGCGGCGACCATGGCGGCGTCCGCCGGATGTGGCGGCTGCCAGATCTCGCGGCCGTCATAGGTCAGGACCGTGTAGAGCGGCAGCTTGCGATCCTTGAGCGCACCGACAAAGCGGCCGATCCAGCGCGGAGAGACGAGGTCGAAAAGCGCTGCAGCCGTCACAAGGTCAGGCCGCCAGTCGAGCACGCGCTCAAGGTCGGTGTTGAGATCGGCGCGGCGAAAGTCGACCATCAGGCGCTTGCCACCCTTGACGAGCAGCAGTTCTTCCCCGGCTTCGGAGGCCTCGTCGGCCCAGGCCATCAGCCGTGTGCGGGCGGCGCCGAGCAGCACCGGGTCGTAGTCCACGAGCGTCCAGTGCTGGCTGTCGCCGAAGAGCATATAGGTGCCGCGCAGGTTCGAGCCGGCGCCGCAGCCCAGGTCCATCACCGCGATATGGTCGGGCGCGCCGAACCAATCGCTGACGCAGGCAGCCAGTTCGCGGTTGACCGAGCGGTGATCGACCGGCTCGCGCAGGGCCAGCCATTCGGCGGAGAAGCTCATCGGCAAGGGCCTTTCATGGTCGCACCGATTTCAGAACGTCGGCGATGATGCGGGCTGTGTCCTGCCAGCGGGGAAGGGCGCTGGCGGAGGCCCATGCGGCATCGCCGTGGCGCTGGCGGGCGACCGTGTCGCCGATCAGATAGGCGATCGCTCCGGACAATTCGCCGGCATCGCCGGGCGGCACCTTCTGTGCGGCGGACTCGGGCAGGGCCGCCGCGCCCGGGCCGGACAGGGTCGTGACGATGGGCAACCCGCGTGCCAGCGCCTCGGTCAGCACCATGCCGTAGCCTTCGAAATGGGAGGCCATGACGAAGAGGTCGCTGCTGCGGTAGTGTGCGTCCAGCTCGGCTTCGCTCATCGCGCCCAGCATCGTGATGCGGGTGGCGAGGCCGCGCGCCGCGATCAGGGCGCGCAGGCTGGCGGGATAGGGCGAGGCCTCGTCGCCCGCGCCGATGATGGTGAGATGCCAGGGCAGGGCGGCGAGCGGCACGAGCGCCTCGATCAGCACCTCGTAGCCCTTGCGCGGGCTGAGCGAACCGACGGCGAGCAGCTTCAACGGTTGGCCGAAGGCGGTTTCGCGGGCGCGCTGGCTGGGTTCGACGCCGGGTTCCGCGACCGTGATCCTGGCGGCATCGACGCCGAACTCGCCGACCAGCAGATCGCGCGTGCCATGGCCGGTGACGATCACGGCGGCGGCATAGCCGAGTGCCGCGCTCTCCAGCCGCTTGAGTTCAGCGGCGCGTGCCGGTGGCGTGCCCGTCTCAAGGGCCAGCGGATGATGGCAGAGCGCCACCACGCGGCCTGCGAGACCCGCCGCCATCCCGGTCGGGAATGCCCCATAGGCGAGGCCGTCGATCAGCAAAGGGCTGCGCCAATCCTGCGCCAGAAGCAGCCGGCTGGTCTCGGCGAGGTCCGCGTCGGTGGGCGCCGGGAACGAGCCGGGCAAGGGGACGTGCACGGGATCGACGCCGAACGCCGGCAGCAGCCGCAGGACATGCCTGTCATAGGCATAGCCGCCGGTCGGGCGGCCCAGATCTCCCGGAATGGCGAAAGCCGCCGGCGTCACGGCAAGGAAGCCTCATAGGAGGCGCGGGCGAGGTCGGTCTCGTGCAAGGTGACGCGGATCTTGGCCAGGCCCTTGCCATCCTCGCCGAGCGCGCCCGCCTTCGCCGCCTTGGCGATCTCGTCGAAGATGTGCTTGCAGAGGAATTCGGTGGTGGTGAGGATGCCCTTGAACTGCGGCACCTCGTCGAGGTTCTGGTACTTCAGCGGCTTCAGCGTCTCGGCCAGCACGTCGAGCGCTGCGCCGATATCGACCACGACGTTCTTGCTGGTCATCTGTTCGCGGAAGAAGGCGACGTCGACCACGAAAGTCGCGCCATGCATGTTCTGGGCAGGCCCGAAGAACGGATCGGGCAGCGAGTGGCCGATCATGATGCGGTCGCGGACTTCGACGGAGAACATGGCAATTCCTTTCAGTAGCTGAGAACGGCAGTAAGCCCCTTCGCGCCGGGCGCGAACAAGGCCGGCAGGCGGGAGGGGGCTTCAGTGAAGGGGATGTCGTCGGTGATCAGGGCGTCGAGCCGCGCATCGTCCAGAAGCTCCAGCGCCTTGGCCATGCGGCGGCCATAGCTCCAGCGGGCGCGGCGGCTGTCCGACACATGGCCGACCTGGGATGAGATGAGCCTGAGGCGGCGCGAATGGAACGCCCCGCCGAGCGCGATGGGGGTATCGCCTGCGCCATGCCAGCTCAATTCGATGATCGCGCCCTCGAAACCTGCGAGCGCGATGGCCCTGTTGAGGCCTGCCGCGCTGGCAGAGGTATGGAACACGATGTCCGCGTCCTCAGCACCCGCACCGTCGCTGCTGAAGCGGCAGCCGAGCGACGCGGCGACGCTGGCGCGGGATGTGTCGATGTCGACGATCGTCACGTCCGCACCGGGCAGCCTTGCGGCCAGCGATGCGACCAGCAGGCCGACCACGCCCGCTCCAACCACCGCGATGCGGTCACCGGGCCCCGCGCTTGAATCCCACAGCGCGTTGAGCGCCGTTTCCATGTTGGCGGCGAGCACGGCGCGGCGCGGCGGCAGGCTGGCGGGCAGCAGCGTGAGCTGCTCAGGGGGCAGTGCGAAGCGGGCCTGGTGCGGATGCAGCGCGAACACGCTGCGGCCGATCAGGTCTGCGGGGCCGTCCTCGACCACGCCGACGGCGCAGTAGCCGTACTTGACCGGAAAGGGGAACGCGCCCGCCATGTTCGGGCCTTTCATCCGTTCGATCTCCGACGCTGGCACGCGGCCTTCGAAGATGAGGCGCTCGGTGCCCCGGCTGACGCCGCTGTAGAGGGTGCGGACCAATGCGTGGCCCGGCGACAGGGTGACGATCTCGTCATTCAGGGCGCATTCACGCGCGCCCACATACCAGAGCGCGCGGGTTCCGATCTGGCGAGGGGCCGTCTCTGTCGTCAAGGGATTCGTCCAAAGCGCTGCAGCGCCCTATGTGGGGCACAAACCAGAGCCGGTCCACTCTCACATTGTCCATGAGCACAAGATGAACCAGCGCCCCGAACCTCAGGACTTCACACCCGAAGCCAATGTGACGTCGGTGCCCGAGCGGAGCGACGGTCTGACGCCGGCGGGCCTGCAGTCCCGGGCGATGATGACGCGGCGGCGGCTCACCGTGCTGGTGCTGAATGTCGCTACCTTCGTTGCCCTGATGTGGGGGCTTTCGATCGTTCTCGCCGCCGGCGGCTGGACCGTGATCGACGTGATCATCTTCGTGGCCTTTGGCTTCGGCGCGCCGTGGACCGTCCTCGGCTTCTGGAACGCCGTGATCGGGTTGTGGCTGCTGCACGGCGTCAGGGATGGCGTCGCGCGGGTCGCGCCCTTCGCCGCGGCAGGGCATTCCAACGATCCGATCACGCTGCGCACGGCGATCTTCATGACCCTGCGCAATGAGGATCCGGGCCGGGCGATCTTCCGCCTCAAGACCGTGAAGCAAAGCGTTGATGCGACGGGTTTTGGCGCGGCCTATGACTATTTCCTCCTGTCCGACAGCAATGACGAAACGGTGGCGGCGCGCGAGGAACTGCTGGCGCGGGAATGGGCGCGTGAGGTCGGCGATCCGTCCCGCGTGATCTATCGCCGCCGCACCGACAACACCGGCTACAAGGCTGGCAATGTGCGCGAGTTCTGCGAGCGTTGGGGCGACCGCTACGAATTGATGCTGCCGCTCGATGCCGACAGCCTGATGTCCGGCGAGGCAATCATCGCCTACACCCGCATGATGCAGGCGCACCCGAAGCTCGGCATCCTGCAAAGCCTCGTCGTCGGCATGCCCTCGCAAAGCGCCTTCGCCCGCATCTTCCAGTTCGGCATGCGGCAGGGCATGCGCTCCTACACGATGGGTCAGGCTTGGTGGGTCGGCGACTGCGGTCCGTTCTGGGGCCACAATGCCTTCGTGCGCATCGCGCCGTTCCGTGACGCCTGCCATCTGCCGGTCCTGCCGGGCGGCCCTCCGCTGGGCGGCCATGTGATGAGCCATGACCAGGTCGAGGCGACGCTGATGCGCCGCGCCGGCTATGAGGTGCGTGTCCATCCCGAAGAGGGCGGTTCGTGGGAAGAGAACCCGCCGACCATGCTCGAATTCGCCAAGCGCGACCTGCGCTGGTGCCTCGGCAACCTGCAATACGTGAAGCTGATGGACATTCCGGGCCTCAAGCTGATGAGCCGCTTCCAGCTTGTCTGGGCCATCCTGATGTTCGTCGGGCTGCCGGCCTGGACGCTGATGATCGCGCTGTTGCCATTCAAGGTGATCGAGGACAAGGGGCTGGCGTTTTATCCATCCGGTCTCGCCGCTTTCCTCTATGTGCTGTTCTTCGTGATGTATCTTTCGCCCAAGTTCGCTGGTGCCGCTGATATCCTGCTCACCAAGGGCGGCACGGCGCGCTGGGGCGGGACGGCGAGGTTCCTCGCGTCCGCCGCGATCGAACTGGTGTTCTCCTTCCTGCAGGGCGCGGTCTCGACATTCCGCACCACGATCTTCATGATCGGGCTCGCCTTTGGCAAATCGAAGATCGGCTGGAACGGCCAGTCGCGGGATGCGCAGTCGCTCTCGGTGATGACCGCCCTGCAAGGGCTTTGGCCGCACCTGCTGTTCGGCATCTATGTGATCGGGTCGCTGTGGTACCTCTCGCCACATGTGATGTGGTGGGCGATGCCGCTGCTGGCCGGCTATGTTCTGGCCGTGCCATTCGCCGTGATCACGGCGTCTCCCGCGCTTGGCCGCTGGTTCCAGAAGTCTGGGCTTTGCGCCATCCCCGAGGATGTCAGCGCGCCGCCGGAAGTCGAAGCCGTGCTGAAGGCTTCCCGCTCATGAACGCGCGTGTTGCCCTGCCGAAAGGAACGGCGAAATCGCTGCATCGCTCATTGCGCGTCTACCATGGCGACAAGAGCCGCCAGCCCGCGATGGATGCGATGTATGCGCGCTTCGTGAAGCCCGGCCAGCTCGCCTTCGACATCGGCAGCCATGTGGGGGACCGCATCTCGTCCTTCCGGCGGCTTGGCGCGAAGGTCGTGGCGCTGGAGCCGCAGCCCGGCTGTGCGCGCGCCATCCGGCTGATCCATGGCCGTGATGTCAACGTCACGCTGGTGCAGGCCGCTTGCGGCAAGGTGGCCGGCGAGGTTGTGCTGAAGGTCAACTCAGCCAACCCGACCGTGTCGACCGCCTCCGATGACTTCGTCAAGGCCGCTGCGGGCGCGGGGGGCTGGGAAACCCAGGTCTGGGATCATGCCATCACCGTGCCTTGCGTGACGCTGGACGGGCTGATCGCCGTCCATGGTGTGCCGGCCTTCATCAAGGTGGATGTCGAGGGTTTCGAGCTTGCCGTGCTGGAGGGACTGTCGACGCCTGTCGCCGCGCTGTCCTTCGAGTTCACCACGATCCAGCGCGATGTTGCCTATGCCTGCATCGAATGCCTGCAGGATCTCGGCGACTATCGCTTCGATCTCGCGCTTGGCGAAAGCCAGGAGATGGAATTTGACAAGGCGATCAGCGCTGACGAGATGATCCTGCACATCCAGTCCTTGCCGCATGACGCGAACTCGGGCGATGTCTATGCGGTGTTGCAGACGTAGTTCGCTTGCGATGTCATCCTTCGGCGGGCTCGGGATGAGGATCCGTGGGCTCGGCCAACCAGCAATCCTCATGGTGAGCCTGTCGAACCATGAGTTCCAGTTCGCACAGTAAAGAGGTCATCCATATGCTCCGCATCACCGCCACCCTCGCCGCCATCGCCTTCAGCGCCTCGGCCTTCGCGGCCTCGCTCGATGCCGTGCCGGTGACGGTGATCAACGAGTCCGAGCCGGTGTTGTGCGCGGAGAAGGACAACATCACCATCAAGACCATTTCGCCTGAAGTCCGGCGCTTCCGCATCGAGGCGGCGCATCCGCCCTATATCGGCGGGCTGGTGAAGGACAATTGGGAGGCCGACTGGACCGCCTGCGACATGACCGGCGATCCCGTGTTCGCCGCGCCGGTGCCGCCGCGCCGGATCACCTTCTACGAGAGCATCGAGTACTGGCTTGTGGGCTACACCTTCCCGACCTTCTGGCGCCCTGCCGACACCACGTTCCGGGTCGGTGACCGGGTCGAGAAGGGCCTGCATCTCGTGCAGCTGTGGAAGCTCGGCAAGGACAAGTCGTATGAGGTGCTGGTGGTCTATCCGCAGGATGGCTACTGGCGCGCGCGTCCGATGCCGCCGGCGCATCTCAGATTCAACGCCTATGGCTCGTCCTTCCTGTTCGGACCCGTCGAGCAGGAGGGCCGTCCTGTGGTGAACATCAGCGAGATCGTCTTTGATCCGAAGACGCTCGAATTCAAGATGACGTTCAAGGATGGCAATTCCGGCTCCCTGAAGCTGGAGAGCGTCGACGAGAACCGCATGGTGCTCGACGCGGTGCTCGACAAGCCGGTGACTGGCGGCAAGGCTTTCGCCGCGCTTCGCTCGATGTACGTCACCGATTTCAACAATGACGTGTCGCGCGTCGCCGTCCGCGAGCCCGGCGCAAGGCGCTGGCGCGAGGAGCACATCCTCGACTTCACCAAGGCGCAGGCCACGGATGTGTGGATGGGGCGGCTGACCCATTCGCAGCACAACACCTCCTCGCCGGACCACGTCTTCAAGGGCTTCACGAAGGACCCCGTTCGCCCCGAGGTGGCAGCCCCGAAGAAGCCCTGATGTCCCCGCTGCCCCATCCGCTGCTCGTCGCCGACATTGGCGGCACCAATTGCCGTGTGGCGATCGTTGATGCGCCGGGCGAGCCGCCGCGCACGGTCGGGCGCCTTTCCACCAAGGCCGAGCCGAGTTGCGAGGCGGCGCTGCTGCGTGCGCTCGCCGGGGCCGGCGCTGCACCACGATCAGCTCTTCTGGCTGTGGGCGGGCCTGTCATCGGGCATCATGCCGAGTTGACCAATGCCGGCTGGAGCTTCGATGCGCTGTCGCTGATGGCGGCGCTGGGCGTCGAGAACGGGTTGCTCCTGAATGATTTCGAGGCGCTCGCCACCTGCCTGCCAGTCCTGGGGCCTGACGACCTGACGCCGATCTGTCCCGGTGCGCCAGCCGAGGGCGCGCGGCTCATCCTGGGGCCGGGCACCGGCTTTGGAGCGGCGGCCCTGGTGGGCCACGAGGGCCGTTACACGATCCTGCCGACCGAGGCCGGCCATATCGAACTGGGTCCGGTCACGGAGGAGGAGTTTGCGCTCTGGCCGCTGCTGGAGCGCGTCGAGGAGCGCGTCACGGTCGAAAGCGTGCTGTCAGGCTCGGGGCTGGCGCGCCTCGATGCGGCCTTGCGGCGGCGTGGCGGCACCGCTGCGCTGTGCCTCGATGGTGCGATGGTCAGTGTCCGGGCCGAGGCGGGCGATGTGGTCGCGCAGGGGGCGATCCGCCTTTTCGGCCGGCTGCTGGCGCGCGTCGCCGGTGATCTGGCGTTGGCCTACAAGGCGGTCGGCGGCGTGTTCATCGCCGGCGGCATCGCCCCCAGGCTGTTGCCGCTGTTTGACCTGCCGGAGATTCGCAGGGCCTTTTCCCACAAGCCGCCCATGGGCGCGCTGATGGATGCGGCCCCGCTCTGGCTGGTCACCGGCCCCGCTCCTGCCGAGCGCGGCCTTGCAAAGGTGGCGCTTGATCCGGCCGCCTTCGGGCTTGATAACCGGCTCTGGGTTTGATCTGTGTCATCTCCGGCGCGTCCGGAATGACACCGATACTTGGGGGGAACTCATGCGACTGAAAAGCAAGGTGGCGCTGGTGACCGGCGCGGGGCAGGGCTTTGGTCAGGGCATCGCCGAGACGTTCGCGCGCGAGGGGGCGAAGGTCGCGGTGGTCGATCTTGATCTCGACAAGGCGAAGGCGGTCGCCAAGGCGATCGGGCGGCGCGCCTTTGCGATCAAGGCGGATGTCTCGAAGGCGCGCGATGTCGAACGCATGGTGGCCGCCACGATCAAGCGCTTCGGCGACCTTGGGATCATCGTCAACAATGCCGGCATCAGTCATCGCAACCGACCGTTGATGGAGGTGACGGAAGCCGAGTTCGACCGGGTCTTCGCGGTCAACGTCAAGTCGATCTTCCTGACCACCCAGGCGGTCGTGCCGCATTTCCGCGCCCGCGGCGGCGGAGTGATCTGCAACATCGGCTCGACGGCGGGCATCAGGCCGAGGCCGGGCCTGACCTGGTACAACGCTTCGAAGGGCGCGGTGAATCTGGTGTCGAAGTCACTGGCGGTTGAACTGGCGCCCGACCGGATCAGGGTCGTGGCCATCGCGCCCGTGGCGGGCGAGACGCCGCTGCTCGCCACCTTCATGGGCGAGGATACACCCGAGAAGCGGGCGCAGTTCCGCGCCTCGATCCCGCTCGGCCGTCTGTCGACGCCGCAGGACATCGCCAATGCCTGCCTGTTCGTCTGTTCGGACGAGGCGGCGATGGTGACCGGGGCCGTGCTCGAGGTCGATGGCGGGCGCTGTATCTAGGGAGCCTTGAGCACGCTTTGGTCCAGCAGGCCGATCCCGCCCGTGGGCGTCAGGCCGCGGCGCTCCAGCGTGATCGGACCATCGCCGAAGCGGAACAGGTGCCAGCCGGCGTGTTCGCCATGGCCGCGTGGTCCCATCGAGCATGATGCCACGCCGACGACCGGGATCATGTGCGATGGCCCATTGAGCCAGGCGAGCGAGGTGCGGTGGTTGTGGCCGTGCACGACGAGTTCGGCGCCAGCCCTCGCAAGCATGGCCTCCAATGCCGCCGCGTCCTTGAGTTCGCGACCCGGCTTGGCCCCTCCGATCTGAGGCGGGTGGTGGATCAGGATCACGCGGGTGAGCCCCTGCCGGCCGGCGTAGTGCAGCAGCATTTCGGCCTTTTCGAGCTGGTCTGCTCCCAGCCGGCCCCAGGCCATCAGGGGGCCTGTCGGAACGGCCGAGGTGAGGCCGATCAAGGCCAGCGGCCCGCGGCGCTTCAGCCAGGGATAACCCGTTGCGCCGTCGTCCGAGGTGGACCATGGCCGCATGTGGTCGTCCAGCGCGTGCAGGCTTGCCGGGACATAGGCGTCATGATTGCCGGGCACAAAGCTGACGCGGTCCCTCGGGCCGAGGCGGCCGAGAAAGGCGGTGGCGGTCGGGAACTCGGCTGCAAGGCCGATATGGGTCACGTCCCCGGTGCAGGCGATGTGATCGGGATTGTGCGCCGCGATGTCGTCAAGAACGCGCCCGAGCAGGGCCATGTCGTGCAGCCGCCGGCGCGAGCGCACCCAGTTGGCATAACCGATGGCGCGCTTGCCCATCAGATCGACCGGCCTGATCCTCGGCATCGGGTTGAGGTGTGGGTCGGAGAGATGCGCGAGCGTGAAAACCAAGGCTGGCCCCTGTTGCTTGTCGGGACCCTGCATCAGCAAAAAGCCCCGGACTGATCCGGGGCTTGGCCTGTCAGACGCTGCCAGTCAAGCCATCAGGGCCTGAACCGCGTCGGCTTCAGCTGCCGGTTCGGGGGATCAGCGCCGACACGATCACCGGATCGGTCAACGTCACGGCCGGCTGCCATACATAGGCCTTGGGCGCGGTGAACATGGAAATCAGGGTTGCGAGAAACATGGTCGTGGTCCTTTGATTCGGTGGGTCACTGCGACCTGCGTGGCCGCTCCTGACATCACTATGAACCGCATAGTCTTCATTTGTGTTGCAAGAATGGCATGTCTTGGCTGTATCTTGGATCTAGTATGCAAAAAACGCACGAAAAATGGATCGATCACGGCAAAGCCACTGACCTGCTGCTGCCAAACCGCGTGCTGCAATGGCTGCTCCACCGCTGGTTCCTGACCACCCGCGCGATGACGCTGGGGGTCCGGGCGATGATTCTCGATGCCGAAGACCAGGTTCTTCTGGTTGAGCATACCTATACGGCGGGCTGGCACCTGCCGGGCGGCGGGGTCGAGATCGGCGAGACGCTCGAGGCGGCCCTGGCAAAGGAGTTGCGGGAAGAGGCGGGCGTCAGCCTGCTGGGTGCAGCGGCCCTGCATGGCGTCTTTCTGAATGAGCGGCTCGGACGGCGAGATCATGTCGCCGTTTTCGTGGTGCGTGACTTCGACTGGAACGGGCCTCCTCCGCCGACACGGGAGATCAGGGCGGCGCGCTTCTTCCCGCTTGATGCGCTGCCTGTCGGCACCTCGCGGGCGACGCGCAGCCGATTGGCGGAGGTCCTTGAGGACGCGCCGCGCTCCGCACTCTGGTAGACGCCGGGTCATGGACGCGGGGGTGCGTGCATGGTAGGTGGCCCGCGCCGAACATGACCCGCCTCGATTTCGCCATTCGCCCAGAATCTCCGCTCGATGACGACGCGATCGAGCGTCTGCATGAACGTGCCTTCGGGCCGGGCCGCTATGCACGCACGGCCTTCAGGCTGCGCGAGGGGCGGGGCGCGGCGACACCGCAGTTCTGTTTTTCCGCGCTGGTCGGCAGCCTGCTGGTTGGATCGGTGCGCCAGTCGCCGGTGCTGGCCGGCGCCGTGCCGGCGCTGATCCTGGGACCGTTGACAGTGGACCCATCCTTCGAGGGTGTCGGCATCGGTTCGGCCCTGATGCGGACAGGCATGAGCAGCGCGGCCGCAGCAGGAGAGACGCTGGTTCTGCTGGTTGGCGACGAACCCTATTATCGCCGCTTCGGCTTTGGCGTCGTCCCTGCAGGTCAGCTTGTGCTGCCCGGGCCTGTCAATCCGGCGCGCTTCCTTGCCGCCGAGCTGGCGCCGGGGGCGCTTGCCGCGGCAAGGGGGGCGGTGCGTCCGCGGCCCGCGCCGCCCGGACAGTGAAGGTCAGGCCTCGGCCTTGCGCCGCCAGCTGCGCCGGCCGCCTTCACCGAGCCAGCCCGCGATCAGGGCGCCGAGCAGAAGGGCAAGGCCCGCCATGCCGAGGAACATCGGCATCAGCGAGACGCCGCGCACGATGCCTGAATCGCTGATGCGCAGGCCGATCCAGTCCCCGCCAGCCAGCCTTGTGCCGGAGCGCACAGGAACGATCCGGGGCAAGTCAACGTCTGAGCCGACCTCGCGTCCGATGCGGCGGGTCGATCCGGCGAGCGTTTCGGACACCGGCCGCAGACGGGCCGGATCGCTGAGTACGTCGACGAATTCGCGCGGATTGTCGCTGCCGACGCTGACGAAGGCCACGAGCTGGTCCGACTGCAGTCGGTGCAGCCCCAGTTCCGTTGCCTGCAGGCGCGCTGTGAACAGGCCCGGTTTCTCGCTGGCCAGCGGCAGCGAGCGAGCGGTGCCGCTCGGCCCGGTGATGGTGACGGCGCCGGGCGCGTCACCCAGCGTTTGCCGTTCGATCTCGACCGTGCGGCCGCGCGTGACCGCACGGAGCGCCTCTTCCTCCAGGCTTGGCTCCTTCATCAGCCAGTGGCTGAGGCGGCGCAGCAGATCAAGATGCGGGCCACCCTCGCGATAACCGCGGGCCCAGAGCCAGGCGTGGTCCGACAGGAACAGGCCGACCCGGCCCTTGCCCTCGCGCGAGGTGATCAGAAGCGGGCGGTCGCCGGGGCCGGACATCACCACATCGCCGTCATTGGCGCGGGCAGAGATCAGCCTCAGCCATTCACCCCAGCGCGGCGGCTCGACCTCGGAACCGGCAAGGTCGCGCGTCACCGGATGCCGCTTGCCGCGGTCGGTAATCCGCGCGCGATAGGCTTCCTCGATGGTGCGCCCGTCCGGCTGCGCCGGCAGGACCGCCGACAGCGGCGTGCGGTAGAGCGTGCCTGTTCCCGAGAATTCGGGGCCAGCCGCCACCATCAGCGCGCCGCCATCGCGGACATAGCGCACGATGTTTTCGAAGTAGACCAGCGGCAGGATCGACGTGTTGGCATAGCGGTCGAAGATGATCAGGTCGAATTCCTTGATCTTGGTCTGGAACAGGTCCCTCACCGGAAAGGCGATCAGCGACAGTTCGTTGATCGGGGTGCCGTCCTGCTTCTCCGGCGGGCGCAGAATGGTGAAATGCACCAGATCGATGTTGGCGTCGGACTTGAGCAGGTTGCGCCAGGTGCGCTCTCCGGCATGGGGTTCGCCCGAGACCAGCAACACGCGGAGCTTGTCGCGTACGCCTTCGATGGTGATGACCGCGCGGTTGTTGGCGGTGGTCAATTCATTGGGCAGGGCCTCAGCCTCGACTTCGATGAGATTCGGCCCGCCACGGTCGATGCGGACGGACAATTCGAGCGGCTCGCCGGTCCTGACGCTGCGTTGGACCAGCACCTCGCCGTCGCGGCGGACGACGAGCCGGCCGGAGCCGGTGCCGTTCTTTTCGTCGACCTTCAGCCTGATCGTGACTGTCTTGCCGACGATGCCGAAGCGTGGCGTGTCGATCAGTGTCACGCGCCGGTCGATTTCGCTGTCACGGCCCGTGATCAGGGCGTGGAGCGGGGCCTTCAGGCCCAGCGCCTGACCGGAGGCGGGCATGTCATGCACCACGCCGTCGGTGATGAAGATCGCGCCGGCCACGCGCTCGGCGGGGACGTCCGCCAGCGTCGCGTTGAGGGCCTCGAACAGACGTGTGCCGTCATTGGCGCCGTCGCCGTCCCCGACCTCGACAAAGCGTGGCTCGACCTGCGGGATGCTGGCCAGCTGCCGTTCGAGCGCCGCACGGGCGCGCTGGGTCTGCTCGGCCCGGTCGGCAAGCCGGTTCGACCCTGAGCGATCGACCACGACGGCGACCACGTCCTTGACCGGCTCGCGCTCCTCGCGCACCAGCGAGGGATCGGCCAGCGCGCCGAGCAGGGCCAGCAGCGCCACAGCGCGCAGGACGCCGCGGCCACGCTGGAAATACAGCGCCGCCGCAACGCCGAGCAGGGCCACCGCGGCCAGAGCCGCGAACAGCCAGACCGGGACGAGGGGTGAAAGGCTGATGCTGTACACGGCCTACTGCCCCAGACGTTCGAGAAGCGCCGGCACGTGCACCTGATCCGCCTTGTAGTTGCCGGTCAGCGCGTACATCACGAGGTTGACGCCGCCACGCAGCGACATCTCGCGCTGGCGCGGGCTGGAGCCCTGCAGCGGAAACAGGGGGCCGCCGCGCCTGTCCGTGGCCCAGGCGGCGGCAAGATCGTTCGAAGTGATGACCAGCGGCGAGACACCATCGCTCGCGCGGGCCGGGCCGCGTCCGTCCGGGCCGGGAGGCGGCAGCACCTCGACCCATGTCTGGCCCCGGTCATAGCGGCCGGGAAAGGCCTCGATCAGATAGAACGTCTTGGTCAGGACATGATCGCGCGGGACCGGCTCCAGTTCCGGCACATCGACGATGGCGAGCATCTGGCGCAGGTACTCGCTTTCCGGCGTTGTGCGGCCCGGGCGCTGGCTGTCGCCGTCCCGGGTGTCGAAGATCACGAAGCCGCCGCCCTTCATGAAGGCGTCGAGCCGGCGCATCGTGTCGGCGCCGGGGAGCGGCCTGCCCGCCACGATGGGCCAGTACAGGATCGGGTAAAGTCCGAGCTCGTCGCGGGCCGGATCGACAGCGACGGGCTCGCCGGGTTCGAGGGCCGTCCGTGCCGACAGTGCGGCGGTGAGGCCTTCAAGCCCGGCCTTGCTCGTGTCATCGACGCGGCGGTCGCCGGTCGTCACATAGGCCAGCCGCGTCGCGCTGGCCGCCGCCACCTGCTCACGCGTGACGGGCGGAAGAGCGTCCTGGGCCCGCGCTGTGATCGGCATGACATGAACGGCGCCGATGGCGCCAAGTGCGATCATCAGCGACGCCGCCGCCGCGCGTGGGCGGAGCGCCTTGAGCCTGCCGCCGAGCCAGAGCGTCGCCAGCGTGTCGGCAGCGAGCAGGAGCAGCGCCAGCACGAGCAACGGCGGACGCAGATCGCGCGTCTGCGCCGGTTCGATCTGGCGCGTGGCGATGCCGGCTGCGGCGAAGTCGAGGGGAACCGGGCGGTCGGAGGATTTCAAGGTGTTCACCGCCAGGGTTGCGCCGCGCGGACCATAGAAGCCGGGCGGATGGGGATGGATGGCGCGGTCGGCATAGGTGCGCGGCACGGGCCGGGCCGTTGCGGGCGGGGCGCGGAAGATGCCCTGACCATCGAGCACGAGCACAGGCGAGACGGTCTCGACACGGCTTTCGCCCGTTGCGTCTGCGTCGGCGATGGCGGAGCCGGACAGCGACACGATGCGCTTGAGCATGTCGACGAACAGGCCGGAGAGCGGCAGGCTTGACCAGGTCGTGTCGGCGGTGACGTGAAACAGCACCACAAGGCCCTGGCCGCGACGCTCGGCGGTGACGATCGGCGTGCCGTCAATCAGGGCGGCCCAGACCTTGCGTGACAGATCGCCGTCCGGCTCGGCCAGGATCTGCCGTGTGACCGTCACCTCCTCACGGGTGCTGAGCTCGGCGAAAGGCCCTTCACGCGAGAACGGTGCGAGCGTCTTCGGGGCATCCCAGGACAGGGCGCCGCCGAGGCTGCGGCCGCCCCTTCGCAAGCGCACCGGCGTCAGATCGTCGGAGGCGGCGGCAAGGCGCGGGCCGGCGAAGCGGACCAGCACGCCGCCGCGCTGGATGAAGCCGCCGATGCGCTCGGCGACCTCCTTGTCGAGGCCGCCCACGTCCGCCAGCATCAGCACCGAGAGGCTCTGGTCGAGCAGTTGCCCGATCGGATCGGCGACGCCGGCGCGCGGCTCGCGCACATCGGCGAAAGGCTGCAGGGCGCGCGACAGGTAGAAGGTCGGCGACAGGAGCGGCTGGGCCAGATCGGCGGTGACGCCGGTGACCAGACCGACACGGCGGCGCTTGGCGCTGTCGTCGACCAGCAGCACAGCTCCGGCAGATCGTTCGCCGACGATTTCGATGCGGGTGACGGCGTTGCGCACCTCGATCGGCAGCTGGAAGGTGGCCGTCGCCTCCGTGGCGGTGGCGGCAAGAAGCGTTTCGGTCTCTCCGACCACGATGCCGCGCTGGTCGCTGGCGCGGACCTGCACGGTCGACGGCGCGCCGGCCTGGGCGCGGACGATCTTCACGGTCAGTGCATTGGCGAGGTTTTCGACATCCGCGAGAAACAGCTTGTTGGCCGCCGTTGCAGAATGGGCCGTGACGGTGCCGCCGCGCGCCATCTGTTTGAGATCATTGGAGAATGTCTGATCGGCATCGAGCCGGATGCCATCGCTGATCCAGGCGATTTCGGTCGTCGGCGCCACTGTCAGCAGCGACTGCAGTTCGGCCATGTGCAGGCGGCGGTCCGGCATGTGGGGCCTGAGCTGCAGGGCGCGCAGGCGTTCCTCCGCTTCGGCTGGAGTCCCGAGCGCGATCTGGGCGGGGACTTCGGCAAGGCCGACCAGCGCGACGCCGCGTCCTTCGCGGCCCGCGGCCGCGATGAGTTCGCCGGCAAGGCGGACGCGCTGGGGCCAGTCGCGGGCGGCGGGAGCGCCGTTGTCGACCAGAACCAGCAGCGGCGCGCTGCTCGCCGTTTCGGTGGACGCGCGCGGATTGAGGACCGGGCCGGCCACGGCCAGGATCGCCAGCGCCGCGATTGCCATGCGCAGCGCCAGCAGCCACCACGGCGTGCGGGCCGGCGTTTCGCGCTTGGGCATGATGTCGGCCATCAGCTTCAGCGGCGGGAAGGCGATGCGCTGGGGGCGGGGCGGCGTGACGCGCAGCAGCCACCACAGCGCGGGCAGCGCCACGAGCGCCGAGAGCACGATCGGGGCGGCGAAGGCTAGCGGCAGTCCGAGCATGACGCCATCTCCCTCACGCTGCCCGCATGTCGCGCGCCGAACTGATCAGCGAAGCGACCCGCAGCGCCGCCTCGCTGGCGTTGCGGTCGGTGTGGTGGCTCGTGAAGGTCCAGCCGAGCTTGCGGCAGGCCGATGCGATCGCCTCGCGATGTTCCGCGATGCGAAGCTTGTATTCCTTGCCCCAGGCTCCGGCGTCGCCGACGTCGAGCCTCAGCTCCGATTCAAGGTCGAGCAGTTCGGCCTGTCCGGCAAAGGGAAAGGTCTCCTCGACCGGGTCGATGATCATGACCAGATGGCCGCGACCGCCGGCCGCGCCGATGGCGCCGAGGGCGGCCATCACCCTGTCGAGCGGCGTCAGCCAGTCGCTGATCAGCACGGCCTCGTCGAGCCTGCCGATGGGCCGGGCCGGCGGCAGGTCGGCGTCGAGGCCTGCCTTGTCCTGCGCGATGATCTCCACCAGCCGCTCGACCACGCGGCGCGAGGCGATGGGGCGGCTGAGCCCGAGCAGGCCGACCCGTTCGCCGCCATCGACCATGGCGTCCGCCAGCGCCAACTGCAGGACAAGGGCACGATCCACCTTCGATGCCTGCGCCAGGGATGAAGCGAAGCCCATCGAGGCCGAGCGGTCGGCCCAGATCCAGATGGTGTGCGATGCTTCCCATTCGCGTTCGCGCACATAAAGACGGTTGTCGCGGGCCGAGCGCCGCCAGTCGACGCCACCAGCGGCTTCGCCGGGCATCAGCATGCGGTACTGCCAGAAGGTCTCGCCGGGTCCGGCCTTGCGGCGACCATGCACGCCATTGACGAAGGCCGAGACGCGGCGTGCCTCAAGCGCGATCCGGGGCAAACGATGCGACAGTTCCAGCGCAAGTTCGCTGTCGCGCGCTCCGGGCGTGCGCTGTGCCTCAGCCAGGATCGTGGTCTTCACCATGCGCGCGGCCGTCAGCCCAGCCTGCCGATGAGCGTCTTGATCACGCCGTCGACAGTCTCGCCATCGGCCCTCGCGCCAAACGTCAGCGCGATGCGGTGCTTCAGGATCGGGCCGGCGAGGGCGGCGACATCATCCACGGATGGCGCGAGGCGGCCCTGCAGCAGGGCGCGGGCACGTACGGCGAGGGCCAGCGACTGGCTGGCGCGCGGACCGGCGCCCCAGGCGAGCTTGGCGGCGTGGGGCTGGTCGATCGCGTCAGGCCGCGCGGCGCGGACGAGATCGAGGATGGCCTCGATCACGCTGTCGCCGACCGGCAGGCGGCGCACCAGACGCTGGGCGGCCTGAAGCTGCTCGGTGTTCATGGCGGCGGCGGGTTTTGCGCCTTCGATGCCGGTGGTCTCGATCAGCACGCGGCGTTCGGCCTCGCGGTCGGGATAGCCGACATCGATCTGCATCAGGAACCGGTCAAGCTGGGCCTCGGGCAGCGGATAGGTGCCTTCCTGCTCGATCGGGTTCTGGGTGGCGAGTACATGGAAGGGCCTTGGCAGGTCATGGCGCTCGCCGGCGATTGTGACATGGTTCTCCTGCATCGCCTGCAGCAGAGCGGACTGGGTGCGCGGCGAGGCGCGGTTGATTTCGTCGGCCATCAAAAGCTGCGTGAAGATCGGCCCCTTGACAAAGCGGAACTGGCGGCGGCCCTCAGGCGTTTCGTCCAGCACCTCCGTGCCGAGAATGTCGGACGGCATCAGGTCCGGGGTGAACTGGACCCGGCGCGCCGTGATCCCGAGCACAGTGCCCATGGTCTCGACAAGCCGTGTCTTGGCGAGGCCGGGAAGCCCGACAAGCAGGCCGTGGCCGCCGGCAAGCACCGTGATCAATGCCAGGTCGACCACATCGCCCTGCCCGAAGATGGCCTTGCCGATTTCGGTGCGGGCCTTGCTGATGGAGGTCAGGGCGGCATGGGCGGCGTCGGCGACAGCTTTGTCGAAATCAACGGCTTCGGTGGCTGTGCTCATCGGCTGCTCCTCAAGATGGTCGTACCGGCATCCTCTTTCGCAAGGAGCCAAGGCAGATTGGTGGCAAAGCGGGTGCGAAACAAGCTTGCCCCGGCGACAGTCCCCAGAAAGCCTCCCCGCCTGGCCTGAGCCGGAGCCTGCAAGTTCCGTGACAACTCAACAACCGATCCCATAAAGACTATGTAGAGGGCCTGACGCGGCGGCCCACAAGGCCTTGCGCCGCAGCGAGGATCACAATGGCGAGAGAGGCGGGAGGCATGGGCGATGCAGCCGGCGGCGCGCTTGAGCGGCTGATGCAGTCTCTTGGCCCGGGCAAGCGCGGCGTCGCGCCGGTCGAGAGCTGGAATCCACCCTTCTGCGGCGACATCGACATGCGCATCGCCGCCGATGGCGCCTGGTTCTACATGGGCACGCCGATCGGCCGCCCGGCACTGGTCAGGCTGTTCGCCTCGGTGCTGAAGCGCGAGGACGGGCGCTATTTTCTGGTCACGCCGGTCGAGAAAATCGGCATTGTGGTCGATGACGCGCCGTTTCAGGCTGTCGAGATGGGTGTGGACGGGGCCGGCGACCGGCGCAAGCTGTCGTTCCGGACCAATGTCGACGACATCGTCACGGTCGATTCGGAGCATGCGCTGCGTTTCGAGCGTGATGCGCATGACGGGGTCCGCCCTTATGTCCATGTGAGGCGCGACCTTTGGGCGCGGCTGACGCGGGCCGTCACGCATGAGCTTCTCGCCATGGGCGAGGTCAGGACGGATGGAGGGCGAGAGATGTTCGGGGTGATGGCGGGCGGCATTTTCCACCCGATCATGCAGGCGAGTCTGATCGAGGGCCTTGCGTGACAAATGACAGCTTCGAGCGCTTTCTTCGCCAGGCAGCCGACGGGCTGCGGATGGACGTTCCGCTTCCGGGAGACATCATCCAGCGCCCGCGCTCGGATTTCGATCTCGAGACCGGGCCGGTCGAGTTGCCGGACGAGGCGACGCTCAAGCCAGCGGCCGTCCTGGTGCCGATCGTCAGGCGTCCTGGCGGGGCAGCGATGTTGTTCACGCAGCGCTCCGCTTCGCTGAGGCGTCATTCGGGGCAAATCTCCTTTCCCGGCGGGCGCATCGACGCGGACGACGCCTCGCCGCTGGCGGCGGCCTTGCGCGAGGCCGAGGAAGAAATCGGGTTGCCGCGCGAGCGGGTGACGCCGCTGGGCTATCTCGACGCCTATCTGACCGGCACAGGCTACAGGATCATTCCGGTGGTCGGGCTGATCGCGGCGGACATTGCGCTGATGCTCAATCCCGGCGAGGTCGACGAGGCCTTCGAGGTGCCGCTCGACTTCCTGATGGACCCGGCCAATCACCGCCGCGACGGGCGTGAATGGAATGGCCGCTATCGCAGCTACTATGCTATCAGCTACGGCGAGCGTTACATCTGGGGCGCCACGGCGGGGATCGTGCGCAACCTGCACGACAGGCTGGTGGCGGCCACGGCCATGGACGCCAACATGGCGACCGGCAAGGACAGTGGCTGATGCTGCGCAATCTGATCGACGAGATCCTGCTGTTTCTGGTTCCGTTTCTGCTTTTCGCCGGGTGGCTGCTGCTGACGAAGCGCAATCCGATGGATTTCAACCACTGGAGCGGCCGGAAATTCGGGCTGACCGTGGCCGGCATCCTGCTCGGCATCGCCTCGATCATCATTGCCGGGATCAATGCCGACACGCACACCGGAGCCTATGTGCCGCCGCACATGGAGAACGGCCAGCTCGTGCCGGGCCGCTTCACCGACAAGCCGTGACGATCATGGCCGATACCGACAGGCAGACCCGTCTTGACGCCCTGCTGGCCCGCCCGCCGGTCGCGCAACTCATGGCGCTGCTGAATACCGACGGCGCCGAGACGCGGATCGTCGGCGGCGCCGTGCGCAACACCTTGCTGGGCCTGCCGACGAGCGACATCGATCTTGCCACGACATTGTTGCCGGAGGCGGTCACGACGCGCGCCAAAGCCGCCGGTCTGAAGGTGGTCCCGACCGGCATCGCGCACGGCACGGTGACGGTGGTGGTCGCCCATGCACCGTTCGAGGTCACGACCCTGCGCCGGGACGTCGCGACCGATGGCCGCCATGCGACAGTGGTGTTCTCGCGCAGCTTCGAAGAGGATGCGCTCAGGCGTGACTTTACCATCAACCAGCTCTCGCTGGCGGGCGACGGCGTGGTGCATGACTACGCCGGCGGGCTGGCCGATCTATCCGCCCGCAAGGTGCGATTCATCGGGGATCCCAGGCTCAGGATCGGCGAGGATTTTCTCAGGATCATGCGGTTCTTCCGGTTCCATGCTGAGTATGGGGCAGGTCCCCTTGACGCGGCAGGGCTTTCCGCCTGCGTTGCGCTGACATCGGGCATGACACGTTTGTCCGCGGAGCGCGTGCGCGCCGAACTGCTGAAACTTCTGGCCGCACGCGGCGCATGTTGCGTCGTGCCCGATTTTGTCGGCAGCGGCGTCTGGGGGCAGACCACGGGCGGACATGCCGCTGATCTCGACGCTTTCGACCGCGCTATAGCGGCCTTTCCTGACAGCGACGCCGTCACCCGTTTGGCCGCGCTTGCCGTTCGCGGTGCAGGCGATCCAGGTGCGCTTGATGAGCATTTCCGGCTGTCGCGGGCCGAGCACACCCGGCTCGATGACGTGGCCCGCCTGCTTGGCCGCTGGCCAAATCCTGACGCAGTCACAGTCAGTGACGTGCAGCGCGCCGGGCTCGATATGGGCCGCACCGCGACAGCGGACACGCTTGCGGTTCTGGCGGCAAGGCTCGGGATGGCGCGGGCGCGGCAGCTGGCCGAACTGCCCACGCCGGTTTCCCCGTTCCGGGGCGCGGCCGTGCTGGCGCTGGGGGTCAAGCCGGGCCCCGAGATCGGCGTTGTCCTCGCCCGCGCCCATGACCTGTGGGCGGACACCGGATTTCCGGATGACCAAGCCGCGCAGGCGCATTGCCTCGCCGAGGCGGTCCGGGAGCGGACGGGTCAGGCCCCGGCGCAGGCCTGATCCTTGGCCGTCGGCGTGTAGCGCGGCGTGCCGATGCCGAAGAAGGTGCTCCAGTAGGATTCCGAACCGACCGACTCCCTGACCGCGAGCGCCCGCTCGAAAATCACGCAGCGCAGGGCATCATTGGTGCGGTAAAGATGTTCGAGCCTGCGGTAGGCTGTGGCCAGAACCTTCGGGTCAAGCGCAGGGGCCGCCTGCCGGTCGTCGCCGCGCGCATCCACCAGTTTCTCGAGCTCGTCCTTGGTGATGCCATGGCAATGGTTGATCACCTCGAGGATGACCCGCGCCGAGCGGCTGTCGACTGCGGAGCCCGGCGCGCCACGCAAGGCATAGCTGTCGCAGTTCAGGCCCCAGACACGCTTGATGGGCTCGGCGGGGTCGATGCCGAAGGGTGTGTCCACGAAGAATTCGATCTCCCGCGCCACGTTCGTATACCGCAAGGCCCAGTCGCGGTCCGCAGCCTCAAAGGCCTGCCGCGCACCGGTCCAGGTCTCGCCGGTGCTGCCGCGCTCCAGAGCGCGCACCATGCGGAAAGTCGCGTGCCAGCGCGCGTTGATCAGGTCGGAGGTGGTGCGGTAGGTCGCGATCGCGCTTTCGGTGTCCTTCTCGATCTTGGCGACCCGGTTCTGCCAGGCCCAGCCGCGTTGCTGGATCCAGGTGGTCAGCACGGTGCCGATGACGCCGGTCAGCACGAAGCCGATCAGCGCCACCACGATCTTCTCGCGCAGGGACTCGGTCGCCTTCTCAGCCGCGGTCCGCGCGATGCGCCGCTCCGTGGTCAGGGTCTGCGGCGCGACTTTCTCGGTCTTTGGGGCCATCCGCCTATGGCAGCGCTTCGGCACGCGGCGTCAAGTGGAGTCTGACGCCGCGCCTGCTTCGGTGTTTGCGCAGCAACAGCGTGCCGCCTCAGGCCGCCTTGTGTTCGTCCTCGTCGTCTTCCTCATCGTCGTCATGCGCGGCATGACGCTCGTGATCGTCGCCCTCGTCCTCATCGAAGGCTTCGAGCGCGAAGGACGGGATCACGGCCTCCTTGAACTCGCCGAGCTCTTCCGAGAAGAACAGGCAGGTCACATGGTCGCCAGCGACTGACAGAACGGTCAGGGCCGGGCCGCCGGATTTCACATTGACGATATCGCCTTGGGAAAAGGTCATGTCAGGCTCCTTGTTTGAGGGACGCCTAAAGATGGCCGGGCAACGTGTCGTGGTGATGTCCGGGAGGTGACGGTTCGGCTAAGGCCACTTCACCGTGGGCGGCATGCTCGACAGGATGGCGTCGACATTGCCGCCGGTCTTGAGCCCGAAGATCGTGCCGCGGTCGTAAAGCAGGTTGTATTCGACATAGCGTCCGCGCCGCACCTGCTGCTCGTGGCGATCGGCCTCCGTCCAGGGTTTGCCCATGTTGGCGCGCAGCACCGGCAGATAGGCGTCGAGGAAGGCGAGGCCGACATCGCGGGTGAAGGCAAAGTCCTTCTCCGGGTCTTCGGTCCAGCGGTAGTCGTAGAAAATGCCGCCGATGCCGCGCGGCTCGTTGCGGTGTTTCAGGTAAAAATATTCGTCGCACCACTTCTTGTAGGCCGGATAGTCGACGCCGTGCGCCTCGCAGGGCGCGCGCATGGCGTCGTGGAAGTGCACTGTGTCCGGGTCTTCCTGCGTGCGGCGGCGCATCAGCACCGGCGTCAGGTCGGCGCCGCCGCCGAACCATGGCCTGGTGGTGACCACGAAGCGCGTGTTCATGTGGACTGTCGGCGCGTTCGGGTTCCACGGATGGGCGATCAGCGAGATGCCGGTTGCGTGAAAGCGCGGGTCTTCCGCAGCACCGGGAATCTGGCCGGCGAATTCGGGCTGGAAGGTGCCGAACACGGTGGAGACATGCACTCCGACCTTTTCGAAGACGCGGCCCGACATCATCGACATCACGCCGCCGCCGCCGGGCGTGCCGTCATGGTTGGTGCGCTGGTGCGGCGTGCGCACGAAACGGCCCGGCGCTTTCGGCGCGTCGGCATGGAACGGTCCGCTGCACTCATCCTCGACGGCTTCGAAGGCGGCGCAGATCCGGTCGCGCAATGCTTCGAAGGCGGCGCGTGCGCGCGGCTTCATGGCTTCCGCCAGCGCAAGGGTGGCGGGGTCCGCAGGCTTGGTCTGTCGGGCAGCGACGTCGCTCATTCTCTAGTCCCCATGTGGCGGCAGGAACCCGCCTGTCTGCCTCAGCGCTTCCCCCATAACCATGGCGGACGCCGCTGCGACGTTGATCGAGCGCAAACCGGCTGCCTGCGGGATGAAGACGCTGGCATCGGCTGCTGCGTAGACCTCCTGCGTGACGCCTGCGGATTCACGGCCCGCGAGCAGGATGTCGCCCGCCCTGAAGCTGAAATCTGTGTAGGCTGCCGTCCCGTCGGTTTCAACAAGCACCAGACGCCGGCCCTGTGTTTTGCGCCATGCATCAAAGGCTGCGAAGCTGTCATGGCGGGTGATCACGGCGCGCTCGACATAATCCATGCCGGCGCGGCGGAAGTTGCGGTCGGAGACATCGAACCCGGCCGGCTCGATGATGTCGAGCGCCACACCGAGGCAGGCGCACAGCCGCGTGAGCGTGCCGGTGTTCTGCGGAATGTCGGGCTGGAACAAAGCAAGGCGGATCATCGTTGGATTGAGCGGGCATGGCGCAGGCCCGTCAAGCCGGCGCGCAACAAAGCGTGATCGGCGTCGGCCTTGGCCTTGTCCGGCAGTTCACGTAACACGCTCGGGCACTCACAGCATCGCCAAAGACGCCGGACCAAAAAGGGGAGCGGCCACCATGATGAGCCGCATCTTCAACTGGCTGGAGAGCCGCGTCGATGTGTTCGCGCCCTTTGATGAGCGTGCAACGCCGCCCGACACTGTCTGGCGCTTCATCTGGTATCACATCCGCGAAGTGAAGGGCTGGCTGCTGGTGATGCTGATCACCGCTTTCGTGTTCAGCGCCATCGAGGCTTCGCTCTATCTCCTGGTCGGCTGGCTGATCGACCTGATCGGCAAAAACCCGCCGGAGGCCGTGTTCCGCGATCATGTCTGGCTGCTGGCGGGCTTCGCGTTCATGCTGCTTGTGGTCAGGCCGATTGTCTATTTCGCCAATCACGCCGTTGTCGATCAGGTCGTCGTGCCGCAACTGACCAACCGCATCCGCTGGCGCAGCCATGTCTATACACTCGGCCATTCCCTGAGCTATTTCCAGAACGACTTTGCCGGGCGCCTGTCCGCGAGGGTCATCCAGGCCGGCCAGTCCGTGCGCAGCGCCACCGTCGAGGTCATCGACGACATGTGGTATGTCATCGTCTTCGCGGGCGTTGCGATCGGCTTCTTTGGCACGGTCAGCTTCTGGCTGATGCTGCCGATCGTGGCGTGGATGGCGGCCTATATCTGGCTGATCGCCTATTTCGTGCCGCGCGCGACGTTGCGGTCAGAGGCGAATTCGCAGTCGCGCTCCGCAGCAACCGGCCGGATCGTCGACAGCTACACCAACATCATGACCGTGAAGCTGTTCGCGCGCGGCGATGTCGAGCGCTCGTCGGTCAGGGACGCCCTGGCCAACTGGGCCAGGACCTTCCTCGACCTCACCCGCCTGATCACGGTGGTGAGCGTGGTTCTCCAGACCATGAACAGCGTCCTGATCGTGGTCGCGTCGGGCGTGTCGCTGTGGCTGTGGTCACGCGGGTTGATGACACCCGGCGAGGTCGCTGCGGGGCTCGGGCTGGTGTTGCGGCTCATCCAGATGTCGAGCTGGGTCATCCAGCAGGTTCGCGGAATCTTCGAGGAGATCGGCGCGGTGAAAGAGGCGATGGAGACCATCGCCAAGCCGCATGCGCTTGTTGACGATGTGAAAGCCGACCGACTCACCGTCGGCCGGGGCGAGATCATGTTCGACCATGTCCGGTTTCATTATGGACAGGACAAGGGTGTCTTTGATGATCTGGACCTGACCATCCGTCCGGGCGAGCGCATCGGTTTGATCGGCCCCTCGGGCGCCGGCAAGTCGACGATGATCAACCTGATGCTGCGGCTCTATGACGTGCAGAGCGGGCGCATTCTGATCGACGGGCAGGATATCGCCCATGTCAGCCAGGACAGCCTGCGCGCGGCCATCGCCACGGTGACGCAGGACAATTCACTGCTGCATCGATCGATCCGGGACAACATCGCCTATGGCCGGCCGGACGCCAGTGATGCCGACATCGTGGCGGCGGCGAAAGCCGCCTCGGCGCATGAGTTCATCATGGGGCTGGGCGACCTTGAAGGGCGCAACGGCTATGACGCCCGCGTCGGCGAGCGCGGCGTCAAGCTGTCCGGCGGCCAGCGCCAGCGCATCGCGATCGCGCGCGTCATCCTCAAGAATGCCCCGATCCTTGTGCTCGACGAGGCCACATCGGCCCTCGATTCCGAGGTCGAAGCCGCGATTCAGGAGCAATTGCAGACGCTTATGCAGGGCAAGACGGTGATTGCGATCGCGCACCGGCTCTCGACGATCGCCGCGCTGGACCGGCTGGTGGTCATGGACAAGGGGCGCATCGTCGATCAGGGCACACATCAGGAACTTGTAAGCCGCGGCGGTCTTTACGCCCGCTTGTGGGAGCGGCAATCGGGCGGATTCCTGGGCCTCGACCTCGATGCGCCTGCGCGGGAAGCCGTGCGCTAGCGATGCGTGCGGCATTTGGCGTCAGGCAAAGCTGAATTCTACACAATCCATGCGTCCTTTCGCGTCTGGACATCACTTTTATGTCATGCAAGAGAGCGTCGCAGTGCCCTGTTCCTGTCGGCGACTCGTGGTCGCATTGCGTTTTTCCGGCCGGGCGGCAACTAGAGTTCACAATCCCGCTTCTGGAAGGCCGGCGAGACGGTCGCGCCTTCCGCAAAATTCACGAGGCAAGACCGTGGCCGAAGCCAAAGCGACACAAGCCGGCGAACCAACACGCCGCGACATGCTCTTTCTTGCAACAGGTGTGATGGGCGCGGCCGGCGTCGTCGGCGTCGCCGTGCCATTCATCCGCCAGCTGGCGCCGAACGCACAGACAATCGCGACCGGCGCGCCGATCGAGGTTGATCTGACCCCGATCGCCGAAGGGCAGGGCATCAAGATGTTCTGGCGCGGCAAGCTGATCTTCGTGCGCAACCGCTCCAAGGCCGAGGTCGAGGAAGCGCAGAAGGTCAACGTGGCCTCCCTCCCCGATCCGCAGGCCGATAGCGCCCGCGTCAAGCCCGGCAAGGAGCAGTGGCTCGTCCTGTACGGAGCGTGCACCCATCTTGGCTGCATTCCTGGCGGCTCGGCCGTCGGCGAGGTGCGCGGCGATTACGGCGGCTGGTTCTGCCCGTGCCATGGTTCGCATTACGACACCTCGGGGCGCATCCGGAAGGGTCCGGCGCCGGCCAACCTGCCGGTTCCGCCCTACGCGTTCCTGAATGACAGCAAGATTCGCATCGGCTGAGCCTGAGACGAGAGAAAGAAGACGACCATGAGTGGACCTTCGACTTACGTTCCAAAGTGGGGCATCGCCAAGTGGATGGATGCGCGGTTGCCATTGCCGCGCATGGTCTATGACAGCTTCATCGCCTATCCGGTGCCGCGGAATCTGAACTATTTCTGGACCTTCGGCGGCATTTTGATGCTGATGCTCGTGTCCCAGATCATCACCGGCGTGGTGCTGGCGATGCACTACACGCCGCACTCGACCCTGGCCTTCAACTCCGTCGAAAGCATCATGCGCGACGTCGAGTATGGCTGGCTGATCCGCTATATGCATTCAACCGGCGCCTCGTTCTTCTTCATCGCGGTCTACATCCACATCTTCCGCGGGCTCTACTACGGATCGTACAAGGCACCGCGCGAAGTGCTCTGGATCCTCGGCTGCATCATCTTCCTGCTGATGATGGCCACGGCCTTCATGGGCTATGTGCTGCCCTGGGGCCAGATGAGCTTCTGGGGCGCGACCGTCATCACCAACCTGTTTTCGGCCATCCCGCTCGTCGGTGAAACCATCGTGACCTTCCTGTGGGGCGGCTACTCGGTCGACAACCCGACGCTGACGCGCTTCTTCTCGCTCCACTTCCTGCTGCCGTTCATGATCTTCGGGGTCGTCATCCTGCACGTCTGGGCGTTGCATGTGACGGGCCAGAACAATCCGACCGGCGTCGAGGTCAAGGCCGTCCAGAAGGACACGGTGCCGTTCACGCCCTACGCGACCATCAAGGACGCGTTCGCGATGATCTGCTTCTTCGTGGTGTTCTCGTACTTCATCTTCTACATGCCGAACTATCTCGGCCATGCCGACAACTATGTTCAGGCCAACCCGGCCGTGACGCCGCCGCATATCGTGCCGGAATGGTATTTCCTGCCGTTCTACGCCATCCTGCGCGCGGTTCCCGACAAGCTTGGCGGCGTGATGCTGATGGGGGCTGCGGTGGTCATTCTGGCCTTCCTGCCCTGGCTCGACACCTCCAAGGTCAAGTCGATGCGCTACCGTCCTCTGGCGCGCCAGTGCTTCTGGGCCTTCGCCGTGACCTGCGTCGTGCTCGGTTGGCTCGGGTCCCGTCCGGCGGAACAGCCTTATGTGCTGCTCAGCCAGATCTTCTCGGCGCTCTATTTCGCCTACTTCCTGATTGCGCTGCCGCTGCTCGGCCTGTTCGAGACGCCCAACAAGTTGCCGGGTTCGATTGCCGAGTCCGTGCTGAGCAAAATCAAGGGCGGATCGGCCGCCGCCGTGGGCGCCGCCGCCGCCTCCGAGCCGAACACCAAGGGCTGATGTGATGAACCTGTTCCGGACCACTTTGGCGGCTTGCGCCGCGATCATCATCGGGACCGCCGCCATCCCGGCCGCTCAGGCTGCCGGCGGCGGGACCAAGCCACCGGAGTACCCATGGTCATTCGACGGCCCGTTCGGCACATTCGACCGGGCGCAGCTCCAGCGGGGCTACAAGGTCTTCCGCGAGGTCTGTTCGGCCTGCCACGCCATGGGCCTCGTGCGCTTCCGCAACCTGTCGCAGAAGGGCGGTCCCGAGTTCACGGAAGCGCAGGTCCGCGCGCTGGCCGCCGACTTCAAGATCATGGACGGGCCGAATGAACAGGGCGAAATGTTCGAGCGGCCTGGCCGCCCATCCGATGCGTTCCCCAAGCCGTTCCCGAACGAACAGGCTGCGCGCGCGGCAAATGGCGGCGCATATCCGCCGGACATGTCCGTCTTGGCGAAGGCCCGCAACTACGAGCGGGGCTTTCCGCTGTTCCTGTTCGATATCCTGACCCAGTACCAGGAGGGTGGTCCCGACTACATCAAGGCGGTGATGACGGGCTATGAGGACCCGCCGGCGGGGACCACGCTGCAGCCGGGGCAGAACTGGAACAAGTATATGCCCGGCAACATCATCGCCATGCCGAACGTGCTCAATGATGGGCAGATCGAGTATCCCAAGGGGCCGGACGGCAAACCGTCGGCTCCCGAGACGGCCAAGCAGTATGCCGCCGACGTGACGGCGTTCCTGGTGTGGGCCGCCGAGCCCCATATGGAGCAGCGCAAGCGGATCGGCTTTCAGGTCATCGTGTTCCTGACCTTGTTTGCCGGGTTGCTCTATTTCACCAAGAAGCGCATCTGGTCGCGGCTGCCTGAGCACGCCCCCGGCACGCATTGACGGACTGACCGCCTTGCCAAGCAAAAGGCCCCTCACGGGGCCTTTTTCATGTCCGTAGCGGCGGGAACGATCCGGGCCTCAGTAGTACCAGCCGCCGTGCATGCCCCAGAAGCCGATGCGGAAGATGCCGCGCAGCACAGCGCCGATAACACCCACAGTGAGCATCAGGATCAGGATTGCTGGAATCGCCGCCAGACCTGCCTTGACGAAGAACAGTACAAGCTGTCCGAAGGAGACGTCGAGGCTCGACAGGCTGACGCGCGTGACGCCGTTCTGCTGGATCGGTGTGTCGGACATGGCTCTGGTGCTCCTGCGGGCTTTGCGGCGATCTGCGGTGTGTGCCCGCCTTCGCTGCGGCTGACACGGCTTCGCGACCTGTGTTAGGTCTTTGTAAGGCCGCATGGCCAACCTGCGGGTGGACGGCAGATGACAAATTGGTCATGTGCCTGGCCTGCGGCCCCCGACAATGAAGCCAGGACTGCCATCCCCATGACCCTCGCCGATGCGATCAGGACAATTCCGGACTATCCGAAGAAGGGCATCCTGTTTCGGGACATCACCACCTTGCTGGGCGATGCGCGGGCCTTTCGCCGGGCAGTCGATGAACTGGTCCATCCGTTTGCGGGGGCCAAGATCGACAAGGTGGCCGGGATCGAGGCGCGCGGCTTCATTCTCGGGGGCGCGATCGCGCATCAACTGTCCGCTGGCTTCGTGCCGATCCGCAAGAAGGGCAAGCTGCCCCATGCCACCATCCGGGTCGCCTATTCGCTCGAATACGGCGTCGACGAGATGGAGATCCACACCGATGGGGTCCTGCGCGGGGAACGTGTCATCCTCGTCGACGACCTGATCGCCACGGGCGGCACGGCGGAGGGCGCCGTCAAGCTGCTCAGCAACCTCGTCGCCGAGGTGGTCGCGGCCTGCTTCGTGATCGACCTGCCGGAGCTGGGCGGAGCCGACAAGATCCGCAAGCTCGGCGTGCCGGTCAGGACGCTGGTCGAGTTCGCGGGGCATTGAGATGAACGCATCGGCTGCCGGCGAGCGCGCCATGCGCGAGGAGATCATCGCGGTCGCACAGGCGATGGACCGCGCCGGCTTTGCGCCGTCCAAGTCCGGCAATGTCTCGGTCCGGTTGCCGGACGGTTTCCTGATCACGCCGTCGGGCCTGCCCTATGCACGGACCACGCCAGATGATCTCGTGCATCTCGGCTTCGGCGGCGACGCGCTCTCCGGCGGCAAGCCTTCGTCGGAATGGCGCTTTCACGCTGCGATCTACGCCGCGCGCCCGGACGCCAAGGCGCTTGTCCACACCCATTCGCCGCGTGCGACGGCGCTGTCCGCAACCCGGCGCGACATCCCGGCCTTCCATTACATGATCGCGCTGGCGGGAGGCTCAACCATCCCCTGCGCGGCCTACGCCACGTTCGGGACGCAGGAACTGGCCTTGAACGCTGTCACGGCGCTGAACGGGCGCAAGGCCATCTTGCTCGCAAACCACGGCGTCATCGCCATCGGCGGGTCGCTGGCGGGCGCCTGGACTTTGGCGCAGGAGGTCGAGAACCTCGCCGGCCAGTACCTCGACATCCTGGCCAGCGGGCTTGATCCGGTGATCCTCGACGAGGCGGAAATGGCGCGCGTGATCGATGGTTTCAGCGGCTACGGCAAGGTGATGTAGGCCCTCTACGCGCCGGTCCTAGACCGGCAGGCGCATCATGGCGCGCAGGCCGCCGATCGGACTGTCGAGCAGGGCGATGTCGCCGCCATGGCTGCGGGCGATGTCGCGCGAAATCGACAGGCCAAGGCCGGAGCCGCCCTCGTCAACGTTGCGGGCCTCATCAAGGCGGACGAAGGGCTTGAACACTTCCTCGCGGTTCTGGGCCGGAATGCCCGGCCCGTCATCGTCCACCGTCACGATCAGGTAGCGGGCGTCATGCGTCGCGGTGATGGCGATGCGGTCGCCATGCCGGGCCGCATTGGACACGAGGTTGGTCAGCACGCGGCGGATCGCGTCCGGCCTGACCACGACGACGGGATCGCCGATCACGGTCAGCTCGGTCTGATGACCCTGGCGCTCTGCATCGAGCTTGAGCTCCTCGAGAAGCGCCCGGATGTCGGTGGCCAGCGGCAACTCGCCGGCCTCGCCGCGCACGAAGGCGAGGTAGGCCTCGAGCATCCGCGTCATTTCGTCGACGTCCTTCTCGATCGCCTCGATCTCGGGCGTGCGGTCGAGCAGGGCGAGGGAGAGCTTGAAGCGGGTCAGGATCGTGCGCAGGTCGTGGCTGACGCCGTTGAGCATGGTGGTGCGCTCGCTCAGCGTGCGCTCGACCCGGCGCTTCATCTCCAGGAAGGCGTGGCCCGCCTGCCGCACCTCGGTGGCGCCGCTGGGGCGGAACTCGACATCACGGCCCTTGCCGAAGCTCTCCGCCGCATCCGCCAGTGCCAGAATCGGCCTGATCTGGTTGCGCAGGAACAGGATCGCCACGGTGAGCAGCACCAGCGAGGTGCCGAGCATCCAGGCGAGGAAGATGTGGCTGTTGGAGGCATAGGCAGCGCTGCGCCGCGCCACCACGCGCAGCACGTCATTGTCGAGCTGGACGCGGATTTCGACGAAATCCGACTGGCCGACGGTGTCGAGCCAGAACGGCTCCTTGATCTGCAGTTCAAGCTGCCGGCTGAGCGCCTGGTCGAGCAGCGAGAAGAAGGGGCGGGGCCCGGGCGGCGGCAGGCGCGCATTGCGCAGGAAGTCGATGTCGAGATTGAGCCGCTCCTGGGCGATGCGCTGGAGGGTCTCGCTGCCGCGATCCTGCGGAAAGCTGCGGTAGACATCGATGATCGCGGAAATGTCGGCTGTCACCGCCGCCGAAAGCCGGCGCGTGACCAGCTGCCAGTGGCGTTCCATGAAGACATAGGCCACGACCGACTGCAGCAGCACGACCGGCGCGATCACGATCACCAGCGAGCGCCCATACAGGCTGCGCGGCAAAAAGCGGCTGAGCCAGCGCATCGGACCGTGCGTCGTGCGCAAGGCTCGCCGGCTGGCCCGCGATGAGGCGTCGAAGGCGCCCGTGAGCCGGCCGAAAGCCTGCGCCGCGGCGCGGGAGACGAGGGCGATGGTTCCGGCCACCTTTCCGCCCGTCGCCATAGCTCAGGTCCTGTCGATGACGAGGCGGTAGCCGACGCTGCGGACCGTCTGCAGAAGAAGCGGGTCGGCGGGGTCGCGCTCGATCTTGCGGCGCAGCCGGTTGATCTGCACATCAACCGTACGCTCATTGGCCGGCCCTTCCTCGCCGCCGCTCAGTTCATCGCGCGACACCGGCTCGCCCTGCCGCGCCGCCAGGATCGACAGGATGTCACGCTCGCGCTCGGTCAGGCGGATGGTCTCGTCACCCTTGCGCAGTTCGCCCCGGTCAAGCCAGTAGATGAAGCTGCCGAACTTGACGAATTCGGGGCGCGCCGCTGCCTCGTTCGCCGTGGCCGAGCGCTGGTTGCGCTTGAGCACATTGGTCAGCCGCAGCACCAGTTCGCGCGGCTCGAACGGCTTGGTCAGGTAGTCGTCGACGCCGAGTTCAAGGCCGGTGATCCGGTCCTGGCTGTTGGCGCGGGCGGTCAGCATCAGGATCGGCACGCCTGAACTCTGGCGCAGCCGCCGGGCGAAGTCGAAGCCGCTTTCGCCGGGCATCATGACATCGAGCACGAGCGCGTCGAAGGTCAGATGCTGCAGATGCCCGTCCGCGACGGCGGCGTTGGCGGCCGCCGTCACGCGAAAGCCGTTGTCCGTCAGGAAACGCGCCAGCAATTCGCGCAGGCGCCGGTCATCGTCGATGACGAGGATGTGCGGGGCCTCATCGGCCAGCGGTTCGCGCGGTGTCCGGGCCATCAGCCGACCGGCTCCTTCCGGATCCGGGACAGCACGCGCTTGCGCTCGTCGGCATCGATGATGGCGGAGAGGTAGGCCTCGACCGCGCCTTGCCCGCCAGCCGGCAAGGCGGCCAGGGCGGCGCGGATCCGCTCGCCTTGCAAGGCGGCCAGCCTTGCGGCGAGGGCATGGCCCATCGGCGTCGTGTGCAGATGCCGCTGCCGGCGGTCCAGCGTGCCGGTCGCGACATCGATGAAGGATTTCTCGACCAGTTCTTTCAGGACCCGGTTCAGGCTCTGCTTGGTGATTTTGAGGATGTCGAGCAGCTCGGCGATCGTCAGGCCGGGATTTCGGTCGACAAAGTGCAGCACCCGATGGTGCGCGCGCCCGAAATCGAGTTCGGACAACAGTCTGTCGGGGTCGCTGACAAAATCGCGGTAGGCGAAGAAGAACAGCTCGATCAGTTCGTAGGGAACCGGGGCGGAGGCTTGTTTGGATGGCGCCGCCACGCTTTCACGTCTGCCGGCCAGCGCCGATCGGGCGGAACCCGGGTCTGTCATGGAGGCCTCCCATATATGTCAGCCTTATTGACATATCTCAGTTGGTTCGTTACCCGTCAAGCCAGCAATGAGACATGAAATGTCCGAACAGGGCTTGTTCGGCGCTCAGGATCATGAATCAGAGCCCTGCGACGACACAGGACCGGCTTCCGGACCCGTGTGCAAGGCCCAATAATAACAATGCCGCATCCAGCACGCGGCGACAACCGGGAGGCAGCAGCACATGGCGATCATTCCTTTCGACGATCGTGACGGCGTCATCTGGATGGATGGCAAGATCATCCCGTGGCGCGACGCCAAGGTGCATGTGCTCACCCATGGCCTGCATTACGGCTCCTGCGTGTTCGAAGGCGAGCGGGCCTATGGCGGGGTCATCTTCAAGTCGACCGAGCATTCGATCCGCTTTCGCAAATCGGCCGAGCTGATGGATTTCGAGATCCCGTATTCGGTCGAGGAACTCAACGCGGCCAAGGACGAGGTGGTGCGGCTGTCCGGCGGCGGCGACCAGTATGTCCGGCCTGTCGCCTGGCGCGGCTCGGAAATGATGGCGGTCGCGGCGCAGCACAGCAAGATCCATGTGGCGATCGCGACCTGGGTCTGGCCGTCGATGTTCGACATCGAGACCAAGATGAAGGGCATCCGCCTCGACATCGCCGACTATCGCCGCCCCGATCCGCAGTGCGCTCCGGTGCATGCCAAGGCCGCCGGCCTGTACATGATCTGCACCATCTCCAAGCACAAGGCCGAGAAGAAGGGCTATGCCGACGCGATGATGCTCGACTGGCAGGGCCGCGTGGCCGAATGCACCGGCGCCAACATCTTCTTCATCAAGGATGGCGCGATCCACACCCCGATCGCGGACTGCTTCCTCAACGGCCTCACCCGCCAGACGGTGATCGCCATCGCCCGGCAGCAGGGCATGGAGGTGATCGAGCGCCGGATCATGCCGGAGGAACTGGCGAGCTTCAACGAGTGCTTCATCGTCGGCTCGGCGGCCGAGGTCACGCCGGTGTCCGAGGTCGGACCCTACAAGTTTACGCCCGGCAACATGAGCCGCGCGCTCGTCGAAGCCTATTCGGATGCCGTGAAGCCGAAGAGCAAGGCCGCCTGAGGGGCATGGTTCAAATCTGCTCCGGGGCTGCGGCCTGATCAGGCTACTTCGCCCCGGAACCGCGCGTTTTGACCCGCGATCTGCTAGGTTCTCCTGCTGAGGTGCAGGAGAACCCCATGACTGACGAACGCATTCGCGCGCTGGCGCATGAACTTCTCGAAAGCGGCGTCGACCATCTGAGCGAGACGCAGCGCCGCGCGATCGTGCATATCGCCCAGAAGCGGCACGTGTCGCGCAATGCCAGCCAGCATTACGATGATGCGATGACCTTTGGCGAGCGCCTCTCCGACAACGTCGCCAAATGGGGCGGGTCATGGTTCTTCGTCAGCGGCTTCGGCGTCTTCCTGTTTGCATGGGCGCTGCTGAACTCATGGTTCCTGATCGGGGATGCACGCTTTGACCCCTATCCGTACATCTTCCTGAACCTCATCCTGTCGATGATCGCCGCCATCCAGGCGCCGATCATCATGATGAGCCAGAACCGGCAGGCGGCCAAGGACCGGATCGAGGCGCAACTCGACTACGAGGTGAACCTCAAGGCCGAACTCGAAATCATGGCGCTGCATGACAAGCATGACCGGTTGCATGACCGGTTGCATGAACTGCTGCAGAAGGTCACCGAGGCTAAATCCTGAGCATCTATTCCACGCAACCTATGTGTTCATCCTATAATGACATTCAAAAAATGTTGAACTAGACCCAGTCTGGACCCGAGACCCGCGCCCGAAGGCGACACGATCAAGCGCTCGGGCGTCGGGGAGATGGAACGATGGCGACACTCACTGCGACCGCCGCTGCGGGCGCCCGCAAGCCCTGGTACTCGGTCCTTTATGTCCAGGTACTGATCGCTGTGGCGCTTGGCATCGTGCTTGGCCACTTTGCGCCTGACACCGGCGCGAACATGAAGCCGCTCGGCGACGCCTTCATCAAGCTTGTCAAGATGATCATCGCGCCGGTGATTTTCCTGACGGTGGTGACCGGGATCGCCGGCATGAGCGATCTCGAGAAAGTCGGCCGCGTGGGCCTCAAGGCGCTGGCCTATTTCCTGTGCTTCTCGACGCTCGCCCTGATCGTCGGACTGGTCGTGGCGAATGTCCTGCAGCCCGGCGCCGGCATGCATATCGACCCCAAGGCGCTCGATCCCAAGGCCGTGGCCAGCTTTGCGGCCAAGGCGAAGGAGAGCTCTATCCTCGATTTCGTGCTCAACATCATTCCCACCACGGCAGTGGGGGCGTTCGCCTCCGGCGAGATCCTGCAGGTCCTGTTCTTTTCGGTGCTGTTCGGTTTCGGGCTCGCCATGATGGGAGACAAGGGCAAGCCGCTGCTCGATATCTTCAAGCAGCTCACGGCGGTGGTTTTCGGGGTCGTCCATATCCTGATGAAGGTGGCTCCGCTCGGCGCCTTCGGCGCAATGGCCTTCACCATCGGCAAATATGGCATCGGCTCGCTGAAGAACCTGTTCTTCCTCGTCGGCAGCTTCTATCTCACCTCGCTGATTTTCATCCTCGTGGTGCTGGGCCTCGTGGCGCGCGCCAACGGCTTCTCGGTGATCAAGCTGATCGCCTACATCAAGGAAGAATTGTTGCTGGTTCTCGGCACGTCGTCCTCCGAGAGCGCGTTGCCGACCCTGATCGAGAAGATGGAGCGGCTTGGCTGCTCGAAGCCGGTGGTGGGGCTCGTTGTCCCCACGGGCTATTCCTTCAACCTTGACGGCACCAACATCTACATGACGATGGCGGCGCTGTTCATCGCCCAGGCGACCGACACGCCCCTGACGCTGAGCGAACAGATCCTGCTCCTGGCCGTCGCCATGCTGTCGTCGAAGGGCGCGGCGGGCGTCACGGGTTCGGGGTTCATCACATTGGCCGCGACCCTGTCGGTTGTGCCGTCTGTGCCTGTGGTGGGCATGGCGATCATTCTGGGCATCGACCGCTTCATGAGCGAGGCACGGGCGCTCACAAATTTCATCGGCAACGCCGTTGCCTGCGTGGTGGTGGCCAACTGGGAGGGCGAACTCGACCATGCCCAGATGAACCACGTGCTCAACGGTGAGGTGCCGGACCTCAGCATCGCCGGGGCGGAAGAGCTGCAGATGGCCCTTGCCGCCAAACAGCAGCCGGCCGAGTAGGTCTCACCAGCGCGCGGCGGCCGCGTCGTCCTCGGCCTTGGCCTCGACCCAGCCGCCGGTCGAACCGTCCAGCAGGTGCTCGCGCTTCCAGAACGGGGCGCGGGTCTTGAGATAGTCCATCATGAAATCCGCGGCCTCGAACGCTGCGCGGCGATGGGCGGAGGCGGCGATCACTAGCACGATGTCCTCGCCGGGTTTGATCAGGCCATGGCGGTGGATCGCGGTGAGCCCCATCAGCGGCCAGCGGGCCAGCGCGCTTTCGGCAACGCGCGCGATCTCCTCCTCGGCCATGCCGGGATAGTGCTCGAGCTCCAGTGCCTTGAGCCGCCCGCCTTCATCGCGGCACAGGCCGGCGAAGGTGACAATGCCGCCAATGTCCGTGCGCCCCGCCGTCAGCCGTGCAGTCTCGGCGGGGATGTCGAAAGGTTCGGACTGGATGCGGATGGTGCAGGGTGGGCGTGAGGACGCAGGCACGTCACCCACCCGTCATCGGCGGAAAGAAGGCAATTTCACCGGCGCCGGCAATGGGCGCGTCATGGGGCGCATGCTTCCTGTCGAGCGCCACGCGGATGACGGAAGACTGCTCGAATGCATAGGCATATTCCTCGCCGCGGGTCTGTTGCCAGGCGAGCAGATCGGCGACGGTGACAAGGCCCGGCGGCAGGGCGACCGTTTCGTCGCTCTTGCCGACGCGCTCGCGCACCCAGGCGAAATAGACCAGCTTCGTCACGGCTTCTTTCCGGCGTTCTGCTCGTCTTCCGCGACCATGTGGCGGATGCCCGAGCGCAGATAGTCCCAGCCCGTATAGATGGTCAGGACGGCGGCGATCCAGAGCAGGATCAGCCCGATCATGATCGTGCCGGGCAGGACAACCTCGCCGGCCGGGCCTGCGATCAGAAAGCCCACCGCAACGAGCTGCGCCGTTGTCTTCCACTTGGCGACATTGCTGACCGGCACCGAGACCTTGAGTTCGGCGAGGAACTCGCGGAGCCCCGAGACCAGGATCTCCCGGCACAGGATGATGATTGCCGCCCAGAGCGAGAAGCCCGAGATGGTTTCGTCCGCTGCCAGCATCAGCAGGCAGGACGCGATCAGGAGTTTGTCGGCGATCGGATCCAGCATGCGCCCGATCGCCGATTGCTGGTGCCAGGCGCGGGCAAGATAGCCATCGAAGTAATCGGTGATGGCTGCGATGATGTAGATCGCCAGCGCAATCCAGCGCACCCAGTCCTCGCGTGGCCAGAACAACAGCGCGACAACTGCGGGGATGGCGAGGATGCGCCCATAGGTGAGCAGGTTCGGCACCGAAAACGGCCCGGGCTTCCTCACACTGTCGGGCAGAATCGTCATGGCGCTACACAATAGGGATGTCATGTGACGGTCAACTGATCGAACAGGCTAATTGCAGAGCGCCATGTTTGTCGACAGGCCGCCGCTCGGTCTTTCGCCCGCGCCCCGTTTGAAGTGCCGATGTCCGATCCCAAGCGGCGATGTGCCAAGAGCCATCGCGCGTCTGATCGATGCCACGAGAGCAAAGTTGCCTTCAATGCGATAACATCGATAAATTGTTGACAAAGTATCATTGATTGATACCTTGCCCATAATGGCTGGATCGCGCAACAATCGGAAAGGGTTGGGCGTGAGGCGGTATCACATATGACCGCACCGGATCGTCTGACCGTGGCCGGCACAGGGGGGCACATGCTGCTGCGCAAGGTACTGGATCTGCTGTATCTCGGGGCGGGCGTGCTCGCCGGTGTCTTTCTGGTCATCATCCTCGTCCTGATGATGGTCATGTCGCTGGGGCGACCCATCGGCATTAACATCCCCTCCGGCGATGATTTCGCGGCCTGGTCGATGGCTGCCATGTCGTTCCTGGGCCTCGCCTACACTTTCAAGTCCGGTGACATGATCCGTGTTGGCCTGCTGGTCGACCGCTATGAAGGCCGGACAAAGCAGATCATCGAGGTCGTCTGCCTCGTGATTGCCATCGGCTTTGTCGGTTTCTTCGCCTGGCATGCGGTCATCTTCACGCAGTTCTCCTGGATCCTGAATGATCGCGCCACAGGCGTCGTGCCGGTGCCGCTCTGGATACCGCAGCTCGCCTATTGCGGCGGGCTTGTGCTGCTGACGGTCGCGATGGTCGATGAACTCATCCATGTGCTGCGCGGCGGCATGCCCCGCTACGAGAAGCCAAAGCCCACGACCGCCGAAGAGGTGATCGAGCAGGCCATCCAGAGTGCGGTGTAACCATGGACCTTGTCTCGATTTCCGTCCTTCTGCTTTTCTTCCTGATGGTCTTGCTGCTGGGGGGCGTCTGGATCGCCATAGCGCTGCTCGCCACCGGGTTTGTCGGCATGCAGTTCGTCGCAGGCAACATTCCCGCCGGCTCGGTGCTGGCCACCACGATCTGGGGCAACTCGGCCTCGTGGGAACTGGCTGCCTTGCCGTTGTTCATCTGGATGGGCGAAATCCTGTTTCGCACCAAGCTCTCCGAAGAGATGTTCAAGGGCCTCGCGCCATGGCTCAATCGCATCCCGGGCCGCCTGATGCATGTCAACGTGCTGGCCTCGGGCCTGTTCGGCTCGGTCTCAGGCTCTTCGGCTGCAACAACAGCGACGGTCGCCAAGATCGCGTTGCCTGAACTCAAGCGCCGCGGCTATGACGAGAAGCTGGCGCTTGGCTCGCTCGCAGGCG
This sequence comes from Hyphomicrobiales bacterium, assembly GCA_027483505.1. Lineage (GTDB taxonomy): Bacteria > Pseudomonadota > Alphaproteobacteria > Rhizobiales > Beijerinckiaceae > Allobosea. The sequence goes on from JAIXUP010000009.1 coordinate 278,977, forward strand.
CAGGCACGCTCGGCATCCTGATCCCGCCGTCGATCACCATGGTGATCTATGCGGTGGCGGCGAACGTCTCGATCATCCAGGTCTTCCTGGCCGGTTTCATCCCCGGCGCGCTGGTGATGCTGCTGTACAGCGGCTATATCGCGGGCTGGCACATGCTCAATCCCGACAAGGCTCCGCCTGCGGAGCCGGCTATGACCTTCCGCGAGAAACTGCGGGAATCCAGGAATCTGATCCCGGTTTCGTTGCTGATCCTGCTCGTCTTTGTCGCGCTCGGGGCCGGATGGGCCACCGCAACCGAATGTGCCGCCTGGGGCGTTGTCGGGTCATTCGCGATCGCCGCCTGGCAGGGCTTTCTGACCCGGGAAAGCTTCTGGCAGAGCGTCATGGGCACGGTGAAGGTCACCTGCATGATCATGCTGATCCTGGCAGGCGCCGCCTTCATGAAGCAGTCCATGGGCTACACCGGCATCCCGAACGCGCTGGCGGCCTGGGTCGATGGCCTCAACCTGAGCCCCTACGCGCTGATTGCCGTGCTAACGGTGATGTATATCATCCTCGGCACCGCGCTCGACGGCATTTCGATGATCGTGCTGACAACGGCCATCGTGCTGCCGATGATCGAGAAGGCCGGGTTCAACCTGGTCTGGTTCGGCATCTTCATGGTCCTGGTGGTCGAGATGGCGGAGATTTCGCCGCCTGTCGGCTTCAACCTCTTCGTGCTGCAGACCATGTCCGGCAAGGACTCGAATTTCGTGGCTTTGGCGGCCTTGCCGTTCTTCTTCCTGCTGATTGTCGCTGTCGCCATCGTCACCGTGTTTCCCGGCCTGGTGATGTGGCTGCCGCAAATGGTATTTCCTGGCTGATTGGGCCAGTCTTGCCGGCCAGACTGTTTTTGCAACCGCCCGTTTTTCAACCGCTCGTGGAGGAGCACACAATGAAGCGCAGAGATATCATGAAGACCGCAGCCCTTGCTGCGATTGCCGGGTTTGGCCTGCAGGCCTCACCCGCCGTGGCGCAGTTGAAATGGAACCTGCCCGCCGCCTATGCCAACACCAACTATCACACCGAGAATCTGGTTGAATTCGCCAAGGAGGTCGAGAAAGCCACGGGCGGCAAGCTTTCGATCACCGTCCACGGCAACGCCTCGCTGTTCAAGGCGCCCGAAATCAAGCGTGCTGTCGCAACCGGCCAGGCCCAGATGGGCGAGGTGCTGATCTCGATCCACGAGAACGAGAACCCGCTCTTCGGCATCGATGTGGTCCCCTTCCTCGCCACCTCGTTCAGCGATGCCAAGAAGCTCTGGGAAGCCGCCAAACCATCGATCACCAAGGCGCTCGACGCGCAGGGCCTGATGGTGCTGATGGCTGTGCCATGGCCGCCGCAGGGCATATACGCCAAGAAGGATCTGAACTCGGTTGCCGACATGCGCGGCCTGAAATGGCGCGCTTACAATGTCGGCACCGCCCGCATCGCTGAAATCGTCGGCGCTCAGCCGCTGACCATCCAGGCCGCCGAACTGCCACAGGCGCTGGCGACCGGCGTCGCCGACAGCTTCATGTCATCGGGCGCAACCGGCTTTGACACCAAGGTGTGGGAATCCCTGACGCATTTTTATGACACCCAAGCCTGGATCCCCAACAACATCACCTTCGTCAACAAGGCCGCTTTTGCGGCCCTCGACAAGCCGACCCAGGATGCCGTGCTGAAGGCCGCCGCTGACGCGGAAGCCCGTGGCCGCCGGATTGCCGACGAACGCACCAACTTCTTCCTGAAGGAACTGGCCGCCAAGGGCATGAAGGTTCAGCCACCGTCGCCAGCCTTCAAGGACGGGCTTGCCAAGGTCGGCGAACAGCTGACCGCCGACTGGCTGAAGAAAGCCGGGGCTGACGGCGCCGCCGTGATCAGCGCCTTCAAGAAGTGACGACAAGCCCCTTCCGAAGGGGCTGACTGCAGATGCCGCCATGGTTCGCCGTGGCGGCATTCTTGTCCTGACAGGAGCACAGAATGTCCGAAACTGGTTCATCACCTGTTGGCCCGATTGTCTCGTCAGGCCATCTCGCCTCGGGGGCGCTGCCGGCGCTCTCCGAGTTCGAGTTCGGCATGATCATGACGGTGCACGCCTTCAACCGCTGGATGGTGCGCTGCATGGCGGCGGCCGGCATGCCCGACCTGTCGCCGCTCGATGTGCTGGTGATGCACAACGTCAACCATCGCGGCAAGGCCAAGCGCCTTGCCGATGTCTGCCTCGTGCTCAACATCGAGGACACGCATGTGGTGAGCTATTCGCTCAAGAAGCTGGAAAAGCTGAAGCTCATCAAGGCGGGCCGGCTCGGCAAGGAAAAGACCGTGCAGGTCACCCCGGCTGGCGAAGCGCTCTGCGCGCGCTACCGCGAAGTCCGCGAGGCGCTGCTGGTCAAGTCGGTGATCGGCACCGGCGTCGACGCCGAGCGGCTGTCCGACATCGCGGCGCAGCTCCGGGCGCTCTCGGGCCAGTACGATCAGGCGGCGCGGGCGGCCGCAAGCCTGTGAGAGGGCCGGCGCGGGCTTCGGCTCCTGCCTTAAATCATCCTTAACCATACGCCATGCCAAGATGACAGCCTGATCCGTCCTCTGCCAAAGGGGCTTCTTGCCATGTCCAGCTTGCTTCGGCCCGTTCCGCTCGCATTCGTTGCCTCGTTGCTGGCCGCCGCGCCGGCCCGCGCTGATTTCGATGACTGCGTCGCAGGAATTCGTGCCTCCGCCCTGTCGCAGGGCGTTTCGGCGCAGGTGTTCGACCGCGCCATGTCCGGCGTGACGCCCGATCCCAAGGTGATCGAGGCGATGAACAACCAGCCCGAGTTCCGCACGCCGATCTGGGACTATCTCGGCGCGCTGGTCGACGAGGAGCGCGTGACCGAAGGCCGGCAGATGCTGCGCACCCATGCCAGCGCACTGGCCGCCGCCGAGCAGCGCTATGGGGTTGACCGCCACACCATCGTCGCGGTGTGGGGGGTCGAGAGCAATTATGGCAAGGTGCGGGGCCGCTGGTCTCTGCCGCAGGCGCTGTCGACCGCTGCCTGCCTTGCGACGCGCCGCAATGCTTTTTTCCGGGGTGAACTCATCGCGACGATGAAAATCATCCAGCGTGGTGATCTCAGGCAGGAGCAGCTGATGGGCTCATGGGCGGGGGCGTTCGGCCACACCCAGTTCATCCCGACCACCTACCTTCGTCTGGCGGTCGATGGCGACGGCGACGGGAGGCGAGATCTGGTGGATTCGATCCCCGACGCGCTGCATTCAACCGCCAATTTCATGGCCAAGGCCGGCTGGCAGACGGGCGCAAGCTGGGGCTATGAGGTCGATGTGCCGTCGGGCTATTCCGGGCCTGTGGGCCGCACCTCGCGTGCGCCGGTGTCAAGCTGGGCCTCGCGCGGCATCAGGCGCGTGGGCGGCGGCGAGTTGACGGGGGGCGGCAATGCCGGCCTCGTCTATCCGGCCAAGGGCGGGCCGGCCTGGCTGGTGTTCAAGAACTATGACGCGGCGTTTTCGTACAATGGCGCGGACAGCTACGCGCTGGCCATCTCGATCCTGTCCGACCGCCTGCGGGGCCGCCCGGGCGTGCAGCAGGCCTGGCCGACCGATGACCCGCCAACCTCGCGCGAGGAACGCCGCGAGCTGCAGCGCCTGCTGATTTCGCGCGGGCATGACGTGGGCGAGCCGACCGGGGGCATCGGCCCGTTGAGCCGCGCTGCGATCTCGGCCGAGGAGCGTCGCCTTGGCATGCCGCCGACGGGCAGGGCGGGCGGCAAGATCCTGCAGGCGCTCAGGGCAGGGCGATGACACGCCGGCTGATCAGCACCGGCTCGCCGTTCGAGACCTCCTATGGTTATTCGCGCGCGGTGATCGACGGCGATCTTGTGTTCGTCTCGGGCACCACGGGCTATGACTACGCCACCATGACCATGCCCGATGACGTGGCCGAGCAGGCCCGAAATGTCTTTGCGACGCTGGCTTCTGTCCTTGCCGAGGCCGGCTCGTCGCTGGAGCAGGTGGTGCGGGCCCAGTATTTCGTCACCGATCGCCGCTACTGCGAGCCTGTCCTGTCCGTCTGCGGCGAGGTTTTCGGAGCCATCAGGCCTGCTGCGGGCATCTACGTGGTGGCCGGCCTGCTGAAGCCCGAAATGAAGGTCGAGATCGAGGTCACCGCGCGTCTGCGCTGAACCCTTCTGGCGCTCGATTCCCCCGGCGCGGGATGCGCGAGGGCGATCCGCATCTGTCATTGAGATGACATCCGGCTGTCACACGGCTGAAACCGCCTGCCGCCAGTGAGCACCCATCGTTCTCGTTGCCGGAGGTCTCCCCAATGCGCCGTTTTCTCGCCGCCAGCGCCGCCGCGCTTGCGCTGTCCCTGTCATCCGCCATCGCCAGCACGGAGTTTCCGGCGAAGCTCGCCGGTCACGCCATCCTGCCGGCGGAAACCTTCATCCAGCCGCCGGCCGATGCGCCGGCAGACCTGAAGATTTCCGGCCGCTTCACCAATGTCGCGCGTGCCGAGGGCGTCGGCACCGTGATGGGCCGCTCGAATGGACGGCCGACCGGCCTGCGCGTGCCCTTTTTCGGGCAGCCCGTGCAAGGCCATTCCGGCATCAAGCGCATGCGCGACGGGACGTTCTGGGTGCTGACCGACAATGGCTTCGGCTCGAAGCTGAACTCCCCCGACGCCATGCTCTTCGTGCGGCGCTACAACATCGACTGGGGCCGCGGCGCGATGGATGCGCTGGAAACCGTCTGGCTGCATGACCCGGACAGCAAGGTGCCGTTCCGGATCGCCAATGAAGGCACGGCCAAGCGCTACCTGACCGGCAGCGATTTCGACCTCGAAGGCTTCCAGCCCATCGGCGACAAGCTCTGGTTCGGCGATGAGTTCGGCCCCTACCTGATCCGCACGGATCGTTCGGGCAAGGTCGAGGCGGTGTTCGAATCCCAGGTCGACGGCAAGCCGCTGCGCTCGCCTGACCATTTCCGCGTAGCTGCCTCGAACCCGGGCGCGCCCACCGATCCGACCGTCAATCTTGGCCGCTCGCGCGGCTATGAAGGCATGGCAGCCTCCCCGGACGGCAAGTTCATCTACGGCCTGCTCGAAGGCCCGGTCTGGGACGCCGAGAAGAAGGATTGGGAGAAGACCGCCGAAGGCCGCACCGTGCTGCGCATCCTCGAGTTCTCCGTGACCGAGGAAAAGTGGACGGGCCGGCACTGGAAATATGTGCTGGAGCCCGGCGCGACCGCGATCGGCGACTTCAACATGATCGACGCGACCACGGCCCTCGTCATCGAGCGCGACAACGGCGAGGGCACGCCAGACAAGGCATGCCCTGCCGGTCAGCGCGCCGAGACCTGCTTCCATGATCTGGCGAAGTTCAAGCGCGTCGTGAAGATCGAGATGACGGACGCCAATGCCAACGCGCCGGTCCGCAAGATCGGTCATATCGACCTGATGAAGATTGCCGATCCGGACAAGCGGGCCCGCAAGCCGCTCAATGACGGCGTGCTGACCTTCCCCTTCTTCACCATCGAGAATGTCGATGTGGTCGACGCCAGGCACATCATTGTCGGCAATGACAACAACCTGCCGTTCTCGTCCTCGCGCGAGCCCAACAAGGCGGATGACAACGAGATGGTGCTGCTCGACGTCGAGGCTCTGCTGAAAGCCCGCTGAGGCTGTTCCGTCCGCGACAGGCCGCTTCCGCGCGGGTGTTGACGCCCCTGCCGGCATGGCCGACAAACGATGGGGCGCGGGGGATGTCTCCCCGCGCTTGCTTGTGGAGTTGCGGTGATGGCCACGTGGTTGATTACAGGGGCCAATCGCGGCATCGGCCTTGGCCTGACGGTCAAGCTTCTGGCGCGCGGCGAGAGCGTGATTGCCTGCGCGCGCGAGCCGCTCAAGGCCGAGGCACTGGCCGGGCAGAAGGACCGCCATGGCGATCGCCTGACAATCCTTGGCCTTGATGTGACGTCAGGGGACAGCGTCGAGGCCGTGGCGCGCGCCTCCGCAGTTCCGATCGATGTCCTGATCAACAATGCCGGCATTTATGGACCTCGGTCGGGGCAGGGCGCGCTCGACATGGATTTCGGCGCCTTTGCCGAGGTGCTTGCGGTGAACACGCTGGGGCCTCTGCGCGTGTCGCAGGCCTTGCTGCCGCGCCTTGAGGCCGCCGGCGGCAGGATCGTGACCATCACAAGCCGGATGGGCTCGCTGGCGGGGACCAATGACGGCGCGGTGGCTTACCGGGCCTCGAAGGCGGCGGTGAACAAGGTCATGACCGGGCTCGCGCAGGCGTTGCGGCCGCGCCAGATTCCGGTCCTGCTGGTTCATCCGGGCTGGGTGCAGACTGACATGGGCGGGGGCGGGGCCGACATCACCGTCGCGCAGAGTACCGATGGCATCATCGCGCTGGCTGACAGGCTGGACATGAGCCTGAGCGGCCAGTTCATGAATTACGACGGAACGCCGATCGCCTGGTAGGTTCGGAGATCAGGCTTTCTTTGCTTTCGCAGAAGCTGCGGCCTCAAGCACTGCCAGGCGATCTGCAAGCCGGTCGTTCTCTTCCCTCGCCATGATCGCCATTTCACGCACCGCTTCGAACTCCTCGCGGGTTACCACGTCCATGTCGGCCAGGATGCGCTGCATCTGCGTCTTGACGACGGTCTCGACCTCGCGCCGGACACCCTGCGCCGCGCCGGCGGCATCCGTGACGAGACGGGCGACTTCATCGAGCAGGCGGTTCGGGGCATTCATGGTGGAGTGTCCTGTCTTCAGCGGGCGTGCCACATGTGGCGGGCGCATGGCGGCCCTCGTCTAGCATGTTGCATCGCGCAACGCACCGCTGAATGATGCAGAGTAAAGAACGGAATTGGAAGAGGCCAGAATGGCGCTGCACTTTACCGATGGCGAGTTCGCGCGCCGGCGCTCCGCGCTTCTGGCCGCGATGGCCGCACGTAAGCTCGACGGGCTTTTGCTGTTCCAGCAGGAAAGCATGTACTGGCTGACTGGCTACGACACCTTCGGTTTCTGCTTCTTTCAATGCCTTCTGGTTCGGGCCGACGGGAAGATGGCGCTGCTGACCCGCTCGGCCGACCTCAGACAGGCCGAATTGACCTCGAACATCGACGACATCCGTGTCTGGCGGGATGCGGTCGACGCCAACCCGGCGCGCGATCTGCTGGCGCTGGCCAGGGAGCTTGGCCTGGCGGGCAAGTGGATCGGCGCCGAGTATGAAAGCTACGGGCTGGTGGCCGCCAACGGCAAGAAACTCGATGCCGCCTTCCAAGGCGTGGCCACGCTGGTCGACGCCTCCGACATCGTGACGCGGCTGCGCGTGACCAAGTCGGCCGAAGAGATCACCTATGTGCGCAAGGCTGCGGACCTCTGCGACCGCGCCGATGCGGCTGCGCTGGCCACGATCCGCGCCGGCGCCGACGAGGGCGAGATCCTGGCGGCGCAGCACAATGCGATCTTCCAGGGCGGAGGGGACTACCCGGCCAATGAATTCATCATCGGGTCCGGGCGTGACGCGCTGCTCTGCCGCTACAAATCGGGACGACGCGCCCTCGATCAGCATGACCAGGTCACGCTCGAATTCGCGGGCGCCTATCGCCACTACCACTGCGCCGCGATGCGGACGGTGGTCGTGGGGGAGCCGCGTCCGCTGCATGTGCTGTATCACGCGGCTGCGCTCGACGCGCTGAACGCCTGTCAGGCTGCGCTGCGGCCCGGCAACACGGCCGGCGACGTGTTCGCCGCCCATGACCGCGTGTTTGCCGGACACGGTCTTGGCGAGCACAGGCTCAATGCCTGCGGCTATTCGCTCGGCGCGAAGTTCACGCCAAGCTGGATGGACTGGCCGATGTTCTACAAGGGCAATGACTGGGTGCTCGAGCCGGGCATGGTGATGTTCGCCCACATGATCCTGATGGATTCGCGCACCGAGACCGCGATGTGCCTTGGCCGAACCTATCTGGTAACGGACGGCCCGGCGGAGGCGCTGAATCTCGCCGACACCGGGCTGATGCTGCGCTGAACCTTGGCCATCTGGACGCAACGCGCCCGGCAGCGTAGAACACGGCCCATTCCGTAAAGCTCCCGTATGAGGAGCGGGAGGCGTTCTGATGCGATCCCTGTTGATACTCGCGGGCCTGGCGCTCGGTCTTGCGGCCTGCACCGAAACGACAACGGCGCAACGCGCGCCTACGGTCGCGCCGGGTGTTCCGATTGCGGTCGAGAGCATTTCCGGCGCGCCGGATGCGATGCGCGGCAGCTTCAGTTCCGCACTGTCGAGCGAGGCCAGCGCGCGCCGGGTCGACATCGTCGACCCTGCCACCAACCCGCGCTACCGGGTGCGCGGCTATCTTGCGGCGCAGCCGACGGAAGACGGGCAGACGGCGCTCGCCTTCGTCTGGGATGTGTTCGACGCCCAGAAGCGGCGGGCCCAGCGCGTCCAGGGCGCGACGGTCGCGCGCGGCAGTTCAGGCGACTGGACCAGCGTCGATCAGAGCACCGTCAACAAGGCGGCCTCCGAATCCATGGACCAGATCGCCCAATTCCTCGCGGCGCAGGACCAGGCCGTCGCCGACAGCTCGCCGCCATCCGCCGGGTCGGCCGTCGCCCGGGCGGCCGCCGCCAACGCCGCCGCATCCACACCGACGCTCGCCCTGCGCCGCTGACGGCGCATGCCTTTCCTCGCCATTCCCTTTCCGGTCATCGATCCGGTCGCGATCTCGATCGGGCCGCTTAGCTTGCGCTGGTACGGGCTTGCCTATGTGGCCGGCCTCCTGGGCGGCTGGCTCTATGCACGCTGGCTTGTCCAGCGTGATGGCATGTGGGGTTCGGTTGCGCGACCGAAGCCGGTCGAACTCGACGACATGCTGGTCTGGGTCGCGGTCGGCGTCGTGCTCGGCGGACGGCTCGGCTATGTGCTGTTCTACGACTTCGCCAGCTATGCGCAGGATCCAATGCAGATCCTGGCGATCTGGCGGGGCGGGATGTCCTTTCATGGCGGCCTTCTGGGCGCAATCCTGGGGCTGACCCTGTTCGGGCAGCGCAGGGGCTACAGCCCGCTCAGCATCTATGACCTTGCGGCGGCGGTTGTGCCGATCGGACTGTTCTTCGGGCGCATCGCCAATTTCATCAATGGCGAATTGTGGGGGCGCGTCGCCCCGGACTTCGCCTATGCGATGGTGTTTCCGCATGCGGGACCCGTGCCGCGCCATCCCAGCCAGCTCTATCAGGCCACGCTGGAAGGGCCGGTGCTGTTCGTGCTGATCACGCTGGTCCTGAGCCGGACGGGCTTCCAGCGCCCGGGGCTGATCGCCGGCGTCTTCGGTGTCGGCTATGCGGCGGCACGCATTTTTGCCGAGTTCTTCCGCGAGCCGGACCCGCAGCTCGGCTTCCTCTATGGCGGGCTGACCATGGGCATGCTTCTGTCCCTGCCGATGGCAGCGGCAGGGCTCTGGCTGATCTGGCGCGCGCGCAGGGCCGGCTGACGTTCGGCCATGCGCACGCTGAAGGACGAGATCATCGAGATGATCCGGCTGGAAGGGCCGCTGACTGTCGAGCGCTACATGGACCTTTGCCTCGGCCACCCCGCGCTCGGCTACTACATCACGCGCGATCCGTTCGGCAAAGACGGCGATTTCATCACCGCGCCCGAAATCAGCCAGATGTTCGGGGAATTGATCGGCATCTGGACGGCGCAGGTCTGGCGCGACATGGGCAGCCCTGCGCCCGTGCGCCTGGTCGAACTCGGGCCGGGCCGTGGTACCTTGATGGCGGACGTGCTGCGCGCCATCGGGGCATCCGCGCCGGACATGAAGGCAGCGCTTCAGGTGCATCTGGTCGAGACAAGCCCCGTTCTCCGCGCCCGCCAGCAGCAGACCCTTGCCGATGCCGGCGTCGAGGTAATCTGGCATGACGAGATCACAGCGCCTCTCAAGGGACCGGTGATCATCCTCGCCAACGAGTTTTTGGATGCCCTGCCCGTGCAGCAGTTCCTGGCGACAAAGGCCGGCTGGCATGAGCGTCTGGTCGGACTGGACGACAACGGCGCCCTGATGTTCGGCCTCGCCGCCGAGCCGACACATGATGACATCGGCGAGGCCGAGCCCGGCGACGTCATGGAGATTCCGCGCGCCGCACAACGGCTTGTCCGCTCTCTTGCCGAGCACATCGTGGCGCATGGCGGCGCGGCCCTGCTCATCGACTATGGCGCGTTTGCGGAAGGCAGGACGGACACGCTGCAGGCTGTGAAACAACATCGCTTCGTCGACCCGCTGGCCGATCCGGGCGAGGCCGACCTGACCACGCAGGTGAATTTCGAGCGGATCGCCATGATCGCCGCGCTGGCCAACGCCAGCGTTCACGGCCCATCCGCCCAGGGGGCATTCCTCCAATCGCTTGGACTTGATTACCGCGCCGAGGCGCTCAAGACCCACGCGACGCCGGCGCAGCGCCGAGAGATCGATGCGGCTGTGACACGCCTGACCGCCATGACCGAGCGCGGCATGGGCGAGTTGTTCAAGGTGATGGCATTCTCCCATCCTTCATTGAAGGCCGTGCCCGGCCTTCACCTGGCCTGGAGCCCTGATCATCATCAAGCCGATGAGGACATCTGATCCCATGTTCATCACGTCGCCCGATCTTGGCGCACTGCCCGGAATCCGCCACGCCTTCTTCACCCGCGAGGGGGGCGTGTCGCAGGGCATCTATGCCTCGCTCAACGGCGGGCTTGGATCGCAGGATGATCAGGCCAACATCGCCGTGAACCGCGCGCGCATGGCGACCGCGCTGAAGGTTGCGCCCGAGAGGCTCATCAGCCTGTATCAGGTCCACTCGGCCGACGTGGTCGTCGCCACCGGCCCATGGAGCGGCGAACGCCCGAAGGCCGACGCCATGGTGACGGCGACGCCCGGCCTGGCGCTGGGTGTCTCCACCGCCGATTGCGGACCCATCCTGTTCGCTGACGCCGAGGCGGGCGTCGTCGGCGCGGCGCATTCGGGCTGGAAAGGCGCCTTCACAGGCATCGCCGAGGCAACCCTTGCCGCGATGGAGCGCCTTGGTGCGCGCCGCGAGCGCACCATTGCCGTGCTTGGCCCGATGATCGGCCCGAAGGCCTACGAGGTGGGGCCGGAGTTCGTAGCCCGTTTCACGGACGCCAATGCGGCCAATTCCGCCTTCTTTCGGCCTTCGCAGCGCGCCGGGCACGCGATGTTCGATCTGCCGGCCTATATCGCGGCGCGCTTCGCCGCCGCTGGCATTGGCCGCTTCGTCGATCTGGGCCTGTGCACCTACTCCGATCCGGCGCGCTTTTTCAGCTACCGGATGACCACCCACCGCAGCGAGCCCGATTATGGGCGCCTGATCTCCGCGATCGCGATCGAGGCCTGACGCGATTCGTCCACAGCGAAGGGCTGTGGACGAATCGGTTCGGCCATTGTTGCCGGCGCACGAATCCCCGACGCATGACCGCGTTGCCGCCGCGGTCGGTTTGGGGATTCTCCAAATCCGAAAATCGATCTAAGGTCGGAACAAGAGGTTGATTCGGCTTGGTTTTCGAAGCCGTCAAAGGATTGGCCGGGCCTATGTTCTGGTCACGATCCTGCGTAAGCGTCCTGTTGTTCCGGCGCGTTGGCTTGTGTTGTCGCACCCGCGTTCATCCCCTCTTGAGGAACTGGCTCCCGGCATGCTGGACCTTGAAATCGACGTCGATCGTTCAAGCCACCCTCTCGACGTCGTCGAGAGGCTTGCGACCCTGAATGATTGGAGCTTCGACCGCGACGGCGAGGATGAAATCTCCGTCGGCGTCTCAGGGGCCTGGTCCGACTACCAGGTGGCGGTGACGTGGCTTGACCAGATGGAGGCGATGCATGTTGCCTCCGCCTTCGACCTGAAGGTCCCCGAACGGCGCAAGGCCGAGGTGCTGAGCCTGATTTCGATGATCAACGAGCAGCTCTGGCTCGGGCATTTCGATTTCTGGAGTTCGGAGAATGTCGTGATGTTCCGGCACTCTTTGCTGCTCTCCGGCGGCGTCGAGCCGACCGACGAGCAGGCCGGGATGCTGATCAAGTCGGCGGTCGAGACCTGCGAGCGCTACTATCAGGCTTTCCAGTTTGTGCTCTGGGCCGGCCGGAGCGCCCGCGAGGCGCTGGACTGCGCCATGATGGAGACCGTCGGCGAGGCCTGAGCGCGCGACAGAACGCGCAAATCTTTCTATAGGGAGCGGCAGGCCTCCACGTCTTCCGTTTCCAGCATCACGAGCCATCGCCATGACCAGCACAGCGACACTGCCCAAAACCCTTGTACTGATGGGGGCGGGCAAGATGGGAGGCGCGATGCTGCAGGGCTGGCTCGGCGGCGGCATCGACGTTGCGGGACTGACCGTGCTTGACCCCAATGCCGGTCCTGAACTTGACGCGCTTGCTGCGACCCACGGCTTCCGCCTGAACCCCTTGCTGTCGGATGTCGCCGCGCCGGAGGTGCTGGTGCTGGGCATCAAGCCGCAGATGCTGGACGCCGCCGCTGCCGCGCTTGCGCAGCTGGCAGGGCCCCAGACCCTGGTGGTGTCGATCCTCGCTGGCAAGACCATCGCCAATCTGGCGGCGCGGGCGCCGCACACAAAAGCTTTCGTGCGGGCGATGCCCAACCTGCCGGCATCCGTGCGGCGGGGCGTCACGGGCGTTGCCGCCAGCCGCGATGTCAGCGACACGCAGAAGCGGGTGACAACGGCGCTGCTCAGCGGAATCGGCACCGTGGAATGGGTGCCGGGCGAGGATTACATTGACGCCGTCACGGCTGTTTCGGGGTCCGGGCCCGCCTATGTCTTCCACATGGTCGAATGCCTGACCGAGGCGGGCATTGCTGCCGGCCTGCCGGCCGACGTGGCCGCCCGCCTTGCGCGCGGCACGATCGAGGGGGCAGGGGAGTTGCTGCACCGCTCGCCGCTTGATCCGGCAACCTTGCGCCAGAACGTGACCTCACCCGGCGGCACGACGGCCGCCGCACTCGAAGTGCTGATGGCCGACAACGGCCTCAAGCCCCTGATGGTCCGCGCGGTGGCTGCGGCAAAACTGCGGGCGGAAGAACTCAGCGGCTGATGACAGCCCGGTTCTTCCGGCCATAGGCGCGGAGCGGGGACAAGCGCGACAAATCCCCATCTTTCTGCTGTGCTCTGCACCCCCTATATTGAGGGCAACAGACAGGAGCCTACCATGGCCAGGAAGCCCGCAACCGACGTACCGAAGGCCGACCCCCGCACCATCGCCATTCAGGCCCTGATGGCGCTGGTGGCCGATCATGGCTGGAAGGAGGTCGAGCTTCCGCAGGTCGCCGAAAAGGCCGGGATGCCGCTGTCGGCGCTGCGCGACCTGTTCCCGTCAAAGGGGGCGATGCTGGCGGGGTTCGGCCGGCTGCTCGACCGGGAGGTGCTCGACAGCGCCAATCCGGACCTTGTCGGCGAGCCGGTGCATGAGCGCGTGTTCGACCTGATGATGCGCCGTCTTGATGCCATGGCGCCCTATAAGGCGGCGCTGATCGAGATCCGGCGGGCCGTCCGGCGCGATCCGCTTGCGGCGGCGGCTCTCAACCGTTCGGCCCTCAATTCCTGGCGCTATCTGCTTGGATCATGCGGCGTGCCGGTCGAGGACGAACTTGGCATGCTCAAGATCCAGGGCGCGGTGGTCGTGTTTGCCCGAACCGTCGACACCTGGCTGGATGATTCCGATCCCGGCATGGCCAAGACGATGGCGACGCTCGAACGCGAACTGAAGCGGGGGGAGCGCGTGCTCGGCGTGGCCGAGGATGCGCGCCGGCTGACGGCCCCGTTCCGGTCGCTGGCGCAAGCGATTTGCGAGCGTGCGCCGCGCATGCGCCGGCGTGAGCGCGCGCCAGAGCGCGGAGAAGACCGCGACGACTTCGCGCCTGCGATCTGAGCCCCGGAACTGCGCCCATGGAGATGAAAGCGCCGTCAGGCCCGATCAGCTTTGACGACTTCATGAAAGTCGACATCCGTGTCGGCACCATCGTGCAGGCGGAGCCCTATCCGGAAGCCCGCAAGCCGGCGATCAAGCTCTGGATCGATTTCGGTCCGGAGATCGGTATCAAGAAGACGTCGGCGCAAATCACCAGACACTACCGGATTGAGGATTTGCCGGGTCGGCAAGTGGTCGGCGTGGTCAATTTCCCGCCGCGCCAGATCGGCAAGTTCATGTCCGAAGTGCTGACCCTCGGCGTGCCCGACGCGGATGGCGAGGTGGTGCTGCTGCAGCCGGGTCACGCCGTGCCCAATGGCGGGCGGATGTACTGAGCGGCCTTCAGCGCTGCCAGAAGACGCACCCGTCGAACATGAACACTGTCTCGCCGCGCTGGTTGATGCCGGTGTTGTGGTGGAAGACCAGCCCCCAGCCCGGCCTTGACGCAGAGGCGCGCTTCTCGATCATCGTCGAGGCATAGCTGATGGTGTCGCCGGCGAAGACCGGCTTCAACCACTTCAGGTTCCTGAATCCGGGCGATGAGCCCAGGCGCGGCATGGCATCGCCCATCACGCCCTGCACACGCCGCCGGTTCGCCACCATCAGGCGCATCCAGACCGCGCCCGTATGCCAGCCGGAGGCGCAGAGGCCACCGAACAGCGAGGCCTTCGCGGCCGCCTCATCAATGTGGAAGCGCTGCGGATCAAAGGCCTGTGCGAAAGCGACGATGTCGTCGGCAGTGAAGGTGAAACTGCCGAGTTCGGTGCGCGTGCCGAGCTCAAGCTGATCGAACATGGGAATGGGCCGGGCTTCGCCGGGCGCCGGGGACAGCGTGCCAATGGCCGTCGGCGGCACGTAGCGCCATGGCGCTGGCGGCGCGCGGAAGGTCGGGGCCTGCACCTGTCCGCGCCGGCCAAAGATGATCCAGTTCGTCACCTCCTGCACGGGTTCGGCGTCCTGGTTCATGACCTCGAAACGGAAGCGCACCAGCCCGATCTCGGGCTTCGAACGGCTTTCCTTCATCTCCAGCACGGTGTGGCGCACGCTCAGCGTATCGCCGGGGCGGACGGGGCGGACCCATTTCAGCTCGTCGATGCCCGGAGCGCCAAGCCCGGCGCTGTCGAGCAGGAACGCCTCCGCCATCATGCGCATCATGATCGCGGATGTATGCCAGCCCGAGCCGATCAAGCCGCCGACGAAGGTCGATTTTGCGGCCTGAGCATCGATGTGGAAGTCCTGCGCATCGAACACCCTGGCAAAGGCGACGATGTCCTCGGCGCTGACCGTCTGCCCGCCGTAGCTGCGCACATCCCCGACCGCGAAGTCCTCGAAGAAGAGGGTCATGGGTGGCCCGGCTCAGTTGGCGAAGCGGAAATGCAGCACGTCGCCGTCGGCCACCACATATTCCTTGCCTTCGAGCCGGAGCTTGCCGCCGTCGCGCGCGCCGGCTTCGCCGTTCAGCCCGACATAATCGGCATAGGCGATGGTTTCGGAGCGGATAAAGCCCTTCTCGAAATCGGTGTGGATCACGCCTGCCGCTGCCGGGGCCTTGGTGCCCTTGGCGATCGTCCAGGCGCGCGCCTCCTTCGGTCCGACTGTGAAATAGGTGATCAGGCCGAGCAGCGCATAGCCCTCGCGGATGACGCGGTTGAGGCCGGGCTCGGGCAGGCCCACAGCTTCGAGAAAGTCGGCCTGCTCGTCCTGCGGCATCACGGCGATCTCGCTCTCGATCTTGGCGGAGACGACCACGGCGCGCGCGCCTTCTTCCGCCGCGCGGGCGAAGACCCGGGCCGAGAAGGCGTTGCCCTTGTCGGCGGAGGCTTCCTCGACATTGCAGACGTAGAGCACGGGCTTTGATGTCAGCAGCTGCAGCATCTGGAAAGAGCGCTCCTCATCCGGCGTGCGCTGGGTAAGCCGGGCGGGCTTGCCCTCTTGCAGCAGCACCAGCGACTTCTGGATCAGGGCGAGTTGCTCCTTTGAGTCCTTGTCGCCGGACCGGGCCTTTTTCTCGAGGCTGACAACGCGCTTTTCGAGGCTTTCGAGATCGGCCAGCATCAATTCTGTCTCGATGGTTTCGATGTCGGCGAGGGGATCGACCTTGCCTTCGACATGGGTGATGTCGCCATCCTCGAAGCAGCGCACCACATGCACGATGGCGTCGACCTCGCGGATGTTTGCGAGGAACTGGTTACCGAGGCCCTCGCCCTTCGACGCGCCGCGCACGATGCCGGCGATATCGACGAAGGTGATCCGCGTCGGGATGATCTGCTGCGACTTGCCGATCTGGGCGAGCCTGTCGAGCCGGTCATCCGGCACGGCGACATCGCCAACGTTCGGCTCGATGGTGCAGAACGGATAGTTGGCTGCCTGTGCCGCCGCCGTCTGAGTCAGCGCATTGAACAGGGTCGATTTGCCGACATTCGGCAGGCCGACGATACCGCATTTGAAGCCCATGGTTGTTCCAATCAGGTCCAAGTTGACAGTCGCGCATCGGGCGCAACCTGAAACGGGTCGATGATGCGTCTGTCCGCGATCATTCGTGAGTGCTGCATATCCCCAGACGGGAACTGCGCGCAACACGAACCTCGTGTCGCCTCAATCAGCGCCGGTCTCGCCCACCCTTTTCACCTCGCCCTGAATCGCCCCTAGATTCCTAGACGCCTTCTTTCCTAAATTTGAGGCAAGGAGGCCATGATGGGCAACGCCAGATTCAGCGACGAGTTCAAGCGCGACGCGGTGCGTCAGATGACCGA
>JAIXUP010000012.1 GCA_027483505.1 Hyphomicrobiales bacterium
AAGCGCAACAGCCCGGGCCCCTGCAGGAGCCCGGGCTGTTGCGCTTCACGTCCCACTCAGCACAAGTGGACGACTTTTACGCCGCCCCGGTGGCCGGAAATTGCGCCGCCATTGACACCGGCGCAACACTCGCGCTTGCGCTTGCCCTGCTATCAGGCACGGCACCCGCCATCGCTCAGGAAAGCTATCGCCCCGGCGAGCAGGTCATCTCGCTCGGTGGCGGCTTCCTCGGTGGCGGGCGGGCACTGCTGACCATGCCGCGCGGCAAGCCTTCGGCGGTGGTGATCCTGATGCCGGGCGGAGGCGGCGAGATCGGATTGTCGGATGATGGTTTGATCGCGCGGGACAGCAACTGGATCGTCCGAACGCGCGGTCGCTATGCCTCGGCGGGGATTGCCAGCCTGCTGCTTGATGCGGGCGCAGATCCCTCCACCGCCATCCGGGCGATGCGGCAGGTCGCGCCCAGGGTTGTACTGGTCGCCATGAGCCGGGGCTCGACCCGCGTGCCGCCTGCCCTCTCGGCTGGACCAGACGCCATCGTCTTCACCTCATCGATGCTCGACCATGTCCGGCAGACGTTGGGTTCCGCCAGCGCACTCCCGCCAACCCTCGTCGTCCATCACCGCCGCGATGAATGCCACGTTACCCACTACGAGATGGTGCAGCCCTTCATGGCATGGGCAGCAGACCGGGCCCGCCTCGTCTGGATCGATGGCGGCAGTAGCAGTGGCAACCCATGCCGCAATCAGGCCTATCACGGCTTCATCGGCCGCGAGGGTGCTGTTGTCTCCGCCATCATCGGGTTCGCCAAAACGATACTGTGATTGGGAAGCACGAGGCGCGGTCCAGATACGCAAACATCGAGACGACCCATGATATCTGCTATCGATCTTCAGCCTTCCAGAAGCATGACCAGCCTCACACATCGATCAAATGTCATCCATGGAGGATAAAACCGTGCGGATTATTGTCGCATCCAAAGCCTCGTAATCGGCGTATTTAATGGTCTTGTAAAGCTCGGCTCGTGTCTGCATCTCGGAGACCATTTTTTCAGCGCTGCCGTCCGCGTAGAGCGTTCGATACAGTCGCTCCTGCGCCCTGGCTGCGACGCGCAACGACGATACCGGCCAGATCATCATCCGGTAGCCCATCGCCTCGAATTCGGCCTTAGTGAAATACGGCGTGCGGCCAAATTCGGTCATGTTGGCGAGAAGCGGCGCATCGACACGACGGGCAAATTCGCTGAACATCTCGGCGCTGGTCAGCGCTTCTGGGAATATCGCGTCTGCTCCGGCTTCGAGGTAGCGTTTCGCGCGGGAGACGGCGCCATCAAGACCCTCGCTCGCTGCAGCATCCGTGCGGGCTATGATGTAGAGGTGCCGGCGTGCCTTGCGGGCCGCAGTGACTTTGGCCGCCATGTCGTCGGCGCTGGCGAGTTTCTTATCGTTGAGATGGCCACATTTTTTCGGCAGCAGCTGATCCTCGATATGCACGGCAGCCGCGCCAGCGTCCTCAAGAGCGCGCACCATGTGCATCACATTGAGCGCCTCACCATAGCCAGTATCACCATCAACGAGTGTAGGCAGTCCCGTAACTCGCGACACCTGCCTGATGAAGAAGCACACATTCTCGATGGTAATGAGGCCGAGATCGGGCAGCCCCATCGAAGCGCTCATAGCCGCGCCGGAAAGGTAAAGCGCCTCGAAGCCGGCATCACGAGCTTGAAGCGCAGCAAGACCATTATGCGCACCTGGAATCGCTAGGATCTCCGGACGCTTCAGAAGCGCACGAAAACGCTCTCCAGCAGGACCATCGGCAGCGCGCTCAAGATAGGTCATGGAATCCTCTCATGGTGCAACGAGCGCAGTATCCTGATTTGCATGCCGTAAAGCTTTTGCAATGAATCCAGTCGCCTTAAGTTCGATCAACAATGCATCAACCCATTCACGTGCCACACCGCGCCCATGCGGGATGGCGACGGCTTGCCGGATCTGCATAAACGGTTCGTCGAGCACCCGCAGACGGCCATTGCGCGCGGCAAAAGCCACAGCCGGCTGGCGGATATTCGCACCGGCTTCCAGCCCGTCCCTAAGAAAACCCTCGAAGACTTCCGCCGATGTTGGGTAGCGGACAAGCTCAGCATGTTGCAATGCGCGGGTCAGATGGAGGTCGTATGCAGCGCCCCGGCCGACGCCGATGCGGATTCCCGGTTGGTCGATATCCGCAGCCATTTGGTAGGGCGCGCCCTCTCGCACGATAAAGGCCCCTTCGATCAGCACGTAAGGAAAAGTGAAATCAATGGTATCGGCACGTTTGGGGTCAATGGCGAGGAAGCCGATATCGAACGCATCGCTGCTCAGCGCGTCCACCACCTTCGCCGCAGCGTCGAACCCGGTGAGCGAGACCGGTACGTTGAGCCGTCGCCCAATCTCATTGGCAATGTCGACCGTCACGCCACCAGGCGCGCCATCTGCCCCCCTCTGTGCCAGAACGGCATTGCCGAGATTGATAGCGGTGCGCAACGTGCCGATGGGTGCGAGAGCAACACGAGCCTGATTTGTTTCAATAGTCACGCTGCTTTTCCGTCTGGCTGCTGTGCTGGAATCTTCTCAATTTGTGCGCTTCCGAGATGCTGTTCGAGATAGCGTACAGCAGCTGGCACATCGCCCTCTTTCAGTCTGGCGAGAATACCGAGATGTTCATCGCAGACGCGACGAACGCGATCCCGATCCAATGGGCGACCATATTCGATCAGGCGACGAAGCTGGTTGACGCGCACAAGGGACTGCAAGAAGAAGCGATTATTGCCCATTTCGGCCAGACCTTCATGGAAACGGGCATTGATCTCGAAAAGTTCGACCTGGCTGAGGCTGCGATATCCGTCGTCGCGTACAGCGACCTGCTGACGTTCAAGGTGGGCCAGGACGGTGGCATCAACCCGGAATTCAGGTGCTCGCATAGAAGCCGGTTCCAGCATTTGACGGAACCGGTAATTCTCCCGATAGGCTTCGATGTTATCGATCAGCGGCAGGAAAGCCCAGCCGCGGCCCGGCTTGCGCTCGATCCAGCCTTCAGATGAAATGCGTGCGAGGATCAAACGCAACTGCGCGCGGGATACATCATAGCGCCGCATGAGTTCGTTCTCACTCAGCGCATCGGGCAGAGAGCGCGCTAGTCGGTCCATCGCGATCGTGAAATAGATACCGTCCTTCGCGTCCTCGCCCTCCACAGTCTCAGCTGCAAGGTCAGCGGGCGGCAATTCCTTCAGAAAGAAGCCGCGATTTGGCCTCTTTTCCAGAATGCCGTTCTGTTCCAGCCACGCCATCGCCGCCCGGATGGGCGTGCGCGACGTGCCGAGCAGAGGCAGGAGTGAATCCTCTGTCAGGTGATGCCCCGACTGCCACCCCGAAACACGCGCATGGCTGACGATCTGGTTCGCAAGACGGGATTGGAGCGTGGTCGGTTGCTGCATGGGAAGCGTTCACAGATTTTCGGGAACGGCGACCTCGCCTTGCATCAGTCGCCGTGCGGTCCTGAATAACACGGCGCTATCAGCGGTCCATCGGCCGCTGTCGTTTCGCACCACTGCCCCTACCGAAACAAGGCCGGAAGGATTGGCGACTCGCACTTCCCCTTCCGCATTGGCTGGGCGCGACAGCAGGTTTGGAATCGTGCCGGGCACCTGCGTGGCAACACCGAGATTGAGTCCGCCCGATCCGGGAATGGCACGGTGGACACGGCCCATCGAAAGCATGCGGGTTGCAATATCAAAATCGCCTCCCTTCACGGTCTCACCATCCAGACTGACAAAATCGCGTGCGCGGCCGACCATGGCGATGCGCGGGGTTTGCGGGCCAAGCTTTTCCGGGCTCGTAGCTATCCCCATCAGAACACCGGCCGCGCGACGGATCCGCTCGAGCTTGTCCATCACACCGGGTGTTGCCTCGATCGCATCGGGTGATTCAGCTCCGGTCAATCCAAGTGCTGCCGCATCGACATAGGCGATAGGAGATGTTGCGTCGATCAGCGTCGCTTCGAAGGCTTCACCGTCGCTGTCGAGAGTATCAACGACATTGCCGGTCGGCAGCAGTTTGCCTGTGACCGCGCCATCCGGAGCAAGGAAATCGAGCCGGATGCGCCCACCGCCGCCGGCGACGCCGGCGATCAAATAGTCACCTGTAGTGACCGCTTTGCCGCTCTTCACCTCGAACCTGGAGTGAATCAGCTTTTTCGTATTGGTTTGGTAGATGCGCACCAGAACTTCACCGTCGGGTGCGGAAACAAGGCGCTCATCCACCGCGAAATGCCCGACGGCGGACGAAAGATTGCCGCAGGTGTTGGTCCAGTCCGCCACTGGCTCATCCACCGCGAGCTGGATGAAGGTATAATCGACATCTGCGTCCGGATGCGTTGAAGGGCCGACTATCACAGCTTTGGAGAGCGAGGAAAGCCCGCCACCCATGCCATTGAGCTGGCGCTCGTAGGGATCGGGGCTGCCAATGGCGGCAAGCAGGATCTTGTCAATCCCGGCGCGATCCTTGGGGAGATGGTGGGGATGGAAGAACATCCCCTTCGAGGTCCCGCCACGATAGAAGACACAAGGGAAAAATTGTTGGCTCATTGCGGTCTCCGCATGAATATTTGTGAAAAGGCCTGATGCAAAAAACCGCTGACACTATTTCTCGGTCTTCTCATGCCGACACCTTCGAGGTTGGAGAGGCGTGCATGTAGTCGCGCCAGACGAAAGGCAGGATGCCGCCATGGCGCCAATAGGCGATATCCTCAGGTGTATCGAGCCGGATAACAAGCGGCACGCTTTCAATACTGCCATTCTTGCGGGTGATGCGAAGCTGAGCTTCGCCGCGCACGGCAAAGTCGCCGTCAAGCCCGGTCACCGCGAAGCTCTCTGTGCCGTCAAGGTTGAGGGTTGCCGCATTCATTCCCGGTTGAAACTGGAGTGGCAGCACCCCCATGCCAACAAGATTGGTGCGATGGATGCGCTCGAACCCCTCAGCGATGACGGCCTTTACGCCGATCAGCGCAACACCTTTCGCTGCCCAATCCCGAGAGGAGCCGCAACCATAGTTCTTGCCGGCGAAGACGAGCAGCGGTACGCTGCGGCGCATGTATTCCTCGCTCGCCTCGAAGATGCGCATTTGCGTTCCCTCAGGCTGCAAGGCGGTGAAGCCGCCCTCGACACCGGGAAGCATGCGATTTTTCAGCCGGATATTGGCGAAGGTCGCGCGCACCGCGACATCATGGTTGGCGCGCCGGGTCGTGTAATTGTTGAAGTCTGATTGTTTCACGCCCAGCGAAAGCAAGAGGTCCGCCGATGGCGTGCCGAGGCTGATCGCGCCTGAAGGCGAAATGTCATCCGTAGTGATCGAGTCGCCGAGAATGGCGATCGAGCGGGCACCGTGAATATCAAACCCCGTTGCCGGGTGCTCGGCCAGTCCCTCGAAATAGGGTGGTTTCTTAACGTAGGTGCTGCCCGCTTGCCAGCCGAAGAGCGCGGAGGGCTTGCCTGCGAGCCTATCCCAAAGAGGGCCGCCATCGAAGAGGTCAGCATATTTCTCGTCGAAAATCTGAGGTGTGTAAGCGGTTGATACCAGCGCATTGATCTCGCTGGAGGTCGGCCAGATGTCTTTGAGCCGCACTTCGCGTCCCTCAGGCGTCGTGGCAATAACACCTTGGGCCACGTCAACTAACATGGAACCGGCAAGAGCATATGCCACCACCAAAGCAGGCGAAGCGAGATAGGCGGCGCGGACATTAGGATGGATGCGCCCCTGGAAATTGCGGTTGCCGGAGAGAACAGCGGTCGCCACGATCTTGCGCGCTTCGATCGCTTCAGCAATCTCTGGTGCGAGCGGGCCTGAACCGCCGTTGCAGGTGGTGCAGCCAAAGCCGACAACCTGAAAACCGAGCGCATCAAGCTCCTGCTGCAAGCCGCAACGCTCGAGAATTGCGGCAACGACATGGCTGCCGGGTGCCAGTGAGGTCTTGACCCAAGGCTTCGATTTCAGCCCCAAAGCTGACGCCTTGCGCGCCACCAGCCCGGCCGCAATCATGCCAAAGGGGTTGGAGGTATTGGTGCATGAGGTGATCGCGGCGATGGCGATATCGCCATCCTTCAGACCAAAGCTTTTCCCGGCGACCGGAGAAGCGTCCGGCGAGGGCGCGCGAGCCGCGATCTCCTGGTTATGCTCGGTGAAAGCTGCGACAGCCTTGTCGAGATCAAAGCGATCCTCGGGGTTCTTAGGGCCAGCGAGTGAGGGGCGGATTTTGCCAAGGTCGACGCGCACAACCTCATCGTAGGTGGGAATCGGATCACCATCCGCGCACCAGAGCTTCTGCGCCCTTGCAAAGGCTTCAATCATCGCGCGCTGCTCGGGCGGACGCGCTGTCATCTTGAGATATTCCATTACGCGGGCGTCGATGGGGAAATAGACCGCTGTCGCACCGTATTCCGGCGCCATATTCGCAATCGTCGCACGATCCGCGACCGAAAGCGCCGAGAGGGAAGGACCAAAGAACTCGACGAACTCGCCGACAACGCCGACCTTGCGCAGCGTTTCCGTGATGCTGAGGACGAGGTCAGTCGGCATGACGCCTTCACGAAGCCGCCCCGAGACCTCGACCCCGATTACGCGCGGCAGCGCCATCGCCACCGACTTGCCGAGCATGACCGCTTCCGCCTCGATACCGCCAACGCCCCAGCCAAGCACGCCAAGGCCATTGACCATCGGCGTGTGGCTATCGGTGCCGATACAGGTGTCAGGGGTGAGGATGGTGCGCCCATCAACCGTTTCGCGCCGGACAACCTCGGCGATCTTCTCGATATGAATCTGGTGCATGATGCCCTTGCCGGGGGGTACGACGCGCACGCGCTCGAAGCTCTCCGAGCACCAGCGCAGGAAAGCGAAGCGCTCGGCATTCCTTTTGTATTCCATCTCGAGATTGATGCGCGGCGCCTCTCGGGTGCCAAACGCATCAACCTGGAGGGAATGGTCGATGATGATGTCAACCGGTACGGCCGGATTGACAACAGAAGGCTCACGGCCATGCGCCGCGAGCGACCCGCGCAACGCCGCCATATCGACCATCATCACTTTGCCTAGAATATCCTGCCCGTAGATGCGAGAGGGAAAGAAATTCAATCCGGAACCGACCTTGCGCGCCATGAGATCGGCGACCTGCCGCGACGTATCAACGTCGCGCAAAACCTTCTGGCGCAGCAGGTTTTCGAGAACAACGCGCAGGGAATATGGCAGCGCCTCGATCCCGACCATGCCGCCGATATCCGCAATGTCCGCCTGGCCGCCTGACCATTCCAGCTGCCTGAGTTTCATCCGTTCTGCTCCGTTGATGTCCCATAAAATTGTTTCTTGTCTATCTAAAAAACAAATGTTATGCAAACTCATAATACAAATTCGAACCAACCGGGAGGATCACCGATGTTTCTCAAGCCATTCATGGGCGCGGTTCTAGCGCTCGGCATTTCCAGCGCGGCGATGGCGGAGCCGGCCAAGATGATGATCCCTGCTGCCGCAGGCGGCGGCTATGACACAACCGGCCGTCTGGCGATCAAGACGCTGGAAACGGCCGGGATCTTCAAGGATGGCGCAGTCTTCACCAACAAGCCCGGCGCTGGCGGTACGCTCGGCATGGGCGAGTTTATCCGCAATAACCAGGGCGACCAGAACGCGCTGATGACAATGGGTGTCATCCTCGTTGGCGCGCAGATTGTCACCAAAGGATCGCTACCGTTCACCGAGGTGACACCGATCGCCCGGCTGACCTTCGAATACAGTGGGATCGCCGTGCCCGCCAATTCGCCGATCAAGAATGTGAAGGACTTGCAGGCCGCGCTGAAGGCGAATGTCGGCGCCGTGCCATTCGGCGGCGGTTCGGCAGGCGGCGTTGACCACATTGTCTCAGGCATGGTTGCCAAGGCATCTGGCGTAGAGGCTGCACGGCTTAACTACATTCCCTTCGGTTCCGGTGCCGAAGGCATGACGCAACTTGTTGGCGGCAAGATCGCCGTTCTGGTTCAAGGCGCCTCGGAAATGAAGCAGATGCATGATCAGGGCCGTGCGCGCCTGATTGCGGTAACCTCGGATCAGCGTATTCCTGGGATCGATGTTCCGACCCTTCAGGAATCAGGCATCGACGTCGTCATGGGGAATTGGCGCGGTATCGTCGGCGCGAAAGGAATGCCGGCAGAAGCCGCCAAGCTCTGGGTCGAGCGCTTCGAGAAAATGTCGAAAACCAAGGAGTGGGCTGAAGCTATTGAAAAGCAGGGACTTCAGAATGCCTTCCTCGGCGGTGACGCTTTCGGCAAATTCCTTGCCGAGGAGAATGCCCGCATCAAGCCGATCCTGGCTGAAATGGGTCTCGTGAAGTGAGTGTTGAGGTGGAGCCGAGCAAGGCGGGGGCGACTGCCTCCTCCGCCAAAAGAAGCTGGGGCCTCCCGCTTCTCGCCGGCTTTTTTGGGCTCGCGATGGTGCTAGAGGCAACCACACTACCGCTCCTCGAACGCTACACCGGCCTCGGTTCCGGATTCATGGTCGCTTTTGTGGGAACTGCACTGCTGCTAATCGCCGCTGCGCTTTCCTGGCAGGTGCAAAATGGAATCCGCTTCCAGCCTGAAAGCGGTGAAGGTGTCGATGAAACAGTGCCGGTTTCGAAAGCCGGTCTGGCGCTGGCAGGTTTGGGGATTGCCCTCCCGATTATCAGCATTCCTCTCGCTGGTTTCCCCTTGGGAGCGGGGCTGGCCTATGCCTGCGTCACACGGGCTTACGGCTCCATGAGGCTCCTGCGTGACGTCGTGATCGGCATTGCTCTCGCGTCAGCCACCTGGCTTGCCTTCACTAAGCTTGGTGTGCAGCTCGGCCCCTTCCTGCCTCTCGTCGGAGCGAAATGATGGCTGTCTTCGATGCGTTGATGCAGGGCTTCCTTGTTGCTCTCCAGCCGATCAACCTGATGTGGGCTCTCATCGGTTGCGCGCTCGGCACCGCCATCGGCGTGTTGCCCGGCATCGGTCCGGCGCTGACGATCACGCTCCTTCTGCCAGTGACGGTGACGCTCTCGCCGACAGCGGCCTTCATCATCTTCGCCGGTGTGTTCTACGGCGCGATGTACGGCGGTTCCACGACGTCAATCCTGATCAACACGCCCGGCGAATCTGGCTCGATGATCACCGCGCTCGAAGGAAACAAGATGGCGAAGCGCGGCCGGGGGGCTGCGGCGCTTGCCACGGCGGCCATCGGCTCCTTTGTCGCTGGCACGATCGGCACCTTCCTTCTCGCCGTGGCCGCACCGGCGATTTCCGAGATCGCTTTCGTCTTCGGTCCGGCGGAATATTTCGCGCTCGCCGTGTTGGCCTTCACCTCCGTTTCGGTGGTGCTTGGGGCTTCGATCCTACGCGGGCTATTGTCACTCTTCTTCGGGCTGGGCCTCGCTCTGGTTGGTGTTGATTATCAAACTGGCCAGCCACGCCTTGCCTATGAAATCCCGCAATTGCTAGATGGTGTCGGCATAACCATTGTTCTTGTTGCAATGTTTGCTGTTGGCGAAATTCTCTACGTCGCCAGCCGCCGCTCGACCGCGCCGCAGCAGGTTATCGATATTTCAGGCCCGGTCGCGATGTCGCGCGAGGATTGGTCGCGCTCATGGAAGCCGTGGCTGCGCGGCGCGGCGATCGGGTTTCCGATTGGCGTCATGCCGGCGGGTGGATCCGAAATTCCGACCATGCTCTCCTACGCCGTCGAGAAGCGCTTCGCCCGCAATCCCGAGGAATTCGGGCATGGCGCCATCGAAGGTGTGGCTGGACCCGAGGCCGCCAACAACGCTGCGGTCGCCGGCGTGATGGTGCCATTGCTGACTCTCGGTCTGCCCACTTCTGCGACCGCTGCGGTGATGCTTGCTGCCTTCCAGAATTACGGCCTCAACCCCGGCCCGACGCTTTTCATCAATAACCCGGAACTGGTTTGGGGCGTTATTGCCTCACTGTTCATCGGCAATTTCATGCTCTTGGTGCTCAACCTTCCGATGGCAAAGATATGGGTGAAATTGCTGGCGATCCCGACGCCGCATCTCTATGGCGGCATCCTCGTCTTCTCGCTTGTGGGTGTCTGGGGCATGTCGCGCTCATGGGTCGATATGGCTCTGCTCGCGGTACTAGGCAGCATCGGATACTTGTTCCGCTGCTTCTCGGTGCCGATTGCACCGGCGTTGATTGGCCTCATCCTCGGCCCGATGGCCGAACTTCAACTGCGCCGTGCCATGGCGATCAGCCAGGGTGATCCGACGGTGCTCGTTTCTTCACCTGTCGCGGCAGCCCTTTTGTTGGCGGCTTTGGCTTTGCTGGCCATGCCTCTGCTCCGCGTATTCCGCCGCTGATCGAGCCTTCAAGAGGGCAGTGTCAGAGGAAAATCGGCTTGCGCTCCGAACGCCAGCCGATAGCCTTCCGGGCATGAGCAACTCGCGCATTTTTCGCTACTTCAAGACCAGTCCCGAGATCATCCGCCTGGCGGTGATGATGTACGTCCGCTACCCACTGTCATTGCGGAACGTCCGGGACCTTCTGCATGAGCGCGGTATCGATATAGCGCACGAAACAGTTCGGTTCTGGTGGAACCGTTTTGGGACGATTTTTGCGGCTGAGATCCGACGGAGCCGAGTCCAGGCGATGCGATCATTCAAGCAACGGCAGTGGCATCTCGCCGAGATTTTCGTGAAGATCAACGGAGTGAAGCACTAACTCTGGCGCGCAGTCGATCATGAAGGCGAGGTGCTCGAAAGCTTCGCCACAAAGCGCCGCGACAAGAAGGCGGCATTGAGATTCCTCAGTAAATCGCTGAAGCGGCATGGCCAGACCGAGACGATCGTGACAGATCGCCTGGCATCGTATGGAGCAGCGCTCAAGGCTCTGGGCGCGATCGATAAACGAGAAACCGGCAGGTGGTTAAACAACCGCGCCGAGAATTCCCATCAACCATTCCGACAAAGGGAAAGGGCGATGCTGCGCTTCCGGCGCATGCGAAGTTTGCAAAAGTTCGCCGCTCTGTACGGCTCCATTCACAACCACTTCAAACAGGAACGCCCCCTCATCAGCCGCCCGAATTTCAAGGACCGTCACACCGCTGCGCTGACCGCATGGCGTCAGCTCTTCGCCGCCTGAGCGATGCTGGGCTGGGGTGATTTCTGAGACCTTTTTGATCTGTCTGACAGCACCGTTTTCGCCGCTCAGATCCGGCGGAAACGCGTTCAGGCGATGCGATCATTCAGGCATCGGAAATGGCATCTCGACGAGGTCTTCGTGAAGATCAACGGCGTGAAGCACTATCTCTGGCGCGCTGTCGATCACGAAGGTGAAATGTGAACCGCCCCGAGTTTACCAGACGCCTTCGGCTTGCATTAAGTGCAATCGTTCGAACTCGAGAGGGGAGGGTATTCCGGATCGTGCCTCCCATGAAATAAAAGCGGCAAGGTCGGCTATAGGACGCGGTCGGAACGATCAGCGTGGGATTTCGCTAATGCGCGTGTTTCAGCGATTGAAGACGATCAGGGCTCGAGGGCTTGCACCTTGTGAAGCTCATGCGGTTCGTTTCCCTGAACCGGAACCAATTTGCTCACGGTTTCCCTGCTACAACCGAAATCTTTCCCTGTTAGGGCTAGTAGGGAACATCCGCCTATCACACTGAAAGAACGTATCATTATCTATGCATTTCTGGCTCTTGTGGCCTGATTTCTGCATTTTCCCTGTTCTTTTCCCTATTAGCAGGGAAAATTCACGCCAGAACGGTTCGCGCTAGACTGCGTGGCGCACCATCTATTTTATATAATTATATCAATCTCTTAAATGAATTGTGTAGTGCCGATGTTTCCGGGGCTAAGCGGTGAAGGCCCCGAAAAGCGGTTCTCTCAGGCTGGAAGAACTGACCGTTTCGATCGCCAGCAGTTTCACGCAGTTGTCACGCAGGTTTTTTCAGAATGTCACGTCACCGGAGCACATGCGAGGCGTCACTGTGCGCACGTCAAGGGTCCCATGTCCGGCATCGTCATCGAAGGCGTCCAGAAATCCTTCGGCGTGACGACCGTGCTGCGCGGCGTGTCGCTTGCGGTCGCACAGGGCGAGTTCCTGTCGCTTGTCGGCCCATCCGGGTGCGGCAAGACCACGCTGCTGCGGATCATCGCCGGGCTCGAGGCCGTCAGCGCCGGCGCCGTCCGGATTGCCGGACGTGATGTCACGGCCTTGCGGGCAGCGGACCGCGATGTCGCCATGGTCTTCCAGAACTACGCGCTCTACCCGCATCTTACGGTGCGCCAGAACATCGCCGTGCCGCTGGTGATGCGGCGGCTCAAGGCGGCGGAACGCATTCCCGTCGTCGGCGGACTGCTGCCGGGCGTCGCTGCGAAACGCCGCGAGATCAGCACCGACGTCGTGGCCGCCGCCCAGATGCTCGGCGTCGGCGCGCTGCTTGAACGCAAGCCGGCTCAGCTCTCGGGCGGACAGCGCCAGCGCGTCGCGCTGGGGCGGGCCATCGTGCGGCATCCACGCGCTTTCCTGATGGACGAGCCGCTCTCCAATCTCGACGCCGCGCTGCGCGTGACGACGCGCTCGGAGATCGTGGCGCTGCACCGGCGCGTCGGCGCGTCGACCGTCTACGTCACCCATGACCAGTCCGAAGCCATGACCATGTCGGACCGTGTCGCGGTGATGATGGACGGGCTGATCCTGCAGGTCGGCACACCCGAGGAGATCTACACCAACCCGCAGGACATCCGGGTGGCCGCCTTCATCGGCTCGCCCTCGATCAACACTCTGGCCGCCGAGATCGGCGCTGATGGAGATGTCATGGTCGGGGGCATCGCCAGCGGGCTTGGCGCGAGCGTGAGGGGGCCGACCACCCTCGCCATCCGGCCCGAAAACATCATGCTCGCGGACACCGGCATCGCGGCGCGCATCGAGCATCTCGAATATCTCGGCGAGAGCCTCCTGCTGCATGCGCGCGTACTGGCCAGCCATGAACTGGTGATCTGCCGCCTGTCCCCTGAGCGGCGCAGGCAGGTCGCGCGCGGCGAGACCATTCATCTCAGGCCCGACCCGTCTAGGGCCTTTCTGTTCGACAGCGAGGGCCGCCGGCTCGCCGCCCATGCTCGAACCAGGGAACTTGCGCATGGCTGACATGGCGATGTCAGGCGCTGCCATGTCCGGGACCCGCTCGCTTGGCGGACGCCGGATGCGCAGCGATGCCGGCATCGCCTGGCTTCTGACCTTGCCGGCGATCCTGGCCTATCTCGCCATGATCCTGCTGCCCTTGCTGGCGGTACTGGCGCTGGCTTTCACCGATTACGAGTTCGGCGCGCGCGGCTTCCGCTGGATCGGGTTGGCCAATTTCGCTGACATGCTCAGCGATCGCACCTTCGCCGCCTCGATCCGCAACACTGTGGTCTATTGCCTGTTCGTTGCGCCGCTCTCGATCGGGATCGCGCTGGCATTGGCCGTGCTTATCGAGGCGGGCGCGCGGGGCAGGGCGTTCTACCGGGCGGTCTTCTTCCTGCCCGTGGTGTCGCTGACCGTAGCCATGGCGACCGCGTGGCAATATCTGCTGCATCCCAGCATCGGGCCGGTGAACGCGCTGCTGCGCATGGTCGGCGCCGGCACGCCAAACTGGCTCGGGTCGTCCGATTGGGTGATCGTCTCGCTCGGCTTCATCGGCGTATGGGAGAATGTCGGCTTCAACCTCGTGCTGTTCCTGGCCGGGCTGACGGCGATCCCGCGCGAGCTTTATGCAGCCTCCGAGATCGATGGAGCGCGCAGCGGCTGGTCGAAATTCTGGCTGGTGACCTGGCCGATGCTGGGCCCGACCATGCTGTTCGTCATCATCATCACCATGACGCGCTCGATCCGGGTCTTCGACACGGTGCAGACCTTGACGCAAGGCGGGCCCAACAATGCCTCCGAGGTGCTGCTGCGCACGATCTATCAGGAAGGCTTCCACTATTTCAAATTCGGCTACTCGGCCGCCATCACGCTGGTCTTCCTCGTCATCGTGCTCGGCCTGATGCTGGTCCAGACCCGGCTGATCGACCGCCGCGTGCATTACGGGTGATGTGATGCAGGACCGGTCCCTCATCAACGACCTGCCCCGCCTTGCGCTTTTGTCGCTTGCGGCCTTCGTGGTGCTCGCGCCCTACATCTGGATGGTGGCGGTGTCGGTGAAGCCGCAGGATGAGGTGTTCAAGGCTTCGCTCTCGCTGATCCCGCAGAAATGGGCGCTGATCGAGAATTACGGCAAGGTGCTGAAGACGATTCCGATCTGGACCTACATCGTCAATGGCCTGATCGTCTGCTTCGGGATCCTGTTCTTCCAGATCCTCTTCGCCGTGCCGGCGGCCTATGCGCTGGCGAAGCTCAACTTCCGTGGCCGCGAGCTGATCTTCGGCTTCGTCATGCTGGGGCTGCTTGTGCCTTACCAGACCACGGCGCTGCCGCTCTATCTCGGCATTCATCAGCTTGGCCTGCTCAACAGCTACACCGCCCTGATCGCGCCCTTCACCTGCTCGGTTTTCGCGATCTTCCTGTTCCGGCAATTCTTCCGCGCGATTCCGGATGACCTGATCAACGCGGCCCGCATTGACGGCATGGGCGAGTTCTCAATCGTCTGGCGCGTCATCGTGCCGAATGCTTTGCCGGCTGCAACGGCTTTCGCGATCTTCTCGGTCGTGGCCCATTGGAACGATCTGTTCTGGCCGCTGATCGTCATCCAGAAGGGCAATCTCTACACGCCCGCCATGGGCATCCTCGCCTTCCGCTCTGTCGAAGCGGGCGAGGATTACGGCGCGCTGATGGCTGCCGCGCTGCTGGTCACGGCCCCGCTGGTTCTTGCCTTTCTGTTTGCCCAGCGCCGTTTCATCGAAGGCATCACCATGACCGGGCTCAAGGGCTGAGCCCGGCTTCAACCAAGAGGACCAAGCCATGACGAAAGACATCATGACCAAAGACATGCGCATCAGCCGTCGCCACACGCTGGCCCTGATGGGCGGCGCAACCGTTTCGGTGGCCATGCCCGCGGTTGTCCGGGCCCAGTCCGCCGAGATCCAGGTTCACTACTCGATGCCGGCGATCTTCAAGGAGGCGCAGGACGCCGTGATGGAGGCTTTCATGAAGAAGCACCCGGAGGTCAGGGCGAGCTATGTCAATCCGACGCCGACATACGAAGATGGCGCCCAGCTTCTGCTGCGCAATGCCGCCACGAATTCGATGCCGGAAGTCTCATTCCAGGGCCTTAACCGCCTGCGCATGTTCGCCGAACGCGGCGTCGCCGTCGATCTCGCTCCGCTGCTGGCCAAGGAAGGCGATCTCGCCAAGCTCGGCTATTCGCCGGCTATCCTGGGTCTCGGATTCCACGCCAAGGTGCAGTGCGGCCTGCCCTTCGCCACCTCGAACCCGATCAGTTACTACAACGCCACCTTGCTGAAGCGCGCCGGGCTTGATCCGGCAAAGTTCCCGACGACTTGGGATCAGGTGATCGCCGATGCCGGCAAGGTGCGCGCACTCGGTGACGGCAATGAAGGGATGTTCTTCCGCTGGCCGGGCGATGACTGGATGTTCTCGGCGCTGCTTTACGGCCACGGCGGCCGGATGCTCAACGACGCCGAGACGGATGTCGCCTTCAATGGCGTCGAAGGACTCGCTGCGCTGCGCCTGCTCGACCGCATGGTCAAGGAGGGCGGCATGCCGAACTATGCCGGCACCGCTGATCTGCAGGCGTTCGCGGCCGGCAAGCTCGGCATGATGTTCCGCACAACGGCGCAGGTGCGTTCGATCGCCAACTCGGTCGGCAGCAACTTCGAACTCGGCACCACAGTCATGCCGGTGATCGACGCCCAGAAGGGCCGTCTGCCGACGGGCGGCGCCGGCGCGATGATCACCACGAAGGATCCGCGCAAGCAGGAGGCCGCCTGGAAGTTCGTCAAGTTCGCGACCTCGGCCGAGGGCACGACCCTCATGGTCAAGAACACCGGCTACGTGCCCTGCAACCAGCTGGCCATTGATGATCCGAGCTACCTCAGCGACTTCTACAAGGCCAACCCGCTGTTCCAGGCCGCGACGAAGCAGGTTCACCTCATGGTGCCATGGTATGCCTTCCCCGGCCAGAACTCGGTGCGCGTTACCCAGGTCATGGTCGACAATCTCGCCCGCATCGCCGAACAGAAGGCGACGCCCGAGGCCGTGCTGGCCGACATGGCGACCGAAGTCCGCCGCCTCATCCCACGCCAGGGCTGATCATCACCGCAGCATCACAACCGATGAGGCGTCCGCGAACCGGACGCCTCATTCTCTGATCGCCTATGGACCGAAGCCATGATCACCCGCATCGCCCAGATCTCCGACACGCATTTGTCGCCGACGAAATCCTTCTTCCGGAGCAATTTCGATCTGGTGGCCGAGCATGTGCGTCGCAGTGCTCCTGACCTCATCATCAACACCGGCGACCTGGCGCTCGACGGGGCCGACAGCGAGGCTGACCTCGTCGAGGCGCGGGCCGCCCATCACGCGCTTGGTCTTGAATGCCACCTCTTGCCCGGCAACCACGATGTCGGCGACCATCTTGATGTCGCACGCCGCCAGCCGGTGAATACCGAGCGGCTTGAGCGCTATCGCCGAATCATCGGTTCCGACATCTGGAGCATTGACGTTCCGGGGTGGAGGTTGCTCGGGCTCAATGCGCTCACGCTCGGGCTCGACCTTGATGACGGGCGGCAGGACGACCTGATCCGCAATGCATCAGCCTCGCTGGCGGGGCGGTCCCTCGCGGTGTTCCTGCACAAGCCCCTCACGGACACGGCCTATGACGAAGCGCTGAGCAGCAACCGCTTCATGACGCATGGACCTCGCCAGCACCTGATGGCGCTTCTCGGTGACACTCAGCCAACCCTTATCTGCTGCGGGCATGTCCACCAGTACCGCGACAGCCTCATCGGCGGCAGCCGTCACCTCTGGGCGCCTGCCACCTCCTTCATGATCAGTGATCCCTGGCAGCCTGGCTACGGCGCCAAGATGGTCGGCTATCTTGCCCACGCGTTTCATGCCGATGGCCGTCACCAGCATGAGGTGATCGGCGTGCGGGACCTCGTGCACCATGACCTCGTCAACTTCCCCGAGGCATACGGTGACGTGACTGCCTGGGGTCCGGGGAACGCCTGAGAGGCGCGAGATCCTCTCTCAGGCCGCCGGATTCGATCGCTCCGGCACATGGAGCCCGACAATGCGTTGATGCAGTGGCGAGAGGTGCGGATAGCGCAACTTCGCCGCGATGCCGGCCCCGCTCGAATGAGCGTCGCGATGCGGCCCCCAGATCGAACGCGAGAAGCCTGCAGACAACGTCAGCGAGGACGTGACGGCCGACGGCAGGCCCAGACCGTGGATCGACTTGGGGAGCCTTCGATCCCGGTTCCACTGTCATACCCACGTAACCCTGATGTGGATTATTTGCGGCTCCATTCACTCCGGACAATCCCAATGACCGCACATCAGACCTTGCCGGTTCTCGGCGTCGCCCTTCCGCTTGCCGGCGTCCGCCTGCACCGCGACTGGATCCTGGACAAGCAACGCG
>JAIXUP010000054.1 GCA_027483505.1 Hyphomicrobiales bacterium
CCCGACAGGACTGCCCCATGGCCGAGAAGATGACCATTCCCGACGGAACCTTTCTCGTCGGCAAGAGCTGGAAGCCCGAACTCGTGACGCTGAAGCTCGCCAACCGGCATGGGCTGGTGACCGGGGCGACCGGCACCGGAAAGACGGTGACGCTGCAGGTGATGGCGGAAGGCTTCGCGCGGGCTGGCGTCCCGGTCTTCGCCGCCGACATCAAGGGCGACCTCAGCGGCATCGGCGCGCCGGGCGACGCCAAGCCGCCCTTCGTCAAACGCGCCGACGAACTGGGCGTTCCTTACGAGCCCGAGCAGTTCACCACGGTGTTCTGGGACATTTTCGGCGAGCAGGGACACCCGATCCGCGCCACCATCTCGGAGATGGGCCCGCTGCTGCTGGCCCGCCTGCTTGACCTCAACGACGTGCAGGAAGGCGTGCTCAACATCGCCTTCCGCATCGCCGACGAGCAGAAGCTGCTGCTGCTCGATCTGAAAGACCTGCGCGCCATCCTGACCAACATCGCCGAGAGCGCCGCGCAACTCACGGTGCAGTACGGCAATGTCTCGGCCCAGACGGTCGGCACGATCCAGCGCCAGCTGCTGGTGATCGAGAACCAGAAGGGCAACTTCTTCTTCGGCGAGCCGGCGCTGAACATCAACGACCTGATCCGCTGCGACCGCGACGGCCGCGGCATCGTCAACATCCTGGCTGCCGACAAGCTGATGGCCAACCCCAGGCTTTACGCCACCTTCCTGCTCTGGCTGCTGTCCGAGCTGTTCGAGGAACTGCCGGAAGTGGGCGATCTCGACAAGCCGAAGCTGGTGTTCTTCTTCGACGAGGCGCACCTGTTGTTCAACGGCGCGCCCAAGGTGCTGCTCGAGGCGGTCGAAACGGTGGTGCGCCTGATCCGCTCCAAGGGCGTGGGCGTGTATTTCGTCACGCAGAACCCGCTCGACATCCCTGACACCGTGCTGGCCCAGCTCGGCAACCGCGTGCAGCATGCCTTGCGCGCCTTCACCCCGCGCGACCAGAAGGCGGTCAAGGCCGCCGCCGAAACCTTCCGCCAGAACCCGAAGTTCAAGACGGAAGAAGCCATCACCCAGCTTGCGGTCGGAGAGGCGCTGATCTCGATGCTGGAGGGCAAGGGCGTGCCTGCCGTTGTCGAGCGCGCGCTGATCGCCCCGCCGATGGCGCAGGTCGGGCCGATCAGCTCTGCCCTGCGCCAACAGGCGATGGCGGCCTCCGGCCTGCGCGGCAAGTACGACCAGACCATCGACGGCGAGAGCGCCTATGAGGTCCTGATGAAGCGCAAGGGCCTCGATCCGGCCAATCCGAATGCTCCGGCGCAGCAGGCCAGCACAGGCGGCATCGGTGGCATGCTCGGCGGCCTGTTCGGGGGCGGCAGCCCGCAGCCGGGCCAGAAGGGGCGCACGACCCAGTCGATGTCCGAGAAGATTGTCACCAGCGCGGCCCGTTCGGTGGCCTCGTCGGTCGGGCGGCAGATCGGCTCCGCCATCATCCGCGGCGTGCTGGGCAGCCTGCTCGGCGGGCGCCGCTGACGGCGGGGTTCAGCGCGCGCGCTCGATGGCCCTGGCGATGACCTGGCGGACATCCCTGTCCGACAGGAACAGGTCATGGCGGATGACCTGAAGCCGGCTGCCGAACTCGGACGCGTCCGCAACCCTGACGCCGAGGGCGTCGAGCCGTTCGCGCTCGGTCGAGCCGGCCCGCGCAATGCCGCCGGCGAGACGGGCCGAGACGGCAAGAGCCCGGTCATTGGTGGCCGAAATCACGGTGATGCGGCTTGCCACGGGGCCTATCCGCCTCACGGTCTGCTCGAACTGGTCGATGTCGATGTCTGGCGATGCGAGCACTACGGCCCCGATCTTGTTGATGGCGGCCTCCCCGGCCCCGCTGCGCAACTGCCGCAGCGTTTCCAGCGTCAGCAGCGTGCCCATCGAGTGCGCCACGATGTGGATGCGACCGACCGACGGGTTCGAAGCCAGTGCCTTGAGGGCTTCCTCGAAGCCGTCGCGCGACCACATCGCGCTCTCGCGGTCATACTGATAGGCGATGATGCGCCCGCCGGAGGGCCAGCTGAACAACGCTGTCCGCCCCTGCCACGCCACGCCGTCCGAGAGCTGCGCCGCCGAGGCCAGCGCCGTCTCGAAGGTTTCGTTGAAGCCGTGCACGTAGAGCAGCACATCCTTGCCGTTGGCCGCCTGCGCGAAGGCCGAGGCCGCGCCGGCCGAGACAGTGCCGCCCACCGCGTTGACGCTCCAGGGCGCGGTCACCGCAGAAGCGATCGATCCGGTGATCGAGCGATCCGGCGGATTGAGCCGGGCTTCGGCGAAGACCAGCTCGGCGCCGCGGTCCGACGAAAAGTACGGGCTCTTGCCGCCCACCGGCTTGCGGGTGGTGGCGACCAGCACCACCGGGTCTTCCTGGATCGGCGTCAGGCCTTCGCGGGCCACCTGATAGGGCGAGTTGAGGCCGCGCTCATTGAACAGGCAGCCGCCAAGGGCTGCGGCGCAGCCAAGCAGCAGGAGAACGCGGGCAGACAAAGATGCAAGGCGCATGCGGAGCACGGCGGAACCAGTCGGAATGTGTGGGTTTTCGCGGGCCAAAAGGCACGCCGGTGGGTGAAGATTGGCTTAACACCCGATCACAAAGGCGTTTTTGAGGCAGCTTGCCGCATCGTGCTCAAGGCGTTGCAGGTTTTGGTCCGTCATGGTCCTGCCCAAGGGTCAGCGGCGATGTCAACACCCTGCCGACCGCCGTCAGCGTGCCCTGGGTGAGCACGGTCGCGCTGTCGCCGAGGTTGCCGGCGTGATGGTTCAGTTGCTGCCCGCTGGCCAGCCGCGCGCCGATGGACCGCACCACCTCGGGGCTCTGGGCAAACTTGCCGTGTCCGGTCCGGTCGGCGCTCTGGACATCGGTGAGATCGATCACATCGACCCCGTTCTTGGCCAGGTTTGTGCGATAAGGCTCCTCGTTCGGGTCGATCGAGCCCAGCCGGTCGCGGCTGCCCCAGATGAACTTCGACACGTCCAGCGCGCGGTCGTCGCGGGAGACGAAGAGCGACACGCGCGGACGATATGGCCCGAGGCCACGGCCCTGTTCGAGCGCCACGTCGACATCGACATCGGGCGCGGCCAGCATCAGGTTGCGGATCTTGCCGTTGATGCGGCCGTCGCGGATCGCCATCTGACGCAGCGATTCCAACGCAAGCCAGCCCCCCATCGAATGGGCGAGGACGGAAACCTCCGTGACCGCCGGGTCCTTGGCCAGCAGCGACAGCAGGCTTTCAAGGCCGTTGCGCGACACCTCGGCGCTGGTCCGGTCGTAGGGATAGGCCGCGAGCGTGCCCCAGGAGGCCCAGCTGAACAGGACGGGTACCACCTTCGCTTCGCTGTCATTGACGATCTGCGCAAAGCGGAAGGCAGCCTCGTCGAAGCGGGTGTTGTAGCCGTGGACGAAGACCATGACATGCGAACGGCCGCTGGCGCGGATGCGCTGGCGCAGCGCGCTGACAAAGCCGTCATGTTCGAGATAGGTCGCCCGCGCCGTGGCGAAGCTGGCGTTCGGATCAGGCGGCGCCGTGCTCGACCAGGCGATGTCGCCGGGCTTGTGTCCGGGCGGGATGCTGACCGACAGGCTCGCATAATTCGCGGTCAGCGTGCGGTTTCCACCAAACATGATCGACGGGTTGCTGTCGGGACGGCGGGTCGTGCTGACCAGAAGATCGACGATCCGGGCATCGGCGGGAATGGACGCAACCGGCGCCAGCACGGAAGGCGGCCTGCTGGCGCAGCCGCCGAGGACGGCCAGCAGGCCAAGGCCGCCGATCAGCCACCCTTTGCGGAACGCCTGGTTTCTCACGTGACGCTGGTCCTGCTCAGTCGGATAGCCCGGCCCGGCGCACAGAAGTTTGCCGTCCGATGCCAATCCATGCTTCCGTGCCATGATGCACGCGGCAGGACAAGGCATGATCGCCCACGGACACAACACGAGACACGCAGCCAACCTCATGGTGACGGGTTTTGGCCCTTTCCCCGGCGTGCGTGTCAACCCGACCGCAGCGCTCATGGAGCGCGTGACGAGGCGGCTCGGGCGCGGATTCACCAGCACGGGCGCTTCGGGAGCGCGCCTGTTCGTGAGCTATGCCCGCGCCCTGCGGGAATTCGACGACAGCGACAGGCTGCATCGACCCGGCGCGGTGCTGCTGCTCGGGCTAGCGGCCAAGGCGCGGTGGGTCCGGGTCGAACGCTGTGCGCGCCGTCTCGACAGCCCGCTCCACCCTGACAGCACCGGCAAGGCTGGCGCCGCGACAGCGCCCGACAGCGCCATGCCGCTCAAGGCGACCATCACGCCCGAACCGGCGCTGGCGGCGCTTCGCCGGACAGGGCTGCGTGCACGGCTTTCGCCGAGCGCCGGCCGCTACCTGTGCAACGCCGTCTACGCGCGGGCGCTGACCCAGGCGATGGGCAGGCCCGTGCTGTTCATCCACGTGCCCTGGCCGAGACCGGCGGCCGGGACGGTTCCGCTGAGCCGCGTCGCGCCGTGGCGACCCTCGATGGCAGGTCTCGAACGGGGCTTGGCCCGGATCGGCAGCGGGCTGATGGTGGCGGCGCGTGCCAGAACGGCACAGCGCTGACTGGCATGATCCTTGAGCGACCCGCGGGATACCGGAGGTCGTCATCATGGTTTTGCGTCGCCAATTGCTGGGAATGGCCCTGTTCGGCACAGCCATGGCTGCCGGAAAAGCCATTGCGCAGCCCGCGCCGCGGGCGACCATTGTGCCGCTGTCCGGTTCCGGACCGGCCAGTCTCGGGCTTGACGCCTCGCAATTCGGACTGAGGCCGGGGTCGGCCGACGACCAGTCGCGCCGGCTTCAGGAGGCACTGGTGGAGGCGGCGAAGCGCGACGCGCCGCTGCTGCTGCCGCCGGGCCGCTACCGCATCAACAATGTCGTCATTCCGGAGGGCATGCGGCTCGTCGGCGTGCCGGGAGCCACGCAGCTTGTCGCCGCGCAGCCGGGGCCGTTGCTCGTGGCGCGCCGGACCAAGCGCGCGGCGATCAGCGGCATTACCCTGGACGGGCTGTCGCTCAGGGCCGCAGACAGGACAGGCCTGCTTCAGGCCGAGGATGTCGGCGAACTCACCGTCGAGGGCTGCGACGTCCGCAATGCGGGCGCCAATGGCCTGACGCTTGTCCGCACCGGCGGGCGCATCGACAGCACGCGTCTGACGGGCGCGCGGGATCACGGGCTGTTCAGCCTCGACTCGCGCGGGCTGATGATCGAGCGCAATGTCGTGGAGGATATCGGCAACAACGGCATCGCCCTGTGGCGGAGCACGTCCGGCGATGACAACTCCCGGATTTCCGGCAACCGCATCAGCCGAATCCGCAGTGATGCCGGTGGGGACGGGCCGAACGGCAATGGCATCGTGCTGTTCAAGGCCGGCGGCGTGATTGTCGAGAGCAACGCCTTCCGCGATTGCGCGCTCACGTTCATCCGCAACAATTCGGGCGCGTCGGTGCAGATGCTGGGCAACAACGGCCGGCGCTGCGGCGAGGTCGCGTATTACTCCGAGTTCGCTTTCGAAGGCGCGATCATGTCGAACAATCTGGCGGAAGACTGCGCGCAGGGCTTCAACATCACCAATCTCGACCATGGCGGCCGGCTCGCCGTCTGCTCCGGCAACATCATCCGTCGCGCCCGCAAGGGACTGGCCCCGAAGGGCAAGGAGCTGATCGGCGGCTCGGGCATCCATGTCGAGGCCGAGGCGGCGGTGACGGGCAATGTCATCGAGGAGGCCTCGGACGTCGGCATCTCGCTGGGCTGGAGCTGGGGCATGCGTAATCTGGTGGCGACCGGCAACATGATCCGCGACTGCGCCGTGGGCATCGGCATCAGTCTGGTGCCGAAGGAGCGCAATGTCGTCGTCGCCAACAACGTCATTTCCGGCGCGCGCAACGGAGCCGTGATCGGCACGGAATATGGCAAGGCCGTGACCGGCGACCTGACGCGCGGCGGTGACAGGCGCGCGGCAGGGGTCCGCGTCGAAGGCAACGCGGTCGGCTGATGCTGCCCGCGTGGCGGCTGTGGCGGACGCCCCGGCCCCGTCTTTGTGATCAAGCCTTGCTTTACCCCGCCCGGCGTATTGCCTAACGGTCCGCGATGTCCCGCGCATCCCGCCTCGTCCTGCCGCTTCTGCTGTTCGCCTCAAGCCTGACCGTGATGGCCGGCGCGACAATCGCCCCCTCCCTTCCCGGCCTGCGCGATCACTTCATCAACGTGCCGAACGCCGACCTTCTGGTGCGGCTGGCGCTGACCATTCCCGGCCTCGCGATCGCGATTTCGGCGCCGTTGGCGGGCAACGTCGCGGACCGCTTCGGACGCCGGCCGGTGCTGCTGGCCGGGCTGATTCTTTATTGCCTTTCGGGCGCGTCGGGGCTGGTGCTGGACAGCTTGCCCGCGATCTTGGCCGGACGGGTGCTGCTGGGCCTTGCGGTCGGCATGGTGATGACAGCCGCGAGTGCCCTGATCGCGGATCTGTATGCCGGGCCGGAGCGCGAACGGGTGATCGGGCTTCAGGCCGCCTTCATGGGGCTGGGCGGCGTCGTCTTCCTGATCGGCGGCGGCCTGCTGGCCGAGCAGGGTTGGCGCGGCCCCTTCGCCATTTATCTGCTGCCGCTGCTGGCCCTGCCCGCGATGGCGCTGATCATCAGGGAGCCCGCCGCAGCCATACCGAAGGCCGGCGACGCCGTGGCGTTTCCCGTCCGGACATCGGTGCTGATCTACGGCTTCGCCTTCGTCGGCATGATCGCGTTCTACATCATCCCGGTCCAGCTGCCGTTCCTGCTGCGCAGCATCGACGCCCCCTCCCCGACGCTCGCCGGCATCGGGATTGCGACGGCATCCCTGAGTTCGGCGTTGACTTCGCTGTTCCTGCTGAAGCGCATCCGCGACCGCCTGTCGATCCAGATGACGCTGGTCCTGTCCTTCCTGGCCATGACGGCCGGCTACGGCATCGTCTCGATGGCCGCCACGCCGCAGGTGGTCTTTGGTGGCCTCGCGCTGGCCGGTTTCGGCCTCGGGCTGCAGATGCCGGCTCTTGTGGGCTGGCTGCAATCGGCAGTGCCGCCGCAGGCGCGCGGACGCGCGGCGGGCTACTACACGATGGCCGTGTTTTTCGGCCAGTTCGTCTCGCCCTTCGTGCATGCGCCGATGGCGCGGATGGTCGGCTACAGCGGCAGCTATCTCGCGGCGGCAGGGCTGACGCTTCTGCTGGCGATCGCCATGCTCGCCGTCTGGCGGCAACGGTCTGGCTGGCAGAGCGCCTGATCAATCACGTTCCGGTACGGACCAAACAACCCGCTGCGACTTGGAGCGCGATGCAAGGCGCGCTCCGACCAGCCTTGCTGACAGAACGGCGGCAAGCGTCAGCGATGTCCTCAAGCGCGCTTGACGACCTTGGCTGGTCACCGGGTCAATCGCAGATTGGTCATTTGACCGCCGATATTCTTCAGTGCCGACAAGAGTTCAGCCGCATTGGAAGCGTCAAAGAACTCGCCATTGTTCAGGGTTGAACACTGTTTCAGAAGGTCTTTGACCGTCGGATTGTTGACCTCGAACGCGATGGTATACATCTTGATGGCACTACGGGTGTCAGCGGCCATGTTGCGGCAGATGGTCAGCGTTGTGGCGTTGGCGTCCGCTGTGTTGTTCCCATCATGTGATGGAGCGGTCAGGGATTTTGTGTTCTGCCCGTCCGTCACGAAGATCATGTAGCGCTTGACCGGCAAGGCATCGGTGCTGGTTCGTCCGACGAAGGGAGCCTGGGTCGAGAGCATGCGCCAGCCCCAAATCAGGCCGGACGGAAGATAGGTTTCTCCCGCCGTGGTCAGGCCATTGATCATTGAGCGGGCCCCGGCGAGACTTGTTGTCCAATCCAGCACCTCTGAACCGCAGGATGTGTTCATCAATCCAGGGACGCGGACGCCATAATTGCCGTCGATCGTATGGTTCGGCGCGTTGCGCGAGCCGACACAGCCAGTCCAGCGGAACCACTGACCGCCGGTGCGCCTGCATTCGCGGACGATGCGGGGGCCACGGACAGCGTCGCACTGCTGAACCTGCCGTGCCGGCGTTGCCGCGCGGGGGCAGGAACGCAAGACGCCGTCCACCATGCAGGTCCGGTTCGGATCCGCGGGGACGGCAGGAATCGTGACCGTCCGGCAATTGATCCAGCGTGTTTCAAGCACGTCGGAGCATGTCTCGACCACCGGCGTCTGGTAGTCATCGCGGACATCAAGCCAGCTTTCCCGGCGACGCGACATTCCGATGTTGACATACTGCGCGAAGGGCACGACGGCGACGCGGATCTGGTCTGGCGAGCCCCGGCGACTCTCGAAGTCGGACAGGAGAGCGGTCGTCGAGGACTTCAGCGTGGCAAGTCGGCTTCCTTGCATGGAATCCGTCGTATCAAGCACAA
This sequence comes from Hyphomicrobiales bacterium, assembly GCA_027483505.1. Lineage (GTDB taxonomy): Bacteria > Pseudomonadota > Alphaproteobacteria > Rhizobiales > Beijerinckiaceae > Allobosea. The sequence continues at coordinate 8,496 of JAIXUP010000054.1, forward strand.
AGACGACATCGGTCAGTTCATTCACGCTATTGGTGGCCTCGGCGGACACCGAAAAGGCAATCGACTGAATTCCGATGACACTCATCATGGTGGTCTTCAAACGACCGCTGACAACAACCCTCGCGCCGGCGTCGACGTTATCCCTGATGACCTGGCTGATCGCGATGGTGTACTCGAGATTGGGGTCGTTGAACGGAATGTTGCCGCGCAATGCGCCCTCACCGACCCGCTTGCGCTGCTCGAAGGCACCCGTTGCCTTGACAGTGGCGAGCGCGGCCGCATCGGCGGCGGCGGCAACCCGACTTCGCGTGGCGGAGACCCGACCGTAATCCACCGCCACGCTTGTCAGGCCCATAACAGGAATAAGCGCAAGGCCGAATATCACTCCAATGACGCCGCTTTCATTGCGCTGAAATCGCCTTAGGGAAGGCAACAATGCAGACAACATTTGATCAAATCCGATGAGGCAATATGAGCGCTAACTGACATGTTTTTTTTGACGGTCTTTTAAGGTAAAGGCCGAATCCGGCTGTTAACGCTTGTGTCTGCGTTAACCATCGCGCTGCGTGCTTCACCGTCGATGCCCGGACGGCGCTTCGGTTTTGGTGAAGAGCGTGGGCCGGCGAGGCAACACCCCAAACCCAAGCTCAAGAACGCGGGCGCTTGACGCCATCACCAAAGCAGGCGACTTCCCCAGGATCGGAGTAGGGGCGCGCAAGGGATCTTGCGAACACCGGGGGAATGTGACGATGGCCAAAAGCAGCTTGTCAGCCGATCTGCGCTCGGGGGCGCTCGTCTATCACCAGAGCCCGCGCCCCGGGAAGCTCGAGATCCAGGCGACCAAGCCGCTCGGCAACCAGCGCGATCTTGCGCTGGCCTATTCGCCCGGCGTCGCCGCTGCCTGCGAAGCGATCGTCGACGATCCGGCCAACGCGGCCGAGATGACCATCCGCCAGAACCTTGTCGGCGTGATCACCAACGGAACGGCCGTGCTGGGGCTCGGCGACATCGGCCCGCTCGCGTCCAAACCGGTGATGGAGGGCAAGGCCGTCCTGTTCAAGAAATTCGCCGGGATCGACGTGTTCGACATCGAGGTCGAGCAGAAGGATGTCGACAAGTTCGTCGAGGTCGTTGCGGCGCTCGAACCCACCTTCGGCGGCATCAACCTTGAGGACATCAAGGGGCCGGAGTGCTTCGACATCGAGGAGAAGCTGAAAGCCCGCATGGGCATTCCGGTGTTCCATGACGACCAGCACGGCACGGCGATCATCGTGGCGGCGGCCGTCACCAACGGGCTCGAGATTGCGAACAAGGCCCTCGCAGATGTGAAAATCGTGGTTTCGGGCGCGGGCGCCGCCGCGCTGGCCTGCCTCAACCTTCTCGTGCGCCTCGGCGCGTCGGTCGGCAACATCTGGGTCACGGACCTTGAGGGCCTCGTCTACAAGGGCCGCCCGGTGCTGATGGACCGCTGGAAGGATGTCTACGCGCAGGACACCGACAAGCGCACGCTGGCAGACGTCATCGAGGGCGCCGACATCTTCCTCGGCCTCTCCGCCGCCAATGTGCTGAAGCCCGAGATGGCGAAGATCATGGCGCACCGTCCGCTGATCCTGGCGCTGGCCAATCCGAATCCGGAGATCATGCCGGAGGAGGCGCTGAAGGTTCGGCCAGATGCGATGATCTGCACCGGCCGCTCGGACTATCCCAACCAGGTCAACAACGTCCTGTGCTTCCCCTACATCTTCCGTGGCGCCCTCGATTGCGGGGCGACCACAATCAACGAGGAGATGAAGGCCGCCGCCGTGCGCGCCATCGCCACGCTGGCCCGCGAGGCGCCGTCCGACATCGCCGCGCGAGCCTATGGCGGCGAGCAGCGCACCTTCGGCGACGCCTCCCTCATCCCCAACCCATTCGATCCGCGCCTGATCATGCGCATCGCGCCGGCGGTAGCGGAAGCCGCGATGGCCACAGGCGTCGCCAGGAAGCCGATCGCCGACATGGACGCCTATCGCGAGCAACTCTCGCGCTTCGTCTTCCGCTCCGGCTTCATCATGAAGCCGCTGTTCACGCAGGCGAAGGCCGAGCCGAAGCGCGTGATCTATGCCGAGGGCGAGGACGAGCGCGTGCTGCGGGCGGCGCAGGTCGTGCTCGAGGAGGGCATGGCGGTGCCGATCCTGATCGGGCGGCCATCCGTGGTGGAAGCCCGCATCAAGCGCTTTGGCCTGAGCATCAAGGCCGGACGCGACTTCGAACTGGTCAACCCCGAGGATGACCCGCGCTACCGCGACTATGTGCAGAGCTACCTCGACATCGCCGGGCGCCGTGGCGTGACGCCGGACGCGGCGCGCTCGCTCGTGCGCACCAACAACACCGTCATCGCGGCGCTCGCCGTGGCGCGCGGCGAGGCGGATGCGATGATCACCGGCCTAGAAGGCCGCTTCATGAGCCGCCTGCGCCATATCCGCGACATCATCGGCACCGCGCCCGGCGTGCGCGACCTATCGGCCATGACGCTGATCGTCACCAACAAGGGCGCCTATTTCCTGACCGACACGCACCTGAAGGCGGACCCGACCGCGGAGGAACTGGCGGATGCAACCCTGCTGGCCGCCGAACACGTGGCCCGCTTCGGGATGAAGCCAAAAGTGGCGCTGCTGTCGCATTCCGACTTCGGCGCGTCAGACACCCCATCTTCGCTCAAGATGCGCAAGGCGACCGCGCTGATCAACGAACGCGCGCCGACGCTGGAATGCGACGGCGAAATGGAAGCCGACACAGCCTTCTCCGCCATGATCCGGGAGCGGGTGCTGCCCTCCTCGAAGCTCAAGGGAGAGGCGAACCTGCTGGTGTTCCCCAACCTCGATGCCGCCAACATCGCCTACCAGTTCGCCAAGATGCTGAGCGATGCACTGCCGGTCGGCCCGATCTTGCTCGGGGCCGCCAAGCCGGCGCACATCCTGACCGGTTCCGCCACCTCGCGCGGCGTGGTCAACATGACCGCCGTAGCCGTCGTCGAGGCGCAAGATCTGGCGCGGTCAAGGGGGTGAGCGGAGCGGGCATGCCGAAAGGAGGCCATGCGCTTGACGTGGTGCGCAAGCGCGCCATGTCCTTGGTCCCTGCGTCTTTTGTCCGAGCTTGTCTTGCCACACCGGAGCCTGCCATGTTCATCGGACGTCGCCTTGTCGTTGCAGCGGCACTGCTTGCAGCCCCCGCCGCCGCCCTTGCCCATCATGGCTGGGGCGGATTCGACACCGCCAAGGTGCTTGACCACAACGGCACCATCGCCCGATCGACCTATGCCAACCCGCATGGCACGCTGTTCATGACGAAGGATGGGCGCGAGATGACCATCGAACTGGCCCCCGTCAGCCGCATGGATGCACGCGGGCTGAAGGCCGACGACATCGCGCCCGGCAAATCCCTGCGCGTCTACGCCTACCAGAACATCGGCAACCCGAACGTCTACCGGGCCGAATGGGTCGAGGTCGGCGGCAAGCGCATCGAGCTGCGCTGACTCTCAGACGAAGGCGATCCAGCGGCCGAGCAGCAGGACGCAGAGCCAGAGGATCAGCGAAGCGCCGCCCGCCAAGGTTGCCGACCTGCCCGAGATGGCAAGGGCGAGGCCGACACGGCGCACCTGCCATTCAAAGCCCAGCGCATTGCCCAGCCCGGCGGTCAGCACCAGCAGCTTGATCTGCATGGCCGGATTGGCAGCATATTCGACCGGCTTGGCCGCGAATAGCAGAACGCCCGTCACCACGAGCAACAGAACGCCCAACATCGCAGCGCGCCTCAGGATCGCAAGCGCAGCGAGGTCAAGGCCGCGCAACCGGCCGAGCAGCCTGAGGTCGACCAGCGCGATCGGCCCCAGCAGCAGCGCGATGCCGAACACATGCGTCGCGGATGTGACCGCGTAGATGACGGATGAGCGCGCAACGCCCGTCACGAGACCGAGCAGGGCGAGCGCATGGAGCAAATGATCGATCATGACCGAAGTGATGTCGCGAATGCCGGACCGGCGCAACAACCGGAAATGCGCCGCGAGACTTTTCACATCCTGACCAGCCCGCCCCTTTGCATGGCCGCCATGCCACGTCATAATGACTGACCATGCCAGATCAGGCCGGGGTCCGCCGGCAACGAGGGGGTTTCATGTCCAACCGATTTTTCGTGAAAGCAGCCTTTGCCGGGTTCATGCTGGCCAGCAGCGCGCTGGCCGTCCTGCCGGCCTTCGCGCAGAGTGTCTACAACCGCGGGCAGGAAGCAGACCCCGAGACCCTCGATCCGCAGAAGATCTCGACCTCCGCCGAATTCCACATCATGCGCGACCTCTTCGAGGGCCTGATCATCCACAACGGCCAGGGCAAGGTGGCGCCGGGCGTTGCCGAAAGCTGGAGCGCATCGGCGGACGGGCTGACCTACACCTTCAAACTCAGGGCCAACGCCAAGTGGTCGAATGGCGATCCGGTCAAGGCCAGCGACTTCGTTTTCGCATGGCGCCGTGCCGCAGCGCCCGAGACCGGCGCCAAATACACCAACGTTCTGTATCCCGTGAAGGGCATGGAGGCCGTGCACAAGGGCACCGCCGGCGCCAAACCCGAGGATATCGGCATCAAGGCCGTCGATGACCGCACGCTGGAAGTGACCCTGGCTGGTCCGACGCCCTATTTCGTCGAGTTGATGACGCTGCCGGTCGCCGGTCCACTGCATCAGGCCTCCGTCACGCAGCATGGCACCAATTTCGTCAAGCCGGAGAACATGGTCTCGAACGGCGCCTATCGCCTGCGTGACTTCACCCCCGGCGCACAGACCTCGCTGGTCAAGAACCCGCAATTCCACGACGCGGCCAACGTCAAGATCGACCAGGTCAACTTCATTCCGCTGTCGGATTCCGCGGCGGCCGCACGCCGCTTCCAGGCCGGCGAGATCCTGTCGACCGTCAACATCCCGGCCAACCAGATCAAGACCCTGCGCCAGCAGCTTGGCGCTCAGGTCTCGGTCACGCCGCAGCTTGGCACCTGGTACCTGACCTTCAACCAGGACAAGCCGCCCTTCAACGACGCACGCGTGCGCCGTGCCCTGTCGATGGTCCTGGACCGCGAGTTCATCGCCGATCAGGTCTGGAACGGCTCCATGCTGCCGGGCTATTCCTTCGTGCCGCCCGGCACCAACAATTACGGCCCGCAGATCGAACTCAGCTTCAAGAACCAGTCCGTGATCGACCGCGAGGAGGCGGCCAAGAAGCTGCTGGCGGAAGCGGGATTTGGTCCCGGCAAGCCGCTCAAGGTCGAGTACCGCTTCAACATGAGCCCGGAGAACCAGGCGACCTTCGTGGCGATCGCCGACCAGTGGAAGGCGATTGGCGTCGAAACCACGCCGATCTCGACCGACGGCCGCACGCACTTCGCCTTCCTGCGCGACCGCGGCTCATATGACGTCGCGCGCGCCGGCTGGATCGCCGACTACAACGATCCGCAGAACTTCCTTTTCCTGCTCGAATCCGCCGCCATTCCGGGCCTCAACTACGCGCGCTGGTCGAACCCGCAGTATGACGACCTGATGAAGCGCGCCGCCGCCGAGATCGACCTTGGCAAGCGCGCCGCCCTGATGGGCGAGGCGGAGAAGATCCTGCTGCACGAAGCGCCGTACACGCCCGTGCTGTTCTTCACCAACCGCAACCTGATCTCGCCCAGGCTGGAAGGCTTCACGCCCAATCCGCGCGCCAGCAACCCGACCAGGTTCATGTCGATCAAGGGGTGAGTGCGACAGCGACCCCAGCCGCCATGCCACAGTCGATCAGCCCGCCTCATCCTGAGCCTGTCGAAGGACGAGGCGGCCACCGCACGCTCTGGAGCCCCTCCTTCGACGGGCTCGGAACAAGGAGATGTGCTGCGGCGTCGGACATTGGCGCACCGCCATGCTGAGCTACATCCTGCGCCGACTCGTCTCTGCGCTGCCGACATTGTTCGTGGTCGTGACCTTGTCGTTCTTCCTCATCCGCCTCGCGCCGGGCGGGCCGTTCGATCTCGAACAGCCGCTCGAAGCCAAGGTGATGGAGAATCTCAACCGCATCTACAAGCTCGACCGGCCGCTGATCGAGCAGTACTGGCTCTATCTCAGCCACCTCGCGACGGGCGATTTCGGACCGTCCTTCTATGCGCGGGATTTCACCGTGGCCGAACTGCTATCGCGCGGACTGCCGGTGTCGATCACGATCGGCGGGCTCGCGCTGCTGCTGGCTTTGGCGATCGGCATCGTGCTCGGCACCATCGCCGCCTTCCGCCAGAACCATGCGGCCGACTATTCGGTGATGGTGTTCGCCACATTCGGCATCACCATCCCCACCTTCGTGGTCGCGCCGGTGCTGCAGATCGTGTTCGGGCTGATGCTGGCCTGGCTGCCGGTCGGGGGCTGGAACAATGGGCATGTGCGCAATCTGATCCTGCCCGTGGTTGCGCTCGCCTTGCCGCAGATCGCCGTCGTCGCACGCATGATCCGCGCCTCGATGATCGAGGCGCTGCGCTCCAACCATATCCGCACATTGCGCAGCCAGGGCCTGCCGCGCAGTACCATCGCGCTGCATGCGCTGCGCGGGGCGATGCTGCCGGTCGTGTCCTATATGGGGCCGGCGGCGGCGGCGCTCCTGACGGGATCAGTGGTGATCGAGACGATCTTTGGCCTGCCCGGCGTCGGACGCTACTTCGTCGAGGGCGCGCTCAACCGGGACTACACGCTTGTGATGGGCACGGTCGTCATGGTCGCGGTGTTCGTGCTGGTCTTCAACCTGATCGTCGACATCCTCTACGCGCTGCTCGACCCGCGCGTCAGGTATGACACATGAGCGAGACCCTTGCGGCTCCCGTCACCGTCAGCCGCTCGCTCTGGGCCGATGCGCGCATCCGCCTGTTCCGGAACAAGGCTGCCGTCGCCAGCCTGTTCGTCCTGATCTTCATGGGCCTGCTGGCCATTTTCGGGCCGATGTTCTCGCCGCACCAGTATGAGCGCGTCTACACCGAGTACGTGCGCGTGCCGGCGAGCCTGTCGGCCTATCCGAAGCCCGATCAGATCGCGCCGGCCGTCGAACGCATTGCGGCCCGCATCCGCGCCCAGATCGAGAAGCAGGAAATCATCGGCGGTTCGGTGCGCGTGACGCTGGTCAGCCCGCGCGCCATCGACGAGCGCAACCTCGCATTCTTCGGCCGCTCCGATCTGTTCCAGGGCTCGAACGTGATCGAGCGGGCAGACGAGGGCAGGAAACTCGTCATCGATGCGCCGATCCGCTGGCGCACCTTCCTGTTCGGCACTGATGGCAATGGCCGCGACCTGTTCACCCGTACCTTGATCGCGGGCCGTGTCTCGCTCGCCATCGGCCTGCTCGCCACCGGCGTCGCCCTGCTCATCGGCGTGATCTACGGCGCGACGGCCGGCTATCTCGGCGGGCGCATCGACACGGTCATGATGCGCATCGTCGATATCCTCTATGCCCTGCCCTTCATCTTCTTCGTGATCATGCTCGTGGTGTTCTTCGGGCGGAATTTCATCCTGATGTTCCTCGCTGTCGGCGCCATTGAATGGCTCGACATGGCCCGGATCGTGCGCGGCCAGACGCTTTCGATCAAGCGGCAGGAGTATGTGCAGGCGGCCGAAGCGCTCGGCGTGACGTCAGGCGGCATCCTCAAGCGCCACATCATCCCGAACACGCTGGGGCCAGTGGTGGTCTACATGACGCTGCTGGTGCCGAAGGTGATCCTGCTCGAAAGCTTCCTGTCGTTCCTCGGCCTTGGTGTGCAGGAGCCGATGACGAGCTGGGGTGTGCTCATCGCGGATGGCGCCCGCAACATCCAGAATGCCGAATGGCTTCTGTTTTTCCCGGCGCTGTTCCTTGTCTCGACCCTGTTCGCGCTGAATTTCCTCGGCGACGGCCTGCGCGACGCGCTCGATCCGAAGGACCGGTGATGGACCCCATCCTGACCTTCCGCGATGTCGCCATCCGCTTCCGCACCAATGACGGCATGGTCAATGCGGTCAAAGGCTCGAACATCGACGTCTTTCCCGGCGAGTTCGTCGCCATCGTCGGCGAGTCAGGTTCCGGCAAGAGCCAGAGCGTGATGGCGGCGATGGGCCTGCTGGCCCAGAATGGCGAGGTGACCGGCTCGATCCGCTATCGCGGCCAGGAAATCGTCGGGATGGGCAACAGCGCGCTCAACAAGCTGCGCGGCGCCAAGCTGTCGATGATCTTTCAGGAGCCGATGACCTCGCTCGATCCGCTGTTCAAGATCGGTTCGCAGATCGGGGCGACCTTGCGCCAGCACCAGGGGTTATCCAAGCCCGAGGCTCGGGCAAAGGCACTCGAACTCCTGAAGCTTGTCAAGATACCGCAGCCGGAATCGCGGCTCGACTCTTACCCACACGAGTTGTCCGGCGGGCAGCGCCAGCGGGTGATGATCGCCATGGCGCTTGCCAACAACCCGGACATCCTGATTGCAGACGAGCCGACTACGGCGCTTGATGTGACCATAGAGGCGGAAATCCTTGCGCTCATCGCCGAACTGCGCCAGCGGCTCGGCATGGCGGTGGTGCTGATCACCCATGATCTTGGCATCGTGCGCGCCTATGCCGACCGCGTCTACGTGATGCAGAATGGCGAGATCGTCGAGCATGGTCCGGCCAAGCCGATGTTTGCCGCGCCGAAGCATCCCTATACCCGGATGCTGCTGAGCGCCGAGCCGGAGGGACGCAAGGCGCCGCCGCCAGCCAGCGCGCCAATCATGATCGATGCGAAGAACGTGTGCGTCACCTACCGCATGACGCGCGGTTTCTTCGGGCGCGACTCATCGGATGTGAAGGCCGTCGATGGCGTCAGCCTGACGCTGCAGAAGGGCCAGACCATCGGAATCGTCGGCGAGTCAGGCTCGGGCAAGTCGACGCTCGGCAAATCCATCCTGAAGCTCGCCCCGGCCGTTGGATCGATCACTTTCGAGGACCGAGCGCTGCTGCCGCTCAGCCGCGAGGCGATGCGGCCCCTGCGCAAGCAATTGCAGGTGGTGTTCCAGGACCCGTTCGGATCGCTCAGCCCCCGCATGAGCGTCGGCGACATCATCACCGAGGGGCTTCTGGTTCATGAACCAGCCCTCAGCCGCAAGGAGCGCGACGCGCGGGCAGCGCAGGCCCTGTCGGAGGTGCAGCTAGACCCCGCCATGCGCAACCGCTACCCGCACGAGTTTTCCGGCGGCCAGCGCCAGCGCATCGCCATCGCCCGCGCCATGATCCTCAAGCCCCACGTGGTCATCCTCGACGAGCCGACATCGGCCCTGGACCGCACCGTGCAGAAAGCCATCGTGCTGCTGCTCAAGGGCTTTCAGGACAGATACGGCCTGTCCTACCTGTTCATCAGCCATGACCTCGCCGTCGTGCGCGCCATGTCGGATCTGGTCATGGTGATGAAGGACGGCAAGGTGGTGGAGGCCGGGCCGACCGAGGCCATCTTCGACGCGCCGCGGCAGGACTACACAAAGAAGCTGATTGCAGCATCCCGGAAGGGGTGACCAGCAGCCAGCCTCATCCTGAGCCTGTCGCAGGATGCGGATGGGCAGATACCGTCCTGCGCTCAACAGCCCTTGACCCCAAGCCCCGATCCCGCGACCTTGGCGGGGAACGCATACAGGAATCCCCATGTCCCGCATTGTCTACGTCAACGGCGCCTATCTTCCGGAAGAACAGGCTTCGATCTCGATCTTCGACCGGGGCTTCCTCTTCGCCGATGGCATCTATGAGGTTTCCGCCGTGATCAACGGCAAGCTGGTGGACGTGGAAGCCCACATGGTCCGGCTCGAGCGGTCATGCGGCGAAATCAAGCTGCCCTTGCCATGGTCGCGGGCCGAGATCATCAGCATCCATCACGAACTGATGAAGCGCAACAACCTCACGTCCGGCGGCATCTACCTGCAGGTGACGCGCGGCGCGGCAGACCGCAGCTTCACCTTTCCGGGTGAGGCGAAACCCTCGCTGGTCATGTTCACGCAGGCCCGCCCCATGAACCGGGAGGTCGCGCGGGGCTACAAGCTGCTCAGCCTGCCCGACCTGCGCTGGAAGCGGCGCGACATCAAGAGCGTCGGATTGCTCGCACAGGTCCTGGCCAAGCAGGCCGCCGCCGAAGCCGGCTGCGACGAGGCGCTGATGATTGAGGATGGCGTGATCACCGAGGGCGGCTCGTCGACGGCCTGGATCGTCAAGGGCAAGACGCTGATCTCGAGGCCGTTGTCGCCCGCGGTTCTCGCAGGCATCACGCGCAAGGCGATGCTCACCTACCTGGCGGAAAGCGGGTTCGCCTTCGAAGAACGCCCCTTCACGCTTCGGGAGGCGCTGGAGGCCGATGAGGTGATCGTCACCGCCGCGACCGCGCTGATCATGCCCGTCACCGAGATCGACGGGCAGTCCATCGGCGGAGGACAGCCCGGACCCGTGGCCCGCCGGCTGCGCGACATCTATTTCGACCTCGCCGAAACGGGCGGCGCGCTCGGGTGATCACCTGCGGCGCCGTGCGGTCTGCGCTGCGCCCGGATTGAGAGTCACGAAGACGTCGATGTCCCCGCTCGACGCCAGCACGTTGCCCGGCACCAGGATGCCGTCCTCGACGTGAAGCCAAGTGGCCTGTCCCTGCCCAGCCGCCACGGTCGCGCCAACCCGCGCATTGCGGCTTGCGATGACCTGATCGCCCCGCTTCACCTCGATGCGGAGCGTCGCATTGATCGGCCCGGCCGAGCCGGCAGGTCCGACCAGAACCCGGCCTTCGGCCCCCACACGCACCAAGACGCCGCCGCCCGCGGCGTTGGCGCATTCACGCGCCACGTCCGTCACGGTGATCTGCGACCGAACCGACTGGCTGTCGGCCGCCCCGATGCGCAACGCGGCGCCGCCCGCGGTGATCGACACCGGCGGACACTCGCGCTCCTCTTCCGGGATCACCGCAGCTGGCGGAGGCGAGGTTGTGCCGAATTGCATCAGGTTGCCCAGCGCGCTCCCGCCCGAACCTGCGGTGTTGGCGGTTTCAAGTCCGCCACCGGAAAAGAGCCCCCCGCCGCAGCCTGCCAGAAGCACGCCAAAAGCCGCGACTGACACCAGTTTCTTCATGCAATCCCCCTTACGCATCACGACAACACCCTTCACGGCAGTTTATCCAGTCCTTCACCGAATCCGGCAAGGGACACGGGGATGCCGATGCCCTCTTCTGGGGTCTGGAACACGATGAAGGTGGCGTTCTGGCCTGCCTTCAGCGCGTTGATCAGATTGTCGTCCATCACCACCTCCGCAATACAGCCGGTGTTGAGACAGCGCACGAAACCGGCGCGACCCTGATCCTTGTCGTCGATCCGGAGCCCGAGGCCGGCCGGCAGGAGAACGCCCAGCGGCGACACAACCACACGCAGGATGCGGCTGCGCTTGTCGGCGGTCTTCAGCACGATGACCAGAAGGCTCAGGTTCGGCCGGTCTTCGGCGGCGACATTCTGCACAAGGGCGCACTGCTCGGCCTGCGCGCCCGGCGGCGTCTCGCAGCGCATCTGCCAATCGCCATAAGCGGCACGGACCACGCCCTGGGCGGAAGCAGGGCCAAAACCGACGAGGCTGCCGGCCGCAAAGGCCAGCGCAGCGCATGCGAGCGTTCTGATGAGCGGCTTCATGCCATGACCATCCTGCCTTGCAACGTGCCAGCCTTCCGAATCGTCTGCCGTCATGAACCGGAGCATCTGTTCGCCCAGTTCGCACCATGCGCGCAAGGCCCTGTCAAGAATGATGCGCAAAGCCGACCGGCTTCATGCGGCGCGTGCATGCTGATCGCCCATGCCGTCGCGAATGCGCACCTATGTCGCATAGGTTGGAGCAATGAGGCGATTGAAAGGCTAGCGTGCTTGTGGTCAATGATCTAGAGCATTCCCCGATGACGTCAGTGAAATGCTGGCACTCTCGCTTGGCATTCCGGCGCGGACAGCCCAGCGGGACGCCGAGTTTGATCCAAGGAGCCAAAACTACCATGCGTGGACCCATCAACCGCGTTCTGAGCCGGGCCAGCGCCCTGTGTGGCGCCGCTGCGGCCCTGTTCATGCCAGCCCTGGCGCTGGCCGCTCCGAACGGACAACCCCAGCCCGGGCAGATGAATCTCGCCGCCCCCGCAACCTCGAAAATGGCCGACATCGTCTGGTTTCATGACTGGCTTCTCGTGCTGATCACGCTGATCTCGGTGTTCGTGCTTGCTCTGCTCGTTTACGTCTGCTGGCGGTTCGCGGAGAAGAAGAACCCGGTTCCTTCGAAGCTGACCCATCACACCGGGCTGGAGGTGGCCTGGACAATCATCCCGGTGCTGATCCTCGTCGTGGTGGCGATCCCGTCCTTCCGCATCCTGCGCGACCAGCTCGTGATCCCCCCCTCCGACATCACCCTGAAGGTGACCGGAAAGCAGTGGTACTGGTCCTGGGAGTATCCAAAAGACGCCGGCGGCTTCGGCTTCGACTCGCTGATGCTCGACGACAAGCAGCGGCTTGAACTGGTGAATTCCGGCAAGGCCAAGCCCGAGGAAGTGCCGCGCCTGCTCGGAGTCGACAACGAGGCTGTCGTGCCGGTCGGCAAGATCATCCGCCTCCAGGTGACGGCGGCCGACGTGATCCACAAGTTTGCGATGCCCGCTTTCGGCCTGAAGCTCGACGCCATTCCGGGCCGCCTGAATGAGACCTGGTTCAAGGCGGAGAAGGAGGGGCTGTATTTCGGACAGTGCTCGTTCATCTGCGGCCAGAACCACGCCTACATGCCGATCGCGATCCGTGTTGTCAGCCAGGAGCGCTACGCCGCCTGGCTCGCCGAGTCGCAGAAGAAATTCGCTGCCGCGGACGGATCGCCCACGCGCGTCGCCGCCGTCGTCGGCCAGTAACAGACAAGACAGGGGACCATATCCATGGCCTACGGTTCAGCCGCTCACGCCCATGACGATCACGCGCACGCCAACCCGACGGGCTGGAAGCGCTGGTTGTACTCCACCAACCACAAGGACATCGGCACGCTCTACCTGATCTTCGCGATTGTCGCGGGGCTGGTCGGCACCTTCCTGTCGATCGCCATGCGCCTTGAGCTGCAAGAGCCGGGCATGCAGTATTTCGCCTCGGGCCAGTCCTACAACGTGTTCGTCACCGGACACGGCCTGATCATGATCTTCTTCATGGTGATGCCAGCGCTGATCGGCGGCTTCGGCAACTGGTTTGTGCCGCTGATGATCGGCGCGCCGGACATGGCCTTCCCGCGCATGAACAACATCTCGTTCTGGCTGACGGTTGCGGCCTTTGCGCTTCTGGTCACCTCGATGTTCGTCGAAGGCGCTCCCGGAACCAACGGGGTCGGCACAGGCTGGACGGTCTATCCGCCATTTTCCTCCACCACCGGCCATCCGGGCCCGGCGGTCGACTTCGGCATCTTCGCGCTGCACCTGGCGGGCGCCGCCTCTATCCTCGGCGCGATCAACTTCATCACCACGATCCTCAACATGCGGGCGCCGGGCATGACACTGCACAAGATGCCGCTGTTCGCCTGGTCGATGCTGATCACCGCCTTCCTGCTGCTGCTCGCCCTGCCCGTCCTGGCCGGCGCGATCACCATGCTGCTGACGGACCGGAATTTCGGCACGACCTTCTTTGACCCTGCAGGCGGCGGCGACCCGGTGCTGTTCCAGCATTTGTTCTGGTTCTTCGGCCACCCCGAAGTCTACATCATGATCCTGCCGGCCTTCGGCATTGTCAGCCA
>JAIXUP010000045.1 GCA_027483505.1 Hyphomicrobiales bacterium
AAAGAATCGAGCCCCGTGCCGCCCTGGATCTGGTCGTTGCCGGCATCGCCAGCAATCGTGTCATTGCCGTCCTCGCCAAAGAGGAAGTCGTCGCCCGATCCCCCGAGGATCGAATCCAGCCCCGCGCCGCCGAGGATCACGTCCTGTCCGGTGCCGCCGGTGAGGGTATCGTTGCCGATGCCGCCATTGAGGTTGTTTGAACCGGCGGTCGCAGTGATCGTGTCGTCGCCATCCTCGCCATAGATCAGGCTGCCGCCATCGCTGACGCTGATCGAGTCGTTCCCCGTCCCCCCGAGCACGTAGTCAAAGCCCGCCGCACCGAGATAGCTGTCATTGCCGCCATAGAGTTCGACTGTGTCGAAGCCGCCGCCGCCCTCGACGCTGTTGGCACCGTTGTCCATATAGATGCGGTCGTTCACCGTCGTGCCGGTGACGTTCTCGAACAGGGCGTAGATGTCGCCGGCCGCGTCGCCGCCATTGAGGTTCGCCGCCAGCAGATAGAACAGGATACCCGCCCCCGACGAGGCATAGCTCAACAAATCGACGCCGTCGCCGCCGGTCATCGAGTCCGCCCCCGCGCCGCCATCGATGGTGTCGTTGCCGAGCCCGCCGTCAAGCGTGTCATTGCCCACGTCGCCAAACAGCGAGTCGTTACCGTTATTGCCACTGATCCGGTTGTTGGCGTTGTTACCCACCACCGTGTCATTGCCGGAGCCAAGGATCGCGGATTCGATCGTCGTGTTTAGCGCGATACCGACGTTGTTTTCCCACGTATATGTGGCAGGCGTGTTTATGTTGTTGGTGATGAATTGGCGGAAGCCTTCGCCGAACTGGGCGACTGCTGCCTCGATCTGGGCCGCCTTCGAATAAATCGCGATGCTGGAGTAGGCGCCGGGCCGCAGATCAAGGCTTGAGGCGCGGCTGTGGCTCGACAAATCAAACGTGTCAATGCCGCCTGCATCGTAGACGACTTCGAGTTGAGCCGCTGACTCGCTCCAAGAGTACACGGAATCCCCGGACCGCGTAGCCGTGTCTGCGCCATACATGCTTTGGATTGCCGCGATGTCAAAGATCGTTGGCGTCACCGAGACCACGTTACTGGTCGTGTATTGGATACCGCCGCCCTGCCCAGAAAATATGACCCGCACGCCGTCAACGGGAGCGGTGTAGGACATGATGCTGTAGCGGTAATTGTCGTACTGGGCTGGCAGCGGCGGATTCGACTCGAAGGGATGATTCAGCCCGAGCGCATGCCCTATCTCATGCAGCGTCGCCTGAAAGTCGTATGTTCCAGCCGCAAAGCCATTGCCTGCGACGGACCTATCGATCCATATGTCACCTGCTGCTGAACCAGCGGCATTCCCTTGAAAGGGAGGGAAGCTGGCGTAACCCCAAGCGTTCGCGTTCTGACCCGTCATGGTCGTGAAAGCGACGCGAATATCGCCTCGCCCGGCCGGCTCCACAACTTCGGTGAAGCTGCGTGAAATCAATTCGTCCCATTTCTGGATCGCAAGCCGGAACTGTGTCGCCTGCGCGGACGACAGCGCAGCGTAGCCCAAATCGAATGGCTCTGTTCCAGCGGCGTAACCGGGCCATGTGCTGCCGGGCACGGGAATGCTATAAGTGATGTTGCCTGGCGCCCAATAGAACTGCGAGGCTAACGTTGCGACCGCGGTGCTGGTGTTGATGGCAGGAGGTGCAATCGGCATGCGGAATCGCTACCACGCTTCCAGTCAAGATGACAATTGTGGGTGGTGCCAAACAAACCAAAAAATCCTGGAATCTGCCCTAACCCAGCCTTGTTCAGGCCGCGCAGGACTGGCGACACGCGGTGCCCATCCCATGTGTGATGCCAATGCCGCGCTCGTGCAGCAGGTCCTCAACATTCCGCAATGACAGCGGGATCCGGACCTACACCATGATCGCCAGGCAGATGATCTCAAGCGACGGCTTGAAGGAGCGGGAGATCGTGGGGCGCGTCATGTCAGGGAAAGCAGGACGGCCCTCCTTGGAGGTACGGCGATTGTCCGCTGATGGCGTGATCGCGGGCAAGCGCAGTAGACAAGGTCTACGTCATGGCTTCTGAGAGCATCTGGCCATCGGTGCTTAGCCTGCCACGCACCCGGTACGCACGCGCGTGCGTGCGCTCTGCTGCTGAATTTCATGAAGCGTCTGATTTTTGTCGATGCCCTTTCGAACGTGTCGCTTGTTGCGAGCGCGCATGAGCCCGTGCCTTTGCACGCGCGCGCATGTACCGCTTCGCAAATTCTTCCATCCACCGCACGGCCAGCTTGCCATGAGGCGAGCGTTGCAGGAATGTAGCGCTCACCCGAACAGGAAGTCATCCGCGACGAGGGTTGTTGCGGTGGTGTTCATCAGGAAGATGACGTTGCCGGCGCCCACGAGGTTGATCTGCGTGTTCGCGCCCGCCTGGCCGATGCGGTTCTCGGCCTGAAGCTGCGCGAAGCTGGTGATGCCTGTTCCCAGCAGCCTGATCTGGTCGACAACCCCTGCGCCGGCCTGGAAATCGAAAATGATGTCGAAGCCGTTGCCCGCGCCGAACTGGAACCTGTCAGCGCCGGTGTCGAGGCTGCCGGTGCCGCCCCACATCTGGTCCTGGCCGGGGCCGCCAACCAACGTGTCGTTGCCATTGCCGCCGATCAGGAAGCTGAGCTCCACATTGCCTTGATCATCAAGGACGTCGTTGCCATCGCCGCCGTCGAGGATATCGGTGCCGGGATTGCCGATCAGTGAGTCATTGTCCGCGCCGCCGAAGATCTGGTCAGCGCCCGCGCCGCCCAGCAATGTGTCGTTGCCGAGCTCGCCAAACAGGAAGTCGCCATCGAAGCCGCCGTTGATGCTGTCGGCGTCGGCGCCGCCCTGGATCACATCGACTCCCAGATCCCCGTTGAGCACGTCAAGGCCAAGCCCGCCCTGAATCTGGTCATCCCCGTCTCCGCCATTGATGGTGTCGTTGCCATCCTCGCCGAAGAGGAAGTCACCACCCGGCCCTCCGGAAATAGAATCCAGCCCGGCGCCGCCGAGGATCACGTCCTGGTCGAATCCGCCCGCGATCGTGTCATCGCCGAGGCCGCCATTCAGCTCATTCGACCCCGATAAAGCACTGATACTGTCATTGTCGCCTTCGCCATAGACAAGACTGCCGCCAATGCTGACGACGATGATGTCATTGCCGGCCCCGCCGAGCACATAGTCAAAGTCTGCGCCGCCGCTGTAGCTGTCATTGCCCGCATACAGTTCGACCGTGTCAAAACCACCTCCGCCGTCGACCGTGTTGTCGGCGTTGTCCATATAGATGCGGTCGTTCACGGGTGTCCCGGCGACGTTCTCGAACAGCGTGTAGACGTCCCCGGCGGCATCGCCGCCATTGAGGCCGGGCGCCAGCATGTAGAACAGGATGCCCGCGCCGCTCACAGACGAAGCATAGCTCAGCGTGTCGACGCCATCGCCACCATTCAGGGTGTCATTGCCAAGCCCGCCATCGAGCGTGTCATTGCCGAAGCCACCGCTGAGATTGTCAGTCCCCGCTCCTCCGGAAAGCGCGTCGCGCTGCGCTGATCCGATGAGCGTGTCATTGCCGCCCGTCCCCGTCAGGATGACAGAGTTGCTGAAGGACCAGTTCAGAATGGTCAGCGCCGACAGATCGATGGCGGAGCCCTGTACGCTCAAGCGGTTCTGTCCGGCCGATCCTGTGATCTGGCTGATGCGCCCTAGCGCAGAGCTTCCGACATCGATGCCATTGAAGGTCGCCTGAATGAAGCCGGCCGCATTGGTGAAGACCAGCCGCTCCAGCGCCGAGACATCCGCATTGACAAAGGACACCGACGTCGTCCCTAGTTCGATCGTATCGGACCCCAATC
>JAIXUP010000072.1 GCA_027483505.1 Hyphomicrobiales bacterium
CGCCGCGGCTACAAGTTCTCGACCTATGCCACCTGGTGGATCCGCCAGGCCATCACCCGCTCGATCGCCGATCAGGCCCGGACCATCCGCATCCCGGTGCACATGATCGAGACGATCAACAAGATCGTGCGCACCTCGCGCCAGATGCTGCACGAGATCGGCCGCGAGCCGACGCCGGAAGAACTGGCCGAAAAGCTCGCCATGCCGCTCGAGAAGGTGCGCAAGGTACTCAAGATCGCCAAGGAGCCGATCAGCCTCGAAACGCCCATCGGCGACGAGGAAGATTCGCACCTTGGCGACTTCATCCCCGATCCGAACGTGCTGATGCCGATCGATGCGGCCATCCAGAGCAATCTGCGCGAGACCACGACAAGGGTGCTGGCGTCGCTCACGCCGCGCGAGGAGCGCGTGCTGCGCATGCGCTTCGGTATCGGCATGAACACCGATCACACGCTCGAAGAGGTCGGCCAGCAGTTCTCGGTCACCCGCGAACGCATCCGCCAGATCGAGGCGAAAGCGCTGAGGAAGCTGAAGCATCCGAGCCGGTCAAGGAAGCTCAGGAGCTTCCTGGATAATTGAGGTGGGCGCGGGTTTGACGGGCCGGTTGAAGCTCTTGCATCCGGAGTGTTTCAAGCCCGATTGCCCGCCCCCGCACTTCCTGTCATGCTTCGCCCCCATCCAGCGAGGCATCCCATGATCCGCATCCTGACCATCACCACGGCGCTGCTCTCAGCCATCGGCCTTGCGAACGCCGCCGAGATCAAGGTGATGACGACCGGGGCGCCGAAGCAGGTTGTGCAGACCGTTGCGGACGGCTTCCAGACCGCGACCGGCCACAAGGTCACCTTTGTTCAGGATACCGCGGGCGGCGTGCGCCGCCGCATCGAGGCAGGCGAGAGTGCCGACATCATCGTGGCGACGCCCGAAGTGCTGAACGCGCTGACCACGGCAGGCAAGGTTGCACCCGGTAGTCAGGTCGATTTCGCCCGCACCGGCGTCGGCGTCGGCATCAAGGAGGGCATGCCCAGGCCCGACATCTCGACCACCGAGGCGTTCAGGCGGTTCATTGCGGAGACGCCGTCGCTGGCGCTGCCCGATCCGGCCGCGGGCGGCACGAGCGCGGTTTTTCTCGCAGGCTTGTTTCAGCGCCTTGGATTGACCGAGGCCGTGAAGGCCAAGGCGAAGTTCCAGGCCGGTGGCTACGCGGCTGATCTCATCGTCAAGGGCGAGGCGGTCGCCGTGGTGCACCAGATCAGCGAGATCATCCCGGTCAAGGGCGTGACGCTGGTCGGCCCGCTGCCGGCTGACATCCAGTTGATTTCGACCTATACCGCAGCCCTGCCGGCAGGAACGCCCGGAGAGGCGGCCCGCGCCTTCATGGCGGCGCTCGGCGGGCCCCAAGGCGCGGCCGCAGCCCGCGCGGCGGGCATGGACCCGGTTCGTTGAGCCGCTGGCGCTGAGGAGACTGGCCCATGTCGTTTTTCAAGAAGCTCTTCGGCGGCGGTGCGCCGAAGCCGGAGGAGCCGGCTCCGACCTCCGAGCACAATGGCTTCACCATCCACGCCACGCCCTATCAGGAACAGGGCCAGTGGCAGATGTGCGGCGTCATCGAGAAGGAGATCGGCGGCGAAATGAAGTCCCACCGCTTCATTCGTGCCGACCGTTTTCCGGCCAAGACCGATGCGGTCGAGATGACCTTCATGAAGGCCCGGCAGATCATCGACCAGAGCGGCGAGCGGATGTTCGGCTAGGCTGACGCCAAGCGGCCGGTCTGGTCGATCCGTCTTGGACGGGGCCGAACCGGCCTCGCTCTGTCAGGGCCGCGGCCCGGAAGCACGGTGCTCGCTGGTGACGAAGCGTGCTCCATGCACTGGTCCAGCCCCCTTCCCGGCAAGTCGTTCATCAAGTCTTTCAAGCTGAAACTGGTTGGTTCGCGTGTCTCGACGAGCAATAGTTGTATTTCGTCTCGTTATAGTATTCTGACTATTCAATTGAGTATAAGCTAATGTGTGGTTGTCAGAAATCTCTGAAACATTGACGAAATCGATTCGGATTCCCGTGGTTAGAACAGGATTTGATTTATCTAATACAATATTGCGAATGATTTTCACATCATTCGCACGGATAACTGAAATCCCGTGATTCGTACCGGACACGACGATGTTGTCCAGCACGGTGATCTTCTCAAACGGGATGCGGGCCTCGTTCGAGAAGAAGATACCATGCGCAAGTGTAGGCGTGTCGCTTATCATCACATTGTTGCTGATCAGAATATCCTTGGAAGGCTCGGTCGTGCCGCGTGTCTGGCACTGGATGAAGGCGGCCGTGCCGGAGCCTTCGGTTGCAAAACCGTTGAACCGGTTGCTGAGGATTTCAACGCCGCTGACCTGCGCCATCAGGATGGCGAAGGTGCCCAGCCGGGAGAACAGGTTGTGTTCGAGCTTGACGTTCTTGGACATCCGCACGTTGACGCCGGAGGAAATGTTCTCGAATCGGCTGTCGGTGACGCGCATGCCTTCGCTCTCCTCCACCAGCAGCGCCTGCGTGGGGGTGTCTGCTTTCTGGGTGCCGGAGACGAAGCTGCTTCGGGCGATGTCGACATTGGTGCTGCGGCGCAGTTGAACAAGCGCGACGCCGTTGTTCTCACCGGGCGAGGGCGACACGCGGATGTTTTCGAAGGAAAGGTTGCGCGAATTGGTCACGACGATCTGGTTGAAGACCGGCGGCGAGGCCGGATCGGCAGCGATGATCCGGACCTGCCCGTCGGGCCGGATGCCGTCGATGGTGAGCGTGCGATAGGTTCCGGCCTTCACGGTGACGGTGCGTGCCCCATTGCCCGCTCGCAGCGCGGAGAGGAGGTCCTCCACCGAACCGGCGGACTGGTTTGCGTTCGTGGCGGGGGCGGCAGGTGTCTGGCTCGCGGCGACGCCCGGCAGCAATGCCAGACCGAGCATCAGAGCAGCAGCAAAAACGCGACGGGACATCGGAACACCATGCTTTCCATCAATATGCGCGGCATTACATACAGATAAACACGATGCGGACAAGCGGCGCCCTTCCGTGACCGGGCTTCGACTGCATTGTTGGTTACCGCTGGTCCGTTCGACGGCGACTGTTCTTGGACGGGATTTGCCCGCCGGCTGAGGGTTGGCGTCAGGCCCTTGAGGCAAGCGCTGCGAACAGATCGACCAGATTGTCCTCATAGACGGCAAGCCGACCGGTAGCGGGTTCGGCGCGCCGCTCGACCGCGTCCAGTCGCCAACCACCCGACACCCGATTGAGCTGACATTAAGGTCAAACGCACAGTATACGCCCAAGGCACGTCCGCGATGTAGATCTAGGGCCCACTTGGTAGCAAAAATGAGAGTAGCGCCCCCTATCGACCTCTTGGGCCGCCGCGAGTCCGCTGCGACAACTCGCGTCGGCCACGATGATGTCAACCAGATCCCGCGGGTAGTCCTGCCCCTTCAGTCGGTCGAGGCAAACATGGAGGTTCTCAGTGTCGTTGAAGTGACGACTCACCACCGACATGCGCTGCGGCTCGGGTTCAGGTAGAGTTGACACCGTTGACAGCCCCTTCAGGCAGGGATGTCGCCCTGCACAGGTCTTTCGGGGTCTGACATGCGCAAAGCAAGTCCGCAGCCAGGGTTGGTTCGGAATTTGCTTAACGTATGGGACGGGCGCATCAATGTGCCATATTGGAACAGTCAGACGGGTATCTGGCATGCGGTGGTTGGTTGCGGATCAGGCGAGGCTTGGGGACATGCTCCTGAACGGATCATATCCAGGGATTGCGGTTCAACATGATTGCACGTCGGTGTGGGTTGATTGTTGCCAAAGGGTAAGGCCGTGTAGTATATCGTCAAAGAATTCCAATGTGTTTTATCTTAAAATATTCATGAAACACTTGGATTTATAAGAAGCAATTGATCTCAGTTACGCCGCGCATTGTTGGTAAGACCGCGATCAATAAATTCAGCACAATTGTGAGTTTTCACAGATGAACCTCAAGCAGGCACTTGCCATTTTCTGGAGTCGCCGGACGACAATCATCATTGTGTTTGTCGCCGCATTGGCATCGGCCATCGTGGCGACCTTCGCGATGACGCCGCAATACACGGCGCGCGCGCAACTGTTCGTGAACCTGTCCGAGCCAAATGCTGCGACCAACGCGCAGGTTTCGGGCGCGGGAGTTCGCTCCTATATCAGCACGCAGGTGGAAGCCCTGCGGAGCCGAGGGACTGCGGCGGCCGTGGCGATCGGGGAAGGCCTCGTCAACGATCCGGCGGTGGTTGCCGCATTCCGTCGGGACGCGCAGGAACAGTCCTCGAATGACGTTGCTGGCATTGCCGATTGGATTGGAGGCTCTCTTCTGAATTCGCTCGAAGTAAGTCGGCTAGGATCGAGCGATGTGATATCGGTGAGCTTCCGTAGCGAGAACCCTGTCACGGCCTCGCGGATGGCCAATGCTTTTGTCGACACGTTCATGCGCCGCGACATCGAACTGCGGTCAGGGCCGGGGCAAGAAATCGTGCGTTGGCATGAGGAACAGCTAAAATCGCTGCGCGAGCGTTTCGTCGAGATCGAGGCGCAGCGGTCATTGCTGAGGCTTGAAGCGATACGCCGGGGCGATCTGGACGCCACCGGCACGCCCGACCCGAACACTTCGCTGCCGAATGTGATCGCAACCGCGCGCAACAACGTGATTCAGGCACGCTCCGCGCTGGAATTGGCCCGCAGCGGCCAGAATCCGCCAACGGACAACGCCGAATTGCTGCTGCTTCGACGATCGCTCAGCGACGTTGAGTTGAACATCAAGCGCGAACTGCCTCTGCTGGGGCCGACACATCGCCGGATCCAGAACCTGCGGAGCAACGCGGACCAGCTTCAGAACCAGATTGCGGCCGCCGTCGTCAGGCTGCGCGCCGATCTCGTGGCCGACCGCGAACGCGAACTGGCCGCTGCCGAGCGCAGAGTGACCGATGCCATGGCGGTCATGTCGCAGGATGAGAGCCAGCGCAACGAACAGTCACGCTCGCGCGGCACCGCCGCCGCCATGGACCGCGAACTGGAAAGCCTCAAGGGACAGATCGACAACATGGTGCAGCGCCGCGAGCGGGCGCTCGTCGGCAGCGCCGTGAACGTCGGCAACATTTCGGTGCTCACCCGCGCTGCGCCGCCCACAACCGCCTCCTGGCCCCGCATCCCAATCATTCTGGGTGTTGCGGCAGGAATCGGGCTGGCGTTTGGTTTCGCACTCGCGTTTCTGCGCGAGATGCTCGACCGGCGCGTCCGCTGCGTCGATGACCTGAGCTCCTACTTCGATGTGCCCGTGCTGGGTGAGGTCGTCAATGTGAAGCTCTCGAAGGCCTTGACGGCGCTGCCACCGATTGCTGACCGCTCGCTGATGATGTCGCGCAACCTGTCACAAATGAACGAGGTCAGGGAACCGATCGGGGTTTTGTCCTGATCCTGCGGGGCTCACGATGATGCGATCGGCTCAGATCCATGGAGCGAGTGGCGGGCAGGCGGCAGCGATATGGCTGACGGCTGCTGCCGTGTGCGGGACGGCGGTAGGGCTTACCACCGCGTGGTCGCTTGAAAGCGCCCTCCAAGCCTTCGGGGTCATGCTCGTCGTCATAATCCTCGCTGGTGTCTACGCAATGCCGCGCTCGCGGACCTATGATGATCGCGCGATCTGGGCCGTCTTCGTGGTCATGTTGTCGCTTTTCTCCGTCTATCCATTCTACATTTCGCTTCGAATTAGCGGGCTGCCCTGGATTAGCCCGGTGCGCCTCGTGCTGGCAGTGCTGCTGTTCATGTGGGTCTACGCGCTGCGTGTCAGTCCGGACATGCAGGCGCGAATCCTGGCATATATTCGGGTCAACCGGCTGTTTTTCGGCCTTTTCGCCATCTTCACTGCAAGCCAGATCCTCGGTATCCCGACATCGCGCCAGCCCGAGCAGGCCCTGATAAGATTTGCCGTGTTCCAACTTTACTGGACTTTTCCATTTTTCGCCGTGCTCTCGCTGGTCCACACTGGACAGCGGCTGCAGACGTTCATGATCCTGTTTATTGCCTTTGCGACGATCCAGTGCCTTGTCGGATTTCTTGAGGCCCGCCAGGAGCGTCTGCTCTGGTTGGACTATCTGCCGCCCGGCTTTGCCGCAGACAGCGAGATCCTGCAGCGCATCCTGCAGGGCGCATTCCGTGCCGAAGGCTACCGCGTGCAGGGCTCGTTCTCGGTCAGCCTGCTTTACGCAGAATTCCTGGTGCTGATGCTGCCGTTTGCCTTGTTTGCCTTCATTGATGGCCGTGGGGTCGCCATCCGCGCTATTGGGTTCCTTACAGCACTTGCAATTCTGCCGGCGCAATATCTGTCAGGCTCGCGCCTCGGGATGGTGGGGTCGATCACCGTCTTCGTGCTGCTCGGGGTGGTGTATGTGGTCAGGGTCTGGCGCGCGGACAGGCGCAGCATGGTTGGGCCATTTCTGATCCTGCTGGCACCGATGGGCCTTGTAGTTTTTTTTGCAGTTTTTGCCGCTAGTCAGCGCCTGAAAGTTATGACCTTCGGTGGCGGTGCGCACCTGGCAAGCACCAATAGCCGGCTCGAAATGTGGGCCATGAGCCCGCCGCACATCTTACAGCGCCCGCTTTTCGGCCATGGAGCGGGTCAGGGTGCCGAGATTCTGGGTTTTGCGAACCCAGCCGGCATCGTTACTATTGATAGCTACTGGCTGAGCACTTTGCTCGAGTTTGGCCTGGTCGGCACTTTTGCATTGCTCGCCCTGCTCGTCCTGTCGGTCTGGACCGGGCTCAGGACCTATCTCGACATGTCCAATCCGAACCGCCATTTGGGGGCGCCTGCCGCGCTGGCCCTCATCGCTTTCGCCATCGTCAAGCTCGTTCTGTCACAAGTTGACAATCACCTGTTGGTCTTTGTCCTGATGGGAATCATTATTGTGGCCAAGGGAATTGGAGAGACTGTCTTCGCAGCGCCGTCCTTATCGCACTTAGGAAAGGTCAAACTTCGCCGGCGCACTTATCGCGCCGTCCGGCCTCCGCGACAGGTTCCAGTCATTCTCACGCCTAATGTACGCCGAACAAAAAAGATCTTGTACAGCATGCGCATCGGCGCTCCATAGTCGGAAAGCTCACGCGATAAGGGGTGCACGCCCAGTCTAGGGCAACGCCACCACAGTCAGGGTTGAGATGCCGCCCGTCTGGCTGTCGCGAATAATCTGCACGCGAGCAATACCAACCAACTTGCAGATGATGACCGCGCCGGGCCTATGTCGAATGATGCGTTTGCGAGGAGCCGGCAGAGGTGGCTCGGTTTGTTTGAACAGTTTCCGGCCAGCCGATAAGTGGTTTTCCGCCCTCGGTTATGCTGCAACCGGGATTGGCTGCAGCGCATTGAAGTAGGCCTGATCCGGCGTCTGCCGACCCAGGCTCTGATGTGGTCTCCGGCCGTTGTAGAAGTCCAGCTTCTTTCCGATGGAGGCACGGGCTCCGGGCACGTTGGCGTAGGCCTTCAGATAGACCTCCTCGTATTTGACGCTCTTCCAAACGCGCTCGACAAAGACGTTGTCGCGCCAGGCACCCTTGCCATCCATGCTGATCCGGATGCCGTTGGTGAGCAGCAGACCGGTGAAGTCCGTGCTGGTGAACTGCGAACCCTGATCCGTATTGAAGATCTCTGGCTTGCCATAGCGGGCCATGGCTTCCTCGACAGCTTCAAGGCAGAAGTCCACATCCATGGTGATGGAGAGCCGCCAAGCCAGAACCTTGCGGCTGAACCAGTCGACCACAGCGGCGAGATAGACAAAGCCTCTGGCCATCGGGATATAGGTGATGTCCATCGCCCAGACGTGGTTCGGTCGCGTCACCGGCAGCTTGCGCAGCAGGTACGGGTAGATTTTGTGGCCTGGCTCCGGCTTTGAGGTGTTGGGGCGGCGATACGGCGCCTCGATGCCCATCTTGCGCATCAGCGTCGCAACGTGCAGGCGGCCCGCCGTATGGCCTTCCGCCCGCAGAAGCCATTGCAGCATCCGGCTGCCCGCGAACGGGTAGTCGAAGTGCAACTCGTCGATCCGGCGCATAAGCGCCAGATCAGCGGCGCTGGTGGCGCGTGGCAGGCAATAGACGCTGCCCCGGCTGATGCCAAGTTCCCGCGCTTGCCTGTTCACCGGCAGATCGTGCTTGCGGTCAATCATCGCTTTGCGTTCAGAAGGCCCGCCTTGCCGAGCGCGCCTTCCAAAAAATCGTTGACCAACGTCAGCTCTCCGATCTTCGCATGGAGAGCCTTCACGTCGATGGCCGGTGCCTGTGGTTCGGCCTTCGACTCCGAGCCGAACACCCCGATCGCCCCTTCCAGAAGCTGGTCTCGCCTCTGCTTGATCTGGTTGGCGTGGACGTCGAACTGCTGCGCCAGTTCCGACAGCGTCTTCTCGCCCTTGATCGCGGCCAGCGCCGCCTTCGCTTTGAATGCCGGGGTGTGGTTCCGGCGTGCTCGTCTCGCCATATCGGCTCCTGTTCGCAGCGCATCCTACGCCGCTCTCAGGCAGAAACTCCACTTATCCCCGGTGTTCAGATTTCCCGAACCACCTCTCACAACCCCAACCGTCGAAGAGCAGTGCCGCACACACTGGCGTCGAGACCGTCAATACACTAGCATTCCAACCGGAGCACTCAATCCGGGCCGATCACTCCGCGAGCCGAGGGCGGTTCAAATTGCTGCGCGTTAGATGTTAACCAGAATTTGACTTTCTTGAAATTCAAACTGAGCCCTGTCCAATTCAATCGGAAATTGAGTATGAATGGCGACCTAAATAGATGTTCAATTTCTAGTTTGATTCAAGCAGCTTATCGTAAGCCGGTTTTGCGCAGAAAACTCCGTTCAATCGCCGAAAAACTTGAGGGTGGCCAGTTTAGGAGCGCAAGTCTCAGAGACATCATGCGTGATTTTCATGGTGTACATGTAGGCGCCTACAGTTATGGCGGCTGCTTTAACCCCGGTGCCTTTCCAGGCGGAGCGAAAATCGGGCGCTATGTTTCAATAGCGGACAATGTCGTCAGACGACTGAATCATCCTCTTGACCGATTGACGCTTCACCCGTTTTTCTACAATGAAGCGCTGGGTTTCGTGGAACAGCGAACGATCAAACATAGTCCAATTGTTATCGAACATGATGCATGGATCGGCGAGTCAGTTGTTTTTACAGAAAGCTGCACCCGTGTTGGAATAGGGGCAGTGATTGGTGCGGGTTCGGTTGTTACTCGTAACGTCGATGATTTTGAGATATTTGCTGGCAATCCTGCACGTCTGATCCGGCGCAGATTTTCCGACGAAATTTGTGAGCGGATTATTGCGAGTCTTTGGTGGGATTTACCGATTGATGACCTAGCGCGCTACTTAACAGAATTAGTGATACCCGTTAGCGTTGTTCCTAAAGACCATCCATTATTTGTGCGGCCTCATATGCCTTAAGTTTGATTGCTTTAAATTCATACTTCCACTGTAGATGCAGATGAATATTAATAGAACGCAAATTTATGAAAGTTTAATTGCGAACAGATAAATGATGCTTCATTAGTTGTCCCCCCGCGATGATCATTTTGATGACATTTTGATCGAGCATGTTGACTTAAACATCCGACGCATCATAGAATTCACGAAGATTTTCCGTTATTCTTAAGCTCCGCTCAGGTCTTCTTCCGCTAAGGCACGATGTCAATGCTTCGCAGCTTATTCGCCAAACTCAAGCCCAAGACGCAGGCCGCAAGCGCGCGCCCGTTTCCAACGCGGTCGCAGCGCGACAGCGCGGCCTCACCGGCGCTGAACGGTCTGGACGAAGCGGCGCATTTCCGGTTTCCGGCCTCGGACCACATGGTCAGCGACTATGGCGACGAGCGCCTCCTGAAGGTCATCAAGTCGTTCGCGCCGAGCCAGCCGACACAGAACGCCTCGCAGTTCGCGGGCCGTCAGGACGTTTTGTCGAATGTCATCGTGGCCATCGAGGAGCACCGCAACCACCTCGTGCTCTTCGGCGCCCGCGGCACCGGCAAGACATCGCTCTCGCTCGCGCTGTCCTCGATCGCACGGCGCGTCGGGTACCATTGCGCCTACATCTCATGCAGCCGTGAGAGTTCGCTCGACTCCATCTTCCGCTCGGCCCTGTCGGAGCTTTCGATCCGTTTCGACCAGTATTTCGACCCGCGCGCCGAGGATGTCGATCCGACGCTCAATTTCGATGCGCTGCTTCCTGAAGGACATCTGTCGCCTCAGGTGCTTGTCGATGTTCTGGCCCGAATCCGGGGAACGCGGCTCCTGATCGTCGTCGACGAATATGACCGGAACGAGAGCCCGACACTGACGCGCGACATGACTGAAATCATGAAGGTCGTGTCGGATCGGGCGATCCCGGTGCAGGTCGTGATCGTCGGCGTTGGAGATGTGGTCGACAACCTTGTCGGCGAGCACACCTCGATCGCGCGTGTGCTCTACACCGTTCGGCTCACCAACATGACCGGCGACCAGATCCGCGACACGCTTGCGGTCGCGTGCCGGTTCGCCGGCATCACCATGCGTCCCGAAGTGATCGACGCCATTGTCGGCATCGCCTATGGACGTCCCTACATCGCACGCCTTGTTGGCCTGAAAGCCGCCAAGATGGCACTGCTGCGCGGCTCGGAAGTGGTCGAGAAAGGCGACTTCGATGCCGGCACCGACGAATTGCTGGGTTATCTTGCATCGGCGGGCTTCGGCCATGCCAGCAGGCTGATCATCAATTCGATGTCGAACATGGCGCTGTTCGTGGCGATGCTCAGCTGCAAACGGGATTCCTCTGACCGGTTCACGGTGGCGGATGTGAAGGCGGCGCTTGGCCATAACACGCACCGCGACGACACCGAGACCGTGCAGCGGGCGCTGGCGATCATCTCATCGCCAGACCTTGGCTTGCTGCAGGTCCATCGCGATCCCATCCTGACGTACCAGTTCGTCGATCCGCGCGCAGAGTTGTGCGTATCGATCCTGTGCGGCCGCGCCGCGCAGAACAGTACACTGATGGACACCTCTTCAGTCCAATCCTGAAATTATTCTAGCAGTTGCTAATGGGAAAAAGGTGAGTTACCTTTGGTTCACCATATCAAGTAATTTTCCTACTAGATTTGTCCTTTCAACTCGTTATTCTGAGAGCTCCGTCAGTTTGATTTTCCCAGTTTGCGCAGATCCCGGCAGAGCCACAGCGTCGCCAGCGTGAACGCGCCCAACGCACCCGCTTCTGCGGCCTTGAGCCAGGGATGCTGGACCAGCATTGAATACAAAAGACTGTCGGCCACCAGCAGCGCCAGAAAGGCCACGCCCAGCAGTCGCAGGGGCCAGACAGCAGCCGGGCGCGCCCCCAGTGTCTGCTGTAGCAACCAACCGGATAATGCAAGGCCAATCGCCTCGGCGGCCACGGCAATAAGGAGGATATGGGGCAAGGTCCAGCCCGCCCAGGCCGCCAGCGCGACCAGCGGCAGCGCCGCCAGGCGCGGCAGATTGGCGACAAGATCATTTTTGCTCTGCCCTCTGGCAAGAGATACGACGACAAACGATCCGCGTGCAAGGCGCAGGCAGGCAATCGCCACCAGCAGCGAGAAGATCGGCAGGGCGCCCTCGAAACTGCGTCCGAACAGCAGCAGGAAGACCGGACCGCCAAACAGGTAAAGCCCGAGCCCAACCAGCAGCGCGATCGCGACGAAGAGCTTCCCATAGAGGCCCGCGAGGCGGTTGAATTCTGCGGGATCATCCTGCTTGCGCGACAGCGAGGCGAGCAGCACGCTGCCGAGGGTGCGCAGCAGCACCAGCGCGGGCGCCATGGTGAGAGCCTGTGCGGCGCTGAACCAGCCCAGCTGGCTGATCCCGATGAAGGCGGCAATAACAAGTCTATCACCGTTCATGAGCGCAAAAATCAGCATGTTGTTGACCGTGATCGGCAAGCCGAAGCGGAACCATCGCCCGGCGATCTCGCGGTCAAAGGCAAGGCGGAAGCGCGTGGCGGACAACAGGTGCGACGCCACCGACTGGGTCAGATACTGCGCCAGCAGCGACAGAAGCATGAGGCGATAGTCATTGAACCAAGCCAGCGCCGGAAAAATCGCCAGTGTTCCAACAACCACGCCAACCAGTTCCATCCAGGAAGATTTCCAGAAGACGGAGCTGCGATGCTGCTGGAAGACGTCGAAATTCTGGAAGGCGCGAAGCAGCGGCACCAACGCAAGCACCTGATAGGTCCATGTCAGGTCTGGCATCCGGAACAGCATAGCGATCAGCGGCGCACACGCATACATCAAGCCGGCGACAAGCACGGAGCGCACGACATTGAGCGTGTGGATCACCCCCAATGCGACGGAGCTGCCGCCATCGCGGTCTTGAACGATGAAGCGGTCGCCGCTCAGCGCCGAAGTGGCTTCCATTGCCGCGACCACCAGCGCAAAGGTCGCGGCAATGCCGAAGTTCTCGACTCCGACCAGCCGCGCGATCAGCACGTTTCGCACGAGCAGCGAGACAAACAGCAGTGCGTTGATGCTGAAAAGGGCGGTGATCTTCCTAATCATGCGGCAAGTCTATCATGGTGCTCTTTCAGAACAGAGACGCGCTTTCATGGACGCGTGACCCTGCAGGGGTCAAGGCTGTGAGTGGCTTGATGGTGATCCTTCTGGCGACATGGTTTCCGGCGCCCAAGGGCCTTAACCCTGTCTCCAGACACGCGCTGCCGCTACGTCGCCGGGCGTAGCGCATTCAGTCGGGGCCGTGCTAAAAGCACCGGTGAATTGGCTCTGCGCACGGAAATTGCACAATGCGGCTTCAAAGGGTCCTGGCGTCAGACCTGTGCTCCGGCTGTGGGCTGTGTGCTTCGCTGCTCGGGACAGGGCGCGCAACGATGACGCTTCAGGGGCCGGGCTATCTGCGACCCACGCTGACCGGCCCCGTGACCGCCGAGGAGGACCGGCTGCTGGGCGAGGTCTGCCCGGGAAGCCGGGTGTTTCTGCCGCCGGGCGGACCGGTGGCCGCGCGACCGGAATGGGGTCCGCTGCTGTCGGTGCAGACCGGGCATGCCACCGATGAAGTGCTGCGTCGGCAGTCATCGTCGGGCGGCGCGCTCTCCGCCGTCCTGGTGCATCTGCTCGACAGCGGACAGGCGGCCTATGTGCTGCAGGTGGCGGCGAGCGCCGATGTTCCCTGGCTCAACCAGGCCGTTCTCAGCCGGTGCGCGGGTGAGGTCCGGCATGCAAGCGGATCGCGTTACGCGCCGTCCGCGCCGCTTGAGCAGATCATCCAGTGCCTTGATCGGGGCGAGCGGTTCGTGGTCGTCGGCAAGCCATGCGAC
>JAIXUP010000078.1 GCA_027483505.1 Hyphomicrobiales bacterium
CGATGCGCTGGAGGAATTTCATCCCGGCCGTGTCGCAAACCGCATTCTCGGCATGGGCGACATCGTCAGCCTCGTCGAAAAGGCCGCTGCCAACATCGACCAGGCCGAAGCCCAGAAGATGGCCGAGCGCATGGCCAAGGGCAAGTTCGACCTCAACGACATGCGCAGCCAGCTCAACCAGATGATGACCATGGGCGGCATCGGCGGCGTGATGGGCATGCTTCCGGGAATCGCCAAGGCCAAGGCCCAGATGGCCAGCGCCAATCTGGACGACAAGGTGATCAAGCGCCAGATCGCCATCATCGATTCCATGACCAGGGCCGAGCGCGCCGACCCGGAACTGCTGAAGGCATCGCGCAAGCGCCGCATCGCAGCCGGCTCCGGCACCTCGCCCGAAGCGATCAACAAGCTCCTCAAGATGCATCGCGGCATGGCCGACATGATGAAGATGATGGGCAAGCAGAAGGGCGGCCTTCTGGGCAAGATGGGCCAGATGTTCGGGATCGGCGGCGGCGGCATGCCGGACATGGACCCGAGCAAGATGACGCCCGAGCAGCTCGAGCAGATCAAGAAACTCTCCGGCGGCCAGCTTCCTCCCGGCTTCGGCGGCGGCAAGGGCCTGCCTCCGATGCCTCCGGGATTGGGGGGCGGCGGCGGCATGCCCAAGCTTCCCGGCCTCGGCAATCCGGGCCTGCCCGGCCCCAAGGGCGGCCTCCCCGGCCTCGGCTTCAACCCATTCGGGGGGAAGAAGAAATAGGTTCGCGGGCGGCATTCCCCTTTCCGATCCTCGTCCTCCGACAGGCTCAGGATGAGGATCGGAAAGGGGGCTGCTGCCCGAACAACACGAAACACGGCCTCTCTTCCTCATCCTGAGCCTGTCGAAGGACGAGGGAGAGGGGCCGGACACCAGACACTGACAAACCAAAGGAACCAAACATGTCCGTGAAAATCCGTCTCGCCCGTGGCGGCGCCAAGAAGCGCCCGCACTACCAGATCGTCATCGCTGACAGCCATTCGCCGCGCGATGGCCGTTTCATCGAGCGCATCGGCCGCTTCGACCCGATGAAGCCGAAGGATTCGGCCGAACGCATCGTGCTCGATGTCGAGAAGGCCAGGGAATGGCTCGCCAAGGGCGCCCAGCCGACCGACCGGGTCGCCCGCTTCCTCGATGCCCATGGCCTGATCAAGCGCAAGGCCCGCAACAACCCGGAGAAGGCCGTTCCCGGCGACAAGATGAAGGAACGCGCCGAAAAGAAGGCCGCCAAGCTGGCAGCCCCCGCAGCCGAAGCCTGATCCTTTCGACGATCAGCGCGACCCCTCTCCTTACCTCTACCGCAAGGGGAGAGGGGACTTGTGCATTGCAGCTTTTCCGGCATTTTCGAGCCCGGCTCGATCGTTCCGATTGGACACGACCGTCAAAGCCCCCTCTCCCTTGCGGGAGAGGGTGAGGGAGAGGGGTTGCACTGCACTCTCCGTTTGACCACATGCGGACACAACCATGCCCCCCACCCTCGTCCTTCTCGGCCGTTTCGGACGCGCCCACGGGGTGAAGGGGGAGGTGCGGCTGCAATCCTTCACTGCCGATCCCCTCGCCATCGCCCGCTACAGCCCGCTCAGCACGGCGGATGGCGTGCGGCTGTTCAAGCTCACTTCAGTGAGGCCCGCCAAGGACATGCTGATCGCCCGCGTCGCTGGCGTCGAGGGCCGCGAGGCGGCGGAAGCCCTGAATGGCCTTGAACTGTTCGCGCCGCGCGAACGCCTGCCCGCGCCCACCGAAGACGACGAATTCCTGATGGCCGATCTGATCGGCTGTGCGGTGGTGCTGAGCGACGGCAGCGCCTTCGGCGTCGTCATCGACGTGCCGAACTACGGCGCCGGCGATCTCATCGACATCAAGCCGGCCAAGGGCGGGGCGAGCGTGCTGCTGCCCTTCACCAAGGCCTTCGTGCCGGTCGTCGACATCGCCGCGCGGCGTGTGGTGATTGACCCGCCCGCCGGCCTGTTCGACGAATAGACAATGACATTCCGCGCCAGCATCCTCACGCTTTACCCCGAGATGTTTCCCGGCCCGTTGGGCTTGTCGCTCTCGGGTGAGGCACTGAAAGCCGGCCTGTGGTCGCTTGAATCCCACCAGATCCGCGAGCATGGCCTTGGCCGCCACCGCGCTGTCGACGATACGCCGGCGGGCGGCGGGCCGGGCATGGTCATCCGCTGCGATGTGCTGGCCGCCGCCCTTGACGGCGCCGTGCCCGCTGATGACGCGCGCCCGCGCCTGCTGATGAGCCCGCGCGGTCGGCCGCTGACCCAGGGCCGCGCCCGCGAACTGGCGGCAGGTCCGGGGGCCGTCATCATCTGCGGCCGCTTCGAGGGCATCGACCAGCGCGTCATCGATGGCCGTGCGCTCGAAGAGACCTCGATCGGCGATTACATCCTGTCAGGCGGCGAGATCGCGGCCATGGTCCTGCTCGATGCCTGCGTCCGCCTCATCCCCGGCGTGATGGGCAAGAGCCATTCGGGCGACGAGGAGAGCTTCGAGGGCGGGCTGCTCGAGTATCCGCACTACACAAGGCCGCGCGAATGGGAGGGCCGCGCCATCCCCGATGTGCTGAACAGCGGCAACCACGCCGCGATCGCCCGCTGGCGGCGGGCGGAGGCCGAACGCTTGACCCGCGAACGACGCCCCGACCTGCTCAAGGAGTAACGGCATCAAGCCGCCAGCAGCCGCGCGCCATCTTCGCCGGTGATGGCGACCGGCAGCAGCAGTCCGGGCTGAACCCCGCCCGCGAACCGGACCGGCGCGAAGCCTTCCGTCCGCCCGACATTGCCGCGCTCGGTCAGCACGGAAAGCGTCCGGCCGACCTGCCCCGCCAGATGCGCCTTGTAGGCCGCCTCCCCCGCCTGCCGCAGGCGTCTTGCCCGCTCGGCGATGACCTGGGTCGGCAGTTGCGGCATGCGCGCGGCCGGCGTGCCCACGCGTGGCGAGAAGGGGAAGACATGCAGGTGTGTCAGCCCGCATTCGGCGATCAGATCGGCCGACCGCTGGAACGCCGCCTCGTCTTCCGTCGGAAAGCCGGCGATGATGTCGGCGCCGAACACCATGTCGGGCCGGACCTGCCGCATCTCGCTGCAGAAGCGGATCGCATCGGCGCGCGTGTGGCGTCGCTTCATGCGTTTGAGGATGAGGTCGTCGCCCGATTGCAATGACAGGTGCAGATGCGGCATCAGCCGCGCCTCGCCAGCGATCGCGTCACGCAAGGCATCATCCGCCTCGACCGCGTCGATCGATGACAGGCGCAGGCGCGGCAAGTCCGGCACATGGCGCAGGATCGCCTGCACGAGAAGTCCGAGCGTGGGAGCGCCCGGCAGGTCCCTGCCATAGCCCGTCATGTCGACGCCGGTGAGCACCACTTCCCTGGCGCCATGGGCCGCGAGTTGCCTGACCTGCTCGACCACGGCCCCCATCGGCGCCGACCGGGAATTGCCGCGGCCGAAGGGAATGATGCAGAAGGTGCAGCGATGATCGCAACCGTTCTGGACCTGCACGAAGGCGCGCGTGTGGTTCTCGAAGGCGTCGAGCATGTGCAACGCCGTGTCGCGCACAGCCATGATGTCGGACAACTGTACCTTTTCGGATGCCGCAAGGCCGAAATCCGCGGAAAAGCTGTTGGATGCGGCAAGCGCCCGCCAGCTTTGCGGCTGCATTTTCTCGTGGTTGCCCAGCACCAGCGCCACCTCGGGCATGCCGGCGAAGCGGCCGGGTTCGACCTGCGCGGCGCAGCCGGTGACGACAATCCGGGCGTCCGGATTCTCCCGTCCGAGGCGCCGGATCGATTGCCGCGCCTGACGCGTGGCCTCGGCCGTGACGGCGCAGGTGTTGACCACGATGAGATCGCGGTGGCCTGCCGCCTCCGCCTGCCGCTTGATCGCCTCGCTCTCGTAGACATTCAGCCGACAGCCGAAGCTGACGACGCGGACAGCCTCGCCCATCAGCCGGCCACCCCGAAAATGGACGCCTCGAAGCGGCCCTCATGTTCCAACTCGGTCGGTCCGGTCATCAGGACATGGCCGTCATCCTCGCGCCACGCGATGATCAGGTCGCCGCCCGGCAGTGACACCGTCGCCTCGCGCGCCGCCAGGTCGCGCCGCACCGCCGCCACCAGCGCCGCGCATGCGCCAGAGCCGCAGGCCCTGGTCAGCCCCGCCCCGCGCTCCCAGACACGCAGGATGATGTGGTCCGGCCGGACGACGGCGGCCAGCGAGATGTTGGCGCGGTCCGGGAAGATCGGATGGTTTTCGAGAAGCGGCCCGAAGCGTTCGAGGTCGTAGCGGTAAGGGTCATCGACGAAGAACACCGCATGCGGGTTGCCCATCGAGACCACACCGGGCGTATGCAGGATCGGATCGTCGATCGGCCCGATCTGCAGTTCGATCCCGGAGGTGTCGAAGAACGGATCGCGCGTCGGGATATCCTGCCAGTTCAGCTTCGGCGGCCCCATGTCGACCTTGAAAACGGTGTCGGACAGCCGCGTGATCGGCAGCCGCCCGGCCTTGGTCTCGACCACCAGCGCGCGTTTGCCGGCCTGCCCCATCTCGGCATCGCTCATCATCGCCCAGCCGACGCAGCGCGTGCCGTTGCCACAGGCTCCTGCCTCCGAACCATCCGTGTTGTAGATGCGGACATAAGCGTCGGTGCCGGCGCTGACCAGATCATGCAGGACCATCAGTTGGTCGAAGAATGATCCGCGCGCCCGCGCAATGGCCCGCGCATCGGCGGCCCGCACGCGAAACCCTGCGCCGCGCAGGTCTATCACGACGATCTCGTTGCCAAGACCGTTCATCTTGAGGAACCGGCGGCCCGCAAGCGGATGATCCGATTGGTGATCTGCGCTCATCTCGCCTCCCTGTCTGCGGCTGCTGTATAGTCCGGTTTGGCGGCTGCACAAAAGCATCAATGCGGGCGGTCTTGTCTCGCAACCACCGCATTCGCGCATTACGATATCAACACAGCGCGAATCGGCATGGATGGGGCGGCACCAGTGAAGCATGTGACATCAAGGCAACTTCTCGTTTGTCTGACGATCGCCATCCTCGTCGCGGCGGGACTGCCGATCGCGGCGGCGCTGGCCCAAACGACCGTTCCGGCTCCACAGCCCGTCGAGAGCGCCCCCTTGCAGCCGCCCGCCGCCGCCGTGCAACCGGCGCCCGTTCAGGCCCCGCCCGCCGCCCCCGCCGAGCCGGCTCCCGCGCCTTCCGTGGCGCCGCCTGCCGCAGCCCCGTCGCCGGCACCCGCTCCTGCGCCCGTTCAGACGCCGCCCCCGCCGCAGCCAGCGCCGCCGGTCACGGCGCAACCGCCGGCGACAGCGGCCCCCGCAACCCCGACCGTCGACCGCAACGCGACGCTGGCCGGAAAGCCCGGCGACACCATGGGCGTTGACACGCTGGTGCTTGCCCCCAAGCCGGCCCTGACGATTTCGGGCCAGACCACCTGGGACAGGGGCATCGAGACTCTCGCCGGCATTTTCCAGCGGCTGGAGAATGACGCGGGACGGCTCGGGCTCAAGGTGGCCGGCCGGCCCCTGACCTATTTCGCCGAAACCGACGACATCGGCTTCCGCTACGAGGCGATCCTGCCCGTTGACAGGCTGCCCGACAATGCAGCCCAGCTCGGCGACGTCCGGGCCGGCTCCACGCCCAGCGGCAACGCCCTGCGCTTCACCCACAAATCGCCTTACGACGACATCGACAGCACCTATGAGGGCATCACCGCCTATCTCGACGCCAAGGGGCTGACCGTGCGCGACCAGTTCGTCGAGGAGTATGTCGGCGACCTGAAGGACCCGGGCGATGCCGGCTTCGAGGTCAACATCTACGTCCAGCCGCGCTGAAACGCGCTCAGGCCGGCAGGCAGGCGGGACCGATCGGCTCGAAGCTCTTGTAGGTCAGGATGAATTCCTGATGGGCCAACGCTTCCGACCGGGTGCGCCTGCCCCCTCCGAGATCAAGCACGAGATCGCGGATGTCCGCCCCGACCTGGTCGAGCGTGGCCCTGCCCTCAAGGATGGCTCCCGCGTCGATATCCATGTCATCTTCCATGCGCCGGAAGGTTTCCGGATTGGCGCAGATCTTCACCACCGGCGAAATCGCCGAGCCCACAACCGAGCCGCGGCCGGTGACGAACAGGACCGCGTGCGCGCCGCAAGCGATCAATTCGGCGATCTCCGCATTGTCGTTGATGTTGGGAAAGCCGAAGCGGACCTCGCCATCCGGCACCACATCCAGCAGGTAGAGCCCTCCGCGCGGCGGGATGTCGCCCGGCTTGATCAGCCCGGAGATCGGCGACGCGCCCGACTTGGCGTACGCCCCCATCGATTTCTCCTCGATCGTGGTGAGCCCTCCATCGGCATTGCCGGCCGCAAACGAGCCATAGCCGAGCGTGGCATAGTAGCGGGCGGCCTTGGCGACGCTGGCCTCCAGTTCGGCCCCGAGGTCCGGGGTCACGGCCCGCGCCGCCATGATGTGTTCGCAGCCGATCAGTTCGCCGGTTTCTTCGAAGATGCAGGCGGCGCCGTCCGCAATCAGCAGATCGAACGCCCGCCCCGCGGCCGGATTGCCAGTGATCCCCGACGTGCCATCGGAGCCGCCGCAGACCGTGCCGACGACCAGTTCGGACGCTGCCATCGGAACCGTCTCGGCCTCGTCCAGCAGCAGCCGCTGCTCGGAGACGAAATCCCGCCCCTCCGCGATCGACTTGCGCGTGCCGCCTGCGGCCTGGATCACCAGCGTCTTCACAGGACGGCCCGACGCGCGCACGGCCCGCTCAAGCCCGTACTTGTTGAAGCTCTCGCACCCCAGCGAGACCAGCAGGACAGCCCCCACATTCGGATGGGTGCACAACCGCTCCATCATCGTCTCGGCATAAGCGTTCGGGTAGCAGCCGGGAAAGCCGATGACATGCACATCGGCCTCGCGGAAGGGAATGGCGATCTCGCGCGCCACGTGATGGGCGCATTCAACGAGATAACCGACAACAACCGTGTTGCGGATGCCCTTGCGGCCATCGGATCTGGGATAGCCCCGCATGGCGGTCATGTCCCGCTCTCCTGTTCCGCTGTCAGATGGTAGGTCGGCGTGTAATCGCTGCGCACATTGTGCACGTGAACATGCTCGCCGGAGGCAATCGCCTGCGTGGCAACCCCGATCGGCGCGCCGTACTTGATGATCTTCTCGCCGGAAGTGATGGCGCGGCGGGCAAGCTTGTGCCCGATCGGCAGGTCAACCGCCATGACAGCACGAAGGCCTTCGATCAGTACCGCTTCGCCCGCCGCGATCCGCTGCCGGGCCACCAGCACATTGTCGCCTGACCCGAGCAGCAGCAGACGTCCGTCGCTGACCACGCCCTTCACCTCCGCCACGTCAGATCCCGCGCTCATCGGCGCGTATGGTTCTGCTCGGCATCGGCATCTCCCCGCAGGCTTGTTTTGAGGCGATGGTGACCGCTTCGCGCGCCGATTGCAACTGCCCGGGAAGCGCCTGGCCGCTGACCTTCGTCAAGTGCACGTCGTCACAATCCGGTGGACTCCGGCGAAGGCCGTTGACTTTTGCGCGGGCGCGACATCGACTTGGAGCCGGAGTGCGAGCGGGCCGCCATCGCTTCGCCCATCCAGACAAAAAACCGATTCAGCAGCAACGTCTGCCCCCGGAGGACCAATGACCGCACTGAACGACACGATGCATAGCCGCCGCTTCATCCTGGGCGCCAGCGGAAGCGCAGCCGCCGCCTTTGCCGCCGGGCCGGCGCTGGCGCAAGCCACCACGGCCGCGAAGACGCCCTTCACCGTCGCGCAGACGACGATCCCGATCGTCGGCACCACCGATGTCTTCCCCGTGCGCCGCATCTACTGCATCGGGCGCAACTATGCTGCCCATGCGCGCGAGATGGGTTCTGACCCGACACGCGAGCCGCCCTTCTTCTTCCAGAAGCCGACCGACGCGATCCAGTTCGTCGCCCCCGGCACGGTGGCGGACCACGCCTATCCGTCGCTGACGAAGAACTACCACTACGAGGTCGAACTGGTGGCGGCGCTGAAGTCGGGCGGCAAGAACATCAAGATGGAGGATGCGCTCGGCCATGTCTATGGCTACGCCCTCGGTCTCGACATGACGCGCCGCGACCTCCAGCGCGCGCTGGGCGACGAGAAGAAGCCATGGGAGATCGGCAAGAGCTTCGACCAGTCGGCCCCGATCGGGCCGCTGCACCGCGTCGAGCAGGTCGGACATTTCAAGGACCAGCGCATCTCGCTTGCGGTCAACGGCGCCGTCAAGCAGAACGCCACGCTGGCCCACATGATCTGGTCGGTCGCCGAACAGATCGTGCGCCTGTCGGAAGCCTTCGAACTCAAGGCCGGCGACATCATCTATTCAGGCACGCCGGAGAATGTCGGCCCCGTGGTGCGCGGCGACACGATCCTGTGCAAGCTTGACGGCCTGCCGGACCTGTCGATCAAGATCGTCTGACAAGACAACAAGATCGGCCCGAGCAGATGCCCAGAACAGCATCGCCCGCGACAGCGTCGCGGGCGAATGCGTCTCTGGCTGAACGCGCGGCCAGAGCCGCGCCGATGCAGGGATCAGTTGGCGCCGCCGCCGTAGCCGAGTTCGGCGAGATAGGCCGTCCACGCCGCGCTGTTGGAACTCGACCATGTATCGAGCAGCACGATCTTCTGGCTGCGGCCGAAAGCATCCTGCACTGTCAGCGTCAGGTCGGTGCCGCGGGCGCTGTTGTCGAGATCCACGCCATTCATCGTGGTCAGGTCGGAGAAACCGCGTGCAACGCCCGTGACCTTCAGGCCGATCAGGGAGAGCGAATCATCGCCCAGACGGAAGTCGGTGATGACGTCCGTGCCGCGCGACTGCAGGTCGAGGGCGGTGAAGACGAAGGTATCGGAATCGAGGCCGCCGATCAGCACGTCATTGCCGAGGCCGCCATGCAGCACGTCGCTGCCACGGCCGCCGCTGAGCACATCGTTCCCGGTGTTGCCGAACAGCGAGTCATTGCCGCGGTCGCCCTGCAGGAAGTCGCCGTTGTTGCCGCCGGCCACGCTGTCATTGCCTTCCATGCCGCGCACGGTGTCGGACCCGTTGAGCGCCAGAACAACGTCGGCGCCATCGGTTCCCCGGATGCTGTCGGCCCTGCCGGTGCCGGTGATCAGATTGACATCAGTCATGTAGTTCCACCACGGGTTGATCGTTCATGGATAACGATCTGTGAATGCCGCAGTGTTTCGTAGCCGCCGGCAGAAAGGCCTGCAAGCCCCTGTCCGCCTTACAGTAAAAAAATGTAGATGCCGATAAATTTCACGATAAAACCGTGTAAATAATGATCGACGATGTCCAGCGTCCCGCAGGATAGCAGATGCGTCCATCTCGAGCGCCCGCAACAAAGCGGGCCGAAGTCTGACCCCGGTCAGTGAGCCGGCGATGGCGCCGGACGAGAATTGCCAGAACAACTGCAGGGCGCCTGAACGCGCCGCAGTCAGCACGCGACAGGAAAGGTGGCAACCATGCGAGGTCTGTTGATGCTTGCCGGGGCCGCCATCCTCGCCATGCTGGCCGCCTCGGCGCGCTCGACCTGCGCCAGTTGCCACAACCGACAGGACTGCTTCGGGCTGCAGGCCTCCGGCAGAGGCGGAAGAGGCCATCAGCGCCGGTCAGTTTTCAACATGCCATCATCACGGCGAGATGAGGCGGCGACGGATCAGGCGGCTTCGCGCTCCACGCGGTTCCGCCCTTCGGCCTTGGCGCGGTAGAGCGCAGCGTCCGCCCGGGCGACCAGGGAGGCGCAGTCGGCGTCGTCATGGGCGGCCATGGCGAGGCCTATGCTGACGCTGATCGTCATCGGCGAGGCATCGCCGCCGAGGGCGAGCGGCTGCTCGATGCAGGCGCGGCGCGCGGCGTCGGCCAACTCCATGGCCTGGCGGATGGACAGGTCGGTGACGAGCAGGCAGAATTCCTCGCCGCCATGGCGACCGATCACGGCCCCGGCGCCGCGTCCCGCTTCGGCCAGCAGGGCGGCGACGTGTCGGATCGCGCGATCGCCAACCTCGTGGCCGTGGCGGTCATTGACTGCCTTGAAGTGATCGATGTCGCACATCAGCAGCGCAACCGGCGTCTGCGCGCGGCGCGCGACCGCGATTGCGGTCTCCGCCGCCTCCTCGAAGCCTCGGCGGTTCAACAGCCCCGTCAACGGGTCGGTGCGGACCAGCCTGTCGAGTTCGGCATGGGCATTGTTCAACGCACGCATGGTGGCCAGCAGCCGCCACGTCACGATCGGCGCGACGCAGAGCGGCACCACGGCGCCGATGACGAGCCCGTTGATCCAGATTTCGGCGGTCCTGGCCAGACGGTCCGGATCAACGCCGCACAGGAACAACAAGGCGAGACTGGTCAGCACCAGCGAGATCGCGATGGACGCCGCCGTCACCAGAGCCGACGACCGGATCACATCCGCCTTGCTCATGATTGTTGACGGACCCGCCAGCATCGTGCCTCCACCACGGCGGTCATATCAGCCCAAGCATAATGGCCGATTAAGACAGCGGGTTAGCGGACGATCAGCGTGAAAGCGTGCATTTGAGACGTTTCGCGCCCGGCGGCCGCGTCCATGTCGTTCAGCCCCGGCTTTCGGGCGCTGATCGGCGTCGGCTTGCCGCGCTCAATCCCATCTCTCCATGGAGGGTCCGAACATCCGGGCCCTCATGCAGATGTCGAGGGTCTCCTGCGGCACGGGCCGGACGCCGCCACCCATGGCGGTCATGCAACTGCGCCGCGCCTGCGCTTCGGTGTAGGAATTGCCCACCGGCGCGAGCCCCGCTTCAGGCCCGTTGCCTGCCGTCTGGCATCCGGCAAGCGTCAGCGCGGCAAGACCTGCGAAAACTCCGCCCAGCAACAGTCGCATCGGCATCTCCCATGTCGTGGGTTTACGGCCCGCAACCGAAGGCGCGGCGAGTCCATTGTGTGGACGTGTTTCAACGTCCTGCCAACGCCTCCGGTTCCACGAAATCGTGTCGGGGCGAGCCTTTGTCGTCATGAACGGGCTCGACCCGACCATCCATGTCTTGCTCAGCGGATCGGGGAAAACGTGGATGGTCAGGTCAATCCACGGATCACGTCCGAGGACGACCATGACGGGGAGGGAGGCGAGGTGGAGTGCGCTGTCACCGCAATCCTACAGTCCTTCGACGAGGACGAGGTCGGTATCGGAAATCTTCTCTCTGACTGCTCGCGCTTTGGTATACGC
Source organism: Hyphomicrobiales bacterium (assembly GCA_027483505.1). GTDB lineage: Bacteria > Pseudomonadota > Alphaproteobacteria > Rhizobiales > Beijerinckiaceae > Allobosea. Next base: position 11,297 of record JAIXUP010000078.1, read on the forward strand.
ATCCGACTCATAAAAGGCACGAGCCGCGTCCAGACTTTCAAATTCGATCAGAATGGCCAGGCCTTGTCCCGCGCCTTCGCGGTGATCTGGCGCTGGATTTCGGACAAGGACTTTCCCGTTATGGGCCTTGATCGCAGCTCCCGAGAGTTGCTTGAACTCTTCAAACGCATCGGTGTTGTGCACCCGAATATGAGCAATAAGGTAGCCTTTAGGCATGGCCGAAACTCCCTGTCATTCCAAACTGGTGGGGATCGCTCAAATTGTGAAGCTATTACGTGGCTGTTGACGATTGGTGAAATACGGTGACAACACCGTGACAGTGCGCGAAATGAGTATCCAGCAGACTTCGTCACGTTACCCCCCTCACCTTCTCCTCCCCGGCCTCCCGCCACCCTTCGCCCGCACCTCCCCGCCCAGCGGCGTTTCGCGATCCGTCCCCGGCCCCATCTCGTCCAGCCCCGGCTTGCGGGCGCGGGTCGGCGTGTTCGCCGCCCGGCCATAGGTCCGCTCGCCGGCATAGCTGCCTGATGACGCCTCGATCATGCGCTGGCTGGCCATGGGGTCGTCGGCGATGGCGAGTTCGGTGGCTTGCAGGCGCTTGAGTTCGTCGCGCAGGCGGGCGGCGGTTTCGAATTCGAGGTTGGCGGCGGCCTCGCGCATGCGCTTTTCGAGGTCGGCCATCACGGCCTTGAGGTTATGGCCGACCGTGGCCTTGTCCTTCGACAGGCCGACATCGACGGTGACGCGGTCGCGCTCGTAGACGCTGTCGAGAATGTCGCCGATGTTGCGCTTGATGGTCTGCGGCGTGATGCCGTTGGCGAGATTGTAGGCCGTCTGCTTCTCGCGGCGGCGGTTGGTCTCGGCCATCGCCCGCTCCATCGAGCCGGTGATGTGGTCGGCATAGAGGATGACCTTGCCGTCGACATTGCGCGCGGCCCGGCCAATGGTCTGGATCAGCGAGGTCTCGGAGCGCAGGAAGCCCTCCTTGTCGGCGTCAAGGATGGCGACGAAGGCGCATTCGGGGATGTCCAGCCCCTCGCGCAGCAGGTTGATGCCGACCAGCACGTCGAACGTGCCGAGGCGCAGATCGCGCAGGATTTCGATGCGCTCGATGGTGTCGATGTCAGAGTGCATGTAGCGCACGCGCACTCCGTTCTCGTGCAGGTATTCGGTCAGGTCCTCGGCCATGCGTTTGGTCAGCACGGTGACGAGGGTGCGGTAGCCCTTCGCCGCCACCTCCTTCACCTCGTCAAGCAGATGCGCCACCTGATGCTTGGCGGGCTGGATTTCCACCGGCGGGTCGATCAGCCCGGTGGGCCGGATGACCTGTTCGGTGAAGACGCCGCCGGTCTGCTCCATCTCCCAATGGCTTGGGGTCGCCGAGACATGGATCGATTGCGGGCGCATGGCGTCCCATTCCTCGAAGCGCAGCGGGCGGTTGTCCATGCAGCTCGGCAGGCGGAAGCCATATTCCGCGAGCGTCGCCTTGCGCCGGAAGTCGCCCTTGTACATCGCGCCGATCTGCGGAACCGTGACATGGCTTTCGTCGGTGAAGACGATGGTGTTGTCGGGCAGGTACTCGAACAGCGTCGGCGGCGGCTCGCCCGGCTGGCGGCCGGTGATGTAGCGCGAATAGTTCTCGATGCCGTTGCACGAGCCGGTGGCTTCCAGCATCTCGAGATCGAACACGGTGCGCTGCTCCAGCCGCTGGGCCTCGAGCAGGCGGCCGGTGCGGATCAACTCGTCGAGGCGCTGTTTCAACTCGGATTTGATGCTCTTGATGGCCTGCTGCAGCGTCGGGCGCGGCGTCACATAGTGCGAGTTGGCGTAGACCTTCACCGCGCTGAGGTCGGCGATCTTGTCGCCGGTCAGCGGATCGAACTCAACGATGGTCTCGATCTCGTCGCCGAACAGTGAGACACGCCAGGCGCGGTCCTCAAGGTGGGCCGGGAAAACCTCGATGATGTCGCCGCGCACCCGGAAGGTGCCGCGCGCGAAATCGCCGGTGGTGCGCTTGTATTGCAGCGCCACCAGATCGGCGATGAGCTGGCGCTGCTCCACCGTCTCGCCGACCTTCATGGAGAAGGTCATGGCGGTGTAGGTCTCGACCGAGCCGATGCCGTAGATGCACGACACGGAGGCGACGATGATCACGTCATCGCGCTCCAGCAGCGCCCGCGTGGCCGAGTGGCGCATGCGGTCGATCTGCTCGTTGATCGTGCTTTCCTTCTCGATATAGGTGTCCGAGCGCGGCACATAGGCCTCGGGCTGGTAGTAGTCGTAGTACGAGACGAAATACTCGACCGCGTTGTTGGGAAAGAAGCTCTTGAACTCGCCATAG
>JAIXUP010000058.1 GCA_027483505.1 Hyphomicrobiales bacterium
ATCTCCTCCATCGAGGAAGAGGCTTCCTCGGTTGACGCAGCCTGCTCGGTCGAGCCTTCCGACATCTGCTCCGCGCTCGCAGACAGCTGCTGGCTCCCCGCAGCGACATTGGAAGCCGCCGTATTGACGTCGCTGACGATGCGGCGCAGATCTGCCGCCATATCGTTCAGGCTGTTGATCAACTCGTTGACCTCGTCGCGGCCCTTGGCCGACGCCGAAGCGCCGAGGTTGCCGTTTGCCACCTCCTTCGCGAGGCCCAGCGCAGCGGCCAGCTTGCGGCGGATTCCGAACGCGATCATGAGAGTGGTGAGGACGCCCAACAGCGTGATCGCGATGCCGACGGCGATCATCATCAGCTTGAGCTGGTCAAACAGTTCCCCACTCTGTTTGCGCAAGTCACGTGACGCTAACAGCTGATACTCCGTCAGCCGGCTCAAGGTTGCGCTGATCGGATCGATGGTCGCATAAAGGTCATTGACGACGAAGCGCTCGAGCGCAGACATGTCCTGCGCGCGCACAATCTCACGCAACTCGCCGATGTTGCCCGCCGCCTTGGTTCTCGCCGCGTCCACGGCGTCTGCGAGGGCTTTCTCGGCCGAAGAATGCCGGTCGGATCTGTAATCCTTCCACTCTTGGTCGATCTTGGTCGCGGCGCTGGTGAGGGCCTCTTGTGCCACGCTCCAGCTCAGCGTGCCGGCCCTGACCTTGTGGGAGGTGTCGACGATGTCCACGCCATAAGCATCCGAAACCGTCTTGAGCTGCTGGATGGATTGGACACGGTCAGAGTACAGGGTTTCGACATTGGCTTCGAGCCGGGACATGCCGTAGAAGGCAAATCCGCCGACGCAGCCAGCTATCGTGACGCTTGAAATCAGCTGAACCAGGGCGATCCTCGCAGCAATGCCAGTGAACATGGAGTTTTTCCTCGAAGCGTCGGCCATTCGCTTTGTCCTTTCTGGTTTGCGGCGCTCTTGGTCCGCCTGCGGCATGAAGGGTGATGTCGGGGGTGGGGGGATCAGCTCAGAAGCAGTTCAAGATCCGGCATGAGGACGAATTCATCCCCCCAGCGGATCATGAACTGGATGAAATCGGGGTTCCAGCGCGCGCCGATCCGCGGCGTCGGCAAGGATTGGGCGGATTGCACTTCGGTGACTTCGAACACCTTGTCGGCGATGAGCCCAACAATGATGGGATCGCCATCGACTTCGATTTCGACGACCACGAAGCGCGTGTCGGGCGTCTCGGGACCGCGCGGCAGGCCGAGGCGCAGCGCGATGTCAGCAAGCGGGATGACATTGCCCCGCACGTTGATGAGTGCCGGAAGGAAGCTGCGCGCGCCGGGCACGAGCGTGAGCGGAACCGGATCGATGATCTCGCGCACGCTTTCGGTGCGGATCGCGAGGATTTCGGATCCCAGCCCGATCATCAGCACCTGCAAGGTCACGTCGGCACGGGCAGCTGCCGGCAGGGGTGCGGTGGCTTGGATGTCCATCATGCTGCCTCCGCGGGCCGTTCGGCGCTGCGCTGTGTGTGGGACATCGTGAGAAGCTGCGCCACGTCGAGGATCAGTGCGACCGAGCCATCGCCGATGATGGTGGCGCCCGAGAACATGGCGGCGTCCGCCTGAAGCTTGCTCAGTGTCTTGATGACTGTCTGGTGGCTGCCGATGATCTGGTCGAGGACCAGTCCGACACGGGTTTCGCCGATGGTGACGATCACAATCTTCTGAAATGGCTTGGGATCGCCGGGCTCGCAGAACAGTTGGCGCAACTTGAGGAATGGCACCAGGTCACCGCGCACATCGAGCATGTTGCGTCCACGTGCGCGCGCCTCGATCTCCGGCGTCAGCTCGATGCATTCCTCGATGGCGGAGAGAGGGATGATGTAGCGGCTGCGGCCAACCCGGACGAGCAGGCCATCGATGATGGCCAGCGTCAGCGGCAGGCGCAGCGTCATCGAAGAGCCCTTGCCGGCCACGGTGGACACATCGATGGTGCCGCGCATCGCCTCGATGGTGCGCTTGACCACATCCATGCCGACCCCGCGCCCCGACAGGGCCGAGACGGTCTTGGCAGTGGAGAAGCCAGGGTGGAACAAGAACTGGTGGATGTCGTGGTCGCTCATCGGCGCACCGAGGGCAAGCAGCCCGCTTTCTTCGGCCTTCGCGCGGATGCGCGCCGTGTCGAGACCGGCGCCGTCATCCTGCACGGTGACCAGCACCTGCGCGCCGACATAGCGCGCCGAGAGCTCGATCCGCCCGGTGGCCGCCTTGCCCGAGGTCGCACGGCGCTCGGGGGATTCGATGCCGTGATCGATCGCGTTGCGGATCAGATGAACCAGCGGATCGGCGAGCCGCTCGATCATGGTCTTGTCGAGTTCCGTGTCCTCGCCGACGGTGACGAACTCGACGGGCTTTCCAAGATCGCGCGACAGGTCGTGGATGAGGCGGCGGAAGCGCCCGAAGAGGGAGCCCATCGGCACCATGCGCACGCCCATCGTCGAATCCCGCAGCCCCGATGCCAGCCTCTCGATCTCCTCGGCGATCGCCTTGATCGCGAGGTCTGCGCCGGCATGGGCGATCTGGCTGAGGCGCGCCTGGACGATGACGAGTTCGCCCACCCGGTCCATGAGTTCGTCCAGCCTTTCGGCCTGCACGCGCACCGTCTGTCCCTTGGCGTCCGTCCGGCGCACGGCGTCGTTCCTGTCCGCAGCGTCGCGCTCGGCGGAGTGGGTTGGAGCCGAGGTCGCAGGCCGCGTCGGCGTGCTGTCTTGCTGTTGCGCCACCTCGGGGTGAAGGCCAGGCGGCTCGGGCACGACAGCGGCTTCAGCGTCGCCCAACGGCTCGATGACCAGGTCCATCTCGTCGCGCACGAACAGAAACACGTCCTCGATGTCAGCGCGCGTGCAGTCCGCAGCCAGTTCGACAGACCAGGAGATCAAGCAGTCGAGCGGCTCGAGGGCCGACAGTTCGGGCACGGCGTCGGTGTTGGCCGTGATCGTGCACTGTCCGAGTTCGCGCAGGTCGTCGAGCAGAGCCAGGGGATTGGCCCCGTTGCGCATCACCTCGGGCGCAAAGGCGATCCGTATCCGCCAGCCTTGCTGCCCACCGGGCGGGATGGCGGATTCGGCAGGCCCTGCGGCCATGGCCGCGGGCGAGACAGTGGCTGCGCCATCGCCCGCCAGAAGCTTCTGAAGGTTGCTGACGATTCGCTGGCCCGGAGCCTCGCTCGTGCTGATCGGGTCCTCGATGAGCAGGCGGATATGGTCCTTCGCTTCCAGCGAGAGGGTCACGATCTCGTGGTTGGCGGCGATCTTGCCCTTGCGGATCAGGTCGAACGCCGTCTCGAAATCATGGGTGAAGGACGCAACGCGGTCGAAGCCGAACATGGCACCCGAGCCCTTGATCGTGTGCAGGGCCCGGAACGCCGCGTCCACCAGTTCGCCGTCGCCGGGCTTCTGGCCGAGATCGAGCAGGGCGGACTCGAGGCTTTCGAGAAGTTCGGCGGCCTCCTGGCGGAAGACCTCGGCGGGATCAAGATCCATCATGCGCGCACCAGCTTGGCCACGACAGCGTGAAGCTGCTCGGGCTTGAACGGCTTGGTGATCCAGCCCGTGGCGCCAGCCTGCTTGGCTTCCATCTTCATGGCGTCGTCCGACTCCGTGGTGAGGAAAACGATGGGGGTGCCGGTCAGCGCCGGCAGCTGGCGGAGGTTCTTGATGAGGGCGATGCCGTTCATCACCGGCATGTTGAGGTCGGTGAGGACAAGGTCGAAGCGCTGCGCCTTGGCCTTCTCGAGCCCTTCGGCGCCGTTGCCGGCTTCGGCCACATCATGACCCGCCGAGGACAGCACCATCTTGACCATCTGCCGGATGCTGGGGGAATCGTCGACTGTGAGGATGGCTGCCATGGCTTGCTCCAGGGAAAGATGAGGAGATGTGTCGGCGCGCGTCAGAGGTTGAGGCCGGCGCGGCGCGCGGCATCCCGGAGCGGTTCGCTGCAATTCTCGATGCGCAGCGCGGAACCCGCGCGTGCGGCGGACTTGCCGGCCGCGACCAGAATCTGAAGCCCGGCAAGATCGATGCGTGTGAAGCCCGAGCCATCCAGAACGATTTCGCCTGGTGGAATCGTGATCTGCCTCGCTGCTGCCAGAACGTCGGTGGCCGTCGAGAGCACAAGCTCGCCATCAAAGATCTGACCGAAAGGGGGACTCGCCTTCATGGTGCACCTTACGAGTTACGCAACTATAAGTTGTATATGCCGCGGGCCAATTAAGGTTCTGTAAAAATGCTTGTTAAACTCAGACAAACTTTGCTGCTTTCTCCGCACCCGCACCGTCGAACAGGCTCAGCACCTGTCAATCTGCGAGCGAGCGTGGTTCAGCGTCCCTTTCGAGGGGACTCGGATGAGTGGTCAGTTTCTGCTGGCCGAGGTGCCAAATGGCTCGGATCACGCCACTTTTTCCGTTGGCTCACCGGGTGCCGCATTGTCCCATGGGGTTCGTGACACTGCCCCCGACAAGACGTGTTGTGAAACGCGACGTAGCGCAGGCTGACGATGCCATCAGCGTGCCAAGACACGGCGCAGGCCACAGCAAGACGCGCAGAAGAAGCGGACTGCTGGCAGCAGCGTCCTCCGCATAACCAGTTGCCAGATCATTCGTGGCCCCTTTAATCAGGGATCAACTTACAGAACGCGTGAAATAAGGACTGTATTCTGCTTTTGTCTTCTGTTTTATTTCGGATGGCATTGGGATTGTTCACCCGTTCCGTCGCTTGTGCAGTATGGCATCAGGCCCTGCGCGCCAGAGATGGCAACTCCCGCCATGCAGCCAAAACCCATGGCTCAAACCGTTGTTCATCCGGTTGTGGCGGGAAGCATGGATCCTGGCCGGCGCCAGTCGCCGGTAGCTCAGATGGCGGCGTAGCGGTGCAGGTCGTCCGAAAGCCGTCTGGCCAGTTGGTCGGCAGGCGGGCTGAGCGAGCGGTTGGCCGGCACGACAAGGCCGAGCCGCAGCGTATTGACCTGCGCCGACACGAGCGGCCGCCAGGCGATGCTGCCCTGTTCGATCTCCTGCAGGAAGCCAAGTCGCGTAAAGAACGACACGCCCATGTTCAGCATGATGGTCAGCTTCAGCATCTGGATCGAGTTTGACTGCAATCGCGGGCGCAATTGCTCCTTGAAGGTCGCGAAGGCTGCGTCGATGTCCGTTCCGCGCGGCAAGGGCCCGGACTGGGTCACGATCGGGTAGCGCGCAACCTCGTCAAAGGTCACGCTGAGCTGGTTGGCCAGCGGGTGGTCGGCGCGCATCACAACGCCGATGGGGGCGGAGATGTCGGTGAGAAAGCGGACCCCATGCGGGATCTGGCCGACGAAGGTGAAGCCCATGTCGACATCGCCGGCGGCGACCAGGGGCGTTACGTCAGGCGGCTGCACTGCCATGACGGAATAGGTGACGGCCGGAAAGTCGAGCCGGAAGCGGTCGATGGCGCGCGGCAGGAAGTCGACGAGCAGCGAGTCCACGGCAGCCATGGCGACATGCCCGGAGCGGGCGGCCTTGAGATCGTCGATGGCCGCGCGGACCCGATCGAAATCATGCAGCGTGCTGGCGACATGGCGCAGCAGCAGGTCGCCCGCCGTTGTCAGCCGCATGCCGCCCGGCAACCGGTCGAACAGCGGCGTGCCGAGATCGGTCTCGAGATTGAGGATTTGCCGGTTGATCGCGCTTGCGGCCACATTCAGCGACTGGGCGGCCCGGCGGATCGAACCGATGCGCGCCACCTCGCGGAAATAGAACAGGGCGGCGGCGTGAAGCATGGCTTTACCGGGGGAAGCGTGATCGACCCACCATAGGCCAGCGGGCGGGGCGCCGGAAGCCCGTCAGCGCCCCGTCCAGACGGGCTTGCGCTTCTCGACAAAGGCTTTGACGCCCTCGCTGGAATCAGCCGAGTTGAGCGCCTCGACGAGGGCCGGCAGGCGTTGGGCCTGAGCCTCGACCGCCGTCAGATGGGCGGTGCGCCGCACCACCTGCTTGATCGCACGCACGGAGAGCGGCGCACAGGCGAGGATATCGGCCAGCCAGCGCTCGACCGCGGCGTCCAGGTCGGCCAGCGGGACGACCTCGTTCACGACGCCAAGCTGGAGCGCCTCCGCCGCCTTGATCCTGCGGCCGGTCAGCATGATGCCCATCGCGGCGCGGAACGGAATCTGCCGCTGCAGGAGCGTCATGCCGCCATCAAGCGGCAGCCTTCCGACGCGCGCTTCAGGCAGGCTGAAAGTTGCATTCTCGCTCGCGACAACGATGTCGCAGCCCAGCACCATTTCGAAGCCGCCGCCAGCCGCATGGCCGTTGACGCGGGCGATCACCGGAACATCGAGCGTCTGGCGCAGGGCAATGCCGCCAAAGCCGTTTGGCCTCGCGGCAGCCCAATAGTCGAGCCCGGAGGCACCGCTGCCACCCTTCATGTCCGCGCCGGTGCAGAAGGCGCGTTCGCCGCCACCTGTGAGCACGACGGCCCGCACGGTGCGGTCCGCCTCGATGGCCGACCAGATTGCATCCAGTTCACGCTCGGTGGCCGCATCGACGGCGTTCAGGACCTCGGGCCGGTCGATGGTGACCCGCGCGACATGGTCACGGACGTCGAAATGGACCGGCATCACTCGGCCGCGCGGGCTGTGGCAAGGCCAAGTTCGCTCAGCACCGCCTCGGTGTACTGGCCAAGCCTGGCAGGCGGAATCCTGATCGTCACTGGCGCCGCCTCCATGTGAATCGGGGAGCCGACGACGCGGATACGTTCGACCTCGCCATCCGCCTCCAGGACCATGCCGTTGATCGCTGTCTGCTCGTCGGCGAGCGCTTCGGCCAGCGTCCGCACCGGGGCGCAGAGCAGATCCTGCTGCTCGAGGCGGTCAAGCCAGAAGGCGGTCGTGTTGGTCGCGAAGCGGCTCCGGAAGATCGCGTGCAGCGCAGCCTTGTTGGCGACCTGAACCGCATGGCTCGCAAAACGCGGATCCTGCGACAGATCCCCGATCTGCAGCGCGTTGGAAATGTCGAGCAGCGGGTTGGCCTTGAAGGCGCCCACCAGCACGACGGCGCCGTCTGTCGTAGCGAAGACGCCGGACAGGGGCATCGCACCCCAGTTCACCTCGCGCCCGCGCATCATCTGCGCCGCCGCCTCCTGGGTCTGCGCCGCCAGCATGGAATCCAGTAGCGAGACGCTGATGCGCTGGCCCATGCCGGTCTTGGCCCGCTGCAGCAGCGCCAGAAGCACGCCCTGCACCAGATGCATTCCAGCCGAATAGTCAGCGAAGGTCGTCGAGTATATCGACAGGGGCAGGCTATCGTCGGAGCGGCGGTGCATCACGCCCGACATGGCCTGCGCCAGCACATCCTGTCCGCCCTTGTGGGCATAAGGGCCCGTCAGGCCAAAGCCGGTGCCGACAGCATAGATCAGACGCGGGTTGAGCTTCGACAGCTCGTCGTAGCCGAAGCCGAGACGCTCCATCACCCCGGCGCGGAAGTTGTTGACCACCACATCCGCAGTCTCCACCAGCTTCAGCACGGCGGCCTTGCCCTCGGCGCTGCGCGTGTCGAGAACCACCGAGCGCTTGTTGCGGTTCAGCGAACAGTACACCGGTCCGAGCAGGCCCGCCGGATCGTTCGGAAAGGCAGTGCGGGACAGATCGCCGGTACCGGGCTTTTCGATCTTGATGACGTCCGCGCCATAATCGGCCAGCATCTGGGTGGCCACCGGCCCCATCATCACCTGGGTGAAGTCAATGACGCGAATGCCAGCGAGGGGAAGGTCAAAGGTGCTCACGCGGCCGTCTCCATGATCGTTGCGTTCTGCGACGGAACGTCCCCCGGATCGCCGCCCTGGGCCCGCACGCGCGCGCAGATCGCCGCAGGGCTTACCGCACGCGGCTTGATGCCGGCCGACAGGGCGAGGGCAGCGGCCACGCCGGCAGATTGGCCCATCGACATGCAGGGCGGTATCTCGCGCGACAGTTTCTGGGCCGATTCTGTGGCGGAGTAGTGCCGGCCTGCGACGATCAGGCCGTCGATATCCTGCGGCAGCATCGACCGGTACGGCGTGTAGTAGTCGCGGCCGCGCGCCACGGTGTCAGCGAAGTGGACCCTGTTGTTCACGTCATCCTTGGTCACGACATACTCGCCCTGCAGCAGCCGTGTCTGGCGCACGCCGAGCTGCGGCGCGACGTCGATGACATAGGCGTTGGCGAAGCCGGGCATGTTGGCGCGGACATAATCGACCAGCGCATAGATACGCTTGCGGCCATCGAAATCGGCGCGGGTCTGGTCCTCGACCTTCATGGCGTCGTAACCGGTCATGTGTGGGCAGTTGCACCAGACCACGCCGGGCAGCGGCGTCGACAGCCACCACCGGTCCCACGAGCCGCCGACCGCACGCTTGGCCTGCTTGTCGATGAGCGCAAAGGCTTCGGGCTCCTCATAGCGGAAGCGTTCGGCTTCAGCCGTGTCGACGCCTCCGAGCCGGAACACGGTCGTGACCATGTACGCCCCTTCGGTGAATCGCGCGCCAGCGGCGGCGGCCACATCAAGGTCGCCGGATGTGTCGATCACCACATCGCCCATGATGGCTTGCCGGCCAGCCTTGGTCTCGCAGATCACGCCCGCGATGCGGCCGTCGCGGACAATGGCCTTCGAGAACCAGGAATGCAGGCGCACATCCACGCCGGCTTCCTCGATCATCTCGTTGGAGGCGCGCTTCCAGCCATCGGGATCGAAGGCCGCCGCCATCACGATCGGATTGGGCTTGGTGGCGGATCGAAAGTCGAACACGCCCCAATGCGCCCACTTCTTGTAGACGTCCCAGCCATGACGCTGGTCCTGCTTCGGCGGATAGACGCAGGTGCCGACCCTGGCCATGCGCTCGATCATCTCCATGCAAAGGCCGGTGACGGTGACCTCGAAGCCATTGTTCATGTCGTCGAGCACCAGCACCATGCCGCCGGACGCAAGCCCGCCGAGATAGGGATAGCGTTCGATCAGCGTGACCGAGCAGCCCTCGCGCCGTGCGGCCACCGCGGCGGCGAAGCCGGCCGGCCCGCCACCGACCACCACCACATCCGAACGGCGGACGACCGGAACCTGCCCCGCGGTTTCCTGCACGAAATCCTGCGATGTCATGGTCTGTCTCCGGTCAGTGAAGGTTTGCGGGCTGCCAGCGGACCACGAGCCGCTCGATCAGCGTGATCGTCAGGAAGAACATCACCGAGAAAGCCGACCCGACGATCACCGTGGCGTAGAGCATGGCGCTGTCGAAATTGTAGGTCGACTGGATGATCAGCGCGCCGATGCCGGTGTTCGAGCCGATCCATTCGCCCACGATCGCTCCGATCACCGCCGTCGAGGCCGCAATCTTCAGGGCCGAGAACAGGTAGGGCACGGCATTGGGCAGGCGCAGCTTGAAGAACGTCTCCGATTTCGAGGCGGACAGCACCCGCATCAGTTCCAACTGCTGCGGGTTCACCGACTCAAGGCCCCTGACCATGTTCACCAGCGTCGGGAAGAAGCAGATCAGCGCCGCGATCGCGATCTTGGGCTCCATCCCGTTGCCGAGCAGCAGCACGAGGATCGGAGCCTTCGCCACCACCGGAATGGTGTTGAGCAGCACCACGACGGGGAAGAAGGCCTGCTCCAGCGACTTCTTGTGCACGAAAACGGTGGCGATGAGGATTGCAGCCAGATTGCCGAGCAGAAAGCCGGAGATCGCCTCGATCGCTGTGGGCAACAGGTTGGTCATCAGCACGCCCCAGCGGTCAACCAGCGTGAACGCCACGAGTTGGGGCGACGGGGCGACGAAGGGGGGAACCTTGAGGACATAAACCAGCGCCGCCCACAATCCGATCAGGCTGACGATGCCGACCACGGGCAGCAGGCGCCCACGGAGGCGCCGGCGCCGCTGCTCCGCGCGGAACGCATCTTCCGCGCTCCGGATGCTCTGCTCGCGGCTGGTGGCGATCAACGATGTGTCCGGGATGGCGGTCAATGCGTGCCCTTCCCCAGATGTGCGCGCATGCGCGCGGCGATCGCCACAAACGCAGCGGTGTCCCGGATCAAAAGGTCACGGTCGCGCGGCAGATCGATGGTCTCGACAGCCGCGACCCGGCCCGGATTGGCCGCCAGCACCAGAACCTGATCGGCGAGAAACACCGCCTCGTACACCGAATGGGTCACGAACAGGATCGTGGCCCCGGTTTCGGCCCAGATCCGGCGTAATTCCTCATTGAGGCGGTCGCGGGTGATTTCGTCGAGCGCGCCGAATGGCTCGTCCATCAGCAGCAGACGCGGCCCGCCGAGCAGCGCCCGCGCAATCGCAACGCGTTGGCGCATGCCGCCGGACAGCTCATGCGGATAGCTGTTCTCCCAGCCCGCAAGCCCGACGAGCGCGAGCAACTCGCGCGGCGTGGCGGCGCCGGGCGGCAATGACCGGCGGCCACCCACCTCCAGCGGCAGTTCGACATTCTGAAGGGCCGTCCGCCAGGGCAGAAGCGCCGCGTCCTGGAAGACGAATCCAAGCGAGCGGTCCTTGCGGGCCTCCTCCGGCGACAGCCCGAGCACCGACATCTGGCCTTCGGATGGCGCAATGAGATCCGCCACCACGCGCAGCAAGGTCGACTTGCCGCAGCCCGACGGCCCCAGAAGGCTCGTGAAGCCTCCGGGCTGCACGCTGAAGGAAACATCCTCCAGCGCCGTGACGGTGCGCCGTTCGCTCAGGAAGCGAACGGAGACCCCGCGGCAGTCAACGGCCGGCGCGTGCACGGAATGATCCTGCTCAGCCGAGCCTTGGACGGGAATCGGCCGTCATCTTGAGGATGTCGAGCGTCATCACCTCGTCGAGCTTCGGCACGCGCTTGGTGAACTGCCCGAGTTCGGCGTAGAGCGCGATCTGGTCCTGCCAGACGGCGGCATCCATCGCGCCCCAGCCCTCGGCCTTGGTCTTGTCTGAGAATGCGTACTCGAGCATCACCTTGGCGGCTTCCAGCTCATCGTCGCGCTTCAGGTTGGGGAATTCCTTGATCAGGAAGTCCACCGCCGCCGCCTGATTGGCGTAGGCATAGGCCCAACCCTTGCCGGTCGCGCGCACAAACTTGGCAAGCACGTCGGCCTTGGTCCGCAGTGTTTCGGCGGTGGCATAGTAAGGCAGGGCGTAGAGCTTCACCCCGGTGTCCCACAGGCGCATGTCGACGCGCTGGTCGCCGAGCACTTTCAGGGCGGTCGTGTTCGTCAGCCAGCCGGTGACCACATCGACCTGGCCGGTCAGGAGCGGCGACATGTCCGCCCCGATCGTGACGATGGTTACGTCCTTCTCGGCGATCTTGTTCTTGGCCAGCAGCGCACGCAGCAGGATCACGCCGGTGGCCTGGATGCCGACCTTCTTGCCCACCAGATCCTTCGGCTCGCGCACCGGGTTCTTCTTGAGCGAGAAGAAGGTGTAGGGGTGAACCTGCGCGCCCGTCGCGAAACATTTGACGGGGATGTCCTGCGAGGCCGCCAGCATCAGCGAGGGGCTCGAGGAGACCTGCCCGACCTCGAAACGCCCGGCGGCGACCACCGCGACGCCATCGATGTTCGGGCCACCGGCCTGGAATCGGAGATCGATGCCCTCGGCGTCGTAGTAGCCCATGGCCTTGGCGCAAACCTCGCCGAGCTGATTGCCGGACAGCAGCCAGCCGAGCTGGAGGTTCAGGACCGGCTTGCCCTGGGCGAAGCTCTCCACAACCAGTGTGGGGCCGAGCGCCATCGTGGCGGCGGCTCCCGACGCGGCACGCTTCAACAGACTGCGACGATCAATCGATTCCATGATGCACCTCTTTCCGGCCCGGATATGGGTTGAGACACGACCGTGATCGGCAGTACATCACGATTTAGACCGTACGCGAAAGATCATGTTTTCGACATGTGCGTTCTGATTATGCGTACATGTTGAATCCTTAGGCAGGTGGTGGCGCGACGTGCAGAATCCCCGGCGGCACGCCCGCATGGCGCGCCCTTGCCAAACACCGGCAAGCTTGGTCATCTGTCACGGAACGGAGAGCGGGCGATGGACATTGACCGGCTGATGGACATGGCGAAAACGGCGGCGCGTGGCAGTCCCAACAAGGTCCGCCAGGTCGGCGCGGCCATAGCCCTTGCGGATGGCGGCGAGCCGGTCAGCGCCTGCAACACCTTCCCCGTCGGCGTCGCCGATCTCGCGTGGCGCCATGAGGGTGATGGTCGCTTCGTCTGGATGGAGCATGCCGAGCGCAACGCGATCTATGCGGCGGCGCGCGCCGGCAGGGGGCTTGCCGGCGCAACCATCGCCTCGACCTTTTTCCCCTGCATCGATTGTGCCCGCGCCATTGTGCAAACCGGCATCGCACGCCTGACGACCTATGATCCGCCGCTGGATGATCCGGTGTGGGGCTCGGCCTTTCCGCGCTCGCAGATCATCCTGGAGGAAGGCGGCGTGGCCGTCACGCTGTTGCCGAGGCCGCCTGCGCCTTGAGGCTGCTCCGCGTCGGCGCGAGCCCGCTGCTGGCAAAGGCCTGCGCGATCACCTGACGCTCGGCCTCGCTCAAGGGCAGCATCGGCCGGCGCACCGCCCCTCCGGTCTGGCCCAGCAACTCCTGCCAGAACTTCGCGTGCGCCTGCGGCTTCTCGGGCGGCCGCGAGGCCTTGAAAGCGTGCCGGACCGGCTCGAGCGACTGCCAGATCGCCCGCGCGCCTCTGACGTCGCCGGCGAAAGCGCTCTCGGTGTAGTCATGCATGCGCAGGTCGCCGGCTGTCTGGAACAGGTAGGGCGGGTTGGAGCACAGATAACACTGCCAGTTCAGCTCGAGGATGTTGTCGAGCCATTCCTCCTCAGAGGCGGTGGAGACGATGATCCTGTCGCCAACCATCTGCGTGAGCTTCACATACATCTCGCGCGGCACGCTGTACTTGATCGCCACGATGTTGGGCAGTTCGGCGATCCGGGCGCACAATTCCGGGCTCATGAGATAGCCTGAATCCGGATGGCTCCACATGGCGATGCCAATGTTCACCCGTTCCGAGATAGACTTGTAGTAGGCATACAGCGTCTCGTCCTGTGCCTTCAGGAAATGCAGGACCGGCGCATGCACGACGATGAAGTCGGCGCCGATCGCCTCGGCGTAGCGCGCCAGTTCGATGACCGTGTCCATGTTCTGGTCCGAACAGGACAGGATCGAGCCTGCACTTGTGCCGATCTCATCGACGGCGATATCGAAGGCCCGCTTGCGCTCATCCAGCGACATCGAGAAGAACTCGCCCTGCTTGCCGTTGATGAAGAGCCCGCGGATCTTGAGATCGTCAATCCAGTGGCGGATGTTGCTGCGGAAGCCGTGCTCATCGAGCGACAGGTCCGGGCTGAACGGCTGGAGCGCCGCAGCCCAGATGCCGCGCAGCTTCTCCCGCGCATAGGCCTTCGCATCATTGCGGGCATACTTCATCGCGCTTCTCCCTTGTGGGCCTGGGCTTGCAGGGCCGTCCAGATGGTCTGGGCGGTACATGGCATGTCGATCCGGGATACGCCAGCCGGCGCAAGCGCGTCATGGATGGCATTGATGATGGCGGCGGGAATGCCGATGCAGCCGGCCTCGCCCGCGCCCTTTGCGCCGAGCAGGTTCATGCGCGATCGTACCGGTCGGCTGACGATCCGCGCCGGCGGTATGTCGGCAGCGCGCGGGACCCGATAGTCCATCAGGCTTCCCGTCAGAAGCTGGCCGTCCGGATCATGGACAAGGCGCTCCATCAGGGCCTCGCCCAGACCTTGCGCCAGCCCGCCGAGAAGCTGGCCCTCCAGCAGAACGGGGTTGATCACGACGCCCGCGTCATCGATCCAGACGATCTGCCCGACCGTGGGAACGCCGGTGTCCGGATCGATGGTGACGGTCGCCACCACTGCGCCGGAGGCCCAGGCCTCGCCTTTCGCCTCGTAGCGAGCCGAGGTCGCAAGGCCCTTGTTGCGGACCCCGGGCGCCAGCGCCGCCTGGGCAAGCGCCTCCCAGGACAGGCTCGCCGTTCCCGTCGTGGTCACCCATCCCGCAGCGTTCCGGACAAGGGAGCGCGGCTCGGCCTGCAAAACCGTGGCCGCCAGCGCGCGGGCCTTGCGCAGGAAGAGCCGCACGGCCTTGACGATGGCGCTGCCGCCGATCGGGGTCGAGCGGCTGGCGAGCGCGCCAATGCCTTCGGGTGTCAGCGCGGTGTCGCCATGGACCACCCGAACACGCTCCTCCGCGCAGCCCAGCGCACCCGCTGCGATCCGCGCGGCCGCAGTCTCGCGGCCCTGCCCCTGCGATGTCGAGCCGGTCGCGACAAGGATCGCACCGGAAGGATCAAGGCTGATGGCGGCGCTTTCCCAGCCATGGCCGCACGGCTCGGCATAAAGCGCCATTCCGAGCCCGGCGAGCGTGCCCCTTGCGCGCAGCCGCGCCACCTCGCGCCGTAACCCGCGCAGGCCCGCGCTTCGACGCAAGGTCGCGATCAGGCCGGGAAAGTCGGACGCGTCGAGGATGTCTCCGGACGCTGTCGGAGCGGGCAGGTCCGAGCGGGTGCGGACATTCCTGAGCCGCAGTGCCACCGGATCGATGTTGAGTGTCCGCGCAGCCTCGTCGACCAGCCGCTCCATCAGCAGTGTCGCTTCCGGCCGCCCGGCCCCGCGGTAGATGCCGACCGGCGCGTGTCCGGTCAGCGCGGCGGAGACGGTGATGTCGACATGCGGCACGCTGTAGGGCCCCGGCAGGATGCGGCCGGCATTGCGCGCAGGCACGGCGCCGGAGAATGGCATCCAGCCGCCCAGCGGAAAAGCGCCCTCCGCTTCCAGCGCCACGAACGCCCCGTCGGCCATGACGCCAAGCCGCGCCGACAGGCGCCCGCCACGGCCGGCGGTGGCGCTCAGGAAATCCTCCGAACGGGTCGCCGTCCACTTCACCGGGCGTCCGGTCCTCATGCTTGCCAAAGCGACCACAGTGTCTTCGGGATAGAGTGACGCCTTGCCGCCGAAGGAGCCGCCGACATGTGGCGCGATCACGCGCACCTGGTCGGGCGACAGTCCGAGGATGCGGGCCAGATCCATGCGCGCCCGATGCGGCGTCTGCGTCGGAAGCCAGACCGTGAGCGCCTGCGCGGCCACGTCCCAGCTCGCGAGCGCGGCGCGCGGTTCCAACGCCATCGGAGCCAGCAGCGCGTGCTGCACGGAAACGGTGATGACATGATCGGCACGCGCCATCGCCGCCAGCGTGTCGCCTTGTGACCAAGTCTGCCGCAGGGCCTCGCACGGCCCTGGCAGCTCCGGAGCGATCTCGACGCCGATGCTCTCGGCCAGATCCATCGCCGCCCAGCGGTCGCGCGCCACCACGGCGGCGACGGGCTGGCCAAGGCACAGGACACGGTCCTGCGCCAGCAACGGGGCGGGATGCGCCGACAGGCCGGGAACCAGCGGATTGACGGACGTCCGCCCAAGCGCGGCGACATCGCCCCCCGTCAGGATCAGGATCGCGTCTGCCGAGCGGCGCGCCGCCTCCGCATCAAGCCGCGTGATGACCCCGCCGGCATGGGCGCTGCGGGCAAAGCAGAGGAACAGGCAGCCTGCCGGCGCAAGATCGTCCACGAAGGTGGCCTGCCCGCGCAGGAGGGCATCATCTTCGCGCCGCACCGATGTTGTGCCGGATATGCGGCTCACTTCGCCTGCGGCCGGCCCGGATTGACGTGTCCGCACTTCTTGCAGGTCTGGTTCGCCGGGTCAGAGTAGTAGGCTTCGAACACCGGCGGCATGTCGCGTTCCAGATTCTCGATATGCACCGCCTTCTCGAAGATCACGGCGTTGCAGCTCTGGCAGTACCAGCGATGCGTGTCGAGCATGCCATTCTTGCGGATGCGTTCGACGATCAGGCCGACCGTGTTCGCAGGCCGCATCGGCGCGTGCGGGACACCGGCCGGCAGCACATAGATCGAGCCCTCGTTGATTTTCACATCATGGGGCTTTCCGTCCTTCTGGATGCGCAGCGTCATCTCGCCGGTCAACTGGAAGAAGAATTCCTCGGTCTGGTTGACGTGGTAATCAGTGCGCGCATTGGGTCCGCCCACGACCGTGACCATGAAATCATCCATGCGGAAAATGGTCTTGGCCGCAGTCGGCGGCTTGAGCTGCTCCCGGTTCTCGTCGATCCACTTCATCAGGTTGAACGATGCCGGTTCGGGGGCGATCTGCGGCGAGGTGGACATGGCCTGTGCTCCTGCGGATGAAGTGTCGGATGAAGGGTGGGTCGCGGCGCCCGCTCAGGTGGTCGGACCGTCGCGCTCGCCGGCAAAGCGACGCCAGTCGCCGGTCTCCATGATGTCGTGCAGCGTGTCGGCGGCGCGCCAGACCTCATCGAAGCTGGTGTAGAGCGGCGTGAATCCGAAGCGCAGGATGTCCGGCGCGCGGAAATCGCCGACGACGCCACGGCTGATCAGCGCCTTCATGATACGGAAGCCCTCGGGATGGCTCCATGAGACCTGGCTGCCTCGGACCCGGTCATCGCGCGGGGACGCAAGCGCAAGGCCATGCCGGGCCGCATAGCCGTCGACGCAGGCGATGAAGAAGCGGGTCAGCTGCACGCTCTTGGCGCGGACGGCCTTCATCGATGTCCGTTCCCAGATATCCAGCGACGCTTCCAGCGCGGCATAGGACAGGATCGGCGGCGTGCCGCACTGGAAGGCGCGGATGCCGCCATCGGGTGCGTAGTCGAGGCTGAAGGCAAAGGGATCGCTGTGGCCAAGCCAGCCGGTCAGGGGCTGGCGCACATGCGGCTGATGCCGCTTCGGACAGTAGACGAAAGCGGGGGCGCCGGGGCCGCCGTTGAGATACTTGTAGCCGCAGCCGACAGCGAAATCGGCATGAGCTCCGGTCAGGTCGACCTCGAGCGCGCCCGCGCTGTGCGCCAGATCCCAGATCATCAGCGCCCCGGCGGCCTGGACCTCGGCGGTCACGGCAACCATGTCATGGAAGGCCCCCGAGCGGAAATCGACATGGGTGAGCAGCACCACGCCGGCCCCGTCGAGCAGCGTCGCCAGCGGCCTGTCCGCCGTTGCGATCCTGATCTCGATGTCGCCCAGGAGGTCGCGGATCCCCTGGAGCATGTAGATGTCGGTCGGAAAATTCGACGCCTCCGACACGAAGACGCGGCGATCCGGCCGCAGCCGCAAAGCCGCACAGACCACCTTGAAGATGTTGAGCGAGGTGCTGTCGAGCGCGATCACCTCGCCGTCCTGTGCGCCGATCAGCCGACCGATCCGGTCACCGACCGCCTGCGGCTTCACGAACCATCCGGCCGTGTTCCAGCTGGCGATCAGGTTCTCGCCCCATTCCTGCCGAAGCGTGGCGAGGAGCCGGCCCTCCGCGCCCTTGGGCAGGGCGCCGAGGGAATTGCCGTCGAGGTAGATCTTGCCCTGCGGCAGGTGAAAGCTGTCCCTGAGGCCGGCGAGGCTGTCCGCCGCATCGAGCGCCTCGGCTTCGCGTCGCAGGCCAGCCAGTTCAGTGCTCGGCATCAGCTTGTCTTTCCATGTGCAAGGTCCAGCGTGGCGCGCGTCACCCGCGATCCGGGATCGGCGAGGTCCATCAGCGAATTGAAGTGATTGAGCCCCGGCTGAATGTAGACCTCCAGCGCCGGCATCGGCAAGCGCCAGGCCGCCGCCAGCGCCTCGGACTGGCGGTGGAAGCCCGGCGTCTCATGCTCGGCCCAGGTCATGGCAACGGGGCAGCGCAGCAGCGGGGTCTGGTGCGCGGGGCTGTTGCGGAGGGCCTCGGCCTCATCCATGCGCATCACATCGTTCACATAGCTCAGGCGGACCGGCTTGAGATCGAACACGCCCCCGATCAGGTGCAGCCCGGCCAGCGCGGGCAGGCCGCCGACGCCACGCACCGCAGCCATGGCGGCAAGATGAGCGCCGGCCGAGTGTCCTGCCAGCACGGTCCGGCCGGGATCGAAACCCAGTTCGGCCGCGCGGGCCACCAGAAAGGCCACGGCCGTCACGACGTCATCGACAATGCCGTCGAGCCGCGTCGTCTGCCCCAGGCGATAGCTGATGGCCGCATAGTTCACGCCGCCCGCGCGCATGGCCGGCGCCGGAAAGCTGGCGACGTCCTTGGACAGCGCCTGCCAGAACCCGCCATGGATGAACACCACCAGCGGCTTGCCGTCTTCGCCGCAGGGAAAATAGTCGAGGACATGACGCTCATCAGGCCCGTAGGCGAGGCCCAGCTGCGTTGACGGGCCAAAGGCCGCGCGCGCCAGCCGGCTCTGCTCGGCGTAAAGCCAGATATAGTGCTCGATCCGCTCCACGGTCCTGCTCGGGGAGAAGTCAAGATCGAGGGCGGCCTTCAAGGCCGCGTCAGGCTGCCCGGTCATGCCGCGCCGGTCCTGCCGACCGCGCTTTTCGCCGTGCCGACGCGGGCCTCCCGCAACAGATCGACGAAGGACGTCCCCCCGGTCCCGAGGCTGGCCATCTGGCCCGAAGGCTTGAGGATGTAGTCGACGCTGAGCCCGATATGCCGGCGCCGGAAGATGTCGAGCTGTTCCACCGCCGAATCATACGCAGCCCTCAGTTCGGCATGGCCCGCCCCCGCCACGCGCTGGCGCACCTGCGAGGCTGCCGCGAGATCCTGCACGAAGGCCCGATGCCGCGTCGGCATGTAGTTCCGCATTTCGCGCAGGAAAACGGCGGCATGGCCCTCATGGCGGATGCCCAGCGCCGCGTCGAAGGTCTGGATCAGGGAGCTCTGCCCGGCGCTGCCGCCGGCCAGCACGACAGGGTTCGGCGACACCCCCTCATAGACCGCTCCGGGCGCGGGCCAGCCGGCGAGAAAGGGCCGGATCCGGTGAAAGAAGATGTACGGATCGCACCATTCCCGCATCCGTTCGAGCGCCACGATCAGGGTTGGCAGGCCCTCGGCCAGTTGCGACAGCGCGCGCGTCAGGCCGGCAAGGTCGCCGGCGTCCGCATGGCGCACGGCATCGGCCGAGGCCGCGATCAGCGGCGCGCCGAGGATCTCGATACCAAGCGTCGCAGTGAAGAACCAGGTCTCGTCCGAGCCGCCGAGAAAACCCAGGAGCAAGCTTGCATTGTCCGCTGAAACCGGACTGCCGCGGTCCACCCGCCGCCAGTTCTGAAGTGTCATCGATGCGTGCGAGACCAGCGGCTTGCGGCCCAGCACGGCGGCCAGCTGGCAGACAGGACCAGCGATATTGGCCGGAATGTGGAAATCCGGCTCGACATCGCCCCAGACCCAGGCATTCGTCAGCACGCTCAGCGCCAGAAAAACGCGCTCCTGTTCGGCCGGGGTGGCAAGGCGTCCGACATCGATGGGCGGCAAAGCCCGTATGGCTTGCCTGACCCGCCGCATCCGGATCAGGGCGGCAAGATCCTGGGCGGCATCGTCCCATGCGGCGAACCAGTCGGGCGCGGTGATTAGTGGGTCCGCCTCGGGCACGAAGCCGGTCGTGGCGCTGATCCCGTAATCCGCCAGAGCTCCCAGGGTCTGCCGGGGCGCAACGGGCGTGGCTGCAAATGTCATGACAGGCCTTCTTCAACACCAGTCGTCACATCGACGGACCATGGCAGATTCCGCGCCGGAGGAGGAGCCCCCCGCAGCGCAGGACACATGTCAGGCGGCGCGTTCGTCGATCCAGTCGCGCGCCTGCATCCACCAGTAGGCGCCTTGCGTGGCGGCGCGTCCCACCGGGCCGCCGGCCCAGCGCACGGCCCAAGGCGAGAACATGCGCCAGCGCCCGTCGCCTTCGGCAATGCCGGCCGCCACCACGATCGCCGCGGCGGCAGTCTGGGCCACGCCATGCCCACCGAAGGCCGAGGACAGCCAAAGGCCGTCCTTGAGGCGCGTCACATGCGGCATCATGTGCGTCGCATAGCCCATCACGCCGGGCCAGGCATGAGTGATGCTGACGTCCTCAAGCTGGGGATAGACCGACAGGATGTCGCGGCGCATCATTTCCCGGAGGGCCGGCGGCTCGCGCGTGTCGGTCGTGATGCGCCCGCCCCAGAGCAGCCGATCGCCATCGACGATGCGGTAGTAGTCGCCGGCGCGCCGGCTATCCGACAGGGCACCGCGCCAGGTCAGGGCCTGCGACAGGCGCGGACCAAGAGGTTCGGTCACGGCCACATAGGTTGCGACCGGTAGCAACGCCCGCGCAGCGGCGCCGTGGATGCCGCCAAGGTCGGCATTGCCGGCCAGAACCACGTGGCGCGCGCTGATCTCGGCGCCGGAGCCGGTTCGCACGCGCCAGCCAGCACCGTCCGCGATCAGCGCGACGGCCTCCGTTCCCTCGTGGACAAGACCGCCCGCCCGCTCGATCCGCCGCGCCAGCGCCAGCGCCAGATTGAGCGGGTGAACCTGAAAGGCGCTCGGATCATGGCTGGCCTCGAAATACCGCTGCGAGTGCGCCACGGCGCGGACCTGTTCGACGCTCCATGGCTCGGTGGCCGTTCCGAGACGCGCGGCCATCTCGCGGGTGCGGGTCGCGAAATCCGCGCCCTGCTTCTTGCGGTAAACCGTCAGCTTGCCGGTACCCATGACCAGGGCGGGGTCGGCCGCGAGCGCCACCTCGCGCACGAGTTCGACACCCTCGCGCGAGAGGCCGTAAAGCGCGCGCGCCGCCGTCTCGCCGACACGGGCGATGATCGGCGCCGCCCGTTGCGCATAGCCCGGGCTGACAAATCCGCCATTGCGGCCCGAGGCGCCCCAGCCGATTCGCCGGCGCTCCAGCACGGCGATGCCAAGCCCGCGTTCCGCCAGCAGCCGGCCGACATGCAGCCCCGCGAAGCCCCCACCGACGATGCAGACATCCCGCTTCACGGATGCGGCGGGCTCAGGGCGCACCGGATGATCCCGGCGCGTCGCGGCATACCAGCTGTCAGGATAGCCGCCTTGCTCCATTTCAGCCGGCCAGCGCCCGCTCGAGGCTGGCTGTCAGTCGGTCCACCTCCTCGATCGTGTTGTAGTGGACCATCGAGACGCGCAGCACGCCGCCGCCATCGGCGAGCCCGAGATGCTCGACCAGACGGCGGGAATGGAAATCCCCATGGCGGATGCCGATGCGGTCGGTGTCCACGCGCCTGACGATCTCATCCGACCGCCGGCCATCGAACTTGAAGGCGATGGTCGGAACCCGGCTCTCCTTGGGCGCATGGCGGTCGCCGATGATGCGCACATCATTGCGGTCACGCAGCCAGCCGAGCAGGCGCTCGCCGAGCACAGCCTCATGGTCCGCAACCGCGTCGAAGGCCCGCACGATGGCCGCGCGGTCACCGGTGCCGCCGCCGAGCCCGTCGAAGTAATCGACAATGCCGGTGCAGCCCCAGGCCAGTTCGTAGTTGGCGTTGCCCGGCTCCAGCTTGGTCGGCACTTTGTCCTTTGTGTAGAAGTAGTGGTACTGGCTCTCGAGTTCGGCCAGCAGGTCGTAGCGACCCCACAGCATCGCGAAGTGCGGCCCGTAGGTCTTGTAGAACGAGAAGGCGTAGAAGTCGGCGCCGCAGGCCTGGACATCGACCGCCCGGTGCGGCGCGTAGGCGACGGCGTCGACCACCAGCTTTGCGCCGCCCGCATGCACGATGGCTGCGATCTCGGGGATCGGGTTGATCGTCCCCAGGATGTTCGAGGCATGGGTGACGGCGACCAGCCGCGTGCGCGTGCTCATCAGCGCACGCAGATCATCGAGATCGACGCCGAAAGTGTCGGGGTTGATTGTCCAGACCTTGAACACGACCCCGCGCTCCTTGAGGATGTGCCATGGCCCGATGTTGGATTCATGATCGAAAACGGTGACGATGACCTCGTCCCCTGGGCTGAACTGCGGTGCCATGGACGTCGCCAGCAGGCGCATCAGGGCCGATGTCGTCGGGCCGAGCACGACTTCTTCCGGCCGGCTGGCGTTGACGAACCGCGCGATGCTGGCCCGCGATTGCCCCAGCCGTTCCGAGGCGCGCACCGAGTGGCTGTAGGATGCGCCCGTCTGCACGCTCGTGGTCAGCAGGTATTCCGACACCCGCTCCGCCACATCACGCAGCACCAGTGAGCCGCCTGCATTGTCGAAATAGACGAAGCCGTCCGCAAGCGCGGGGAACCGTGCGCGCACGGCTGTCAGGTCAAGCATCACAGGGAAAGTCCTTCGGTCAGGGAACGAATGCGCAGCCTGTCACAGGATCTGGCTGAGGAAAAGCTGCGTTCGGTCATACTGGGGCCGCGCGAAAAACAGCTCGGGCGGGGCCTCCTCGACGATCTCGCCCTGATCCATGAAGATCACCCGGTCGGCCACCTTCCGCGCAAAGCCCATCTCATGCGTCACCACCACCATGGTCATGCCGCTCTCGGCCAGCTCGATCATGGTGGCCAGCACCTCGTTGATCATCTCGGGATCGAGCGAGGCGGTCGGTTCGTCAAACAGCATGATCTTCGGACGCATGCACAGGGCGCGCGCAATCGCGACGCGCTGCTGCTGCCCGCCCGAGAGCTGCATCGGGTACTTGCGCGCCTGCTCCGGGATGCGCACGCGCGTGAGGAACTCCATCGCCAGCGCTTCTGCCTCATCCTTGGGCATCTGCTTGACCCAGGTCAGGGCGAAGGTGCAGTTCTCGAGGATGGTCAGGTGCGGAAACAGGTTGAACGACTGGAAGACCATGCCGATGTCGCGCCGGATTTCGGTGTTGGCCTTCTCGTCTTTCGAAAAGCTCCGCCCTCCGACGATCACCGTGCCTTCCTGGTTGACCTCAAGCTGGTTGATGCAGCGGATCATCGTCGACTTGCCTGAGCCGGACGGACCACACACGACGATCCGCTCGCCTTCATAGACGCGCAGATTCACGTCCTTGAGCACGTGGAACGCGCCGAACCATTTGTTGAGCCCGATCAACTCGATCACAGGCTCGCGGCGCACGGCCTTCTCCACGGCGCTCATCGCTTGTGCCCCGTGTTGAGCCGCTTCTCGAGGTTCATGCTGTATTGCGACATCGCGAAGCAGAACACGAAATAGATCACCGTGATGAAGAAGAACGGTTCGATGAACAGGCCGATCCACAGCGTGTCCTGCCCGACGGCGCGGGCCATCGACAACAGGTCGAGAAGGCCGATGATCGAGACCAGCGTGGTGTCCTTGAACAGGCCGATGAAGTTGCCGACGATGTTCGGGATCATGATCTTCAGCGCCTGCGGCATGATGATCAGCGCCGTCGACTGCCAGAAGCCGAGGCCCATGGCCGACGCCGCCTCATATTGTCCGCGCGGAATGGCCTGCAGTCCGCCGCGCACGATCTCGGCCATGTAGGCCGAGGCGAACAGGCAGACCGCCACGATCGCGCGCAGGAGCTGGTTGACCTCGACGCCGGCCGGCAGGAACAGCGGCAGCATCGTGTTGAACATGAACAGGATGGTGATCAGCGGCACCGAGCGGAACAACTCGATGAAGGTGGTGCAGAGCAGGCTGATCACCGGCATCTTGGAGCGCCGCCCGAGCGCCAGCACGATTCCGGCCGGCAGCGAAAAGGCGATCCCGAACCCGGAGATCACCATGGTCAGGAACAGACCGCCCCAGACGCGGGTGCGCACCTCGACGAAATCGAGTTCGAAGACGATGAACAGCGCCACGCCGAACAGGGCCAGCAGAACGACCTGCCCGATCCGGCTTTCCGCTTCCGCCGTGGTCGCGCCGAATTTGCGGGCAACCATGCGCAACACCGGTACGCCCCAGAGCGTCTCCGTCACGGCCGTCAGCACCGTCCACAGAAAACCGGTCAGGCCGACCGCAATCAGCGCCGTCCAGATCGCACCTTTCTCGCCACCCATGAACATGTAGGAGGCAAACAGCGGAAAGAGCAGCACCATCGACAGGCCGATGGCAACCTTCGAGTGCACCCTGGGCAGCCACAGCGGAACCAGCCAGACGATCAGCAGCGCAAAGGCGAGATTGATGCGCCAGACCTCGTCCTTCGGATAAAGCCCGTAGATCAGGTTGGGAATCCAGACCACGACGCCGGGCCAGCACGCGCCTGCATTGCCGACCTTGTCGAGGCAGTCGCGGCGGCTGGACGCCTCCCAGACCGCATTGGTCCAGGCCCAGCCGATGAAGCCGTTGAGAACGGTGTAGACGACCCAGATGCCGAGGATGGTCAGAAACGCGCTCGGCACGCTCGAGAACATGTTCTTGCGTATCCAGGCGGCCGCGCCCAGCGTGCTGCTTGGCGCGGCCCGCGCCGCAGCAGGCACGAAGACCTTCACCGTGTCCGGAGTATCGGTCAGATGAGCGGCCTGCGGAGGGGACAGGGTGTTCATGGCTCACCGCTCCTTCAGCAGGACGCGGCGGTTATACTGGTTCATCACCAGCGACACGAACAGGCTGACCGCGCAGTAAAAGCCCATCGTCATCGCCACGATCGGGATCGCGCGGCCTGATTGGTTGAGCGATGTGTTCATCCATACGCTCACCAGATCGGGGAACCCGATCGCGATCGCCAGCGACGAGTTCTTCGTCAGGTTGAGATACTGGCTGATCAGCGGCGGAATGATCACGCGCAGCGCCTGCGGCAGGATGATCGAGGCCATCGTGCGGGAGGGCTTCACGCCGAGCGCGCGCGCCGCCTCCGTCTGGCCATGGCTGACGGACTCGATGCCGGCGCGGACGATCTCGGCGATGAAGCAGGAGGTGTAGACCGACAGCGCGATGATCAACGCGCAGAAGGCCGGCGGCACGTTGACCCCACCGCGGAAATTGAAGCCCTGCAGCACCGGCTTGTTCCAGGCGAGCGGGCTCCCGAGCAGCAGGAAGGCCAGCACCGGCGCCGCGATGACGATGCCCAGCACAGGCCACAGCACCGGCAGGATGCGTCCCGTCCGCTCACGCAGCCGGCGGGCCCAGACGCCGTAGGCGATCGCCCCGGCCACAGTGGCGGCGAGGACAATGAGGAACAGGCCAAAGCCGGGTTCGGGCACAGGTCCGGGGAAGTAGAAGCCGCGGTTGTTGAGATAGAACAGGTCGCTCCACGCAAGGCTCATGCGCGGGTTCGGCAGCAGGGTGAAAACCCCGAAATACCAGGCGATGATCTGCAACAGCAGGGGCGTGTTGCGCAGGATTTCGATGTACCAGCGGGCGAGATTGCGGATCACCCAGTTGTTCGACAGACGCGCCAACCCCATGAACAGGCCCATGATCGTGGCGAACAGGATGCCGATGGCGGCCACCAGCAAGGTGTTCGCGAGGCCGACCTGGAACACGCGCAGGTAGCTGTCGCCCTCGCGGTAGGGGATCAGCGTGAAGCTTATGTTGAACCCGGCGGAAACGCCGAGGAACTCGAAGCCGGCTGACATGCCGCGTTGCGACATGTTGGTGATGGTGTTGCTGACCAGATACCAGATGCCGCCCACGACAATGGCAAGCGTGAGGATCTGGTACAGGACCGCCCTGACCTTGGCGTTGTTCAGCCACGACCCGGCCTGCGCCGGCGCGGGCCTGAGGCTGCTGCTCTCGACAATTGCCATCCGTGACCTCCAGCCGATCCGCATCAGGCGCGATCGGCGCTGCCATCCCGCGAGCCGCTTGCGGGGCCGGGCTTACGGCCCGGCCCCGCGTTGCTTCGACAGATCAACGGAACGGCGGGGCGTAGAGGATGCCGCCCTTGGTCCAGAGCGCGTTCAGCGAGCCGTCGCGCGGGATGTTGATGGGGGTCTTCGGCCCGACATGGCGCTCGTAAATCTCGCCGTAGTTGCCGGTGGCCTTGAGCACACGGACCATGAAGTCCTTGGTCAGGCCCATGCCTTCGCCGATGTTGCCTTCGACGCCGAGCAGGCGGCGGATGCCGGGATTGGTCGAAGTCAGCATCTGGTCGACATTGGCGGAGCTAACGCCGAGTTCCTCGGCTTCGATCATGCCGTTGAGCGTCCAGCGCACGATGTCGCCCCAGTTGTTGTCGCCATGGCGCACGACCGGGCCGAGCGGCTCCTTCGAGATGGTTTCCGGCAGGATGATGTGGTCATCCGGCTTGGCGAACGACGAACGGCGGGCGGCGAGGCCCGACTTGTCGTTTGTATAGGCGTCGCAGCCACCGCCCAGATAGGTACCGACCAGAACGTTCTCGTTCTCGGCGGTCACCGGTTTGAAGGTCATGTTGTTCGAGCGGTAGAAGTCGGCGATGTTGAGTTCGGTCGTGGTGCCGGTCAGCACGCACACGGTTGCGTTGTTGAGTTCCTTGGCGGATTTCACGCCCGAGGCCTTGGGCACCATGAAGCCCTGGCCATCATAGAAGTTCACGCCCGCGAATTCGAGGCCGAGCTGGGTGTCGCGAACGGCGGTCCAGGTGGTCGTGCGGGACAGGACGTCAGACTCGCCGTTGGCCAGCGAGGTGAAGCGCACGGCCGACGTCACCGACTGGAACTGGATCTTCCTGGGATCGTTGAAGATCGCCGCGGCAAGCGCGCGGCAGATGTCAACATCCATGCCCGACCAGGTGCCGTCGGAGGCGAGGGCGTAGAATCCGGGCGTGGGCGGACCCACCTGGCAATTGAGGCTGCCGCGTGCCTTGACCTGCGCGAGAGTTGCCTGGGCTTGCGCCGGAGCGGCATAGGCCACCGCCGCGGTCACAGCCAGAGCAGAAAGAAGTGTCCTGATCATCGATTGTCATCCTCACCCGAGATTGTTGAGCCACGCCAATTCACAGCGTTATCAAGTGAAGCAGAATCCATGCCAGTGGGCAATGCGTACCGGTTGCGCAAATTCCGGGGTTCGTCGCCCAGAACTCACGCCGTCTTGCGGTCGCGTTCAGGCGTCCGTGGGCGGCTTGCCCAGGACGCCTCCTGCGAAAAGACTGGCGATCTCGGCCTCATCGAGGCCAAGTTCACGCGCGATGTCGCCGCTTGCCTCGCCAGCCGGCGGGATGTCGCGCCGGAGTTTCGGCCGCACGCCATCGATTTCGATGGGCAGCGAGGGCAACCGGGTCTTGCGGCCATCCGGCAAGGTGATGTCCGTCATCGCGCCCGGATGGGCGAGATGCGGATCATCGAACATGTCTTCGGGTCTGTTGATCGGCGCGAAGGGCAGGCCGATGCGTTCGCAGGTGGCGAGGATCGTGGCGCGGTCAAGGCTGCCGAACAGCGCACGGACCTGCGGCATGAACCGGTCGCGCGCAAGCACCCGCTCCCGGTTCGAGACCAGGACCGGGTCCGACTTGAGATGTTCAAGGCCGAACTCGGAGCAGAAGGCTGCCCATTGGCCATCCGAGACAACCCCGACGAAAACCTGCGAGCCATCGGCCGTGTCAAACACATCGTAGATGGCCCAGGCGGCGACGCGGTTCGGCATCGGCGCGGCAGCCTTGCCGGTGACGGCGAACTGCATCATGTGCTGGCTGACAAGGAACATGTTGTTCTCGAACAGGCCGATCTTGAGCAGCCGGCCGAGACCGGTGCGCTGACGCTCATGCACGGCCGCGAGGATGGCGATCACGCCAAACATCCCGCCCATGATGTCGTTGACCGACGCGCCGGCGCGCAGCGGCCGCCCGGGCGGGCCGGTCATGTAGGCCAGCCCGCCCATCATCTGCACGACCTCGTCGAGCGCGGTCCGGTTCTCGTAGGGCCCGGTCAGGAAGCCCTTCAGCGAGCAGTAGATCAGTCCGGGCCGATCCGCCTTCAGCGCTTCGTAGCCGAGCCCCAGCGCCTCCAGCGCGCCGGGCCTGAAGTTCTCGGTCAGGACATCCGCCGTGCCGATCAGGCGCTTGATCAGCGCCAGCCCCTTGTCCGACTTGAGATCGACCTGGAACGAGCGCTTGTTGCGGTTGAACGACACGAAGAACCCGGCGCCCGACCCGGCCAGCGCCCGCGTGTTGTCGCCATGGCCCATCGGCTCGACCTTGATCACATCGGCGCCGAGATCGGCCAGGATGAGGCCCGAGCTTGGGCCCATCACCATGTGCGAGAACTCGATCACGCGGATGCCCGCCAGCGGCAGCGGGCCCTGCGTTGCCGTTGTGGTCATGGGGCGCCCTTTGCGGTTGCCGCGACAAAGCCCTTGGGAAGGCCTGCATCGGGGACATGGCCATACATGCTCTCACCCGGCAGCCCTTCACGGACCCGGTCGCGCGCCGCGATCAGCTTGTCGATGTCGATGCCGGTCCTCAGCCCCATGGCTTCGAGCAGGAACACCAGATCCTCCGTGACGATGTTGCCCGTCGCACCCGGCGCATAGGGACAGCCGCCGAGGCCGCCTTGCGAGGAATCGAAGGTGGTCACGCCCACATCCAACGCCGCGACGACATTCGCCAACCCCTGTCCGCGCGTGTTGTGCAGGTGCGCGCCGCCGGCCTTGAGGCCCACCTCGCTCCTGAGGCGCCTGAACAGGCGGCGCACCTGGGCGGGATTGCCCATGCCTGTCGTGTCGGACAGGTTGATCGTGTCGGCGCCGGCCTTCGCCAGCATGCCTGCGAGCGCCATCACCCAGTCCTCTGCGACAGGCCCTTCCAAGGTGCAGCCGAAGGCCGTGGAAATGCCGACCTCGACGCCGGGGCGGCCCCGGCCGGGCAGATGGCCGGGGGGAAGGCTGTCGCGCAGTGCCACGACAGCCGCGACCTGCTGGACGGCTTGTTCGGGCGTCATGTTAATGTTGGACTGCGAATGCAGCCGCGAGGCAGAGACCGGCATGGAGACGCGGTGGACCCCGGCCGCAAAGGCGCGCTCTGCTCCCTTCAGGTTGGGCGCCAGCGCCAGGATGTCGACATCAGGCAGCTTGACGCTCGCTGCGACAACCTCGGCGGCATCCGCCATCTGCGGCAGCAGGCGCGGGGAAACGAAGGAGCCGACCTCGATCTCCGGCAGGCCGGCTTCGGCAAGGGCGGCAATCCAGCCGAGCTTGGCGGCCGTCGGCATCACCTGCCTGATGCTTTGCAGTCCGTCGCGAGGACCAACCTCGCTGACAACGACATCCCTGGTCACCGAAGCACCCTCCCCGCACGGTTTTGTGACCGCTGCGCAGGGCTGTGTAAAGGATTCGCGGGGCGCTCGTGGCGGGGCGGACGAACGCCCGGTTCATTTGGCGTTGAGGAATTCTGAATTACAGAAGCTTAACCATGAGCCTTGGTTTTGTCAGAATCGGGCCTCATGCCACGTGTTCGGTTTCGGAGTCCGCCCATGCACCGCGCCTCAATGTCCTGGCTGACAGGGTTTGTCGCTGCCGCCTGCCTGACGTCCGCCATTCCGGCTTGGGCGCAGACGGGCGGCTCGGGCAAATGGCAGGCGACCTATGGCGTGTCGCTGATTGGCCTGCCGATCGGCATTGCCAATGTGACGGCGGCGCTTGAGCAGCAGCGCTACAAGATCGACCTTCAGGCCCGGCTCACGGGTCTGGCAGGCATGGTGTCCGGCGGTCGCGGCGCGGGTCAGGCCTCGGGCGGCCTCAGCGATGGCCGTCCCGTCT
Source organism: Hyphomicrobiales bacterium (assembly GCA_027483505.1). Taxonomy (GTDB): domain Bacteria; phylum Pseudomonadota; class Alphaproteobacteria; order Rhizobiales; family Beijerinckiaceae; genus Allobosea. Next base: position 29,489 of record JAIXUP010000058.1, read on the forward strand.
CCAGCGGCTATTCGGCGTCCGGCTCCAACGGCAGGGAATCGCGCACGGTCCGCATGGCCGTGAGCGGCGGCACGGCGACGGCGGTGGACATCTCGCCGCCGATCGTCAAGAAGCCGGACGCGATCCCGGTCGCCGAAAGCCACAAGCGCGGCATCACTGATCCGGTCTCGGCGCTGCTGATGCCGGTTCCCGCCGGTCAGAACCCGGTGTCTGCCGCAGCCTGCAACCGCTCGATCCAGATCTTCGACGGCAATGCCCGCTATGACATCGCGCTCAGCTATGCCGGCACGCGCAACGTCGAAGGGCGCGGCTACAACGGCCCGGTCGCGGTCTGCAATGCGCGTTATGTGCCGATTTCCGGACATCGTGACGGCAAGGCCACGCAGTTCATGGCCCAGAACAGGGACATCCAGGCTTGGCTCGCCCCGGTCGCCGGCACCTCGCTGGTGGCGCCCTACCGCATAGCGGTCCGCAGCGAGATCGGCATGGTGGTGATCGAGGCCACCCGCTTCGAGGGCATGGTCAAGGCCGCTGAATCATCCGGCGAGCAACGGACCCAGAGCGCCAGCGCCCGGCGCTGATGGCGTCCCGCACGCCGTGAGCCAGCAAAGCCAGGCGTGAACAAACCCTGATTCCGCCCGGGGTCGCCGATTCGGTCCGGTTTCGTTCGCAACGCGTTCCATCGCTGTCGAGCCTGCGCTGAAACGACCGTGGACATGGCCCGAATGCGTGTTGCGCCCGTCATCCCGGCATGGTCAGTGCAAGCTGCAATGTCCGTCCGCGCCCTGACCCCCGCCGTCCGCACCCGTGGCGTCACAGCCGTGCTGGGGCCAACGAACACCGGCAAGACCCATTATGCGCTCGAGCGCATGACGGCCCATGCCACGGGCATGATTGGCCTGCCCCTGAGGCTGCTGGCGCGTGAGGTCTACGGCAAGCTGGTTGCGAAGGTCGGCGTCAAGGCTGTCGCGCTTGTCACGGGCGAGGAGAAGATCAAGCCGGACAATCCGCGCTTCTGGGTCTCGACCGTCGAGGCGATGCCGCGCGACCTCAATGTGGACTTCGTCGCTGTCGACGAGGTCCAGCTTGCCGCCGATTATGATCGCGGCCATGTCTTTACCGACCGGCTTCTGAACCAGCGCGGCCGTTCCGAGACGCTGCTGATCGGGGCGGGGACGATGCGCCCGCTGATCGAGCAGTTGATGCCGGGCGTCCATGTGGTCACCCGGCCACGGCTGTCGAGCCTCAGCTTCGCAGGCGAGAAGAAGCTCACCCGTCTGGCCCCGCGCACGGCGATCGTGGCCTTCTCCGCCGACGAGGTCTATGCCGTGGCCGAGTTGATCCGCCGCCAGAAGGGCGGCGCGGCCGTGGTGATGGGCTCGCTCAGCCCGCGCACGCGCAACGCCCAGGTCGAGCTCTTCCAGAACGGCGACGTCGACTACCTTGTGGCGACTGACGCCGTCGGCATGGGACTCAATCTCGACGTCGACCAGGTTGCCTTCGCCGCCGACCGCAAGTTCGACGGCCACCGCTTTCGCCATCTCTATCCGGCCGAGCTTGGCCAGATTGCCGGACGCGCCGGCCGTCACATGCGCGACGGCCTGTTCGGAACCACGGGCCGATGCCCGCCTTTTGATCCGGACCTGATCGAGGCGATCGAGAACCACCAGTTCGACGCTGTCCGCCAGTTGCAATGGCGCAACCCGGATCTGGATTTCCGCTCGCTCAATGCGCTGAAAGCCTCCCTCGCCGTTCAACCCAGTGAGCCCGGGCTCGCCAAGGCGCCGGCCGCAGACGACGAGATCGCGCTCGAAATCGTCTCGGGGGATGCCGAGCTGCGCAACCTTGCCAACGGCCGGGCGGCGGTCGAAAAGCTCTGGGACGCCTGTCAGGTTCCGGACTACCGCAAGGTTTCGCCGCATATCCATGCGGAACTCGTCGCCACCATCTATCGTTTTCTGATGGACCGCCGCGGCATCCCGGCGGACTGGTTCAAGCGCCAGATCGCGCAACTTGACCGCACGGATGGCGACATCGACACCTTGTCCAACCGGATCGCCCAGATCCGGACCTGGACCTTCGTCGCCAACAGGCCGGACTGGTTACCGCAAGCAGAGCATTGGCAGGCCGTGACGCGTGCGGTAGAGGACAAACTGTCCGACGCGCTGCACGAGCGTCTGGCGGCCCGCTTCGTGGACCGCCGGACCAGCGTGCTGATGCGTCGCTTGCGGGAGAATACGATGCTTGAGGCTCAGGTCACGGCCACAGGTGACGTTCTGGTCGAAGGCCAGCATGTCGGCAGCCTGTCCGGTTTTCATTTCGTGCCGGACGCCAACGCCTCGGGGCCCGAAGCCAAGGCCCTGAATGCTGCCGCCCAGAAGGCGTTGGTAAGCGAGCTTGAAGCGCGCGCAGCCCGCGTCTCCCTCGCCGGCGACGAGGCGTTCGTTCTGGCCAATGACGGCCTGATCCGCTGGGTTGGCGAGCCGGTCGCCAAGCTCACGGCAGCGGAAAAGATTCTCGCGCCCAGGGTCCGCCTCATCGCCGATGAGGCCCTGATGGGTGCGGCGCGGGAACAGGTCGAACAGCGGCTGGAGTTGTGGATCAAGGCCCAGATCACGCGGCATCTGGGAGCGCTTGTCGTTCTTGAGGACGCGCCCGACCTCACCGGCATCGCCCGCGGCATCGCCTTCCAGGTCGGCGAGGCGCTCGGCGTCCTCGACCGGACCAAGGTCGCAAACGACGTCAAGGCGCTGGAACAGGACGCGCGCGCATCGTTGCGCAAGCATGGTGTCCGCTTTGGCGCCTACCATCTCTACCTTCCGCTTCTGCTGAAGCCGGCTCCGCGCGCGCTGGCCTCCCTGCTCTGGGCCCTGAAGCACGGCGGCCTTGAGCAGAAGGGCCGCGACGAGATTGCCCATCTGGCGCTGTCGGGCCGGACGTCGATCCCGGCCGACAAGGAGGTGCACCGCGACCTTTATCGCGCCGCCGGCTTCCACGTGGCGGGCGAACGCGCGCTTCGGGTCGACATCCTGGAACGGCTGGCCGATCTGGTCAGGGCGGCGATCGCCTATCGCCCCGGCGTGACGGTCGGTGAGCCTCCACCCGGGGCGGCCGATGGCGACGGCTTCGTCATCACGGGTGCGATGACATCGCTGGTCGGAGCATCGGGACCGGACTTCACCAGCGTGCTGAAGGCGCTTGGCTACGCCGTCACAACCCGGAAGGGCCCGGCGATCACGGTCCCCTTGCTGATGCCGGCTCCGACCACGCCGATCGTCGCCGCTGTTGCGGAATCCCCGGCCGAAGCCGCGCCGGGCGTTGTGGCCGAACAGCCGGCAGAGAGCGGGCAGCCGACCGAGCCTTCGGCCGCTGACGCTGCGCAGACAGAGGTTCCGTCGACCGAGCCCGTCGAGACAGCCGCCGTCGAGGCGACAGCGGAACCCGAGGTTGGCGAAGGCGCCGAAGTTTCTGCAGCCGTCGACGCTGCACCCGCGCCTGATGTCCCGGAGATCGAGGTCTGGCGCCCGCACCGCCAGCACCAGCGTGATCAGCGCGGCGGCCAGCGCCCGGGAGGTGGCCGTGGCAAGCCAGGTGGGGCGACAGAAGGCGCGCCGCGCCGGAACCATGGCCGCAGCGGCGCGCCTGCCACTCCGGCGCAGGGTGAGCCGCCATCGGATGGCGCGGCGCCCGCGTCAATCCGCCCCCGTGAGGACCGTGCGGCCCGCTTCCGGCCTGACGCGCAGCGGGCCAATGGGCCGAGGATGCCTGGCGGCGGCCCCAGATCGGCCGATGCCGAAGGTGCAGCCCGCGCTGGCCGCGGCAAGCCTTTCGGAAATCGCGACAGGGGACCTGCGCCGCGCGCCATCGGCGACGACGCGGGTGAGGAGGCCGGCGGCAGGAGGTTTGGCGGACGTGACCAGCGTGGTCCGCGCCCGGAGCATCGCGGCGACAAGCGCGGCGACGCGCGGCCGGATCGCGGCTTCCGCGATGAGCCACGCGCGCCGAGGCCCGAGCGCCAGCCGGATCCCGATTCACCCTTCGCGAAGCTGGCCGCCCTCAAGGCGCGGCTTGAAAGTGAACGCAAGCCCTGAACGCTCCGGCTGCCGATGCGTGACGACAGGCAGCGGCTGGACAAGTGGATCTGGTACGCGCGCTTTGCCCGCACGCGCACGGCGGCGCAGGACTTGATCGAGTCCGGCCATGTGCGCATCGGCGGCCGAAGGGTGACGTCTGCCGCGCACGCCCTCAGATACGGGGATGTCCTGACCATCGCTGCCCCCCACGCGACGGCGGTGGTCCGGGTCATCGGCCTCGGCGCAAGGCGGGGCGATGCGGCCAGCGTCGCGGAGCTTTATGAGCCGGTCAATCCAGGCTGATCCGCATTCGGCACAGCTTGAACACATGGCCGTGCGAGGCTAGACCTCGACCAAGGTTCGCCGCAGCCGGTCCCGAGGGGCCCGCGACCACAACCAATCGGCCCGCAGGGCCCGCCGGGGATAGTGAATGACCTACGTCGTTACCGAGAACTGCATCAAGTGCAAATACATGGATTGTGTCGAGGTTTGCCCCGTCGACTGCTTCTATGAGGGCGAGAACATGCTCGTCATCCATCCCGACGAATGCATTGACTGCGGCGTGTGCGAACCTGAATGCCCCGCCGAGGCGATCAAGCCGGACACCGAACCGGGCCTTGAGCAATGGCTGAAGCTGAACGTCGATTACGCGAAGTCATGGCCCAACATCACCCGCAAGAAGGACGCGCCGGGCGACGCCAAGAGCTTTGACGGTGTGGCCGGCAAATTCGAAGCCTATTTCTCGCCCGAACCGGGTGAAGGCGACTGAGTGCCCCGTGCGGCAGGAATCTGTTAACCATGTGCGTCCGGCGTGTGGTTAACAAATCGCTTAAGCTTTGAAACCCGCTGAAATATGTGGTAACACCTTCTCTCAGTCGGAATTCAGGTCCACGCTCCCGCAAAGTGGGGGTTTTCACAACAGGTTGTCGATCATTCCGAGCCGTAAGTGATTGCGGCCGGCAAGAAGCGGCGCGCCAGCGGGACATGCCTTTCACAACGGCTGAGGGGAAGTGCGCAAGCGTCTTGTCACGCATGCGAAGTCGTGATGGGCAACCTGTGCCGGCCCGGCATGGGCGGCCGTGGAGTGTTGTCTGCCGTCAGGCAGATCGATCAGGAGATTGATTCTAGATGACCACAATCAAGAAGAGCGTCACGCGCCAGGGCTTCAAGACCGGCGAACATGTTGTCTACCCAGCCCATGGCGTGGGTCAGATCGTGGCGATCGAGGAACAGGAAGTCGCTGGATTCAAACTTGAATTGTTTGTCGTCAGCTTTTCGAAGGACAAGATGACGCTGCGTGTCCCGACGGCGAAGGCGGCGACTGTCGGCATGCGGAAACTGGCCGACGAGCCGACCGTGGCCAAAGCGCTCGAGACCCTGACGGGCCGTGCCCGCGTGAAGCGCACGATGTGGTCGCGCCGCGCGCAGGAATACGAGGCGAAGATCAATTCGGGCGACATCATCGCCATCTCGGAAGTGGTCCGCGACCTTCATCGCTCCGAGGCCCAGCCGGAGCAGTCGTACTCGGAACGGCAGCTCTATGAGGCGGCGCTTGACCGCATGGTGCGCGAAATCGCCGCGGTTGATGACGTCACCGACACGGAGGCGCTGAAGAAGATCGAAGGGCAACTCGCGAAATCGCCGCGCCGCGCCGCCAAAGGCACGGAAGAGGCCGAGACTGACGAGGCAGGCGACGAGGCGGAAGCCGCCTGACCAGTCCAACCTCGCAATCAGAACGAACCCGGCGCTCCGGCCCGGGTTCTTTTTTTGCCTGCGTCAATCGGACTCAAGGCCCGGGACTGGAAATAAGCAAACAAAACGTTAGTGGCGGTGATCCACTTGGAATATGTGTCCGTAAGACTACGTATCCTTGGGGGGAGTGCCGCGTATGGCTGAGGTCGCCGGAGTTCAACGCAGTTTCATCAGGGCAGCGATGAACGCTCCCTTTCTTGAACGCGATGAGGAGCGCGCCCTTGCCGTCCGTTGGAAAGACGACCGTGATGAGGTCGCCCTTCACCGCCTCGCGTCAGCCCATATGCGGCTCGTGATCGCCCTCGCTGCCCGGTTTCGTCACTACGGGCTGCCGATGGCGGACCTCGTTCAGGAGGGTCACATCGGCCTGCTTGAAGCTGCGGCGCGCTTCGAGCCAGACCGAGAGGTTCGCTTCTCGACCTACGCGACATGGTGGATCAGGGCCTCGATACAGGATTTCATCCTGCGGAACTGGTCGATCGTGCGTGGCGGCACGAGCTCTGCGCAAAAGGCGCTGTTTTTCAATCTGCGGCGCCTGCGCGCCAGGTTGACACGCAATGGCGACGAGCGCGTCAGCGACAAGGTTCACCAGCATATCGCGACGACGCTTGGCGTCTCGAAAGCCGATGTCGCGACGATGGACGCGCGCCTCTCGGGACCGGACGTGTCACTCAATGCGCCCCTGCTTGACGATGACTCCGGAGCGACCGCGGAGCGGATGGACTTCATACCGGACAACGCCCCCTTGCAGGACGAAGTGGTGGGCGACGGCATCGACAGCGAACGCCGGACGAAGTGGCTGCGGGCGGCTCTGGCAGTCCTGTCAGAGCGCGAGATGCGCATCCTTCACGAACGCCGGCTCAGCGATGACCAGGCCACCCTTGAATCGCTCGGGGCTGTTCTCGGCATTTCGAAGGAGCGCGTGCGGCAGATCGAGAACCGGGCGATCGAGAAGCTCAAACGCGCGCTCCTCGACCGGCACCCCAGGCCCGAGAGCGTGCTGGTCTGACCGCGCCTACTCGGCGATGATCTTGTAGCGCTGGCCCGGTACCGGACCGGCATTGCGCTCCAGCCCGTTGAGAATGGCGAACTGTTCGAGCGCCTTGTCCTCGATCGCCATCTGCCCTGCCAGCGAAGCGAGCGTGTCGCTCGTGCCGGCGGTGACGATCTTGAGGCGCAGCGGCTTCACGGCTGATGCTTCGGTCGGCGAAAGCTGGCGGAAACTGGTGATCACCGCGCGGAACTGCCGGTCGAGATCGCCCTCTGGCCCCCTCGCGGCAAAGATGAACCGGAAGGTCCGCTGGTTGCTCTGGATGGCGGCAAGCCTGAAGTTCCAGTCGGTCCCCTTGCCTGAGGTCAAGGCGGCCGGCAGCCCGTTCACCGACAGGCGCTCCACCGGCCCGGGCGTGACGCCTTCGATCCAGCCAGCCCCCACATAGGATTCGAGCGTCTGGTTGCCGTCGAGCTGCACGCTATCAAAGCGCATGGCCCGGCTGCCGTTGCCGCCAACGCCGAGAACCGCATCGGCAGTGCTTTCGAGCGTCAGGCCCTCGGGCGCCGTGAAGCTGAGGCCAAGCGCCGGATTGAGATAGCGCCGTCCGCGCACGATCCCCTCCTTCGGCTCGTCGCCGAAGGTCACCCCGTCCAGGGCAGCCAGCCAGCCGTCCTTGTCGCGGATGCCGAGGCCCGGCGCCGAAATCTGCCGTGCCGACGCCAGCGTCAGCTGGACGCGTTCGGTTGTCGACGGATGGGTCGACAGGATGTCGAGGCCGTTCTGCCCCGGCCGCTCGCCCATCAGCATGGAGCGGTGGCTGGTGGTGCGGCCCAACGAGGCCAGAAAGCGCGAGGCTCCATAAGGATCATATCCCGCAACAGAGATCGCGCGGACAGCGATCAGGTCGGCCTCAAGCTCCTGCTGCCGCGAGAAGCTGGCAATCGAGACCCGGGAACGCGCCTGCACCAGCGCGCCCGCCACCGGGTCTTCGAGAACCTGCGAGACAACCCGCTGCACCAGTTCCGAGCGCTGTTGCAGTTCGGCACGCTCGACCGCATGCCGCGCCTGCACATGGGCGATCTCATGGGCGATAACGGCCGCCATCTCGGACTTGTCATTGGCGAGCGCAAGCAGGCCGCGCGTCAGGTAGAGTCGGCCGTTGGGCAAGGCGAAGGCATTGACCACCGGCGAGTTCAGCAAGGTGACCTCATACTGGCTGTCCGTCTTGCCCTCGCTGGCCGCCAGCTTGGCGATGATCTCCTCGATGGCGCGCTTGGCCGCCGGTGCACGATACTCACCGCCGAAGGCGGACATCAGCCTGAGATGTTCGCGCTGGGCGGCGGCGTCGATCGCGTTGCCCACTCCGTTTGCCAGCACCGGCGGACGGCGCGTCGGCTCGGGCGGCAGGAACACCGGACGCTCGCCCGCGCAGCCGGCGAGGACCGCTGCTGCCAGCAGCGCTGCGAGCACGGGCTGGACCCGCGCCGCCCGCATCAAACCTCCCCAGATGTCCGTCACGCGTCGCATGTCCGCCGTTTCAATCCACTCTCTCCACAGAGCTTGCGTCCGTGATCAGCATGCGTGCGGGATTGGCCGACCGGATCACCCCGCGCAACCTGAGAGTCTGGCCGCGAAGGCTGTCGCGTGTCCAGCCCTTGCGCTCGAGATCACGCCAGACCAGCAGGCTGAGCTCCGCGCTCGCGCCGGTTCCGCGCGCACCGAAATTCAGAAAGGCCGCCCGCCGGGTTTGCCCGACATGGCTGACACGCCCCTGCATCACCACCATCTCCCCTGCCCGGCCCGCGAGGACCTGCCCTTGTGTGGCGTCCATCAGGCCAGAACCGGCCCCGGCCCACAGGCCGCGCGCCGCCCTGCGGGCCACCGCCTCCGTTTCAAGATACGGAATGCGGCAGTTTGGCGGCATTTCTGGGGGCCACACCATGGCAAAGCCCGATTCCAGCAGGTTCAAGGCCAGGTCCCGCCCAGGATCAGCACCCCGTGACACAATCGCGACGGCGACGCGTCCCCACCGGTCCGGTCCGGAGTCCGGCTCAAGAAGCGCCACGGCTGCCCCGGCCCAGGGCGACAGGACACGGCTCAACATCTCCTCGCTGCCGGCCGGCGGACGGACGCGCAGACCTGGAAGCCGTCCGCGGCTGCCATCGCTCAGCAGCATGTCACCCTCCGCCGTGACGCCATCGAACGAGAGGGTGGACGGCTCCTGCGTTGGCCATCCGCACGCCGCAGCCAAGGCCGGACAGGTGATCAGCCAGCCCGCCACCAAAACATGGGACGCATGCCGGAGGCGCTTGCAATGCCCCATCAGCGGCCTGTCGCCAGACTGTAGAGAAAGCGGACGCAGACGATCAGCAGGAAGATGCCGAAAGCGAGTTCCAGCCGCCGACGCGGCAACCTGTGCGCGAGGCTCGCGCCGAGCGGAGCGGTGAAGATGCTGGCCGGCACGATGCAGGCGAAGGCAATCAACGAGACATATCCCAGCGAGCCCGGCGGCAGGATCGCCATCTTCGGCCAGCCGGCGAAAACATAGCCCAGGGCGCCCGGAATGGCGATGATCACGCCAAGTCCGGCCGAGGTCGACACGGCCTGCCGGATATCGCGGCCGTAAAGCATCATGAAGATGTTTGATATCTGGCCGCCGCCTATCCCCATCAACGAGGACATGGCCCCGATCAGCCCGCCGAACAGCCGCATGACCCCGTCTGATGGCAGCGTGTCCGAGATCTTCCACCTGTCGTTGCCGAACAGAAGGCGCGCGGCGGAGGCGCCAGCGACAACGACAAAGACGATTTTGAACAGGCCAGCCGGCGCATAGCGCGCCACAAGACTTCCCAGAATGACGCCCAGCAGAACAGGAACCGCCCAGAGCCGGAGAATGTCCTGCTCGACGAGCCCCTTGCTCAGATGCTTGCGATAGGAACTGATGGCTGTCGGGATGATCGCCATCAGCGACGTACCGACGCACAGGGGCATCCGCACCTCGGCCGGCACGCCCACCACGCCGAAGACCTCATAAAGGATCGGCACCATCACGGCTCCGCCGCCGACGCCAAACAGCCCAGCCAGGAGGCCGGTCACGGCGCCGCCGGCCAGAAGCGCGATGGCCATCAGGCCCAGTTCAAGCATGGTCGATGTCATGGAGCCCTGTTGCTGGCGGTTCGAGCGACGGAAATGCGGTGCCTGTGTGCGACAACGGCGCGCCGCCCGCAAGGGTCACGGCCGCAGGACAGCATGCGCTCAACCGACGGATCACGGTCCCGGCCTCTTCACCATTGTCCAAATCATGCTAAGGGAGAGCCCGTGCGGTTCCGTAGCTCAGCAGGATAGAGCAGTGGTTTCCTAAACCAAAGGTCAGGGGTTCGAATCCCTTCGGGACCGCCATTTCCCCCTTTCCAAGGCCCTGGCCGTTCAGTGCCCCTTGGGCCCGCCTGCCTCGAGCGAGCGGCTCCAGCGCGAGAGGGCGAAGCAGATCAGCCAGTAGATGGTTCCGGCGAACAGGTAGGCTTCGATGTTCATGCCGACCCAGGCCGGGTCCGCAAGCGAACTCTGGGCGATGCCGAGCAGGTCGAGGATCGAGACGACCAGCACCAGCGTCGTGTTCTTGACCAGCGCGATGAACTCGTTGGTCATTGCCGGCAGCGAGATGCGCAGCGCCTGCGGCAGCGTGATCAGGCCTGTGGTCTGCCAGTAGCCGAGCCCGAGCGCAGAAGCGGCCTCCGCCTGGCCCTTGGGCAGCGCCTGCAGTCCCCCGCGCACCGCCTCCGCCATGTAGGCTGCGATGACAAGGCCAAGGCCGATGACGGCGCGCGCCAGCCGGTCAACGCCGACGCCGGCGGGCATGACCAGCGGCAGCAGCAGCGAGGCCAGAAAGATCACCGCGATGATCGGAACCCCGCGCCAGAACTCGATGAACACCACCGACAAGGTCCGGATCAACGGCAGGCGCGATTGCCGCCCCAGCGCCAGCAGGATGCCCAGCGGCACGGCGATCAGCCCGGCATAGATGGCGATGAACAACGTCAGCATAAGCCCGCCCCAGGCCCGCGTCTCGACGGCTGCCAGCCCGTAGCCGCCGCCGATCAGCCAGACGCCCAGCGGCGGCAGAACCAGCAGCGCTGCGATTCCGAGCCGCAGCCGGGCCCTGCCGGTCAGGACGAACAGCGGCGCAATGGCCGCCAGCGACACGAGCCCGAACAGGTTGGGCCGCCAGCGCTCGGCCACCGGATAAAAACCGTACATGAACTGGCCGAAGCGGGCGCGGATGAAGACCCAGCAGGCCCCGCCCGGGACGCAATCGGCGCGCGTCTCGCCGCTCCAGGTCGCATTGACGAGTGCCCAGCGCGTGAAGGGCGTCAGCAGCCAGACCACGCAGACGGCGATCGCCAGCGTGATCGCGGTCTGCGCCGGGGTCGAGAACAGACGCTGCTGCCACAGCCGGAGGGAGGCGGCGCGCGCGCTCATCGCGTCACCAGTGCGATGCGGGCGTTGTACCAGTTCATCAGCGCCGAGACGATCAGCCCGAAGAACAGGTAGACCGCCAGTGTCATCGCGATGATCTCGATGGCCTGGCCGGTGTCGTTGAGCGCCGACCCCATGAACAGGCTGACCACATCGGGATAGGCAATGGCCGCACCGAAGGACGAGTTCTTCAGCACGTTGAGGTACTGGCTGGTCATCGGCGGGATCATCACGCGCATCGCCTGCGGAATGACGACGAAGCGGAGAATCTGGCCGGGCTTCAGTCCCAGCGATGCGGCCGCTTCGCGCTGGCCCCTGGCCACGGCGCCGATGCCGCCGCGCACGATCTCGGCGACGAACCCGGCCGTATAGGTCACCAGGGCGGCCAGCAGCGCCACGAATTCGGGGATGATGACGAAGCCGCCGCGCAGGTTGAAGCGCCCGGCCTGCGGCATGTCCCAGCCGGTGGAGCGCGCCGCCCAGACCAGCGCCGCGATGGGCACAAGGGCGCACAGCACCAGCCCGATCGCCAGCACCGGCGTGTCGGCGCCGGTCTCGGCCTTGCGGCGCGCAGCCCAGCGCGACACCAGCCATTGGGCGGCGAAAGCGAACAGGATGGCCGCCAGCGCCCACTGGAACGGTGCGCCGCTGGTTGCGGCCGGCACCGTCAGCCCGCGATTGTTCAGGAAGATCGCCGAGAACAGGTTGAGGCTGTCACGCGGTTGCGGCAAGGCGGCGATCACGCCGAAATACCAGAACAGCACGAAGAACAGCAGCGGGATGTTGCGCACGAACTCGACATAGGCTCCGGCAATGGCCGAGAGCAGCCAGTGCGAGGACAGACGCGCGAGACCGATCACGAAGCCGAGCAGCGTCGCCAGCAGCATCGAGATCAGCGACACGAACAGGGTATTGGTCACACCAGCCCAGAACAGCGCCCAGATGTTGTCTGAGGATTTGTAACCTGTCAGCGTGAAGGGAACATCGATCCCTGCCGAGCGCCACAGGAAATCGAAGCCGGAGGCGATGCCGGCATTGACCATGTTCTGCGAGGCGTTGCGAACGAAGAAGACCGTCAGCCCGACCAGCGACGCCGATATCGCGACCTGCCAGAACAGGTCACGTATCCTTGCATCATAGAACAGGCGGCGAAGCATGGTTGATGGTATCCGGAAAGCGAGACGCAGATCAGCGGCCTGGTGCCCTCGCCCCTTTTGGGAGAGGGTTAGGGAGAGGGGTTGCGCAGGACTCTGAAAAGAGCGGGCCGCAAGCTTGGTTCGCGCGCGCTAATCGAAAAGGCAGCAAGCACTGTGCGACCCCTCTCCCCAGCCCTCTCCCGCAAGGGGAGAGGGAGTTCATGGGCAATCCGCGATAACGACGGCAGCGAACCGTGCTCAGATCACTGGAACGGCGGGGTGAACAAGAGGCCGCCCTTGGTCCACAGCGCATTCTGGCCGCGTTCGAGCTTGAGCGAGGAGTCCTTGCCGACCGTGCGGTCAAAGCTCTCGCCGTAATTGCCGACGGCCTTGATGGCGTTGTACATCCAGTCATTCGACAGGCCGAGCATCTGGCCGAAATTGCCTTCGGCGCCGAGCAGGCGGCGCACTTCGGCATTCTTCGAGTTGGCGCGCATGTCATCGACATTCTTCGATGTCACGCCAAGGTTCTCGGCGGCGATCATGCCGTTCAGCACCCAGCGCACCACCGCCTGCCAGCGCTCGTCGCCGTAACGCGTCACCGGCCCTTGCGGATCATTGGAGATCGGCTCGGCCATGATGATGTGGTCATCGGGTGTCTTCAGCTTGGCGCGCTGGCCGGCGAGGGCGCCGACGCCAGCGGTGTAGGCGTCGCAGCGCCCGGCGTCATAGGCGGCGATGGCATCGTCGTTCTTCTGGAAGTTGGTGATGGTGACCTTCAGGTTGCGCTCGCGGAACCAGTCGGCAGCATTCTTCTCTTCGGTCGATCCGGCCGCGACACAGACAGAGGCGCCGTCGAGGTCCTTGGCGGCGGTGGCCTTCGAGGCCTTGCGCACGATGAAGGTCTGGCCCTCATAGAAGTTGATGCCCTGGAAGTTCACGCCCAGCGTGGCGTTGCGCGAGAAGGTGATGGTGGTGTTGCGCGAGAGCAGGTCCACCTGGCCCGACTGCAGCACCGGCCAACGCTGCTGAACGGTCGTGGGGGTGAACTTCACCTTGCCGGCATCGCCGAGAACGGCGGCCGCGAGCGCCCGGCAATAGTCCACGTCAAGGCCGCTCCACTCGCCCTTGTCGTTCGGAAACGAGAAGCCCGGCACGCCGACATGCACGCCGCATTCGAGATTGCCGCGGGCGCGGATGGCGTCCAGCGTCGGGCTTGGCACCAGTGTTTGCGCAACGGCGGCGCCACCGGCCAGCATGGCTGTTGCGGCGATCACGGCCGTCAGGTTGGTCTTGGTCATTGTCACATCTTCCCCGTTCTTGTTGACAAAATCGCGCATCGCCCCGGCCCGTGTCCGGATGCGATCATCCCCAGAGCGTCGCAGGATAAGGGTGGACCGTTGATCCTTCAAATTGCAAGCCCGGAACACGGTCCAGCTTCAGCAGCAGCGGCCCGTCGAGATCGACGAACGCGGCGCCCGCGGCGATCAGCATGGCCGGCGCCATGGCCAGCGACGTGCCCAGCATGCAGCCGACCATGACCGGCATGTCGTGCCGGCGCGCCGCCTCCGCCACCTGAAGGGCGGCGCTCAGGCCGCCGGTCTTGTCGAGCTTGATGTTGATGGCGTCGTAGAGCTCCATCGTCGCGGCAAGCTTGTCGAGGCCATGGAAGCTCTCGTCCGCACAGATCGGGATCGGGCTGCTCAGATGCTGCAGCGCCCCGTCATCGGCGGCCGGCAGCGGTTGCTCGATCAGTTCGACGCGCGCTGCGGCGCAGGCCGCGACATTCCGGTCGAAAGTCGCCTCGGTCCAGGCTTCGTTGGCGTCGACCACGATGCGCGATTGCGGCGCGCCACGACGGACCGCGGCGATCCGCTCCGCATCGCCCTCGCCGCCAAGCTTGACCTTGAGCAGCGGACGGTGGCTCGCAGCCTCGGCGGCGGCCTGCATGCTCGCCGGATCGCCAAGGCTCAGCGTGTAGCAGGTGATGACGGGCCGTGGAGCAGCAACGCCGGCCACCTCCCATACCCGTTTGCCGGCAGCCTTCGCCGCCAGATCCCACAAGGCGCAGTCAAGTGCGTTGCGCGCCGCGCCGGCCTTGAGCCCCGCCGTCAGCGACGCCTGATCACCGCCGCGCGCAAGCAGCCCGCCTTGTGCCTCGATGGCCGCCGCGACCCCCTCGACGGTCTCGCCATAGCGCGGATAGGGCACGCATTCGGCGCGGCCCACATGATGGCCATCCGACACCGTGGCGGTCACCACGACGGCTTCAGTCCGGCTGCCGCGCGAAATGGTGAAGGCCCCGGCGATCGGAAAACGTTCGATCGCCACGGTCAGGCTGAGAGGGCCGAACTGGTTCATCATGCCCTCAATGGGTCTTGGTGCGGGTCGATGCGGGGTACTCGGCCGTGATCCTGTCGACGATGGCGCCGACGCCGAAGCGCACCGGGTCCACCGCGGGCAGGTGATGCTTCGCGGACGCTTCCGCGAGCACGTGCAAGGCGGCTGCCTGATCGAGCGCCTGTGTGTTGATGGCGATCCCCACGCAGCGGATGGCCGGATTGGTCAGTTGCCCGCAGGCGATGGTCAGGTCGATCACCTGCTGGATCGTCGGCAACGGATGCTGCACGCCACGCATCCTGGTGCGGGTCGGCTCATGGCAGACGACGAAGGCATCAGGCTGGGCACCGTGCAGCAGCCCGAGGGTGACGCCGGAGAACGAGGGATGGAACAGCGACCCCTGTCCTTCGATCAGATCCCAATGGCCCGGGTCGGCGGCCGGCGCGATCCACTCCACTGCGCCGGAGATGAAATCCGCGACCACGGCGTCGATCGCCACGCCCCGGCCCGAAATGAAGATGCCGGTCTGCCCGGTCGCGCGGAAATCGGCGTCGAAGCCGCGCGTGCGCATCTCCTTCTCCAGCGCCAGCGCCGTGTACTTCTTGCCGGCCGAACAATCCGTGCCGACCGTCAGCAGCCTGAGGCCCGGGCGCTTGGTCCCCTTGCCCGTGGCGAAACGCTGGTCGGTGTGGCGCACGTCGAACAATTGCCGGCCATGCCTGGCAGCGGCGGCAGCAATCTCGGCATTGTCGCCCAGTTTCATGTGCAGCCCGCTGGCGACATCCATGCCGGCCTCGATCGCCGCGACGATGGAGCTGGCCCAATGCGCCGGCAGCACGCCGCCGGCATTGGCGACGCCGACGATCATCGTCTTCGCGCCTTTGGCACACGCCTCGGCGATGGTCATGTCCGCAAGATGCAGGTCGGCGCCGCAGCCCGGCAGGCGCATCTGCCCGATGCACCACTCGGCTCGCCAGTCGACGATGCCATGCGCCGTCTTGGCCGCGAGCTGGTCCGGGACATCGCCAAGGAACATGAGGTAGGGCGGATTGATCTGCATGGTGATGCTTGGCCTCGGTTGGTGTATGCCAAGACTGCATGCAAGCACGTGTCAGGGCCAATGCAAAGCCCGCAAAAGGGCATGGCGCATGGCAGCCGGATGACGCTGCGTGGCAACCATCCTTGCCCGGATGATGCAAAATCTGCATAGCTTTCGTCGGATCGACGCCGGCTGACCTGTACCGAAGCCTGCGCGGCGGCCGATCGGCATCCCTCGGTGCGGAGATTTGCGGTGGACACACGCTGGCTGCAGGACTTTCTGACCCTCGCGGAAACCCGGAACTTCACGCGCGCCGCAGCCCGGCGCAACACCTCGCAGGCCGCCTTCAGCCGCCGGATCCAGTCGCTCGAAGCCTGGGCGGGCGCAGCCTTGATCGACCGGGGTGTGTTTCCGCCCGCCCTCACCACGGCTGGCGAGCAGTTCCGCACCCACGCCGGCGATCTGCTCGCGCGGCTCGCGGAAGCGCGGGGCGACATCGAGGGTCGGCCCGTCTTCGGGCGTGACCATGTCCGCGTCGCCCTGCCCTATGTCATCGCGACGTCGATGTTCAGTGGCTGGTGGTCGGAGTGGACCGCCGCCAGCGGCGCCACCTGCGCCCTGGTCCACGGCAATGTGCTCGACCTCGTCGGCTCGCTGGTCTCCGGCTCAACCGACATCATGATCTGCCACGAGACGGCACAGCAGCCTGTCCACCTCGACCCGGCCCAGTTCGAACGCATTGTGCTCGGCCGCGATGTCCTCAGACCGTGGGCGGGCAAGGCGGCCATGGCGCGCGGCTGGAGCTTCCCTGGCAGCGAGACTCGCCCGGTGCCGCTGCTGATGTACTCGCCGGCCATCTACTTTGCCCGGCTCGTGGACCTGATCATCGAGGCCGCGCCGCAACGCCTCCTCGGCGCCCGCCATGCGGAGAGTGACATGGCCGACGTGCTGCATGCCATGACCTGCGCGGGCCTCGGGGTCGGCTGGTTCACCGATGCCACAGTCAGCCATCACGGCACGGAGCTTGTCCCTCTCGGCGGATCGGGCTGGACACTGCCGCTGTCCATCGTGGCGTTCCGCGCCAGGCATGCGCGCCGCAGGAGCGTGGCCGATATCTGGTCGCACATGCTGGCCCATGCGGCGCTGAAGCAAGGCGCGGAACATCCTGAACGGACCCGCAAAAGGCCATGATCGTCGGCCACGGCTCTGGCAGGACTTGCCTTTGCCCTGCGTGCATGGCGAGGCTGGCTGTTCACGAATCAGCAGGCTGGACATGGACATGACGCCGACAGGACAGTGGGATGGGCAGAGCCTTCGGCAGCGCGGCGTCTGGCGCCGTGTTTCGTCGGGGAGCATGCGCCTGCTGGTCTTGATGCTGTTCGTCCTGACCCCGTGCATGACCGTCCTCGCGCAGACCCCCGCTGAGCCGGTCTCGCCGCGTGTCCGCCTCGATCTGCTCCGCACGGAACTGCAGCAGATGGAAACAGCGCTGTCGGGCAGGGAACTGGATGATCCGGCCCTGCAGCGCATGCGCCTGCGCGCCGGACCCGTGCTCGACGAATTGAGGGCGATGGTGGACGATCTTGGTCCGCGCGCCGATCAGGCGAGGGCGCGTCTCGAGCAGCTTGGCCCCAAGCCGGACGCCAAGGCCCCCCCTGAAAGCGCCGATCTCGCCAACGAGCGCGCCGTGCGGGAAAAGGCGCTCGCCGATGCCGACGAGATGGCAAGGCTTTCGCGAACCCTGCAGCTCCAGACCGAACAGATCACCAGCACGATTGCCGACAAACGACGGGCGCTGTTTGCGCGGACACTGTTCGAACACGGACCCAGCCTGTTCAGCCCCAGCCTTTGGCTGTCGGTCCTGTCCTCGCTTCCCGACGATGTGCGTGCGCTCAACCTGCTGGCGCGCGACTGGCTGCTCTCGATCTCTTCGCGGCTCGGCGACAGCAGTTTCCTGCTTGTGATCCTGTCAGCCATCGCTGCGACGGGTCTTTATCTGGCCCGCTCGCGTTATCTGCCGGTGGTCATGGCGCGGTTCGGCGCCGAAACCGAGGCGACGCGCATGAGCCGCGTGGTGGCGGGCATCGTCAGGCTCGCCGCCGGCACGCTGCCCGCAGCCATCGGAAGCTGGTTGTTCTATACCGCGCTGATCAATGGCGGCCTCGTTCCGCGCCGGGTCGAGCCCTTTGCCTGGGCCATCCTCGGCGGGCTGGCCTTTCTGGCCTTTGTCAGCGCCCTGTCTGATGCGACGCTCGCGCCGAAATGGCCGCAGCGCCGCATTTTCGGCGTCGCCGACCGCAACGCGGCTGCGCTGAAGAAGATGGTTGTCGCCTGCGCTGCCGTCCTTGTCACGGCGAAGGCGGTCGAAGCGCTGTTTCAGGCCATCGCGGCTGGCCTGTCCATCTCGATCGCGGCGCGCTCGGCCTTCGCGCTGCTGTTCGCGACCGTGCTGGCCTATTGGCTCAACAAGCTGCGCGACACCTCCGAAGAGCAGGACGAGGAAGGGCTTGGTCCCTACGTTCCGGTCGATGGCGCGGTCCTCGCGCCGCTCAGGCTTCTGGGCTGGGCGCTGGTCATCGCCATCGGCACCGGAACCTTGCTGGGCTACGTCGCCTTCGGCTCGTTTCTCGTCGAGCAGTCGGCCTGGGTGCTGATCGTCGCGACGCTGATCGGCCTGGCGCTCATCCTCGCCGACGAAGGGCTGCAGACCATCCTCGCCGGCGACGGCAGGGTCTCGACCATGCTGCAGACCAATGTCGGCCTGCGCAAGCGCTCCCTGGAGCAGGCTGCCGTGGTGACGGCGGGACTGGTCAAGCTGGTCCTGATCATCGTGGCGCTGATGCTGATCCTGGCACCCTGGGGCATCGAATCCGCCGACCTGACATCATCGCTGAAAGCCGCGTTCTTCGGCTTCAAGGTCGGCGACGTCACGATCTCGCTCTCGGCCATCGTGGTCGCCGGCGTGCTGTTCGCCCTGGGCCTCGCCGCAACCAAGGCGCTGACGCGCTGGCTCGACGAGCGCTTTCTGCCGGCCACCGACCTCGACACCGGGCTGCGCAATTCGCTGCGCACGATGGCGGGATATATCGGCTTTGTGGCCGCGCTGGCCCTCGCCATCTCCTCGCTTGGCCTCAGTCTGGAGCGGCTCACGATCGTGGCGGGCGCGCTGTCGGTCGGCATCGGCTTTGGCCTTCAGTCGATCGTCTCCAATTTCGTATCGGGGTTGATCCTGCTTTGGGAGCGCCCGATCAGGGTCGGCGACCTGATCGTGGTCGGCGATGGCGAAGGCATCGTCAGGCGCATCAACGTGCGCTCGACCGAGATCGAGACATTTGACCGCTCGACGGTGATCGTACCGAACTCGAACCTGATCTCGGGCGTCGTCAAGAACCGGGTCCGTTCGGACCGTACGGGCCGCGTCATCGTCTCGCTGACCGTGCCGCGCACGGCCGATCCCGCGCGGGTCAACGACGTGATGCTGGCGGCGGCGGCGCGCCATGCGCAGGTCCTGAAGGAGCCGAAGCCACGTGTGCTGTTCAAGAAGATCACGGAAAGCGCGCTCGATTTCGATCTGATCTGCATCGTGCCCGAGGTCGACAGCGTGGGGCTGGTGGCCAGCGACCTGCATTTCGCCATTTTCGCCAACCTGGTTCAGGAGGGCATCGGCCAGCCTGAACGCGAGGTCGCGATCAAGGGGCTGGACCGCATCGAGGACACGCTTGAGGACCTCGTCGACACGCTTGAGGACGCCCAGGAAGCTCAGACGGCCGCGATCCAGGCGCGCCGCCGGCCCCAGAGCGCCGCAGCGGTCCAACCCGCCGCGCAACAACCGGCCGGGACCGGCGGCAAGGCGAGGGCCGCGACGCGCGGACCGGCAAAGCCTTGATTGGAGGTCAGCGATGAGTTGCACACAGGCAGCCGCCGCGCTCGTGGCCATGCTGGGGCTGGCGGGCTGCGCCGACACCCAGCGCGGCGCAGGTGGCCAGCCGGCTTTCTATGCCGACCTTGGCCGGACCGGTGCCGTCGTCGACAGCGCGCAGGCCCGCGCCATGATCTCGGCCTACCGGATGAACAAGGGGCTCGGCGCCCTGCGCCTTGATCCGGCTCTTTCCGCCGCGGCGCTGAGCGAAGCCCGGGCGATGGCGGCTTCGGACACGCCCGCCTCGGCCGAGGCCGCCAAGGACCGCCTGCGGCGTGGAGGAACAGCCGGTCCCGAGGTCAACCTCTCGGCCGGTTACCGCACGCTCGCCGAAGCCTTCTCCGGCTGGCGTGACTCAGCCCAGCACGACCGCGTCATGCGCAGCACGAGCGCGACGCGCATGGGCATTGCAACCGCCTATGCGCCGGCCTCGAAATACAAGGTCTACTGGGCGCTCGTCGTGGCCGCCGACTAGAAGGTCCTTCAGGGCTTGAGCCCCAGGGGCAAGGGCGGCTGCTCATAAAGCAAGGTGATGGTCACGCGCCGGTTCGCGGCAAGATCCGGGTTGTCCGGGAACATCGGGTCGGTCTCGGCCTTGCCCGTGACAGAGGCGAAACGGCTGTCCGGAACGCCGGCGCTGGCCAGAATCTCGCGCACGGCCGCCGCACGGCCCACTGACAGCTCCCATCCGCCGCCGGGCAGGCGCTGGCCAGGCCGCGGACCGGATGTATGCCCGCTGATCGCAATTCGGTTCGGCATGCGGCGCAGGGTCGGCACGACCGCCTCCAGCACCAAGCGGGTCCGCTCGAACGGATTGACCGATCCGTCCGCGAACATCGAACGCCCGTCCTGGTCGACAAGCGAGAGGTTCAGGCCGTCCTTGGTTTCCTCGATGATGATGTTCTTCGAGACCTGCGCGATCTCGGGCATGTCGTTGAGCGCCTGCCGCAGCGATGACGCCGCGAGTGCAAAGCCGCGGTCGACGCTCGCGGCCGCGGTCCCTTCGGTCCTGCGCTTGAGATCGTTGGGCGCTGTGAAGTCCGAGGCTTCCTCGATCGGCTTGAGCTTCGCATTGAGCAGATGGGGCCGGGTCGGAATGCCGTTAAGCTCGACGATGCCCGCAAAGCGGTTGTCCTTGTTGCTGCCGAACGCCTCGCGGAAAGACCCCGCGATGACCTGCATCTTCTCCTTGTTCTGTGAAGAATAGGCTGCGACCATGACGAAGAAGCTCATGAGCAGCGCCATGAGGTCGGCGAAGGTCACGAACCAGCCATGTCCGCCATGTGCTCCCCGCTTCTTCTTGGCCATCGCCAGCTGCCTGTCCTGCACGCCGCGAATCGTCAGGCGTCCGCGAATTCGGCGCGGTGATTGTCAGGCAGGTAAGCCAGCAGCATCTCCTTGATCAGCGTCGGGCTCTTGGAGTCGCGCATCTGAAGGACGCCGTCGATGATGAGCGTGCGAGATATCTCCTCCTCCTCGATCTTGACATGCAGCTTGTCCGCGATCGGGGTGGCGATGGCATTGGCGATGACCGCGCCGTAAAGCGTCGCCAGCAGGGCTGTGGCCATGGCGGGGCCGAGCTTGGACGGGTCGGACATATTGGCGAACATGGTGACCATGCCCAGTATGGTGCCGATCATGCCCCAGGCCGGCGCGCAGTCGCCGATGGCGCGGTAGACCTTCGAGCCCTCGTCGAGCCGTTGAAGGAAGTTGTCACGGTCGCGCTCCATCGTGTCGCGGATGAAGTCCTTGTCGTATCCGTCCGCGATGTAGCGGGCGCCCTGCGCCAGAAACGGATCGGAAATGGTCGCGCTCTCAAGCCCGACCGGACCTTGCTTGCGGACGATGTCGGCCAGCGTCGTGATCTCGCCGATAAGGTCGCGCGGATGGAACGCGCGCATCTGGAACGCGAACTTCAGGCCCATCGGGATGCCATGGATGATCACGGAGAAAGGATAACGCACCATGGTCGAGGCGATCACGCCGCCGAAGATGATGATGACCGCGTGTTTGTCGAAGAAGGCGCCGAAATTGCCGCCATCGATGATGATGATCGCGCAGATCGTCGCCATGCCGGCGATCAGACCAAGCCCTGTTGCGATATCCATCGATGACTCCCGGAAACACAAGGAACTGGGCGCACTCAGCCCACGTTCACGCTTGCAGTTTTATCCTCCGGTGCTTGAAGGAAGCGTTAAGGATGAGACTTTCCTCTGAAGTCTCGCTCCGCTACATCTCGGACCATGTCGATGTTCAAGATCTATCTTCGCGTTCTGGGACAGCTTGGTCCCGAGAAGCGGCTGGGCGTCTTCCTCGCCCTTGCCAACCTGTTCCTGGCGGTTGCGGCCTTCGCCGAACCGGTGCTGTTCGGCAAGATCATCGATGTCCTGACCCGGACGGCCGGCACCGGCGTGAAGCCGACCTGGCCGGAACTGATGCCGTTGATGCTGGGCTGGGTCGGATTCGGCATCTTCACCATCATGGCCGGCGTTTTTGTGGCCCTGCATGCCGACCGGCTCGCACATCGCCGCCGCCTTGCGGTGATGGCGGACTATTTCGAGCACGCGCTGACGCTGCCGATCGCCTACCACACCGCCACACATTCGGGCCGCGTGCTGAAGGTCATGCTGGATGGCACGTCAGGCATGTGGGGCCTTTGGCTTTCGTTCTTCCGCGAGCATTGCGCCTCGATCGTGGCGCTGTTCGTGCTGCTGCCCTTCACCATGTGGCTCAACTGGCAGATGGGCCTGCTGCTGGTCGTGCTGGTGCTCTTTTTCGGGGCGCTCACCGCCTTCGTGCTGCGCAAGACCGAGAAGCTGCAAGGCAGCGTCGAGCGCTACCATTCCGACCTCGCCGAGAGGGCGTCGGACGCGCTCGGCAATGTGCCGGTGATCCAGAGCTTCACGCGCATCGAGACAGAGGTGCGCGGCCTGCACACAACCATCAAGAGCCTGCTCGATGCGCAAATTCCGGTGCTGTCTTGGTGGGCGCTGGCGACCATCGCCACCCGCGCCTCGGCCACGCTGACGGTGTTGTCGATCTTCTCGCTCGGCACGTATCTCTACATGCAGGGGCTGACCACGGTCGGCGAGATCGTGACCTTCACCAGCTTCGCCACCATGCTGATCGGGCGGCTCGAACAGGTGGTCGGCTTCGTCAACTTCATCTTCATGCAGGCCCCGAAGATGCGCGAGTTCTTCGAGGTCATGGACACCTTGCCGCAGGTGCGCGACAAGCCGGATGGCAGGGAAGCGACGCGCCTGTCCGGGCAGATCAGCTTCAGCAACGTCTCCTTCTCCTATGATGGCAAGCGTCCCGCCGTGCTGGACGTGTCGTTCGATGTCTCCCCCGGCGAGACGATCGCCATCGTCGGCTCGACCGGCTCGGGCAAGTCGACCACGCTCGGGCTGCTGCACCGCGCCTTCGATCCGCAATCGGGTGGCATCAGCGCCGATGGCGTCGACCTGCGCGACTACACGCTCGGCTCGCTGAGGCGGAACATCGGCGTCGTCTTCCAGGAGCCGATGCTGTTTGCCCGCACCATCCGCGAGAACCTTCTGGTCGGCAAGCCGGACGCGACCGAGGATGAAATGCGCGAGGCGATCGAGCGCGCGCAGGCGACCGAGATCATGGGCCGCCAGACCGACGGGCTCGACACCATGGTGGGCGAGCGCGGCCGCACGCTCTCGGGCGGCGAGCGCCAGCGCATCTCGATTGCCCGTGCCTTGTTGAAAAATCCCCCGATTCTCATTCTGGATGAAGCGACCTCCGCGCTCGACGCGACCACCGAGGCGAAGCTGCAGAAGGCGCTCGACGAGGTGATGAAGGGCCGCACCACATTCGTCATCGCCCACCGCCTCGCCACGATCCGCAATGCCACCCGCATCCTCGTCTTTGAGCAGGGCAAGGTTGTCGAAAGCGGCTCCTTCGAGGAACTGGTCGCCAAGGGTGGCCGCTTCGCCGCGCTGGCACGCGCGCAGTATCTGGCGACGGACAAGCCTGCTGCCGACGGAAAACCCGCGAAAAAGGGCAAGAAGGCGGTCAGGGCCGCAGAGGAGATCGTGGCTGGCGGGCTGGCTGCGAAGCTGGGCGAAACGTAGTCGCGGCAGGCCCCCCGAAGGACTGGCGGGCTTGTTGCAACACTCAAGAATTGTGCAACGCCCAGCCACGCCAAACAACTCAATCACGTCGGTGTTGCATGACTCCGTTTCGAAATGAATTTCGCGACTGCGTGCCGCCGGGGCCGGGTTTGTGTTCTGCCGCCCACGATCCGCATCCAGTTCCGCGGCTGTGAAAAACCGCGGATGGTCGGGTCAGGCCCGACCATTGCGGCGCAGTGCCGGGGGATCCAGATCGTCCATCCTCACGCCGCCTTCTTCTCCACCGGCGTGATCTTCAGGCTCGTTACCTTGTTGCGGCTGCGGCGCATCACTTCGAAGCGGAAGCCGTGGAAGGTGAAGGCCTGGCCGGCATCGGGGATGAGGCGGGCTTCGTGGATGACCAGACCGGCGATGGTGGTGGCTTCCTCGTCGGGCAGGTTCCATTCCATGGCGCGGTTGACGTCGCGGATCGGGACAGAGCCGTCGACCACGACGGAGCCGTCAGGCTGCGGGCGCACCCCCTGCACGGTCAGGTCATGCTCGTCCTTGATGTCGCCGACGATCTCCTCGAGGATGTCTTCAAGCGTCACCAGTCCCATCACCTCGCCATATTCGTCGACGGCGAGGGCGAAGTGCGTCTTCTTGGCGAGGAAGGCCTTGAGCTGACCCGACAGCGACGAGTTGACCGGCACGAACCAGGGCGAGAACGAAATCTGCTGCACGTTGAGCTTGCCGGCGTCGCCTCCGACCGCGTCGAGCGCGCGCAGCAGGTCCTTGGCGTGCAGCACGCCGATGATGTTCTCGGTCGTGCCCCGCCACAGCGGCATCCGCGTATAGGGCGAAGCCAGCACCTCGCGCACGATTTCCGCAGGGCCGAGATCCGCATCGATGGTCCGCATCTTGGTGCGGTGGATCATCACGTCCTCGACCGTGAGTTCCTTGAGGTCGAGCAGGCCACCGAGCATGTCGCGGTCGGACTTGACCACCCCGCCCTCGCGATGCAGCAGGTCGACCGTGCCCTTGATCTCGTCATGGGCGGAGAGCATCGACTGGTTCTCCCCGATGATCACGCCGAAGGGGCGCAGGATCAGGCGCACCAGGGCCTCGATGGCGTAGAGCAGCGGGGCGAACAGCGCCACCGCCCAGGACACGGGCCGCGCGAACAGCAGCGCCACCTGGTCAGGTTTGATGATGGCCACGGTCTTCGGCGTAACCTCGGCGAAGACGATGATGAACAGGGACATCAGCAAGGTGGCATAGATCACGCCGGCATCCCCGAACATGCCGACCAGCACCACGGTGGTGAAGGACGACACGCCGACATTGACGATGTTGTTGCCGACCAGCATCGCGCCGATCAGCCTCTCGCGCGTCATCAACAGCCGGTTGACGATGGTGGCGCGCTTGTCGCCGCCGCTTTCGAGCGCATGCATGCGGGCGCGGGACGCGGCCGTGAGGGCGGTTTCGCTGGCCGAGAAGAAGGCCGACAGGGCCAGGCACAGCACGACGATCGCCAGCGCGATCCACGGGTTTGAGGAGATGTCGAAGATGTCCATGGCAGTGAAGTAGTGCGAAACGGCCTCAGGTGCCAGCCATCTCGTGGTGCAGAAAGCGGATCACCGTCTTGGCCGGGATGTTGCGGGCGATGAAACTGTCCCCGATGCCACGGGCGAGGATGAACGTGAGTTCACCGGCGCTCACCTTCTTGTCCTGCGCCATTGCATTCAGCATCGCTTCCGGCGAACCCGCGCCGCCCGGCACATCGCCAAGGCGCGTCGGCATGCCGAGCGCGTTCAGATGGGCCGTCACGCGTGCGGCGTCCTGCCCGGAGCACAACGCCAGCGCAACCGAAAACCGGAAGGCAAGCGCCAGTCCCACCGAGACCGCCTCGCCATGCACCATGCGGGCATTGTCATAGGCGACAATCCGCTCGATGGCATGGGCGAAGGTATGGCCGAGATTGAGCAGTGCACGCTCGCCGTCCTCGCGCTCGTCCCGCATGACGATGGCCGCCTTTGCGGCGCAGCTCATGGCCACGGCGTGATCCAGTTCCGGGCCGCCGGCGATGACCGCAGCGCCGTGGCGCTCGCACCATTCGAAAAAGCCGTGGTCATTGATCAGGCCGTACTTCACCACCTCGGCATAGCCGGCCTTGCGCTCGCGCGGCGGCAAGGTGTCGATCAGGGCGGTGTCGGCCAGCACCAGAGCCGGTTGGTGGAAGGCGCCGACAAGATTCTTGCCATGGGGCGAGTTGATCCCCGTCTTGCCGCCCACCGATGAATCGACCTGGGCCAGCAATGTTGTCGGCGCCTGCACCAGGCGCACGCCGCGCCGCAGCGTGGCGGCGGCAAAACCGGCCAGATCGCCGACCACGCCCCCGCCTAGCGCAAGCACCACGTCCTTGCGCTCGATCCTGGCCGCCAGAAGCCCGTCGCAGACCTCGGCGAACATGCCATAGGACTTGGATGTCTCGCCGGGCGGAATGCTGATGCGGGCATGCTCCAGCCCTGCCGCCGACAGCGACGCCTCCAGCGCAGCCGCGTGCAGCGGCCCGACATGATCGTCGGTGACGATCGCGACCTTGCGCACCTGCCCCAGCGCTGCGATGCGCTGGCCGGCGCCTGCCAGAAGGTTGCGGCCGATGCTGATGTCATAGGCGGCCCCCGGAAGGGTCACAGTGACGGTTGCAGGAGGCGCAACTGGCTGGCTCATGCCTCGCGCCGCTCGTCTGTCGCAGGCCGTTCGGCGAACTCTTCAAGGGCCGCCAGCACGGCTTCAACGACCACCTCGTGCGGCTCCTCGCGCGACATCACGGCGATGTCGGCCAGGGCGTAGACCGGTTCACGGTCCGCGATCAGGGCGCGCAGCGTGGCCTCCGGATCGGGCGTGCGCAGCAAGGGCCGGTTGCTGCGCTTCTTCACGCGTCGGTACAGCGTGTCGAAATCAGCCCGGAGCCAGACGGATATCGCGGTCTGGGCGATGCGGGCGCGGGTCTCGGGGCTCATGAAGGCGCCGCCGCCGGTCGCGATCACCTGCGGCCCCTGCCCCAGCAGCCTGGCGATGACCCGCCGTTCACCGGCCCGGAACTCCGCCTCGCCATGGCTGGCGAAAATGTCGGGAATCGACATGCCGGCGGCTGTTTCGATCTCGGTGTCGGCATCCACGAAGCGCAGCCCCAGCCTTGCAGCCAGGCGGGTGCCGATCGTGCTCTTGCCCGATCCCATCATCCCCACCAGCACGACCGGGCGCTCCCCGAGCCGCTCTCGCAAGCTCGAAGCCGGCAGTGCCATCGTCGTGGTGCTCGTTCCGCCCATTGAGCGCCTCTAGCATGGGCGGCCGGCCCAAGTCATCCTGCCGCAGCCCTGCAGCCACAGCGAACTTCGCCCGAGGGAAGGCTTGCAAGCCGTCCGGCAACAGGCCATTGAAAGGCGCAACAGCCTCCCAACCACGGGTTCAGACTTTGCCGACACTGTTCAGGTTTCTCGGATTTCTGGCCATTCTGGGAGCGATCGTGTTCGGCGGCATGCTGGCACTCACCATCTTCGTCACGCCGGAGCAGCGCGAGATGAGCGCGCCGATTCCGGCCCAGCGGTTCAACCGATGAGCGGGCGGGGCCAGCGGCTCATAACGCTGTTCCTTGACATGATGGCCGCCGAGCGCGGCGCGGCCAGGACCACCCTGTCAGCCTATGAAGCCGACCTGTCGGATTATGCCGGCTTCCTGCGCCGCGATGCCGGGGTCCTGGCGGCGACGCCCGACCAGATCCGGGCCTACCTGGCCGATCTGCGGGACCGGGGGCTGAAAGCCTCCTCGGCAGCGCGCCGGTTGTCGGCCGTGCGCCAGTTCCACCGCTTCCTCTATGCGGAGGGGCACCGCGCCGATGATCCGACCGCCGCGCTCAGCGGCCCGAAGCGCGCCCGCAGCCTGCCGAAGACGCTCAGCATCGCCGATGTCGACCGGCTGCTGGCGGTAGCGCGCGAGCCTCTCGACAGCGCCGCCGCGAGTCACGGTGAGAAGCTGAGGGCCGCCCGGATGAGCTGCCTTCTCGAACTGGTCTACGCAACAGGCCTGCGCGTCTCGGAACTGATCAGCCTTCCGGTGTCCGCAGCGCGTGCGAAGGAGGACTTCCTGATCGTCAGGGGCAAGGGCAACAAGGAGCGGCTCGTGCCGCTTACGCCCGCTGCGAAGGCGATGGCGCGGATCTATCTCGATCTGGCTGGAACGCCGAGCAGGAGCGCCAGCGCCTTCCTCTTCCCGGCTGACAGTGAAAGCGGCCATCTCACACGGCAGGCCTTCGCCCGCGATTTGAAGCTGGTCGCTGCAGGCGCCGGCCTCAGCGCGGATCTGGTCAGCCCGCATGTTCTGCGCCATGCCTTTGCCAGCCATCTGCTGCAGAATGGCGCTGATCTGCGTGTGGTCCAGGAGCTGTTGGGGCATGCCGACATCTCGACCACGCAGATCTACACGCACGTCCTCGACGAGCGCCTGAAGGCGATGGTGCGGGACCTTCACCCCCTCGGCGAGAAGCCCTGACCGCGCTGGTGCGGGCGGCTGTCAGACAGACCGCTTGAACGCTGCGAGGAACAGAGGCAGCAGCACGCTTGAGAGCCCGCAGACGAGCAGGGCATTGGTGAAATCCCTTCGGTTTGGCGGCATGCCAAGCCAGTTGAGCAGCAGCAGGCCCAGGCTGGCGCCGATGAACATCAGGATGGTGTTGAGAATGATCCCGAAGCTCAGCCGCTCCATGATCAGGTCGATCATGTAAGCCATGATCAGGAAGACGCCGAAGGAGACGCCGATGAGAAACCACAGTTCGTCCCGCGAGATGAACCTCAGTCCCAGCAAGTGCACAATTTCCGCCATGCGCGCACCTCGAATAACAATTCTTGAATGAAATATCGGTCAAAGTCGCATAAAATGAATGACAAAGGATGAAGGCAATTGCCACGTTTCCGGGGCATGCCGCACACCGCGTCAAGCCCGCGAGCGGGGAGGTCAGAAGGTCGACAACGCCTCGCGGATCTTGGGCCGCGGCTTTGTCTCATCCTCGATCGCGCCGTTCAGTTCGGCCCCCAGCAGGAAGATTGCCGACAGCACGTAGAGGAACACGAGCGCGATCATCGCCGTGGCCAGGCCGGCATAGGTCGTGACATAGGCTCCGGCAAAAGAGTCGAGATAGGCGCCGAAGATCACGCCTCCCAGCAGCCAGAACACAAGGGTGAAGATGATGCCGGGCCGCAGCGCCGGCCAGCTCATGCGCCCGGCCGGCAGGAGCCGGTGCGCGATCGCCAGGGCAAAGATCACGATGAGCGCGGCAACGGCGATGCGCGTGAAGGCGAGGACGCCGCCAAACGGAGCCAGGGCCGGCACCCAGCGCAGGAGCGCGCGCCAGCCGAGCGGGAACAGCACGATCAGAAGGGCAAAAGCGATCATGGCGATCGCCGCCGCGATGACGTAGCCGATCGATTCCAGGCGCGTGACCCAGAAGCTGCGCCATTCATAAGCCTCGTAGGCCCGGTTGAGTCCGACGCGCAGCGCCTCCACACCCGATGACGCGAAATACAGCGACAGGATCGCGCCGATGACGAGCGCATCGCCGCGCACCGCCGTCAGGACCGAGCGGATTTCGTTGGCGATCGGTTGCGCCACCTCCTTCGGCCAGGCTTCCAGCAGCAGGCGGGCCACCTCATTGGCCAGGTTCTCCGAGCCGAACAGCCCGGCGAGCGCGGTCACCAGTATCAGGAACGGGAACAGCGACATCAGCACCGAAAGGGCGATGTGGCTGGCGATCGCCCAGCCGTCATGGGCGATGAAACGGTCGAAGGCCGACCTCAGGAGACGAAGCGCGCGGATCATCGGGCCTGACTATCATGAAAGCTCCGGCGTTGCAGGCCGGCGCTCACTCCTGCGAGCCGAACTGCAGTTGCGCCAGCCGCGCATAGAGCCCGCCGCGCGCGACCAGCGCTTCGTGCGTCCCCTCCTCGACGATCCGCCCCTTGTCGATCACCACGATCCGGTCCGCCGACAGGACGGTCGCCAGCCTGTGCGCCACCACCAGCGTCGTGCGGCTGCGCATCAGCTCTTCAAGGGCTAACTGCACCGCCCGCTCGCTTTCGGAGTCGAGCGCCGAGGTCGCCTCGTCGAGCAGGAGAATAGGCGCATCCTTCAGAATGGCGCGCGCGATGGCGAGCCGCTGCCGTTGGCCGCCGGACAGCGTCACGCCGCGCTCGCCGATCTCGGTTTCGTAGCCATGCGGAAGGCCGGCGATGAAATCATGCGCCGACGCCATCTGCGCCGCCTTGAGCACATCGGCGTCGCTGGCCTCCGGCCGGCCATAGCGGATGTTGTCGCTGACGCTCGCGCCGAAGACCACCGGGTCCTGCGGCACGAGCGCGAAGGCCCGGCGCCAGTCGGTCGGATCGGCTCCGGTGGACGCGATGTTGTCGACCGTGATCACGCCCGCCTGGGGATCGTAGAAGCGCAAGGCAAGCTGCAGCACCGTGCTCTTGCCGGCGCCTGACGGCCCCACCAGCGCGACGCGCTCTCCCGGCTTCACATGCAAGGTGAAGTCATCGAGCGCGGCGTCGTCGCGGCCCGCATAACGGAAGGTGACGTGGCTGAACGAGAGCGATCCGGCAATCCTCGCGGGCAGCGGCGCCGGGTTGGGCGGCGGCGCCACCGCCGGACGCGCGGCCAGCAATTCGCCTATGCGACCGGCAGACCCGGCCGCCGCTTGGACCTCGCCATAGACCTCGGACAGTTGCCCGAGCGAGCTTGCGGCGAAGACGGCATAGAGCACGAACTGCGAAAGCCGCCCGCCCGTCATCGTGCCGGCCATCACGTCGGCAGCCCCCGTCCACAGCACCCAGACCACGCTGGCGGACACCATGAAAATGCCGAAGCCCGACAGCCAGGCGCGCGCCGCCGTCGATTTCCGCGCAGCCTCGAAGGCGTTCTCCGCCGCCACGGAAAAGCGCCGCGTGGTCTCGGCCTCCGCGCCGAACGCCTGCATGGTGCGCGAGGCGCCGATCGCTTCGGTGGCGTAGGCCGAGGCGTCGGCCAGCTTGTCCTGCGCCGTGCGTGCCTGACGCCGCACGCCGCGTCCGGACAGCACGAGCGGAATGACGATCAGCGGAATGGCGGCCAGAACAAGCATCGACAGGCGCGGGCTGGTGATGATCATCATCACCGTCGCGCCCAGGAACAGCAGCGTGTTGCGCAGCGCGATCGAGGCGGACGCGCCGAAAGTCGACTGGATCTTGGTGGTGTCCGCCGACAGCCTGGAGACGATCTCACCCGACTTGGTCCGGTCGAAGAAGGCTGCGTCAAGCGTCGTGAGATGCCGGAAGACATCCTGCCGGACGGATGCGACAATGCGTTCCCCGAGCGTGATCACGAGGTAGTAGCGAACGGAACTGGCGATGGCGAGGACGGCGACGACGACGATCAGCGTCATGAAGTAGCTGTCGGTCCGGGAGCGCTCGGCCGCGTCGAAGGCGGTGTCGATGACCCTGCGCAGCGCCATTGGCAGGGTCAGGGTCGCCAGCGAAGCGACGAGCAAGGCGGCCAGCGCGGCCGCGATCTGCCATTTGTGTTGCCCGACATAAGGCAGCAGCGCCTTCAGCGCAGACATGGGGGCCTTGGGCGCCGCACCGCTGTCCGGGGTTGAACCCTTCTTTGGCTTTCGCAACTTGCGTCTCCCCCCTGGTTCGGTTATGACCCGCCCACTTTACCAACACTGTCGCATGACGTCGCGGTTGTCACTTTGATGTGACGCAAGATGTGTCCTGCGCGCAAGAGGCTGCGATGAAAGACAAGATTCACCCGGACTATCACTTCATCAAGGTCGTGATGACCGACGGCACCGAGTACATGACGCGCTCGACCTACGGCAAGGACGGCGACACGATGAACCTCGACATCGATCCCAAGACCCACCCGGCCTGGACCGGCGGCACCCAGACCCTGATGGATCGCGGCGGCCGGCTGTCGCGTTTCAACAACAAGTTCAGCGGCATTTCCTTCAAGAAGTGAGCACCCGGCGCCGTGCGCCACGGTGCTGTCTGAAAGCCCGGGACCGCCCGGGCTTTTTGCTGTCCGGCCGGACTTCTCCGAAAGTTGCTCTCGACGCCATACGCGCGGCATGATGTGACAGCGCGATGTCGCCCGGCAGAAGGCGGCAGGCAGGGAGCGAACGATGGGCGACAGCCGCTATCACGAGGCCTACCGCAGCTGGCAGGCGGATCCCGAGGCGTTCTGGCGGGATGCGGCCTCCGCAATCGACTGGATCAAGCCGCCGTCGGTGATCCTCGACCGCCAGGCGGGCCTCTACGGGCGCTGGTTCACCGACGCAACCTGCAACACCTGCTACAACGCGGTCGATCGCCATGCGGACGGATCGCGTGCGGATCAGGCGGCGCTGATCTATGACAGCCCGGTCACCGGCAGCACGCGCAGCTTCACCTTTGCTCAGCTCAAGCGCGAAGTGGCGACGCTCGCCGCCGTACTCGTTGAGATGGGCATCGCCCGCGGCGACCGGGTCATCCTGTACATGCCCATGATCCCCGAGGCCGTGTTCGCCATGCTGGCCTGCGCCCGCATCGGCGCGATCCATTCGGTGGTGTTCGGCGGTTTTGCCGCCAAGGAACTGGCCACGCGCATCGACGACGCCAGGCCCAAAGCCATCCTTGCGGCCTCCTGCGGCATCGAAGGCGCCAGGATCGTGGCCTACAAGCCGCTGCTGGACGAAGCGATCGATCTTTCCGCCCACAAGCCGGAGAGCTGTCTCATCCTGCAGCGCCCGCAACTCGCAGCCGCGCTCAAGGCGGGGCGCGACCATGACTGGGCCGGCGCGGTCGCAGACGCCCGCGAGATGGGCCGGACGGCTGACTGCGCCGAGATGCGTGCCACCGATCCGCTCTATGTGCTCTACACCTCGGGAACCACGGGCAAGCCCAAGGGCGTGGTGCGCGACACGGGCGGTCACATGGTGGCCCTCGCCTGGTCCATGTTCAACCTTTACGGCGTCAGGCCCGGCGAGGTCTTCTGGGCCGCTTCCGATGTCGGCTGGGTCGTCGGCCACAGCTACATCGTCTACGGACCGTTGCTGGCCGGCTGCACGACCCTGCTCTACGAGGGCAAGCCCGTCGGCACGCCCGACCCGGGCGCCTACTGGCGCGTGATCGCCGAGCACAAGGTCGCCGCGCTGTTCACGGCGCCGACGGCGTTCCGCGCCATCCGCAAGGAAGACCCGGAGGCGAAGCACCTCAAGCGGGAGACGCTGAGCCATTTCCGCACCCTGTTCCTCGCCGGCGAGCGGGCCGACCCGGATACGGTCAGATGGGCGGAAGACATCCTGCAGGTCCCCGTGATCGACCACTGGTGGCAGACCGAAACCGGCTGGTGCATGGTCGGCAACCCGGTCGGCCTCGGCATGCTGCCGGTGAAACACGGCTCGCCGACGGTTCCGATGCCGGGCTATGACATCCAGGTCGTCGACGAAGCGGGCAAGCCCGTGCCGGCCGGGCAGATGGGCTCGATCGTGGTGAAGCTGCCCCTGCCGCCCGGGGCCTTTCCAACGCTCTGGCAGGCGGATGAGCGCTTTCGCGAGGCCTACCTCGCCGATTTCCCCGGCTTCTACAAAACGGCCGATGCGGGCTATATCGACGCCGACGGCTATCTCTACATCATGGGCCGCACCGACGACATCATCAACGTGGCCGGCCACCGTCTCTCCACCGGCGGCATGGAGGAGGTGCTGGCCTCGCATCCGGCCGTGGCGGAATGCGCGGTGATCGGCATCGCCGATGCGCTCAAGGGCGAGGCCCCCTGCGGCTTCGTGGTGCTGAAGGCCGGCGTCAACACGCCCCACGCCACGATCGAGGCCGAACTCGTGCAGCTGGTGCGCGACAGGATCGGTCCGGTCGCCGCTTTCAAGCTCGCCATCACCGTTGCGCGTCTGCCCAAGACGCGCTCGGGCAAAATCCTGCGCGGCACCATGAAGAAGATCGCCGACGGCGACATATGGACCGCACCGGCCACCATCGACGATCCGGTCATCCTTGACGAAATCACCGCTGCCCTGAAAGCCAAGGGCCTCGGCGCCTGATATCCGGGGCGGCGAAAGAAGCCGCAACCCGGCCACGATGCATCAGGCGTCGTCGTCGCGCTTGAGCTGCTTGAGTTTGCCGAACACGGAATCGGCGGTGTGAACCTCCGGCCTGCGCGGCGCGGCGTCTTCATCCGGCTCCGGCTGCAGCGACGCCTCGGCGGAGAGAAGGGTCGGACCCAGTTCAGGCTCGATCTTCGGCCTGTCCTTGGTGCTGCGCGCGATCTCCATGTCGAGATCGATCTGCGAGCACAGGCCAAGGCTGACCGGATCCATCGGCGACAATTGCGCCGAGTTCCAGTGCGTGCGCTCGCGGATCTGCTGGATGGTGTGCTTGGTCGTGCCGGCAAGACGCATCACCGCAGCGTCCTTGAGCTCGGGATGGTTGCGCAGCAGCCACAGGATGGCGTTGGGCCGATCCTGGCGCTTGGACACCGGGGTGTAGCGCGGGCCGCGCACCTTTTTCATCTCCGGAACGCGCACCTTCGGCTCCGCCACCTTCAGGCGATGATCCGGGTTCTTCTGGGCCCGTTCGAGCTCCTCGCGGGTCAACTGGTTCGTGCTGATCGGATCAAGACCCTTGATGCCGGCCGCTACTTCGCCATCGGCAATACCCTTGACCTCGAGCGGATGCAGTTTGCAGAAATCAGCGATCTGCTCGAAGCTGAGCGAGGTGTTTTCCACCAGCCAGACTGCGGTCGCCTTCGGCATCAGGGGTGCATTCTGGGACATCTTGAGGCCTCCTTGCCGGTCTGCGCTCGGAGCACGGCGGCAACTTTGAACTTTGGCGCATGAGTCTGTGGGGCTCCGGACCGGCTGGCGGGCCGGAGCGTTCACGACATCACCATGCAGGGAACACCGCGCGGTATAGTGGGGTTGCTTGCCCCTGTCCATGCGTTGATGGCGTCGCGCATCGGGTTATGGGGCGCCTGCGGGTCAGCGCGATTCCCCCCGCCACAGGGCTGGAATCCGTCTGCGCAGCTGGTAGGCTGGTCGATGCAATCGGGGCAAGCGGAGGGGCGGCGCATGGCGGTCTTCGGGGATGACGACAAGCCTGTGAAGCAGGCCGCGCACGAGATCGGACAGGACCTGTCGCAGCTCTCGCTCGAGGAAATCGATCGCCGCGTGGCCCTTCTGAAAGCGGAGATCGAACGGCTGGACGCGGCCCGCAAGGCAAAGCAGGCTTCGCGCGCGGCCGCCGACCTGTTCTTCAAGGGAATGGGCAGCGGCCAAGCCTGAGTGCGGCTGCCATTAACCCGGGCTTAACATTTCCAATCTATGAATGAGATTGTCCAGTTTCTGGACGTCGAGTGGCCCTGCCACTCTGTTTGACGCCTCCCTGTTGACCTTCGAGCCGCTTCACAGCGGCTCTTTTTTTGTCTGCGCGTGAGCGCTTGACAGGTCGTTAAGGTTAACAGAACGTCAACGACACGAACCCGGCAAATGGCGCTATCCTTGCGACTGTTGTGATCAGCCCGGCAAACTGCTTCAATTTGAAACAGCACCGGACCATACCGGAGTTGGTTTGCGTCATGATTGAAAGCTTCAGATCACCTGCCCTGTCCTTCGCGCGGACATTTGTTTCATCGGATGCCTTTCGCGCGCTGTTCCGCGAGGGTATGCTGCTGGTCGAGGACACAGCCGCCTATCTCGACGGGTCCGGGCGGGACGAGAGCCGTGCACTGCCGCGTGATGTCGCACTGGCCTACGCCACCGAAAGCATGCGCCTGACCACACGCCTTATGCAGATCGCCTCCTGGCTTCTGGTCCAGCGCGCCGTTTCGGAAGGCGAGATCTCGCTCGATCAAGCCCGCTCCGAAAAGAACCGGGTGCGCATCGCCGACGTCAATGCGCCAACCCCTGAAGCCACGTTTGAACAGCTGCCGGCGCGTCTGCGCGAATTGATGGCCGCGTCCCACCGCATGCAGGCACGTGTGCAGCATCTCGAGGCGCTGGTCGCCTTTGACATTGCGCCTGAGGCTCAGGCGCCGGTCGCGAGCAACGACGTCGCCAACCAGCTCGACAAGCTGCGCGCCGCGTTCGGCTGACATGCGCCAGGCCCCGGTTGCGGGGCTCGCATCTTGCAGGCAAGGGTGAGCGCCCACACGGACGCACCTCTTGCCGGACAGCCTCGCCTCCCCCGCCTTCTGGATCTATGGTTTTGTCGCCGTGGCCGCCTTCGGCCTGTCGAAGGGCGGCTTTGTCGGGCTGGCGGTGCTGGCCTTACCGGTGTTCGCCCTCGCCATGCCGCCGCTTGTGGCTGCAGCCATCCTGCTGCCGGTGCTGATGGCGCAGGATCTCGTCACGATCTGGGCCTTTCGCCGCAACATCGACATGCGCAGCTTTCTCGTCCTTTTGGGCGGCTGCGTGATCGGCACGGCGGTCGGCGCGGCCACGGTAACCACACTGCCGGATGCCGGCCTGAAGCTGATGGTCGGCGGCATCTCGCTGGTCTTTGCCCTGAACTGGTGGGTGCGGCGCCTGCGCGGTGACGCCGAGCAACCGCCACGTCGCCCCTCTACCGTTGCCGGGGTGTTCTGGGGCAGCATCTGCGGCCTGACCAGCTTCGTCGCCCATGTCGGAGCGCCGCCGGCGCAGGTCTACCTGATGCCGCAGCGGCTCGCGCCCGCCGTCTTCGCCGGCACCATGGCTTGGCTGTTCTTTGTCGTGAACATCATCAAGCTCTGGCCTTACCTACAGCTTGGACTCATCACCCGCGAAACGCTGGTCGGCTCGGCCGTGCTGCTGCCGGTGGCGCTTGCCAGCAACATGTTCGGCATCTGGCTCGTGCGCCGGATCTCGGTCGCGCGCTTTTATCCCCTGATCTACGGCATGCTGCTGCTGGTCGGCCTGAAGCTGACCTATGACGGGATCAAGGCGCTGATCTGACGCCGACGCCAGACGCCGTTTGCCTCCGGGCAGGTCCACGTCATAATGGCTGCAAAGACGGGAACCAAACACCCGCAGGAGACGTCGATGAGCCAGGCATCCTACGAGCGCGATCTTGACCGCAACCCGGCCAATCACCAGCCCCTGACGCCTCTGGGCTTCCTCGAACGCGCCGCAGCCGTGTTTCCGGAGCGGATGGCGGTCATTCATGGCCCGATCCGGCGGAGCTACGCTGAGTTCTACGAACGCGCGCGCCGGCTGGCCTCAGCGCTGGCGAAGCTTGGGGTCGGGCGCGGCGACACCGTCGCGGTGCTGATGGCGAATACGCCGGGCATGCTCGAATGCCATTACGGGGTGCCGATGACCGGAGCTGTGCTGAACACGCTGAATACGCGGCTTGATGCCGGGATCATCGGCTTCTCCCTCGATCACGGCGAAGCGAAGGTCCTGATCACCGACCGCGAATTCGCGAAATTGGCAGCTCCAGCGCTGACGCTGGCCCGCAACCGCCCGATCGTGATCGACTATGACGATCCGGTCTATGACGGCCCCGGCGACCTGATCGGCGAGCATGATTACGAGACCCTGCTGGCCGCAGCCGACCCGGATTTTGCCTGGTGGCCGCCCCAGGACGAATGGGACGCGATCAGCCTGAACTATACGTCCGGCACGACCGGAGACCCCAAGGGCGTGGTTTATCACCATCGAGGAGCCCACCTGCTGGCGCTGGGCAACATCGTCACCTGCGCCATGGCCAAGCACCCGGTTTATCTGTGGACGCTGCCCATGTTCCACTGCAATGGCTGGTGCTTCCCTTGGTCGATATCCGCGGTCGCCGGCACGCATGTCTGCCTCAGGCAGGTCCGCGCCAAGGCGATGTTCGACGCGATCGCAGACCATGGCGTCACCCATCTGTGCGGCGCGCCGATCGTGATGTCGACCCTGCTGAATGCCCCGCCGCAGGAGAGGCGGCCCCTGCCCCATGTCGTGCAGTTCTACACCGCCGCCGCGCCGCCGCCCGAGGCCATCCTGGCCGCCATGGCCGGCGCGGGCTTCAATGTCACCCACCTTTACGGCCTGACGGAGACCTATGGACCGTCGGTGATCAATGACTGGAATGAGGCCTGGAGCGAGCTGCCGCCCGCCGAGGCCGCCGCACTGAAGGCGCGGCAGGGCGTACGCTACGTGCCGCTGGAGGCGCTCGACGTGCTCGACCCTGAAACGCTCGCGCCCGTCCCCGCCGACGGCGTCACCATGGGTGAGGTCATGTTCCGCGGCAATGTCGTGATGAAGGGCTATCTCAAGAATGCTCCCGCGACCCGCGCGGCCTTTGCAGGCGGCTGGTTTCACTCGGGCGACCTCGGCGTCAAGCATCGTGACGGCTATATCCAGCTCAAGGACCGGTCCAAGGACATCATCATATCGGGGGGCGAAAACATCTCGTCGATCGAGGTCGAGGACGCACTTTACAGGCACCCCTCAGTGCAGGCCGCCGCCGTGGTGGCCCGGCCAGACGAGCGTTGGGGCGAAACCCCTTGCGCCTTTGTCGAGTTGAAGCCGGGAGCTGCGGCGACCGCCGAGGAGATCATCGCCTGGTGCAGGCAGCATCTGGCGGGCTTCAAATGCCCCCGTCACGTCGTCTTCACGGAGTTGCCGAAAACCTCGACCGGCAAGATCCAGAAATTCCGCCTGCGCGACATGGCGAAGGCGGTCTAGAGGAGCAGAACAGGACGGGCGGGACGCCTTGGCTTCCCGCCGGCCTGGTATTGTCAGTGCATCGTTGTCTTTGCCTGTGGCAGGCTCGCCTTCAGCTTGGCGATCTCGTCCTTGAGTTGCAGCTTCTTGCGCTTCATCTCCGCCAACTCGACATCACTCGCCGACGGATGCGCCAGCGCCGACTCCAGCGCATGTTCCAGCGCCCGGTGCTTCTTCTCGAGTTCGACGAGATGGGTCTGCAACGACATCGAAATCCTCCATGTGATGGAATGCAACAATCGGAATCTGGCAGATCGTAAGCAGGCTGTCGAATTACAGCCGTGCGTTGCAACATGAAAGTCAACATCGGGATGCTGAATTTTCAAAACTGGACATCCCTAAGGCCCTTGCGGCGCAGGGTCTTGCCCCGATCAAGGATGCAGCCTAACTTTGGCAATCGAATGCGGCCAAATGAGAGCAGCTTCACATGATGCGGTTTGATCTGGACGAGGAACGGCGCAACGCTCTGGAGGCTGAGCTGCACCGTCTGCGCCAGGAGCATGGCGATCTTGATTCGGCCATTCTGGCGCTCGAGCGCATGCCGTTGATCGACCAGATCCAGATCATGCGGCTCAAGCGCCGCAAGCTCTACCTCAAGGACAGGATCCACTTCCTCGAAGACCAGTTGACGCCCGACATCATCGCGTGATCTGCTTGCCGGAAGGCTGGGGCTTGCGCTAAGGCCACCTCTTGAAACCGGATCAGGGCGCATGACCTCATCTTCGGCGCCAGTCGCCATCATCATGGGCAGCCAGTCCGACTGGGCCACCATGCGCCATGCTGCCGAGACCCTGACCGCCCTGGATATCGCCAGCGAGACACGAATCGTGTCGGCCCACCGCACGCCGGACCGGCTCGTCGCCTTCGCCAAGGGCGCCAGGGCAGTCGGCTTTCAGGTGATCATTGCCGGCGCCGGCGGCGCGGCGCACCTGCCGGGCATGACGGCCTCGATGACGCCGCTGCCGGTCTTCGGCGTTCCCGTCGAATCGAAAGCCCTCTCCGGCCAGGACAGCCTGCTCTCGATCGTGCAGATGCCCGCAGGCATTCCGGTCGGCACACTCGCCATCGGCAAGGCCGGCGCGATCAACGCTGCCTTGCTGGCTGCGGCTGTGCTGGCGCTGCATGATCCGGCGCTGGCGACCCGCCTCGACGCCTGGCGGCAACGGCAGACAGAGGCCGTGGCTGACAGGCCCAGCGATGACGCCTGACATGGCGTCACCCACCCCGCCCGCAATGCTGGCTCCAGGCGCCGTCATCGGCATCCTCGGCGGCGGGCAGCTCGGCCGCATGCTGGCGCAGGCCGCCGCCGCGCTGGGCTTCAGGACCCACATCTTCGCCCCGGAGGCCGACAGCCCGGCTTTCGAGGTGACATCTGCCAGAACCATCGCCGCCTATGCCGATGAAACGGCGCTTGCGCGCTTCGCGGACGCCGTCGATGTCGTGACTTACGAGTTCGAGAACGTGCCGGTCGAGGCCGTGCGCTTCCTCGAGGCGAGGGTCCCGGTTCGGCCCGGCTCGAAATCCCTCGCGGTGGCTCAGGACCGTCTCGCCGAAAAGCGGTTGGCCCGCGATCTGGGCGCCATGACGGCCGAATTCGCCGCAGTCGATTCGCGCGGCGATCTTGCCGAGGCCATCGCCCGGATGGGCCTTCCCGCCGTCCTCAAGACTGTGCGCTTCGGCTATGACGGCAAGGGCCAGGCCAAGATCCGCTCACATGACGAGGCGGACGAGGCCCATGCCGCCATGCGCGGACAGCCGGCCATCCTCGAAAGCTTCGTGGCCTTCACGGCGGAGGTATCGGTGGTGGCGGCCCGCGGGCAGGACGGCGCCTTCGCCCCCTTCGCCGTCACCCTGAACGAGCACCGGAACCATATCCTTTACAGATCGCTCGCCCCTGCCGGACTTGGCGACGCGGTCGCGGCCCGCGCCACCGGGATCGCCCGCGCCATCGCCGATGCGCTCGACTATGTCGGCGTGCTCGGCGTCGAGTTCTTCGTGGTGGGTGCAGGCGAAGATCAGACCGTGCTCGTCAACGAGATCGCGCCCAGGGTTCACAACTCCGGACACTGGACCATGGACGGCGCCGTCACCTCTCAGTTCGAGCAGCATGTCCGCGCGGTCGCAGGCTGGCCGCTCGGCTCGGCCCGCATGATCGCGCCGGCAGCCGAGATGATCAACCTGATCGGCACCGAGGCCGATGGCTGGGCCACCATCGCGCGGGACGGAGAAGCGAAGCTGCATCTGTATGGTAAGACCGAAACCAGGCCCGGCCGGAAGATGGGCCACGTCAACCGCTTGCTCCCGCACCCGCCGCCGTGACCGGACCGGCAACCCCGTTTCGAGGGCATTTGCCACCGCTATCCTGAACGCGGCTGTGGACATGGCCCCGGAATTTTGTTAAGCGCCACCTTCCTGTTGATTGCGAAGCCGTTGGCCCGCATCGACGCCCGATGTTCCATCTCGATTAAAGCAGGTCACACGTGCAGGTTCTCGTTCGCGAAAATAACGTTGATCAGGCGCTCCGCGCCCTGAAGAAGAAGATGCAGCGCGAAGGTATCTTCCGCGAAATGAAGCTCCGCGGCCACTACGAGAAGCCCTCCGAGAAGAAGGCGCGCGAGAAGGCCGAGGCAGTCCGTCGGGCCCGCAAGCTGGTCCGCAAGCGCCTGCAGCGCGAAGGCCTGCTGCCCCCTTCCAAGCCGCGGGTTCTGCCCGGCGCAAAGGCTCCCCGCACCGGAGCCTGAGCGGATCGACCGTTTCCGGTCGATGTGATGATGACGAGAGCGCTTGGATGACATCAGTCCGGGCGCTTTTTCATGAGCGGCACTTGAACACGCCGCAGCGCTGTCCAGAACGCCAAGGCGGTGGGTCAGCGGCCTGCGGGCGATGCCTGTCTGCTGCAGTTGCTTGCGGCCACTCAAGGAGTGACACATGCCACGCTTCGCCTCCGTCATGATCGCAGGCCTGATGGCCACGAGCCTTGCAGCTTGCGACACCGTGACCAACCTGCGCTCGACGCCGACCGTCGCTGAAATCGAATCCGCGGACAACCCGGCAACGGCGGTGAACATCTCGTCCCTGTCGGAAGCGGTGAGCCGCCGTCCGAACGACCCCGAGGTCTACAACCAGCGCGGCGCCGCATACGCCCGCATCGGGCGCTTCTCCGACGCCATCGCCGACTTCTCGAAGGCTGTCAGCCTCGATCCCTCTTTCGCGCCGGCCTATACCAATCGCGGGCTGGCCCAGCGCCAGAGCGGCAAGAATGACGCCGCGATGCAGGACTTCACCCGCGCCATCCAGTCGAATCCGGGCTATGCGCCGGCCTACCTGGCGCGCGGAAACCTGCTGCGTGCCCAGAACCAGCTGGCCGAGGCTGTGGACGATCTCAACCAGGCCATCCGCCTGAACCCCGAGGGCGCCGAAGCGCTGCATGCGCGCGGCCTTGTCTACCAGCGCCAGGGCAATCATCGCCAGGCAGTCACGGATTTTGACTCGGCCATCGACCGCAACCCCTATAACGCGCCTCCCTATACCGCCCGTGGCCAGAGCCTCACGGCGCTCGGCCAGTTCGACAAGGCGCAGGAGGATTTCACCGCCTCGCTGAATGTCGACAACCGCAACGCCGACGCCTGGGCCGGTCGGGGCCTGGCGCTCGAGCGGCTCAACCGTCCGCGGGAGGCCGCCGAAAGCTACCAGCGCGCGCTGTCCCTCGACGGCAACAACGCGGTCGCGCGCGCCGGTTCAGCCCGTATCGGTGGTGGCCTGCGGTTCTGAGACACGCCCTATCGGGCCGTAATCCAGCTGCGCGCCTTCGGCAAGAGGACGCGTGCCACATCCGGCACATGGCATCGTCCCTCGATGACCGAGAAGTCCGGTGCCTTCGGAAAGGCGCGCATCAGCCTCCGGCTTTCGCTGAGCGGAATCACCCAGTCCTGCGTGCAATGCTGCGCGATAACCGGAATGGTGACGCGCGGGGCCAGGTCAATGGAGCGGAACGGATCACGCGAGAGCAGCGCAACCGGCAGGAAGGGGAAGCGCATCGCGCCAAGGTCGACGATTGAGGCATAGGGCGAATCGAGCACCAGCAGTGCCGCCTTGCGCTCGGCGGCGAGCCCGATCGCCACCCCGGTGCCCAGCGACTCCCCGAACAGGATGATGCGGGCCGGATCGACCCGGGCGCTGACCCAGTCATGGCCGGCGAGGCCGTCGAGCCGCAGCCCGGCTTCCGAAGGCGCCCCAGTGGAGCCGCCATAGCCGCGCCAGCTCACAGCCAGCAGGCCGGACCCGTCATCCGTCAGGCGCTGGAAGCGCCCGGCGCGGCGGCTGAGATTTGCGCCGTTGCCATGGAGATAGAGGTAGACGACATCTTGCCCAGAGCGCGGCGGCTTCCACCAGGCGTTCAGACGCTCACCGTCGGATGTCATCAGGATGACGGCTTCGGCGCCCACGAAGCGCTCGACCTCGGCGCTGACATCGCGGATGTCCGGAACGAACAGCATCGAGCGCTGGATGGCGTACATGTAGGCGCAGATGGCCAGATAGCCGAGAAGGCACAGGCCCAGGACGCCCGCAAGGCCAACCTTCAGCAGCCGCCGCGCGCGCCTCAATCGAGCCTCTTCATCCGTTCGATGCTGTAGGTCTGGTAGCCCAGATGCGCATAGAGCCGATCCGCCGGGTTATTGCCGGCCAGGACGCCGATGAAGATCGACGGCACGCCGCGCGCGCGCGCATACTGTTCTGCGGCATCGATCAGCCTCTGGCCAAGGCCTTGGCCGCGGCATCCTTCCGCAATCACCAATTCGGCGATGTAGGCACGCTGGCCGTAGCGTTCGTGCACATAGGCATCCGCCTGTTCGATCGCGCAAAGCAGGTAGCCGACCACCTTGCCGCCAGCCTCCGCCACCAGTTCAGCGCCGCCATGCCCGGACATGCGGCGGCGATTGGCTGCCAGCCCGCTCGCGGCGGCTTTGCGGCTCGGCGCACGGTCACCCGAAATCTTGTCCTCATAGAGGTTGAGCTGCCAGATCAGGTCGATCACTGCCTCGCGATCGGCATCCTCCATGTCGCGGATGATGGCTTCCATCATGGTCAGCGCCTTTCAACAGAAAGGGCCAGCGTGGACGGCTGGCCCTTTTTCAACTGCAGCGAGAGGTTGTGGTCAGTGCGCCAGCGCCTTGACGATGCTTTCGACCATCTTCTTGGCATCAGCCAGCAGCATCATGGTGTTGGGGCGGTAGAACACCTCGTTGTCGACGCCGGCATAACCGACGCCGCCCATACCACGCTTGACGAAGAGGATCGTGCCGGCCTTCTCGACGTCGAGCACCGGCATGCCGTAGATCGGCGAAGTCTTGTCGGTCTTGGCGGCCGGGTTGGTGACGTCATTGGCGCCGATGACGAAAGCGACATCCGCCTGGCCGAATTCGGAGTTGATGTCCTCAAGCTCGAAGACCTCGTCATAGGGCACGTTGGCTTCCGCCAGCAGGACGTTCATGTGCCCCGGCATGCGGCCCGCCACCGGATGAATGGCGTACTTGACCTCGACGCCTTCCTTCTTGAGCAGATCGCCCATCTCGCGCAGCGCATGCTGCGCCTGCGACACAGCCATGCCATAGCCTGGCACAATGATGACCTTCTGGGCGTTCTTCATGATGTAGGCCGCGT
This sequence comes from Hyphomicrobiales bacterium, assembly GCA_027483505.1. Taxonomy (GTDB): domain Bacteria; phylum Pseudomonadota; class Alphaproteobacteria; order Rhizobiales; family Beijerinckiaceae; genus Allobosea. The sequence continues at coordinate 73,731 of JAIXUP010000058.1, forward strand.
CTTCCGCCGAGCCGGCCTTGTAGGGCTTGGCCTCGGTTGCAGCAGCCGCGCCGGCCTCGTCCGCCCCGAAACCGCCGAGGATCACGGAGATGAAGCTGCGGTTCATCGCCTTGCACATGATGTAGGACAGGATCGCGCCCGATGAGCCGACCAGCGCGCCTGTGATGATCAGCGCCATGTTGCCCAGCGTGAAGCCGATGCCCGCCGCAGCCCAACCGGAATACGAGTTGAGCATCGAGACCACCACCGGCATGTCGGCGCCGCCGATCGGAATGATCAGCAGCACGCCGAGCGCCAGCGACACCAGCACGATCAGCCAGAAGACCACGGTGCTTTGCGTGACCATGAAGATGATCAGCAGCAGCGCCAGCGCGACGCCCAGCCCGATGTTGATGGCATGGCGCTGCGGCAGCATGATCGGCTTGCCGGACATCCGCCCGTCGAGCTTCAGGAAGGCGATGATCGACCCGGTGAAGGTAATCGCGCCAATCGCCGCGCCCAGACCCATTTCGAACAGGCTGGCCGGCTTGATCAGGCCGCCCTTGACGATGCCAAAGGCTGCGGGCGCATAGAGCGCCGCCCCGGCCACCAGCACCGCCGCGAGGCCGACCAGGCTGTGGAAGAACGCCACAAGCTGCGGCATCTGCGTCATCTGCACGGTGCGGGCCATGTAGGCCCCGATGCCGCCGCCGATGGCGAGGCCGAGCACCACGAGCGCCCATCCCGAGAAGCTGGCCGGCGGGAAGAAGATGATGGTGGTGACGATGGCGATTGCCATGCCGACCATGCCGTAAAGATTGCCCTGACGGCTCGTGGTGGGGTGCGACAGCCCCCGCAGCGCCATGATGAACAGGATGCCGGCGACGAGATAGAGCAGGGCTGAAAGATTGGCGGCCATGACGCGTCAGCCCTTCTTCTTGTACATCGCGAGCATGCGCTCGGTGACGAGGAAGCCGCCGAAAATGTTCACGGCAGCCAGGATGAGCGCGACAAAACCCATCGCCTTGGCCCACCACGGTCCGCTGTCGAGCGCCCCGGCGGACGAAACGCCGACCGCGAGCAGCGCTCCGACGACGATGACCGACGAAATCGCGTTGGTGACCGACATCAGCGGCGTATGCAGGGCCGGGGTCACCGACCACACTACGTAGTAGCCGACCGCGACAGCCAGCGCGAAGATCGCGATCTGGAAGACGAGCGGATCGATCGCGCCGCCCGTGGCGGCGCTCGCCGCCGCGCCGGCGCTGTCGGCGATGCCCTGAAGCGCCTTGACCGCCTCTGCGGCCTTGGCGGCGGCGGCGTCAGCAGCCGCTTTGGCGTCCTGCGCCTGCTTGAGGAGTTCCTGTGGAGTCGCCATGGGGATGTCTCCTGTCAGCTCAGGCTTTGGGCTGGAAGTTCGGGTGGACGACCGCGCCGTCCCTGGTCAGAAGCGTCGCCTTCACCAGTTCGTCATCCCAGTTCGGACGGAGCGTCTTCTCCTTCTTGTCGATCATCGTCTCGACGAAGGCGAACAGGTTCTTGGCGTAAAGCTGCGAGGCCGTCGCCGGCAGGCGTCCAGCGACATTCAGGTGGCCGACGATCTTGACGCCATTGGAGGTCACGACAACCTCGCCGGGCTTGGCCAGTTCGCAGTTGCCGCCGCGCTCGACCGCAAGATCGACGATCACGGAGCCAGCCTTCATGCTCATCACCATGTCGCTCGTGATCAGCCGGGGCGCGGCGCGGCCCGGGATCAGCGCCGTGGTGATGACGATGTCCTGCTTGGCGATGTGGCTTGCCGTCAGCTCCGCCTGCTTGGCCTGATACTCCTTCGACATTTCCTTGGCATAGCCGCCGGCCGTCTGCGCCTGCTTGAACTCATCGTCCTCGACAGCAAGGAACTTGGCGCCGAGCGACTCGACCTGCTCCTTTGTTGCGGGGCGCACATCGGTCGCGGTCACGACGGCGCCGATGCGCCGCGCGGTGGCGATGGCCTGGAGGCCCGCCACGCCGACGCCCATGATGAAGATGCGCGCCGCAGGCACTGTCCCGGCCGCGGTCATCATCATCGGCAGCGCACGACCGTACTCGGCGGCCGCATCGACAACGGCACGATAGCCGGCAAGGTTCGCCTGGGAGGACAAGACGTCCATGACCTGGGCGCGGGTGATGCGGGGCATGAACTCCATCGCGAAGGCGGCGACGCCGGCCTTGGCCATCGCGGCAAGCGCCGCCTCTTGGCCGTACGGGTCCATGGTCGCGATCACCAGCGCGCCGGACTTGAAGGCCTTGAGATCAGCCTCCGAGGGACGGCGCACGCGCAGGATGATGTCCGCGTCCTTGGCCGTTTCCTTGGCATTCTTGCCGATGCTCGCCCCGGCAGCCTCGAAATCGGCATCGCTGATCCCGGAGGTCAGGCCGGCGCCCTTCTCGACGACGACGCTCGCGCCAAGCGCGATGAATTTCTTCACTGTCTCGGGCGTTGCCGCGACGCGTGTCTCAGTGCCTTGGGCTTCCGCCGGAACAGCAATGCGCATGGAAGAGTCGTCTCCGGGACGTGCAGAAACAGGAAGAAACAGCACTCAGTGGGCGGCGCCGCCGCCCATGAACATGAGCGCCAGCAGCATCAGGACCAGCGGCACCGCCGGAGCGCGCCAGCCGATCTTCGGAGCGGCAATGCCGATGGCTGCGGTGATCAGCGTCAGGATGGTGCCGAAAATCACCGTGATCCAGGCATGCTTGACTCCGCCGACCGCCAGCGCTGCCACGATGGCGAGACATGCAACAGTACCGACTTCAGTGAAGTGGAGGAATCCCTTGTAGGTGTCTTCGTGGGCGCGGTAGTCCATGTCGGGATGGCCCGCTTCGCTGCTGTTGCCATGATCGGCCATGTCTGCCCTCAATCCGTCACGATGCCTGAGAATAAGCTGCGCTGCCTGTAGCGCAAGAACATCATGTCTTGCAACGGATCAGCCGCACAATTGCACAAGGCTCACGCAGCGCGCTGCGGCGGCTGAAGCCCGACACGCTGGAGGGCGTCGAGCTGCCTGGAAGCCACCGCCTCAGCGGAAAACCCCTCGAGTTCTTCCTCGATCAGGCGGAAGAAATTCATTTCCGTGCGCAGATGCAGGAAGACGCCACCAAGCCCGATCGCGGCGCGGTCCATGAACACGAACTCCTGCGGCACTGTGACAGGGCCCTTCTCCTTCAGCGCCTGATGCACGGAGAACGCCTCGCGGCGGCCATATTCGCCGGGCTTCACACCATCCGCGATCGTGCGGACGCGGTCGTCCAGCAGGGGTCCGTAGATGAACTTCGCCCAGATGTTGAGAATCGCGATCAGGTCCTTGCTGAGATTCTTGAAGCCCCAGACCTCGTAGGCGTTGACGATCTGGGCCTCGTCGCCGCGCAGCAGGCCGTTGCGCAATTCGTTGACGCCATTGACGAATGTTGCGGGGAAAATCCGCACGCAGCCATAATCCAGCAGATTGAGCCCGCCGGGCTGGCCGCCCTCATCGAACACCGTGTAATTGCCAAGATGCGGGTCGCCATGGATGACGCCATAGCGGATGAACGGCCGCCACCAGGCGTGGAACATCGCCCGCGCGATCCTGTTGCGGGTTTCAAGGTCTGCGTCACGGTGGCTGAGCAACTTGCTGCCGTCGAGCCAATGCATCGTCAGAAGACGTTTGGTCGACAGGGCTGGTTCGACACGCGGCACGCGGACATCATCGGTACCGTCGAGCATCAGGGCATAGAGCGCGGCATGCCGGGCCTCGCGGTGATAGTCCAATTCTTCCCGCACGCGGGCGCCGAGCTCCTTGGCGATCTCGCGCGTATCGATGGCGCTGTCGATCTGCCGGTGCAGCGCCAGCAGGATCTGGAGCTGGTTGAGATCGGCCTCCACCGCCGATTCCATGTCCGGATACTGCAGCTTGCACGCCAGCCTTGTGCCGTCCTTGGCGATCGCCTTGTGCACCTGGCCGAGCGAGGCGGCGGCAGCGGGCTTGAGGTCGAACTCGGCGAAGCGCTGGCGCCAGTTGCCGCCGAGCTCCGCCATCATCCGGCGGTTCACGAAGGCGGCGCCCATGGGCGGCGCTTCGGATTGGAGCTTCTGCAGTTCCTCGGCATATTCGGGCGGCACCACGTCCGGAATGGTCGCAATCAGCTGAGCGACCTTCATCAACGGCCCCTTGAGGCCGCCGAGCGCCTGCGCCAGGGCCGCAGCATTGCGCGCGTCGCCGGCGCTCGAACGGCCGGTCAGCATGGAGGTGGCGATCCGGGCAGCGACCCCGCCCACATTCGCGCCAACGCGGGCATAGCGCGAGGCGCGGGCGGTGAATCGGTTCTGCTCGGAATCGGGTGGCGTGCTCATGACTGTCAGATAGGCGCGCCGCGTCCCTACGCCAAGGCGCGCCAGCGTCGCGGGGGTCGTCAGCCCATGTCTTCCAGCTCGATGATCATGCGTTCGATCAGGCCAAGCCCGATCTGCCAGAAAGCGGGATCGCGCGCATCGAGCCCGAACGGCGCCAAGAGTTCCGAATGGTGCCTCGTGCCGCCCGCCGACAACAGGGCGAAATAACGCTCCTGGAACCCGTCGGCGGAACGCTCATAAACGCCGTAGAGCGAGTTCACCAGGCAGTCGCCGAAGGCATAGGCATAGACGTAGAACGGCGAGTGGATGAAGTGCGGGATATAGGTCCAGTAGGTCTCATAGCCCGGCCCGAGCCGAATCGCGGGGCCGAGGCTTTCAGCCTGTACCGACATCCACAGATCGCTGATCGCCTCGGCGGTGAGTTCGCCTTTCTTGCGCTCCTCGTGCAGCTTGCGCTCGAAGGAATAGAAGGCGATCTGGCGCACGACCGTGTTGATCATGTCCTCGACCTTGCTGGCGAGCATGGCCTTGCGCTGGAGCGGGCTCGTGGTCGCATCGAGCAGGCGGCGGAAAGTCAGCATTTCGCCGAACACCGAGGCCGTCTCCGCCAGGGTCAGCGGCGTCGGAGCCATCAACGCCCCATTGGGCGCAGCCAGTACCTGATGCACGCCATGTCCGAGCTCATGTGCGAGCGTCATCACATCCCGCGGCTTGCCCTGGTAGTTCACCAGCACATAAGGATGCGACGACGGCACGGTCGGATGCGCGAAGGCGCCAGGCGCCTTGCCGGGGCGTACGGGAGCGTCGATCCAGCGCTCGTCAAAGAAGCGCTTGGCGATGCGTGCCATCTCCGGCGAAAACGTGCCATAGGCGCCCAGGACAGTGTCCCGCGCCTCTTCCCAGGGGATCGTGCGCTGCTCAACCTTCGGCAGGGGCGCATTGCGGTCCCAGAAATCGAGCTCCGTCTTGCCGAACCAGCTGGCCTTGAGCCGGTAATAGCGGTGCGACAGGCGCGGATAGGCGACCCGCACTGCGCTCACCAACGCCTCCACCACTTCCGGCTCGACACGATTGGCCAGATGGCGCGACTGGGCGACATCGGTAAAGCCGCGCCAGCGGTCCTGGATGTCCTTGTCCTTGGCCAGCGTGTTGGTGATCAGGGCGAACGTCCGCATGTGCTGGCTGAAGACGTTGGCGAGTGCTTCGGCGGCCGCCTTGCGGACCTTGCCGTCGGCATCCTGCAGCTTGTTCAGCGTCGGCTCGAGCGTGAGTTCCTGATCGCCCACCTTGAAGCGCAGCGAGGCGATCGTCTCGTCGAACAGCCGGTTCCAGGCCGACCGCCCCGTCACCGATTTCTCGTGGAACAGCTGTTCGAGCTTGTCATCGAGCTGGTGCGGCTTCTCCTTGCGCACATCATCGAGCCAGGGCTTGTAGTGGTTCAGGGGCGCGGTCGACGCGGCCTTGTCGAGCATTGCGTCCGGCACGCGGTTGAGTTCCAGCACGAAGAACAGCAGATCCGTCGAAACAGCCGTGATCCGCTCCTGTGCATCACCATAGAACTTGGCGCGCTTCGGGTCTGTCGTATCGCCGGAGTAGACCAGGCCTGCGTAGGACATCAGCCTGCCCATCATGTCGTCGAGCGCTTCGTAGCCTGCCACGGCTTCATGCAGCTGGCGCGAAGCGTCCGGGCCTTCCGCGAGCGCGGTGAGCTGGCCCTTGTAACGGCCCGAGAAAGCGCCCGCCAGCTTGCCGACGCGCTCCATGTCGTCGCGGAAGGCTGGCGCGTCCATCGAGGCGTAAAGGTGGCTGAGGTCCCATTCCGGCACGGCGCCGAGCGCGGCCTCACGCTGCGCGCGCCGTTGCGCGGCCTGGGCCGGCGCATGGGCCGCGGAGCCCCGGACATCGGTCGACATTGTCGGCGCCATACGCGTGAACCTCACCTTGCCAGGCGTCTGCATGCGGACTGCAGACACGTGGCGCTACACGAGAAACATCGCTCGTTCCAATGATATGTGCGCATTGCGGCATGCAATCAACTGCCGACATGTCGCGGCTGCAGCGACGGTCGGCTTAAGCGCCGCTTAACCCTTGTCCCTGACAGTGACCCAGAACGAGACAGATGATTCTCGCCGGCGCCGCGCACCCTGGACTGACAATGACCACAACCGTTCTGATTGTTGATGACGACCCGGTCCAGCGCCGGCTTCTGGAAGCGATGGTGCGCCGCTTTGGCTACGAGGCGCGCACCGCCGACAGCGGCATGGCGGCCGTCGGAATCCTGACCGGAGCGGAAGGCGAAGCCGTCGACATCGTCATCCTCGATCTGGTGATGCCGGATCTCGATGGCATGGGCGTGCTCGCCACATTGAAGGACAAGGGACTCGAAAAGCCGGTCATCGTCCAGACGGCCCATTCATCCATCGAGACCGTGGTGGCGGCCATGCGCGCCGGGGCAAGCGACTTCGTCGTCAAGCCTGTCGGCGCCGAGCGACTTCAGGTCTCCCTCAAGAACGCCCTGCGCGTCGGCGCCCTCGAGGACGAAATCCGCCGCATGAAGCGGCGCGCCTCCGGCACGCTGGGCTTTCATGACCTCAGCACCCGCAGCGCCGAAATGGCGCGCGTGGTCCGCCTCGCCGAGCGCGCGGCCAAATCCAACATCCCGATCCTGATCGAGGGTGAGTCCGGCGTCGGCAAGGAGGTTCTGGCCCGCGCCATCCAAGGCTCGTCCGATCGGCGCGGCAAGCCTTTCGTCACCGTGAACTGCGGTGCCATCCCCGACAATCTGGTCGAATCGATCCTGTTCGGCCACGAGAAGGGAGCCTTCACGGGCGCCACCGAGAAACATGTCGGCAAGTTCGTGGAAGCCAGCGGCGGCACGCTGTTCCTCGACGAAATCGGCGAATTGCCGCTTGAGGCGCAGGTCAAGCTGCTGCGCGCCATCCAGGAAGGCGAAGTCGATCCCGTGGGTGGGCGCAAGTCCGTGCGGGTAGACATCCGCCTGATTTCCGCGACCAACAAGAGCCTGCTCGACCAGGTCAAGCAGGGCCGTTTCCGCGAGGACCTCTACTACCGCCTCAACGTCTTTCCGATCATGCTGCCGGCGCTGCGTTCACGCCGCGAGGACATTCCCGACCTCGCCAAGTCCTTCGTGGCCCGCTTCGCGGCCGAGGAAGGCAAGCGCATTAGGGGCCTCGCCGCCGAAGCCGCCGCGCTGCTGCAGCGCTACGACTGGCCCGGCAACGTCCGGCAGCTCGAGAATGCGCTGTTCCGCGCCGTGGTGCTGTGCGACAGCGACGAACTCACGGTCGCCGAATTCCCCCAGATCGCGGCTCAGGTCGACGGCTTCGACGTGCGTATTCCACCGGCGCCCCAGCCGCATGCAGTCACCTCCGGCGGCTCCGAGCCGCCGCGCATCATCCAGGTGCCGGTCAAGGACCCCAACGCCATCGAACTGACCGAGGGCTCCGACATGCGCCGCATGGACGATCTCGAACGGGACATCATCAAGTTCGCGCTCGAACACTATAGGGGCCACATGTCCGAAGTGTCGCGAAAGCTCGGCATCGGCCGCTCGACCCTCTACCGCAAGCTCAAGGATTACGGCCTTGATGACGGCAGCCATGACGAGGACGGTCGCGGCGACAGCTCTGCGGCGGCATGACAGAAAAAGAGTCGGCAAACCGTCATGGCTGCCCGAAGCTGGCGTTTGAATGCCGATTCACGATTGAAATAAAGACGAATCGCTTGATGTGTTGCAGCAAGGTGCTTGTCCAAGCCAGGTGCAACTGCCACAAGGCGTCGGTATACGCGGGAACTGGGGAATCAGCATGAACGCGCGGCTCGCATGTCTGGTTGTGGCGGCTTTGTGCCTTGCCGCGCCCGCGCTGGCGGATGACATCGCATTGCCGCCCTTGCCCGAAACCGCTGACGTCGTCATCTCGGCCGCTGACCTTGCGCCATCAGCAGCCGATGCAGCCATCGAACACGCCATTCCGGCTCCGCCCGAGCCGGCGACCGTGGTTCTCGACATCTCGACCGAGGAGCCCGGCAAGGCAGGACCTGTGGTCACGGCCTCAATCCCCCCCGAACCACGCGTCCCCGAGTCCCCCCGTCCAGAGGTCACGCCTCCATCGCTGACGGCCGTCGATCTGCAGCAGCGCGTCGGAGGCGACCTTCTGGCCGCGCTGACCGTGCCGGATGCGGCGGATGTTGACCTGTCCGTCATCGCCCTCCCACAGGACGTGTCGCCGGCTTCGACCGCGATCGCTGCCTTGCCGGCTCCGGTTGCGGCCGATCCGCTCCCTGCGGCAGCGGCGCCGGTCGCCGCAGGACCTGCCGCGGCGGACCTCGCCGTCGAACTGGGCGGCAAGCTTGCGTCGCTGGTCCGCCAGCCCTGGCTTCTGGAGGCCGAGCAGCGGGCTGTCCTTGCCTTCTATGAATCCCGTCAGCACGCGCCGCTCTGGCATGATGGCGGCGCTCTGACCGAAAACGGCCACAAGGTTGCGCGTCAGCTCGCAGCTGCTGCCGATGACGGCCTTCGCCCGGCGGACTACCTCGTTTCAGCCCATGACGGCAGCGTTCCAGCCATCGCCGAGGCCGACATCAGGCTTTCGCTGGCTGCCTTGCGCTACGCCCGCGACGCCAGGGGCGGCCGTATCGATCCGCGCCGGCTCTCCGCCCTGATCACGCCGAAGCTCACGCTGCCATCGGCCGCGCCGCTTCTGGGGGAGCTGGCCGCAAGCGCAGACGCTGGCGCGACGCTGGCGGGCTACCTGCCATCCCACGATGGCTACAAGGCCCTGCGCGCGAAACTGGTCGAACTGCGTCAGGCGAAGCCCGCCGCCACGGAACCCATGGTCCGCGTCCCGCCCGGCCCCGCGCTTCGCATCGGCATGCGCGACGACAGGATCGAACTGATCCGCGCCCGTTTCGGGCTCGGGCCGGATGGCGGCAAGCTCTATGACCGCTCGCTGTCCACGGTCGTCGCCGGCTTCCAGCGCGAGAACGGCCTGCCGGCGACAGGTGTGCTGACCCGCGCCACCCAGGCCGCACTCAACGGCGCACCGATATCGGATCCTGAGGCCGACATCATCGCCAACATGGAGCGCTGGCGCTGGTTGCCGACCGACCTTGGCGAGGAGCACCTTTTCGTCAACGTGCCCGAGTTCATGGTGCGCAAGGTCGAGGGCGGCGCCACCGTTCACGAGGCCCGAGTTGTGGTTGGCAAGACCGAGCGGCCGACCCCGATCTTCTCGGACATGATGGACCATGTCGTCATGAACCCGTCATGGACGATCCCGCCGACGATCATGCGACAGGACATCCTGCCGAAACTGGCCTCGGACCCTGGCTATGCCGAACGAAGGGGCTTTCAAGTGATCAGGCGCGGCAACCAGATCACGGTGCGCCAGCCGCCGGGGCCCACCAACGCACTCGGTAATGTCAAGTTCATGTTCCCGAATGACCATGCGGTTTACCTGCATGACACACCGTCGCGGAACCTCTTCGCCTCTGCGCGCCGCGCCTACTCGTCCGGCTGCATCCGGGTCGAACGGCCGATGAAGCTGGCCTCGCTGGTGCTCGGCGGGGACGACGCCGGCTGGTCGGAACGTCGTCTGACCGCGCTTGTCGGCTCTGGCGAGCGCACGATCCGACTGACCCGCAAGCTGCCGATCCATATCACCTACATGACCATGACCGTGACGCCCACCGGCGAACTCAGGTCGCATGAGGATCTCTATGGCTTTCATCGCAAGACGCGCGATGCGCTGGGGCTTTGAGCGGCAGACCACCCCCTTGCGCTGTTGCATTGTTTTGCCATGATTGCCGACTAAGCGCTTAACTCCCGAAAGCGGGCTGCTTTCATCGAAGCGTGTCAATGAAGGGTTAACCACGATCGGCAATGCTCGCCGTCGTGTGTGGCGTGGCCTGTCATCCGGCATGGATGACGCTGGGATGACAGGACCGGATGTCTGTAGAGCTGATCATGGTGGCTGGTTTTGGCGTCCGCATCTGAGCCGTTCCGGCGTCAGGTCGCTCGGGCCGCTTGGCTGGCCCGGCTGGCGGGCCTGTCTCTCGTTGCCTTGATCGTCGGGTCGCGCGCGACCCAGGACGCCATCGCCAATGGCGAGACTCGCACGATCAGCATCCAGCACATGCACACGAAGGAATTGACGACCGTCACCTTCCGCCGCGACGGGCGCTACGTCGCAGAGGCGTTGGACAAGCTCAACTGGGCCTTGCGCGACTGGCGCCGCGATGAGCCGACCAAGATGGACCCGCGCCTGTTCGACATCGCCTGGGAGGTCCAGCGCGAGGCCGGCTCCGCCGGTCCGTTCCATGTGGTGTCGGCCTATCGTTCGCCGGAAACCAATTCCATGCTGCGCCGGCGTTCGCGCGGCGTCGCCAAGCACAGCCAGCACACCATGGGCAAGGCGATGGATTTCTATTTGCCCGACGTCAGCCCGACACAGATCCGCGCCATCGGCATGAAGCTGCAGCGTGGCGGGGTCGGCTACTATCCGAGCGCCTACACCCCCTTCATCCATCTTGATGTCGGCAGCGTCCGCTCCTGGCCGCGCATGACGCGCGACCAGCTTGCACGGCTTTTCCCGGACGGCAACACCGTCCACATCGCCGCCGACGGGCGGCCGCTTGAGGGCTATGAAACCGCCAAGGCGATGATCATCGCCCGTGGCGGCAGCGTCGGCGGCTTTGGCTCCACCGATTTTGACGAAGGCGCCATCATGCAGGGGTCGCGCCGCAGCCTTTGGGCCTCGCTGTTCGGCTGGAACGAGGAAGACGAGAGCCGTCCGACACAGCGCGGCCGCCTTGGGGCGCGCGGATCGCAAGCCGCGCTGGCCTATGCGCCTGCCCAGCAACCATCGAGCCACCGCGACGACGCAGGCGTCTACGCGTTCCTCAGCAACCCCGAGGGAGCCGGGTCGTCGGCTGCGCAACCCGCGTCACGGGCAGCGGGCCCAAGCCGCACGCCCGACATCCAGGTCGCCGCGCTGGCGCGCCCAGCCGACGGCGAGACCGAAGCGGCACCTCCTCCCGCACCGTCGCGCGCGCCTGTGGCCGCGCCGCCCCCCGAGCCGACCCCCGTCCCTGCCACGCCGCGGTTCGTGCAGGCGCCCTTCCCCACCGCGCGCCCGCCGGGTCTTGCGCCCGTGCAGTTGGCCTCGGTGCAGCCTGGGTCGACGGGAGCGCGCATGCAGTGGAACCAGGGCGCTCCGGGCCAGCCGGCGCCCGATACGCCAACGCTGGATGCATCATCGCAACGGGTTGTCCTTGCGCCGGTGCCGCCGCGGCGGCCCGATGGCCTTGTCGCACTCGCCCCCGCCGCCCTTGCAACCGCCTCGGCCGGTCCGGTTCTCGCGTCGGCCTCACGCGCGGTCGCCGTCACGCTGCCTGCCGATCCGCCGCCGAAGCTGGTCAGCGTCAACCATCCCGCCCCGCCGCAGCGGCCGCCGCTGCTGACCGGCGCGATCGCCCGGACACAGGCGCCGCCCACTCCGATCGTCGCGGCCACAGCACCGCCGGTTCCGGTGCAGCCTGCCCAGAACCGCGCCGAGCGTCAGGCCCTCGACAATCTGTTTGCGGCTGCGGCCCTCGGCACATTGCCGGCCGGCTCCGCAAAGATCACGACCAGCAGGGCGCGCAGCCAGCCGTCCCAAGCCGAATCGCTCGACACCGGCGCCCAGCCCGCAGCCGCACTGGGATTCACCCAGCGCGATCCGAACGACGCGCGCTCCGACCGGTTCTCGGGTCCCGCCGTCAGGCCGCTTCCTCCGACCTTCACCAGCCGCTAGAGGCCTTGTCCGGGGCGCATCGCGGTCTTCCCAGCGACACGGACCCGACCGTTCGGAACCACTCAGATCTCCGCCTTCGTCGGTCGTGACATCAGGGCCCTGACAGCCTCATCGAGGCCAACTTCCCCCGTCATCAGCGCCGCCACCAGGCTGCAGATCGGCATGTCCACGCCGCGGGCTGCCGCAAGCTCGGCGAGGGCCGCAGCCGTCAGCGCCCCTTCCGCCAGTTGCCCCCCGCTGGCTGCGGCGATCCCGACGCCCTGGCCGAGCGCATGGCCAAAGGCGAAGTTGCGCGAGCGCAGCGAACCGGCGGTGAGCACCAGATCGCCAAGGCCGGACAATCCCATCAGCGTCTGGACATCGGCGCCATAGGCCCTGGCGAAACGCATCAACTCGGCGAAGCCGCGCGCCACCAGCGCCGCGCGGGCGCTCTCGCCAAGGCCCTTGCCGATCACGGCGCCGCAGGCGATGGCCAGCACATTCTTGGCCGCACCGCCGATCTCGACCCCGCGCACATCGGTGCCGTGATAGACCCTGAACGTCAGGCCGGACAATGCCGTGGCCAGAGCTTCGGCAATGGCCGCATCCGCGCAGGCCAGGGACACCGCCGTTGGCAGCCCGCGCGAAACATCGTCCGCGAAACTGGGGCCGGACAGCACGGCGAAGGGCTGGCGCGGCAGCGCATCGCCGATCAGGTCGCCGAGAAAGAGTCCGCTGGCGCGGTCGATGCCCTTGGCGCACAGGATCACGGGAACGCCGGGCTTCAGCACAAGGCCAAGCGCCTCGGCCATGGCGGCGCAGCTTTGCGCCGGCGTCACCAGCAGCACGGCCCGGGCGCTTGCCGCCCGCGCCAGATCCGCGCTGGCCGTGACCCGTTCCTCGAGCATGACGCCAGGCAGCCTGCGTGCATTCTGGCGCGATGCCTGCATCTCGGCGGCGTGGGCGGGATCACGGGCGATCAGGATCACGTCCCGTCCGGCCCGGGCTGCGGCATTGGCCAGCGCCGTGCCCCAGGCGCCGGCGCCGATGACCACAATCTGCTGGAACAGCGTCATCCGGGCAGGACGCCGGCGGGAAGCGCCTCGGCAGCCCCGGCGTCAGGCAACGCGGGCGCAGGCATCGCTGAAGGGGCCACCGGCTGCGCCCGCGCTTCAAGCGGCCAGCGCGGGCGCGGCGGCGCATCAAGCCCGTCCGTCAGGCCGAGCCGCAGCCGCTCGATCCCGGCCCAGGCGATCATGGCGCCGTTGTCGCCGCACAACTCCAGCGGCGGCGCAACAAGCTTCAGCCCGGCCTCGGTGGCCAGACGCGTGAGCCCCCGCCCGATGGCGAGATTGGCGGCGACGCCGCCAGCGACCACGAGGCAGGTCGGCTTGCCAAGCTCGGCACGGAACGCCTTCAGCCCGACCCGCGTCCGTTCGACCATGACATCGACCACCGCGGCCTGGAACGAGGCGCACAGGTCGCTCACGGCCTGATCCGAGAGCGGGGCGATGCGCTCGGCCGCCAGCCGCACCGCCGTCTTCAGCCCGGACAGGGAAAAATTGGGCTCGGCCCGGCCCAGCATCGGCCGGGGAAAGTCGAAGGCTTCCGGGTTGCCCTTCAGGGCCTCCCGCTCCACCGCCGGACCGCCCGGATAGGGCAGCGACAACATCTTGGCGACCTTGTCGAAGGCCTCGCCGACCGCGTCGTCGATCGTCGTGCCGAGCCGGACATAGTCGGCGACGCCACGAACGGCGAGAAGCTGGGTGTGCCCGCCCGACACCAGCAGCAGCAGGTAGGGAAAAGCGACATCATCGGTGAGCCGCGCCGTCAGCGCGTGGGCCTCGAGGTGATTGACAGCCAGGAACGGCTTGCCCGCGACGAGCGCCATCGCCTTGGCCGCCGTCAGCCCGACCATCACGCCGCCGACGAGACCCGGCCCTGCCGCTGCCGCGAAGCCGTCAAGGTCGCCGATCCTGACTTGCGCCGCCGCCATCGCCCGCTCGATCAGCCGGTCCAGCACATCCATATGGGCCCGCGCGGCGATCTCGGGGACGACGCCGCCATAGGCCGCATGGGCGGCGATCTGGCTCAGAACCGCGTTGGAGCGGATATGGGAACGCCCGGCCGCATCGAGCTCGACCACGGCGACCGCTGTTTCATCGCAGGTTGTCTCGATTCCGAGCACACGCATCCGCACAAATCCGTAGTCACGCCGCAAACGCAGCCAAGGTCATGGCTTGGGACTGGAAACTCTATAGTCTGCTCCGCTAGAGTGTCCAACAGCCTGACGAAACAATCCGGATGCGCCGGGCGTTGGCAGGCATGGCCAAGAGACTGAACTGGGTCCGGGAATGACAGCCTTCGCGACGCACATCGACAAGACCCTTGTGCTTGGCACGCGCGGAAGCCCGCTGGCGCTGGCGCAGGCCCACGAGCTCGCGGGCCGCCTCGCCGACATCTCAGGCCGGCCGGTCAGCCAGTTTCCCCTCAGCATCATCAAGACCACCGGCGATTCCATTCAGGACCGCGCCCTGTCCGAAGCAGGCGGCAAAGGCCTTTTCACCAAGGAGATCGACGCCGCCCAGCTGGCCGGGCAGATCGACATCGCCGTCCATTCGTCAAAGGACCTGCCGACCGAGCTGCCGACCGGCCTCGTGATTGCCGGCTATCTGCCGCGCGAGGACGCCCGCGACGCCCTGATCGCGCGCGGGCCGCTTGCCGCCCTGTCAGACTTGCCGGAGGGTGCGCATATCGGTTCGGCATCCTTGCGCCGCCAGGCTATCATGAAGCGCGCGCGTCCGGACTGCGTGGTCTCGCTCCTGCGCGGCAGCGTCGGCACGCGCCTCGACAAGGTCATGGCCGGCCAGTTCGACGCCACCTTGCTGGCGCTGGCAGGCCTGCGCCGGCTTGGCCTCGAGGACCGCGCAAGCCTGATCCTGTCGACCGACGAGATGCTGCCCGCGGTTGGCCAGGGCGCCATCGGCCTTGTGGTTCGCGCGGACGACCGCCTTGCGTTCTCGGCGGCGGAAGCGGTCTGCTGCCCGGCCACCGGCGCGGCGGTGAGCGCCGAGCGCGCCATGCTCAAAGTGCTCGATGGGTCCTGCCGCACCCCGATTGCGGGCCACGCCACGCTGGATGGCGGCATCCTGACGCTGAAGGGGCTCATCCTGTCGCCCGATGGCAGCGCCGTTGCGGAAGACGTGATCAGCGGGCCGGCGCGGGAGGCCGATCAGCTTGGCGCGGCGCTCGGCCACCGCCTGCGGGCCTGCGCTCCCGCTGGGGTCTATGCCTGAAAGGCGAACCATGAGCATCCTGATCACACGGCCCGAGCCCAGAGCCAGCCGCACGAAAGCCACGCTTGAGGCGGCGGGCCGGACGGCTCTGGCCGCGCCCCTGTTCACGATCATCGCCATGCCCGGGCCGCGGCCGACGGGCCGCTTCGCCGCGCTGATCGTGACCAGCATCAATGGCGCGGCCGGCCTGTCGCCCGCCTCCGCAAACCTCGCCGCGGACATGCCCGTCTTTGCCGTCGGCGACGCCACCGCAGAGGCCGTCCGCGCCGGCGGCTTTACCAATGTCCAGTCGGCGTCGGGGGACAACCGCGCGCTTGCCAGACTGGTTCTGTCGCAGGTCGCGCCGAAATTCCGCTTGCTGCTGGCAACCGGCGAGGATCACAAGCCGGGCCTGCCGGCGGCCCTTGCGAAAGTCGGCTACGAGGTCGCCACCTGGCTGCGCTACAGGGCCGAGGCGGTGCACGCCCTGCCGGATGACGCCCGCGACGCGTTGGCCGGCGGCACGCTTGACAGCGTGCTGCATTATTCACGGCGCGCCAGTGAGGTCTTCCTGTCGCTGTCTGCCGATGCCGGCCTGACTGGCCAGGCGGCCAGTCTGCAGCATCTGTGCCTGTCGGACGACGTCGCCGAACCCCTGCGCGCCGCTGGCTGTCCCGACGTGCGCGTCGCGGCCCAGCCAGAGGAGGCTGCGCTGCTGGCGCTGCTCGAGCCCGGAGCAGCCGTTGCGCCGGAGCCCCCGGCCAAGGCAGCGCGCCGGACAGCGGGGCGCGGAGCCGATCCGGCCACTGCGGCCGCCGAACCCGGTCCGCCTGCGGAAATTTCTGCGCCTGACGTCATATCGCCGGAACCTTCACCGGTTGCACCCGCCGCCGAGGCAGCCGGACCTGTCGAGGCCGGCGCCGGCGGATCGCGAGCGTCGGAACCTGCTCTACCGCCTGCCAGCCCTGATCCAGCGCCGAAAGGCTCCGGGATCGCTGGTCTCGCGCTCGCGGCGCTGGCCGGCGGTCTGGTCGGCGCCGTCGCCATCACCTTTCTCGCGCCGGTGCTCAACCAGGCGGGAATCCGCTTCCCGAACTCGCCGACGCTGGCCGCGACTGATGCCCGCCTGTCGCGGCTGGAAGCCAGGCAAACCGCCGGACCTGCGGCGTCGGGCGCACCGGCTGACCAGACCCGCGAGATCGGCCTGAAGCTCGCCAGCCTCGAACAACGCCTGGCAGAGCTGGCAGCACGCCCACAACCGCAGGCTGCGGCAGGGACGCTGGATGCCGCCCTGATGGCCGAGATCAGCGCGCTGCGCCAGAGGATCGACGCCGCCGAGGGCGCAGCCAGAGGGGCCTCGCAGGCCGCTGCGGCATCATCCCAGGCCATGGCGCCGCGCCTTGCCGATCTTGAACGCGTCAGCCGCGCCGTCGGAACGCCAAACGCCGCCGCGAATGGGTCGGCGCGCCTGATCATGGCAGAGCGCACGGCCCGGGCCGTGGCGGCAGGCGAGAGCTTCGCCATGGAAGCGGCTGCGCTGGGCCGGCTCGGCAGCAATGCCGAACAGGCAGCAATCCTCGCCGCCCTTGCCGGCGGGAAGCTTGCGACCGTGCCCGTCCTGCGGGCGGAACTGGCGAAGCTGCGCCGGCTTCCCTCGGCCCAGCAGGCGGCGGGGACAGCCTGGCACGAGCGGCTGCTCGGCCTGTTGGACAATGTCGTCCGTGTCCGCGTCGCGGGCACGGGTGCGTCGCAAAGCGCACTGGCCATTCTGGAACGCATGGACATGGCCTTGCAGGCCAGCGATCTCGAGACTGCGGCAAGCCTGTTCGCCACGCTTCCCGAGCCCGTCCGGCAGGATGGCAAGGCGCTGATCGACGATCTCCAGCGCCGCCTGAACGCCGACCGGGCCATCCGCACAATCATGGACGACGCCGTCAAGGCGCTGTCCGCCGCAGGCTGAGCGACAAGGGGCAACCAGACAATGCTGCGACTCCTCATCTTTCTGGCTTTCGCCAGCGCCGCCGCGCTCGGGGCCGTCTGGCTGGCGGAACGCCCCGGCGAAGTCTCCATCGTCTGGAGCGGCGTCACGATCGAGACATCCGTTGCGATCGCGGCCATCGCCGTGCTCGCGCTGGTTCTGGCGGGCATGCTGCTCTGGACCGTCCTGCGCTTCCTGCTTGGACTGCCGACGGCATTCTCCTTCGCTTCGAAGGCCCGCAAGCGCGCCCGCGGTTTCGACGCCGTCTCGCGGGGCATGGTCGCGATCGGCTCCGGCGATCCGGCGGCGGCCCGGCGCCATGCCGCCGATGCCCGCAAGCTGATTGCCGATGAGCCGCTGACCTTGCTGCTCAGCGCCCAGTCGGCGCAACTGTCCGGCGACAAGCCGGCCGCCGAGGCAGCCTTCAAGGACATGCTGGAGGAGCCGACGACGCGCGTGCTCGGCCTCAGGGGCCTGTTCGTCGAGGCGCGGCGCCGTGGCGATCAGGTGGCCGCGCGCGCCTTTGCCGACGAGGCGGTGCGCCTGTCGCCGTCGCTGGCCTGGGCGAATGACGCGCTGCTCGAATATCACTCCTCCGCCGGGCAGTGGGCGGAAGCGCGGATTGCCGTGGAGCGCCGCGCCGCGCTGCGTCTGAGCGACAAGACCGAATCGCGCCGCCACCGCGCCGTGCTTCTGGCCGCCGAGGCGCAGCAGCGCGAGGAGAGCGATTCGGCCACCGCCCTCACAACTGCCCTCGAAGCGCTCAAGCTCGCGCCTGATCTGACGGCGGCCGCCGAACAGGCCGGCCGGCTGCTCGGCGCCAAGGGTGACATCAAGAAGGCCGCGCGGATCATCGAGACCGCCTGGCGTGAACAGCCGCATCCCGGCCTCGCGGGAATCTATGTCCATCTGCGCAAGGGCGACAGCGCCCTCGACCGTCTGGCCAAGGCGGAGGCGCTGCGGAAGTTGAAACCGACCGACGCGGAAAGCGCCTTTGTCATCGCGGAAGCGGCAATTGCGGCGCGCGACTTCCCGCGCGCCCGGGCCGCTCTCCAGCCCCTTGTGGCGGCCATTCCGACCGTGCGGACCTGCCTGCTGATGGCCGACATCGAAGACGCCGAGCATGGCAGCTTGGGCCGCGCTCGCGAATGGCTCACCCGCTCGATCCGCGCCCCCAAGGACAATGCCTGGGTAGCCGATGGCCTCGTGTCGGAGCGCTGGCTCCCTGTGTCGCCGGTGTCCGGCCGTCTTGACGCCTTTGTCTGGACTCTGCCGCCGGCTGTCCTCGGCAGCTCCGCCCCTGCCATGGATCAGCCCATCTCCGTATTGCCGCCCGCGCCTCCGGCGGCAGCGGCGCTGCTGCCTGAAGCAGCAGCCGCGCGTGCACCGGACGAGCCCGCAGCCGTCCTGCCGCTTCCTCCGGTCATGGCCAGCTCTGCGGCGGAGACGCCAGCCCCGGAAGCCGCTGCGCCGGTCCTGTCTGTCCGGATTGATCCGATTGCGCCAGGCGCCGCCGCTGAGCCGGATAAGAAACCTCATCAGGCGGGCGAGGACCGCGCAGCAGCGGTCGCGGAACTCGCTTTGACCCGCCTGCCGGACGATCCCGGTCCGGAACCGGACCGGGCACAGCCGGCCCGCCGGTCCTTCTGGGGCCGGCAGCGCACCTGAACGGAAGACGATCAGCGCACATGCCGGCCTTTCTTGCCAAGCGCCGCAGCGGCTGCTATCTCGCGCTTGTCGCCGCTTTAGCTCAGCTGGTAGAGCACCTCATTCGTAATGAGGGGGTCGGGGGTTCGAATCCCTCAAGCGGCACCATCCCTCCATTCCGTGAAGTTCGTTAGCGTCCAGAAATGGGCGGTTTTTTGGCACGTTTGTTCGGGCTTTTGCCCATCCCCGCTCAGGCGATACCCGCAATCAGGCCCTGACGGTGAACATCCGGCTGTGACGCAGCAGCGGGTGCGCGACCGACCTTCGCCTTCGTTGCGACGCCGCCGGGCCCGCTCCCCCGCTGGTCGCTCCAGTCGAACTGGTGGGCCTTGCCCCGCGTCAAAGGCGAGCGGCACGAACACGGCTGCAGGCCGATCGTCTCTGCTCGCATCATCCTCAGCCTCACCGCCCCACGCCTCGAAACCGTGGCCGGAGGACGACGCTTGCTGACCTTCGGAACATCGGCCCTAAACTCGCCCTTAACCATCATCGGTCATCTGTCGGAGCAGTAGTGGCTTCGCGGGGTTTGTACCTGCTGCGGCGCGAGGGTGGCAATCCATGCGGCTGATCGTCGGCTCAATCATCGTCTTCCTCTGCGTCTTCGGCGGCTATGCGGCCATGGGCGGCAAGCTCGGCGTCCTTTGGCAGCCATGGGAGTATGTGATCATCCTCGGCGCGGCGATCGGCGCCTTCGTCATTGGCAACCAGGGGCCGGTGCTGAAGGCCGTGCCCGGCATGTTCGGCGCGATCTTCAAGGGCCCCAAGTACACGCAGGAGACCTATGTCGAACTGCTGGCGATGCAGTATTCGTTGTTCAGGCTTGTGCAGCAGAAGGGCCTGCTCGCAGTCGAGCAGCAAATTGAAAATCCCGGCGAGTCGGAACTGTTCAACGCCTTCCCGACCTTTGCAGCGAACCATCATGCGGTCGAGTTCGTCTGCGACTACATGCGCATGGTGACGATGGGGGTCAACAACGTCCATGAGATAGACGCTCTCATGGACGAGGAACTGGAAACGCACCACCAGGAGCAGGAACGGATCGTTGCGGCCATGCAGGGAATTGCCGACGGAACGCCGGCGCTCGGCATCGTCGCCGCCGTGCTTGGCGTGATCAAGACGATGGGGTCGATCTCCGAGCCGCCGGAGGTGCTGGGAGGTCTGATCGCCGGCGCGCTCGTCGGCACCTTCTTCGGCGTCTTCGTCGCCTACGGCTTCTTCGGGCCGATGGCGCAGTCCCTCAAGGGCACCTTCGAGGCAGAATCCAAATACTATGTTTCACTGAAGGCGGGCCTCCTCGCCCATATCAGCGGCCAGCCGGCGGTCATGGCGGTGGAATTTGCGCGGAAGGCTCTGATGAGCGAGGTCCGCCCGACATTCGCCGAAGTGGAAGCGGCCACCTCCGCCCTGCCTACCAAGGCCTGACCCAATCTCCAGCGGCGACACGATGGCCAAGTCAACCCAGCCGATCATCATCAAGAAGGTCAAGAAGGCCGCTCATGGGCACCACGGCGGGGCCTGGAAGATCGCCTATGCGGACTTTGTGACCGCCATGATGGCGTTCTTTCTGCTGATGTGGCTGATCAACATGACAACGCATGAGCAGAAGGTCGGCCTGGCGGAATACTTCACGCAGGCAGGCACGAATCCCAGCACCAGCGGCGCTGGTGGCGTCCTGATGGGCACTGCCCTCGATTCGACAGGCAACAGGTCGTCGGGCGCGCGGAACGAGGTGACACGGCCCGACCTGGTCCGTCGCGCCCCGTCGGCGCCCCGCGACTCGGCGTTGGGCCCCGCCTCGCAGGAGGACGGCGCGCGCCGGACCAGTTCGGGCCGCGATTCCAGCCGCCCGGGCGCAGGCGCCCACCAAAGCGCAATGGCCAGCCTCCGGCAGGCGTTCCAGAACATGCCCGAAATTGCCGAACTGTCGCGCAACATCGTGATCGAGCCGGCCGCGGAGGGATTGAATGTTTCCCTCGTGGACCAGGATGGTCGCTCCATGTTCCCCGAGGGTTCGGTCAATCCCTTCGAGCGCACCCGTCGTGTGCTCGAGGCGCTCACACCCACCCTGCGCCGGCTGCCCAACCGCCTGGTCATCACCGGCCACACGGCCGCCGCGCGGCCGGGCTCTGTGCAGGCCGTCGATTCCTGGAGCCTCACCGCCGGGCGCGCGGTCGCCGTGCGCGAGATCCTGTCGGGCGCCGGGCTCCCCCACGACCGCTTCGTCTCCGTGGCCGGACGGGCCGACACCGAGCCGGTCTTCCCCGACAATCCCTACCTCTCGCCGAACCGGCGGGTGACGATCACGCTGCTCAGCGAGGAGCCGCCGCTGCCCCCGAGCGTCTCGCGCTGACAAGACGGCGCCCGAGGCAAGGTCAGTGGCCAACGGCAACGTGGCGATGGTCATCTCGTATCTGATGAAGCGCGCCTGCTTTTCGGCATCGGGTCATCTCAGCCGATGCCGGTTCGAGGAGCGACACGCCCCGCCCCCCGGCTCCTGGTCAAGACCGCAGCTTGAGCCTGTTCACGCTCAGGGGCGCACTCCAGACAGACAAGGCCGGCCCGCCGTCGCCGGGGGATGTGACAGGGGCCAATTTGGTGGTAAGGCGACCGGCGGTCGCAGTCGGAATGCGTGCTTAGGGAGAAGGCTTTGGCCGCAGTCGAATCGAAGGGGTCCTTGCCGGAAAGGCTGCTGCAGCGGCTCAGGCGGATGCTGGGCGGCAAACGCGGCGTCGGCTTCCTGGCGGACCGGCCGGACCTGCGCGGGTACAAGATCGGCGCATGGAGCTATGGCGATCTCGATGTCGTCGCCTTCAACCGCAATGGCGGGCTCGAAATCGGCCGCTACTGCTCTTTCGCCAGGGGCGTGACGATTGTCCTGGGCGGCGAACACAACACGCGCTTCGTCTCGACCTACCCGTTTGGTGTTTTCCTCGACCTGCCGGACCGCTACGCCCATGAGCGGACCAAGGGAGACGTGGTCATCGGCCATGATGTCTGGGTCGGCCGCTCGGCGACCATCCTGTCGGGGGTGAGCATCGGCAGTGGCGCGGTGATCGGCGCCCACAGCCTGGTCACCAAAGATGTGCCGCCCTACGCGATCGTCTCCGGCAACCCCGCGAGCGTGGTGCGGTCCCGTTTTGAGCCAGAGCTTGTTGCGGCCTTGCTCCAGCTGCAGTGGTGGCACTGGCCTGACGAGAAGGTGCTGGCTGAAGTCTCCTCCCTGATGGACCCGGACGTGGCCGCCTTTGTGAGCAGGCATCAGCCCTGATGGGCGGACGCAGCCTTCGGAACGGTCAGGACGTCACCCTTGGAGCGGCGCCATCACGCAGCCGTCCGTCAAGGGCCTTGTCGTAGGCAGCCAGCAGGGAGGGCGCCTCCATCGACCAGTTCAGGACCTTTTCCACGCGTTCGCGGCCGAACCGGCCCATCTGTTCACGCAAGGCGGGATCGTTGATCAGGTCGATGATCCTGCGGGCAAAGCCGTCCTTGTCCTCTGCAGCGGCGTAGAGGGACGCGTCCTGGGCGCTGTATCGGCCCTCGTCCAGATCGAACTGCACCAGCGGCTTGGCGAAGGCCATGTACTCCATGATCTTGTTCATGGTGCAGTGGCGCGTGTAGTCGTTGTAGGGGTCCGGGCAAAGCCCGATGTCGATCGAGCTGAGGGTGCGGTGCAGGTTTTCGCCGGAGAGATAGCCGGTGAAGGTGACATGTCCGTCAAGGCCAAGCGCGGTAGCCATGCGCCTTGACTGCTCCAGCTCGGGACCCTCGCCGATCAGCATCGCATGAAAATCACTGACGCCGTAGGTTTTCAACAGGATCGCCAGGATCTCGAGCAGGACGTCGATGCCATCCTGCGACCCCATGATCCCGACATAGCCAAGAATGACGCTGGCCTTTGCGCGAATCGCGGGATCAGGCGCCACCAGCCGCATGGCTTCGGCCTTCGGGGAGCTGCGGACGATGAAGATGTCGTCGGAACTCTTGCCGCCGCGCTCCATCGCGATCCTGCGATAGGACCCGTTCGTCGAGATCACCACATCGGCTGACTTGAAGGAAAGCCACTCGGTCAGGCGCATCAGCGCATGTCCGATCCCTGCCTTCCCGAACTTCTGCTTGTAGAGCTCGGGCGTCAGATCATGATGATCGAAGATGAGCCGGACGCCGGCCAGCTTGAAGGGCAGCGCAACGAGAAACAGCAGGTCCGGAGGGTTGGCGACATGCACGACCGCGAAGCGCTCGCGACGCCAGACCTTGATGGCGAGACGGAATTCATGAAACAGCGCGGCAACGTATTCGGTGACAAATCCCGCCGCCCCACGCCCCTCGAGGGGGAGGCTGTGGCGATAGACCCGAACGCCGTCGCTTGTCTCTTCGTCGAGATCGAATCCCTTGCCCTTCGGGCAGATGACGGAAACCGAATAGCCGTTCTGGACGAGCGTCGTGGCCTCCTGCCAGACGCGCCTGTCAAACGGAACCGGCAGGTTCTCCACGATCATCAATACATGGGCCGGCATGGTCGTCTTTCGTCTTCAAAAAGGCCGCGCCTTCACTGAGACCGGGGGAAATTGCCAGAAACTCTGGAGCATCCTTGCCGGAAACAGTGTCGACCGCAGCCTCGGTCGATAGTGCCACCTGTCTCTGTGTCCCCGGAAAAGCGCGGAACCTCTCCGTAGTCCTGTCTGCATTGTAGAGGACCGCGTCTGCGGCCCTGTGTCTTGACCGGACTGTACAATCCAGCGGCTGGGGCGGCGCCCTTGCCAGTGGTCAGCACAACAGTCCTTGGGCCGAAATCGTCCGCGCCACGACGCTGGCGCAGCGTGGACCTTTCCGATCATCAGTTCCCGTTGGCCATGCTGCTCACTTCGCGGACCGGACGGGTCACGAGCGTGATCAGTTCAAGCAGCTTGCGCAGCTGCACGCCGCTTGCGTTGGAGACGTAGACCACATCGCCGTGCCGCACGCGGAACTGGTTGCCAACAAAGATGCCGCCGGGTGTGTCGTACCGGATCTGGTAGACGGTCGGCACGGTCTGGCTCGTGAAGTGGACCAGGTTCTCGGTGTTGGCCGGCAAGGCCTTGCGGTCTTCCATGCGCAGCACGAAGATCGAGGACACATCCGAGCGATTGTCGTTGAAGCCCTTGGCGCGGCCCAGCGCATCCGTCAGCGTCATGTTGTCGACATCGATGTCGACCCGCGAATTCTCGCCTGCTGCGCCGAAAACGTTCACGGCGCGGCTGATGGGCTGCACGAAAATCGTGTCGCCCGGCAGAACCGACGCGTTGGCGGCGGGATCAAGCACAAGCCGGCGCATCGAAGCACGTGCTGTGTGGCCATCGCGCTGCAAAACAACCTCGAAGCCGCGCTGGGTTTCGCTCTCGACGCCGCCGGCGCGCGCCACCGCGTCCAGAATGCGCATCTGCGTGTTCCTGACCGGGAACTGGCCGCCGGTGCGGACCGAGCCGAGCACGGTCACCAGAGAGGCCCGCTCCTCCTGAACGGCGATCACGACCTGCGGCTCGATCGCCCGCTCCTTGAGCTTGCCTTCGATCTCACGCTGGACTTCGCCAAGCGTACGGCCGGCAATCCGGACCGATCCCGCATAGGGGATCGTGATGTTGCCGCGCGGGTCGACCGCCTGTGCGGGCAGGTTGATGAAATTGCCGCCGCCGCCGGAGTTTCCGGCCGCCTGAGGCGAGGTGAACAAACCGCCGCTGCCGGCTTCGAAGATCGTCACGACCACCAGGTCACCGACGCGGGCGCGGATTTCGCGCTGGCGGCGCGCAGGCAGCGAGCCGAAGCGGTCAGGCTCGCCGCGCAGGGACATTGCCAACTCCATGCTCGGCGCGACCAGCACGAACGGCAGGGCGCTCTGCTCGGCTGTCGTTCCGATCTGCATGGAAGACGTCTGAGAAGCCGCCAGCTGGCTTGGCCCGCCTTCAGGAAGAAAGCCGGCGCACCCACTCAACAGGACTCCCGCAATGGACAACGCACCAAAACGCGTGATGGTCATTTCGGACTCCAAAAATCGCGAAGTATCAAATCCTATGTTCTGCTAATACCTTCAGGCAGGGCAAATGGAAACCATTTTTTGCCGCCAAAGCGTTGCAAACCCGCCACATGTCTGAGCGCAATTCACATAAATGACGCTTTTGGACGACGTGACGCAGCAAAAACCGAGAAAAACGCAGTTAACGATCAGTTGCAAAGTTCCAAATATAGTTAACATGTGCATCGTCTTCATGGACAGAATCAATCAGGAATAACTGAAAAAATATCTTGCAGTTCTATCAAAGCGCGATCAGCAAAGGCAAAGCTTCGTCAGGATGAAGCGCAGAACCCGCACCGTGGCATCGAACGCAGCGCAAGGGGATGGCGAGAGACGCGCCCACGCTGCCCGCCAAAGGCCAGGGTCGGGCCCCGACGCCGGTTACTCCTCGCGGAATGCGCGGTTCATGTGTTCGAGAACAGGCCGCATCAGGAAGCTGGCGATCGTGCGTTCGGAGGTCTTGATGAAGCTCTCGGTCGGCATGCCCGGCACAAGCTTCAGCTTGCCAAGTTTCGCCAGTTCCGAATCGGGAACGCGGATTCCAATCGTGTAGTAGTCTTTGCCAGTCCGCTCGTCGCGGGTGAGGTCAGCGCCGATGCGGTAGACAGTGCCGTTGAGCTCGGGCGTCGTCCGGCTGCTGAAAGCGCTGAAACGGATGCGTGTCGGCTGATCGGGGACCAGCTGGTCGATGTCCATCGGGTTGACCTTGGCCTCGATCACCATTTGCTCGCGCTCCGGCACGATGCTCATCACCACCGCCCCTGGTGCGATGACGCCGCCAACCGTATGCATCTGCAGCTGGTGGACCAGGCCGTCGCGCGGCGCCCTGAGGTCAATCCGCCGCAACTGATCCTCCGCAGTGGCGAAACGCTCGGTCAACTCGTTCAGCTTCGTCTCGTTTTCACGGATTTCGCGCGCGACCTCGGTCTCCAGCGTCCGGTCGACCTGCAGGATGAGAAGTTCGATTTCGGAGATCTTGGCTCTCACTTGCGCCACCTTGGCGCTCAGCTCGCCCAACGTCCCGCGGATACGGGCGACTTCACGCTCAAGGGTGGTGACCCTGGGCCGTGAAACCAGGTTCTTGGCCAGCAGGCCGCGCATGTCCGACAGCTCAAGCTCGGCGACTTTCACCTGCTCGGCCGCAGCGGCATATTGCGCCTCGTTGCCCACGATCTCCTGCCTGAGCTGGCTGATCTGCTCCTGATACTGCGCCCGTTGTCCCCGCCGCGTCCGGTCGCGCGCCTCGAACAGGGTGATTTCGCTCTCCAGCGCCTGCTTGACGTCCTTCTCGCGGGCGGCCCGCGCAACGAGATCAGGCGGCATGATGATCTGCTTGGCGCCGTCCCGTTCGGCTGCGAGGCGTGCGATCCGCGCCCGGGCCGTGGTGATTTCATTCACGACGATCTGCAGGTTGGCGCGCGTGGCCGTCTCATCAAGCTTGAGCAGGATGTCGCCGGCGCTGACGCGCTGGCCTTCCTTGACCAGGATGGCGCCCACGACGCCGCCCACCGCGTGTTGCACCTTGCTGACATTGCTCTCGACGACCACGACGCCGGAAGCGATGACCGCGCCCTCGAGCGGGGCGATGGTGCCCCATGCCAGGCTGCCACCGAGAAAGCACACGGTCCCGATCATGCCGAGCCGGACATACCAGTTCATGTCATGGGCGCGAGGCGTCTTGGCCTGCGCCCTGTCCTCGATCATCAGCACCATCACAAGCCTCCAGCCCGTTCAAACTCCGAAGCGTCCATCGGCCACGCACGCGCCTTGCTGCGCCGCCTCAAACCTACTCCTGCCGCCCGAAACCGGGAAGCCACATCAGTTCGCCGCAGGCAGGGCGCCAGCCTTGCGCTGCTTCGCGAGCGCATCGCCCTTGCGGATGTCCGATGCGTTGTTGAGCACTTGATTAAGCACATCATCCTTCGGACCATAAGCCGTCGCCACGCCATCGTGAAGCACAAGCACCTTGTCAACGGCGGCCAGGGCGCTCGGACGGTGCGCGATCACCACGACGATCCCGCCCCGCTGCCTGACAGCGATGATGGCGTTGGTAACGGCCTGCTCGCCCATCGCATCGAGATTGGCGTTCGGTTCGTCGAGAATGACCATGAAAGGATCCCCGTAAAGGGCGCGGGCAAGGCCGATCCGCTGTCGCTGGCCGGCCGACAGATGGGCGCCGCCGAGGCCGATCCGTGTGTTGAACCCGTCGGGCATTTGCAGGACGATCTCATAGCAGCCGGCCATCCTGGCGGCGGCATAGATGCTTTCCGGGCTCGGCTGCGGATCGAAGCGGCTGATGTTCTCCGCGATGGTGCCGTCGAACAGCTGCACATCATGGGGAAGATAGCCGATGTGCCGCCCGAGCAGGGCCGGGTCCCAGTGCTTCAGCGACGCGCCATCGAGCGAGACTGTGCCACGCACAGGTTGCCACAGACCCACCAGCGCCCGCGCCAGCGTGGACTTGCCGGAAGCCGAATGGCCGATCACGCCGAGACCTTCGCCAGCCACGATCTGGAAAGACAGGCCCTTGATGATAAGGTGTCCGTTGTTGGGGGCGACAACGACGATGTTCTCGGCGGCCAGCGCGCGGCGCGGAGCCATCAGGCGCAGCAAATCCTTCGGTTCAGGCATGGTCTCGAACAGGCGCGCGAGCCGCTTGTAGCCTTCGCGCGCCTGCTGAAACGAGCGGTAGCTGCTGACCGCGAGATCAACCGGCGCGATCGCCCGCGAACTGATGATCGAGGCGGCAATGATGGTGCCCGCCGTCATCTCGCCCTTGATGACGAGATAGGCCCCAAGCCCAAGGGTGGCGGACTGGATCACCATCCTGAGCGTCCGCGACATCGCAGACAGCCCCGAACTGATGTCATTGGCCGCCAGGGACAGGGTGGAACTGTGGTTGTTGAACTGGCGCCAGCGCTCCTGCATGGAGTCCAGCATGCCCATCGAGATGATGACCTCCGATCCGCTGATCGTTGAAGATGCAAGCACGTTGCGTTGCGAGCTGGTCTCGAAGGCCAGCCGGTTCGGACGCTGCGACCGGTACTCGCTCATCACCGCCACCACGATCAGCAGAATGCAGCTGAACGCGGCGAACAATCCGATATAGGGGTGCAGGAAAAAGCAGATGGTCAGGTAGAATGGCAGCCAGGGCATGTCGAACACCGCCACGGGACCCGTGCCGGACAGGAAATTGCGCACAGCCTCAAGATCACGGAAGGACTGTGTCTTCTCGCCCTGCTGGCTTGGGTTGCTCGCCTGCATCCTGATGATGCGCGCGTAGACCTCGGGCCCGGTGGCGAGGTCGATCCGCTCGGCGATGCGCCCGAATATCCGGGTCCGGACGACATCGAGAAAGCCGAGGAACACATAGGCCCCAAGCGCGATGATGCTCAGCATCACCAGCGTCGGAACGCTGTAGCTCAAGAGGACGCGGTCGTAGACCTGAAGCATGTAGAATGAGCCGGTCAGCATCAGGATGTTGATGATGCCGCTGAAAATGACCAGCGAAAACAGAGTGCTCCTGCATTCCTTGAGCGTGCCGATGATCGGATTGTCGCCCTTGTCTTTCCCGAATCGCAATGCGCCGCCGAGATTCATCGAGACTCCTGACACCGCTGGACTGGCCTTGTGGACGACCCGTCTCACCAACGACCAAAAGGCCTGCCGGCGCGGCAAGCCTTGACGACCGAATACCACCGAACCCCGCTTGACTCAAAGTTTCTTGAGCAGCGGAAGACCACCTTCGCTATAACACAGTTAAGTTCGGGCCTGGCCTGCCATGAAACCATGATTCCGCCGCCTTGCGAGAAAGGCGGCGGATCGTGTCTTCGGCTCCATGGTTCCAGGCGACTGCGGTCACTGGCTGGCCAGCACCATTCCCGAGCGGGTCTCGGCGTCCACCCACATGCCGCGCTCGGCAACGCGGGCCTCGCGGACGGCGGTGGCGTGAAGGCCGTCTGAGGTCGGACGGCCGATGCCGTTCTTGACGATCCAGGCGCCGAGGTCCTCGCCACCGAGTTCGCAGGACTTGACGTTGACGCTCTGGTCGGGAGCGGTTGCGATCTTGCATGTGACATCGCGGCGCGCCACCATGTTGACGAACTGGATGCGGGCGCGGGAGCCGCAGGCAATCTTCACGCCCTGGGCCGTGCGGCAGACCTTGTTGAAGGACAAGCCTTCCAGACCCGGCAGTTCGATCGTCAGTTCAGCGTCGGTCTCCTTGTCGACCACGTGGAAGGCGAGGCTGTCATTGCGAACCGGCGACCGATGGACCCGGTACTGGACGACGCGTTCCACGGTCGCTTCCGGCGCAGGGGCCGGAGCGACAGCTGGCTCGGCCTGCCCGACCTTCGCAGTGGCTTCGATCGACGCGATTGGCGAAAAATCAATTTCGTAGAATTCCTGACCAATCACGGCAGAATTCATCGCGCAAACCAATGCAGAAGCCCCAATAAATGTCTTCACATTTGCAATGGAAGACAAAATGAAAGCTGAATTTACACCCTGTTTATTTTTCATTTTATTTCTCCACCTGTCCTTGTGTGGAGAAGTTGTACCACTGCATTCGTTAAACCCGGGTGCGGACATGTAGTTAAATTGATGCGATCTAACTCGGTTAAATTTGACCTTATGAAAGACACGTCCAGCCCGCCTCCGTCAGCGCCAAAACGACGTCACGCATCGTGACAGTCGCGGAAGCGCGGAACCCTCTGATCGAAGCCCATGACGTCGTCAGTTTCCCGATTCCATGGGCTGGAATCGGGAATCATCGCGGAATCCAAGCGTTCCGGGCCTCGTTCGCATCAGATGCAGGCCGCAGCAGTGCGGACCAGACTGTCTCGGTCGGGCTGCTCCGCTCCGGCCTTGTGCACGCGCGCCAAGTCGAACATGGGCTTGACGGCAGCCGCAATCGGTCTGCCGCAAGGTCGAATCCTAACGCGCGGTGACCCTCTTTCGCCACCGATTGTTCACCAAGGAATGTGGAAGCCAAGCGGTCGCCCGGCGCTGCGGTCCAAACAGGCCGCCAGGGCGCGGAATGATCTGCTGGTCAGCAGCACTTTGGAAGTGTCGCCATCAGGTCAATGACGCCCTTGCTGACCGAACGCCGACCGACACGGTGGCGGGGTTGATCCGAAACCGGCGCTGTCGTCATGTGAGTGCCGCAGGCACGACGCGCGTGCCGGCTTCCGGGAGTTGGCCTGATGGCAATCGTCGAACTGCGCACCTACACGATCAGGCCCGGCCTGCTGCATGAGTACCTGAAGTTCTATCACCAGGAAGGCTTCGCGATCCACTGCCGTTATCTCGGTCCGTCCATCGGCTGGTTCTACTCGGAAGTCGGCCCGCTGAATCAGGTGCTGATGATGTGGCGCTATGACAGCCATGCCGAGCGCGAGCACCGCCGGGACAGGCTCTACGCCGATCCCGACTGGCTGGCCTTCGTGCCGAAGACGAGCGCATACATCGAGGCGATGGAGAACCGCATCCTCAAGCCGACCTTCTTCTCCCCGCTCCAGTAGGGCGTCTCGTCAGCGGCTCGGTCAGCATGTCGGGAACGGCTCCGGCAAAGCCTTCGCAACGGCACGTCTGCACCGTTCAGCAGGGTCCGCAGCCTCCTCATGATCGGGGAAGATACAGATATTGACTTCCCAAAACGTTTCGGGCCAACGTTCAAAACGTTTTGGGAGACGCAGGTTGACCTCACTGCGCAGTCTGGCATCTGATCTGGGCCTGTCGATCACGACCGTGTCGCGGGCGCTGGACGATTACGGGGATGTTGCAAAGGACACGCGCGACCGGGTCAGGCGCGCTGCGGACGCCGTCGGCTACCGGCCCAATTCAGCCGCGCGCCGCTTGCGCAAGGGTGCCAGCGAGACCATCGCGCTGGTCATGCCGACCGAGCCTGGCCGCTTCTACGAACCTGCCTTTGTCGAATTGCTTGCGGTGATCGGCGAACGGCTCGCGGCCCGCCATTTCGACCTGATGCTGCTGGCGGCCCGCCCCGGCCATGAGGAGCAGGCAGCCTACCGCCGCATCATCAAGGACCGGCGCGCTGACGCCTGCATCATCGTGCGGACGCGGCGGCAGGACGAGCGGGTCGCCCTTCTGCAGGAAGCTGGCGTGCCCTTCGTCTGCCATGGCCGAACCGAAGCACGCACGCCCTATGCCTTTGTCGATGGCGATGGCGAGACCGGCTTTCGCGAGATCAGCGGGCGCCTGATCAGGCTGGGTCATCGGCGCATCGCGCATTTGGCTGCGCCCGACCACTTCACCTTCGCCGAGCTCCGCGCCCGCGGCTGGCACATGGCGATGCGCGCCGCCGGCCTGCCGGACGATCTCAAGCGGGTCTGCCCGGCAACGGAGGAAGCCGGCGAGGCGGCGGCAGCAGCACTTCTGGCCGGTCCCGAACGCCCGACGGCGCTGATCTGCGCCACTGACCGCATGGCCATCGGCGCGGTGCGCGCCGCGCAGGCTGCCGGCCTTGTAGCCGGGCGCGACATTGCCGTCAGCGGCCATGACAACATCCACGCCTCGCGCTTCACCCATCCGGCCCTCACGACGATGGAGCTGGATGTGAAAGCCGTCGGCGAGTGTCTTGTCGACAAGCTGTTTGACGATCTCGACGGCAAGGAGTCAGCGCGGAAGGGAACGGTCTTTCCCTTGCGCCAGATCCTCCGCGCCTCGACCGGCGAGGCTGAATTGAACTGAAGCGACCGGGAACACCCGGCGCTGCGAACCCAGGGAGACGACCATGACTGGACTGAAGCGACTGCTTGCGGCTACGGCCTTCACGGCTGCCGCCATTTCGGGAGCCGCCATGCAGGGGGCCCTCGCGCAGGAAACCATCTTCCTGTCCACCCAGCTCAGGCCGATCGAAGAGGCCACGAAGGTCCGGCAGGTCATCCTGCGCGGCGCGCCGGGGCCGGTGACCTTCGTGGTCGAGGAGCCCTCCCCGTTCCAGACCCGCATGGACGCCGAAACCGCGGCGGGAAGGCGGACGATCTCGATGGTCGGCGCGCTTCATGGCGAGTTGTCGCCGCTGGTTGGCAGCAAGGGGCTCGATCCGGTTGACGATCTTGCCGCCAGGGCCCGGGAACGCGGTGTGCCCGAAGCCATGCTGGCGCTCGGCAAGCTCGGCACCGACCGTCAGATGTACATTCCCTGGATGCAGGCCACCTACATCATGGCTGCGAGGAAGGAGGCGCTGCAGTACCTGCCGCCGGGCGCAGACATCAATGCCCTCACCTATTCGCAGCTCAAGGATTGGGCGAAGGCGATCCAGGACCGGACCGGCAAGCGCGCGCTGGGCTTCCCGGCCGGGCCGAAGGGCCTGATGCCCCGCTTCTTCCAGGGCTACCTCTACCCGTCTTATACAGGCGGTGTCGTTTCGACGTTCAGGAATGCCGATGCCGAAGCGATGTGGGCCGCCTTCAAGGACCTGTGGACCCATGTGAACCCCAACTCGGCCTCCTATGACTTCATGCAGGAGCCGCTGATGGCCGGCGAGGTGATGATCGCCTTCGACCATGTCGCCCGCCTCAAGGATGCGCTCGTGGCCGCACCGAATGACTATGTGACCTTCCCCGCGCCCTCCGCCGGCAAGGGCCGCGGCTTCATGCCGGTCGTCGCCGGCCTGGGCATCGCGCCGGGCGCGCCGAACCGCGCCGGCGCTGCCGCAGCCATCGATCACCTGCTGAAGCCGGAGACACAGGTCACAATGGCGCGCGAGCTGGGCTTTTTCCCCGTCGTGAAGGCCGATTTGCCGACCGATCTGCCCGGCGGCATCAAGCTTCTGGTCGAAGGAGTCGCCAAGACCCAAGGGGCGAAGGACGCGCTTGTGTCGCTCCTGCCCGTGGGTCTCGGCGCCAAGGGTGGCGAATTCAGCAAGGTCTATATGGACACCTTCCAGGCCATCGTGCTGCGCGGCGCGCCGATCCGCGCCACGCTCGATGCGCAGGGCGCGACGCTCCAGACCATCATGAATGAGACGAAGGCCCCGTGCTGGGCTCCCGACAAGCCGTCGGACGGCGCCTGCAAGGTCAACTGAGCCGTTTCGCCGCCGGCAGAAGGGGCGCGGCATCGTCGCCGCGTCCCTCGCCGGCGCCACGCCGCACGGGTCCGCGTCTGGAAGCTTCGCAATGACGAACAACCGACTTCTGCCCTACCTGCTGATCGCACCGGCGACGGTGTTTCTCGTGCTGCTGTTCGTGGTGCCGCTGGTGCAGACCATCGCGCTCGCCTTCATGGACAATGGCGTCGCCTCGCTGACCAACTTCCGCAAGATGGCCGGCGACCTGAATTTCGGCCTGTCCATCGGCAACACCTTCCTGCTCGTGCTCGCCGTCATTCCGCTCCAGATCTGCATGGCGCTGGTGATGGCGATGATGATCCAGAAGCTGGACAAGGGGCGCGACCTCGTCCTGTGGATCTGGATCATCCCGCTTGGGATTTCCGATCTGGCGGCCGGTCTGGTCTGGCTCGCGATCCTGCAAGACCGGGGCTATTTCAACACCGTCCTGAACATGCTCGGGCTCGTCGACGGCCCGGTGAACTGGCTCTCCTACGAGGCGCCGGTCAGCCTGTTCGTCGGCGTTGTGCTGGCCGAGGTCTGGCGCGCGACCGCCATCGTGCTGGTCATTCTGGTTGCCGGCCTCCAGCTGATCCCGAAGGAGTATGGCGAGGCCGCCGAGATCTTCGGGGCCGGACCCTGGACGCGCTTTCGCAAGATCACGCTGCCCCTGCTGAAGCCATCGATCCAGAGCGCGCTGATCCTGCGCACGGTGCTCGCTTTCGAGGTCTTCGCGGTGGTCTACGCCCTCTCGGGCCGGAACTTCCCCGTTCTGGTCGGCGAGGCCTATGCCTGGCAGCACGTCAACCAGAACAACGGCGTCGCCGCCGCCTACGCCATCCTCGTCATGGCGATCTCGCTGGCGGCCACCGTGATCTACATCAGGGCCCTGCGGACACCGCCGGAGATGCAGCCATGAGCGAGGCCACCGTGTCCCTCCGCCTGCGGCGCGTCATGTTCTGGTCCGGCATCGCCATGCTCTGCGCCTGGGTGCTGGTGCCGATCTACCTGATCGCGCTCGGCGCCTTCGGCGGACGGGCCGGCGTGTTCCGCTGGCCCAAGAACCTGCTGCCCTGGGATTCGGGCCTGGCGGCGATGCAGGCCTTTCTCGCCGTGGAAGGCGTCTGGACCGCAGCGCTGAACGGCGCGCTCGTCGCCTGCCTCACCATGCTGTTCTCGCTGCTGCTCGGAGCCCCCGCGGGTTACGCCCTGGCGCGCTACCGCTTCGCCGGACAGGATGCTTTCCGCATGCTGGTGGTGCTGACGCGGGCCTTTCCGCTCGCCATCCTGGCTCTGCCGCTCACGGTCACCTTCATCCGCACCGGCCTTTACGACACGCCTCTCGGCGTCGCCCTGGTGCATACGGCGCTGGCCCTGCCCTTCACCGCGCTGGTGTCCTCCAGCCTGTTCATGGGCATTCCGCGGGAACTGGAGGAGGCGGCATGGGTCTTCGGCTGCACAGGCCTGCAGGCCTTCCGCAAGATCGTCCTTCCGCTCGCGCTCCCCGGCCTCGCCGCCGCGGCCATCTTCTCCTTCGTGATCTCGTGGAACGAGGTCTTCGCCGCGTCGGTGCTGACCGTCCGCAACCGCACCCTGACCGCCTATCTGCTGACTGTCCTCGCCGAATCCCCGCTGCACTTCCGTTTCGCTGGCGGGTTTCTCCTCATCCTCCCCTCCGTGATCTTCATCTTCGCCGTGAGGAAATACCTCTTTGCGATGTGGGGCATCGCCAACCGATAGGTGCGCCATGGCCGGAATCAGGATTGACGCCATCGAAAAGAGGTTCGGCGCCGCCAGGGCCCTCGAGCAGCTCACGCTCGATGTCGAGGACGGCGAGTTCCTGGCCCTGCTGGGCCCGTCCGGCTGCGGCAAGACCACGCTGCTGCGCATCATCGCGGGCCTCGAGACACAGACCTCCGGCCGCATCTTCATCGGCGGACGGGATGTCTCCGCCCTGCCTCCGCGCGAACGCGGGCTCGCCATGGTTTTTCAGAACTACGCTGTCTTCCCGCACATGACCGTCTACGAGAACGTGGCGTTCGGCCTCAGGATGAAGGGCGCCGCCGATGCGGAGGTGAAGAAGCAGGTCGAGCGCGCGGCGGGGCTCCTGCATATCGAGCCCTATCTCGAGCGATATCCGGCCAAGCTGTCCGGCGGCCAGCGCCAGCGCGTTGCGGTGGCGCGCGCCCTCGCCGTCCAGCCTGCCGTGCTGCTGATGGATGAGCCCCTGTCCAATCTCGATGCGCTGCTGCGCCTTGAGATGCGCTCCGAGCTGAAATCCGTCCTCAACTCGTCCGGCACGACAACCGTCTATGTCACCCATGACCAGACCGAAGCCATGGGCCTGGCAGACAGGATCGCCGTGATGCACAAGGGTGTCATCGAACAGATCGACCGCCCGCAGGCGCTCTATGAGCGCCCCGCCACCCGCTTCGTCGGCGGCTTCGTCGGCTCGCCGCCGATGAATTTCATCGACATGCCGGTTAAGGCGGGGCTGGCGCGGCTGGGCGATTTCGCCAACCCCGTATCAACAGGCAGGGATACCATCACCGCAGGCATCCGTGCGGAAGACATCGCCGTGGTGGAGCGCGGCGGCCTGCCCTTCGATGTCATGGTCTGCGAGCCGCTCGGCTCGACGCTGCTGCTGACAGGCCGCGTCGCCGGACAGCTGGCGCGCGTCGCCGTCCGCCCCGACGCCGTTGTTGCGCCGGGCGACAGGCTGAATCTGGAACCGTCGCCCGGGCGCATCGTCTGGATCGACCCCGCCAACGGCAAGGCCATCGGACAAGCAGCGTGACCACAGACCTCACATCGCAAGCAAAGGCCGTTCTGGCGGCCAACGACCGCGGAGGCTACACCGTGCCGACGCATGGGCTCTATCCCTTTCAATGGAACTGGGATTCCGCCTTCGTCGCCATGGGTTTCGCGACCTATGACATCGACCGCGCCCTGCGCGAGCTGGAGCATCTGGCGCGCGGGCAGTGGGCAGACGGGATGATCCCGCACATCATTTTCCACGCGCCATCAGACACCTACTTCCCCGGACCCGAGATCTGGGGAACCCGGCATGCGGTGCCGACCTCCGGCATCACCCAGCCGCCGGTCTTCGCCATCGCGCTGAAGTTTATCGCTGACCGTGCGGATCCGTCCTTCGCGCCGCGAATCCGCGCGCTTTTCGCCGTGGCGGACGCCTATCACCGCTGGTTCGCCAAGGCCCGCGACCCGTACGGCGCAGGCCTTGTGGCGACGCTGCACAATTGGGAGACCGGCCGCGACAACTCGCCGGAATGGGACATTCCCTTCGCACGCGTGCCACAGACCACCAGCACCGTGATCCGGCGGCGCGACACTGGCCATGTCGACGCCTCGATGCGCCCGACCGACGCCGACTATCGGCGCTACATCCACCTCGTCGATCTCTACCGCGATCTCGGCTGGGCGCCGGCCGCCATGTTTGCCGCCGCGCCGTTCCGCATCGCCGACATCGGCACCAACGCCATCCTGCTGGCGGCGGAAGAGGCGCTGCTGGCGCTGGCCCCGGACCATGGACCTGCCGGGTCCGGCGATACGATCCGCACACGCATGACGCGGCTGTCACAGGGTCTTGCCGCGCTCTGGAACGCCGACCGGACATGGTTTCTGTCGCGCGACCTGATCACCGGAGAAGCGATCCCCGTGCGGACATCGGCCGGGCTGCTGCCCTTGCTGACCGGTGTTCCGAACGCAGCACAGGTCGGCCGGCTGGAAGCAGACGTGGCCGCGCATCTTGCCAGCGCCGCCTTCGGCATCGCCTCTACCCTGCCCGGCGAGAGCGGATTTGAGCCAAAACGTTACTGGCGCGGCCCGGTCTGGGCGGTGATGAACTGGATGATCGCCGAGGGTCTCGCCCGCCATCGTTGCACAGGGCTTGCCGAACGGATCCGCAAGGACACCGTTGCCGCCATCGGCCGCCAGGGCTTTGGCGAGTATTTCGATCCGCTCACCGGCGAGTCGCTTGGTGGCGATGCCTTCTCGTGGACTGCGGCGATCTATCTGCTGATGTCGGAAGGGCGCGCATAGGTGATGCGCCGTCCGGGGCCGGAGCCGATGATCGCCGCCTTATGGCGTATGGCGCATTCAATCCTGCTTCGAACGGGCCTGAGCGGTCCAGCTGGAGCGGTCAGGCGATGTGGCGCGCAAGCTCGGCATGCACCTGGGCCAACTCGGCCTCAAGCGCACTGGCTGACTGCGCCGTGATCATGCGCCGATCAACTCGCGCGCTTTGCTCGACGGCGGCGGCGCGCTCGGCGATTCCGCGCGCGCCGATGTTGTAGCTCATCGACTTCAGCGCATGGGCCGCCATGGCGAGCCGGTCGAGATCATGGTCGCGCACGGCGTCCAGCAACTCGGCCACGCGTTCGGTCGACTGGCTGAGATAGAGCCGCCCGATCCGGGTCACGATCGCGGAAGAGCCATTCGCCATGGCCTTGAGCTCATCCAGCACGGTGCGGTCGAGATGCGGCTGCACCGCATCGCCGACACGCATTGATGCGTCCGGAGCGGGCGCCTCCCCGTTCGCGGCCTGCGCATGGCGCGCGTGCTCCTTGATGCAGGCGGACAGGCCGGCAAGGGTGAAGGGCTTGTGCAGCACGCCGTCCATGCCAGCCTCGCGCCAGGCGTCGGCGCTTGTGCCAATGACATGCGCCGTCAGCGCCAAGATCGGCGTGCGCTTGCGCCCGCTGGCGGCTTCCTCCGCCCTCACCAGCCGCGTCGCCGCAAAACCGTCGAGGACAGGCATCGAGCCGTCCATCAGGACAAGATCGTAGGAGCGCGCCAGAATGGCGTCAGCGGCCTGCCTGCCATCATTCACCAGATCAGGCGTGATGCCGAGCGTCTGCAGCGCGGTCGCGGCGACCTCGCGGTTGACCTCGCTGTCATCGGCCACCAGCACGGCCAGCGCCGCGAACGGCGCTGCCTCGTGAATCGCGGCGGAGGCCGGCTGCAACGCGCCAAGCGGCTTGCCGTCGCGCAGGCAGATCAGCATTTCGGCAAGGTCCTCCCGCAGGATCGGCCACATCAGAGCGGCATCGGCCCGCCCGTCAGCGACGATCCCGGCGGCCTCTTCATCGGGACGGACCAGCGCGATCACTGCGCCATCCCTCGCGAGCGGCAGGCGCGGAACATCCGTCAGCGCCCCATACCCGGCGATGACCAGCGACGCCAGCGGCGCAGCGGCCGGCAGCGAGGCAGCATCGACATGGCTGACGGCGTAGCCGGCCTCGACGAGATAGGTCTCGACGGCCGCGGCGCTCTGCGCTCCGTCGATCGCGATCACCGCCCGGGCGGCATGGCCGGCAGGCAGGCGGGGCCAGTCGGCATGGACAGGTTCCGGCGCGGATGGCACGCTGAAGAAGAACGAGGTGCCCTGGCCCTCGACGCTTGTGACCGCCAGCTCGCCGCCCATGGCCATGACCAGCCGCCGGGCGATCGCAAGGCCAAGCCCCGTGCCGCCATACTGCCGGGTGGTCGATTGGTCGGCCTGCGAGAAGGCCTCGAAGATGGTGGCGAGCTTGTCGGCGGCGATCCCGATGCCGGTGTCGCTGACGCAGAACCGGACATGGCCGGCCCGGTCAGGGTCCGGCGTCACCGAGACGAGGACGCCGCCGGTCTCGGTGAATTTCAGAGCATTGTTGACGAGGTTGGCGATCACCTGGCCAAGCCGCACCGGATCAGCCGCAACAGCGGCATGGCGCGGCAGATCCGTGCAGGCCGCCAGATCAAGACCCTTGCCCTGCGCGCGGTCGGCAAACAGCCTGAGCACCGTATCGACGGCCTCGGCGGCATCGACCGCGAGGCACTCGACCTCCAGCTTGCCCGCCTCGATCTTCGAGAAGTCGAGGATGTCGTTGATGATCGCCAGCAGGCTCTGGCCGGAACGGGCGATCACATCGGCCTGCCGGCGGGCCCGGCCCGGCAGCTCCGACTTCGCCAGCAGTTCGGCCATGACCAGGATCCCGTTCATGGGCGTGCGGATCTCGTGGCTCATCGTCGCCAGAAAATCCGATTTCGCGGCGTTGGCCGCTTCCGCTTCCGACGCGGCACGGCGGTAGTCGGCGGTGCGGTCGGCCACATCGCGCTCTAGGCTCGCGCGGTGCCGCGCAAGCTTGTCGTCGCGCTCGCGGATGTCGCCGATCATCGTGTTGAAGCCGTCCACGAGCACGCCGATTTCATCGTTGCTGTGGGCCGGCATGGCGATGCGGTAGTCATGGCTCTTCGAAACCCGAGCCATCGCGCCGGTCAGCGCCTTCAGCGGCCCGGTGATCGCGCCTTGCAGCCTGAACGCCAGCGCCAAGGCGAGGACAAAGGCCACCAGCGCGCCGACAGCCGTGACGCCGACAGCCGAGCGGATGCGTCCGGGCAGGTCGGCCGTGTCGGCGATCAGTTTGAGGCTGCCCACAGTCTGCCCGCCGAACACCACCGGCACGTTGATTT
This sequence comes from Hyphomicrobiales bacterium, assembly GCA_027483505.1. Lineage (GTDB taxonomy): Bacteria > Pseudomonadota > Alphaproteobacteria > Rhizobiales > Beijerinckiaceae > Allobosea. The sequence continues at coordinate 113,426 of JAIXUP010000058.1, forward strand.
CGACCGAGCGGCTCCGCAGCAGCGCCAGCAATGGCAGCGACTCTCCCGGTCGCTCGATGACGAGATCGCTGACGAGCTGTTCGGTAGCGCCGACATCGGCGAGGGGGCGGCCATCGGCCGATTCAAGGCCGGCGAAGGTCATGCCGGCAATCGAGCCGACCGAGCGGATGGCCTGATAGGCGGCGTCGATGTCCCGTTCTGCGGTCGCACGGGCGGCGGCGGCGGCGATGACCTGCGCGGTCGACACCAACCCGTCATGTTTCGCCCGCGCGTAGCGGGTCACCTCCTGCCACAGCGACAGCCCAAGGCTGGCGCCTTGCGCGAGCGTGATGGAGACAACAACGAGCAGCAGCAGCCGCGTGCGGATGGAGATGGAACCTGGACCCATGGCGCGATGATGGCGGCGCAGGGTTAAGTTTCGACGAAGGGCGGGTAATGGATTCGGCACAAAAGCCAACGGTATCTTCAGATTTGCCTGCTAATGAGGCAGGACAGCGCGTTTTCCGTTGCCCCATTCCGATATCGGTCCCTTCATGCTCGATGTTCCGTCCGAACGCCGGTTCACCTTCGTGCTCGACGAGGCGGTGAGCATCCTCGCCGTCGATGACGACGCGATCCAGCGCGAGTTCTGCGCTGTCTATCTGGCGACGCCGGCGACCGAGATCACGACCGCGGCCTCGGCTGAGGAGGGTCTCGCCCTTCTGGCGGAGCGGTGCTTTGACATGGCGCTGGTTGATGTCGACATGCCGGGCATCAATGGCATCGAGATGGTGCGCCGCCTGCGCGCCGACCCGCGTTTTGACGACATGCCGATCATGGTCATCACCGGCCGCGAGGATATGGACTCGATCGACCAGGCCTACGACGCAGGCGCGACCGCCTTCATGTCGAAGCCGGTCAACTGGCGGCTGCTGAGCCACCAGATCAAGTTCCTCATGCGCGCCCACGCGGCTCTCCGGCACAAGGCGAGAGCCGATGGCTGAGGGCAGGACATCGCACCTTGCCGCCCGCGCGCGCCTCGTCGTGCAGCGGGCCCGCGCCGACGAGAGCGGCGCGGTCGGGCTGATGTTCGCCTTCCTGATCCCGATGGTGCTCGCCCTGGCGGGCGTCAGCGTCGACTATGCCAGCCTCAGCGCCCAGCGGGCCAAGTTGCAGGCCGTTGCGGACGCTTCCGCGCTGGCGGCCGCCCGCGAGTTCCGCCTCGGCAACGCCAATGTCCAGACCCTGAATCAGGCTGCGACCGCCTATGCGGGCGGCTCACTGGCGGGGCAGGACATGACAGCCACAATCACGCCGAGCGTCGATCTCAGGAACCGCTCGATCACCGTGACGCTGGCGCTGGAGGCGCCGACGCTCCTGATGCACTATGTCGGGACAAACGCAGCGCGCGTTGAGGTCGTCGCCACCGCCCGCATGGTCGGCGGCGCACCGATTTGCGTCATCGGTCTCGACCCTTCTGCGAATGCCACAGTCGAGATTGAACAATCTGCCAAGCTCGAAGCAACGGGCTGTTCGGTCTATTCCAACTCGACCAAGCCAAACGGGTTGGTGGCCAGACAGGACGCCACCATACGGGCAGCTTTCATCTGCTCGGCGGGCGGCAAGAGTTCGCCTGGGCCCGGCTCCTATTCGCCAACACCTCAGACCGACTGCCCCATCATCCCCGATCCCCTGCTGCCGCGCGCCCTGCCTGCCAGTGGGGGCTGCCTGCAGAACAATGCCAGCTATAAGGGCGGGGTTGTCTTTCTCGTGCCTGGAACCTATTGCGGCGGCGCCAAGTTCGACGGAGGCGCCAAGGTCACCCTCGCGCCCGGCACCTATGTCTTCAGGGATGGCCCGCTTGTCGTGGCAGGCGGCTCCAGCTTCACCGGCACAAACGTGGCCTTGCATTTCGTCGGAAAGGACGCCCAACTGAATTTCACGGCGGACTCGAGCATAAGCCTCACCGCCCCGCGCTCCGGCCCCATGGCTGGCATTCTGATCTCGGAGGATCGGAACAACTCCAGCAGCCTGTTGCATCAGATCATGAGCAATGACGCGCGCACGCTGCTGGGCACGATCTACCTGCCGCGCGGGCGGCTTCATGTCGGCGCCAACAAGCCCGTGGCCGACAAGTCAGCCTACACGATCGTGGTGGCCAGCCGGTTCAGCCTGGCGCAGGGACCTACCATGGTGCTCAACACCAACTACAGCGCAACCGACGTCCCCGTGCCGGATGGCGTCGGCCCGCTGTCTGGCAAGACGGTCCTGTCGAACTGACGCCCGAGCCCAGGCCTGCGCGCCGCAACGCGGCAGAAATCCATGATGGTCGATGACGCAGCGGGCCCCCTGTCCGGAGCCGGATCCGGACACGTCGTTACGCAGATGTGGCAGAGGTTGCGGGTTTTGGGCGCGACCCGCCTCAGCCGGCCTTGCGGACCGGCGGAGCGGCGAGCGGCGCCGCCGTGTGCGCCACGGCCTGTTCATTCAGGATCCGCGTGATGCCGTCGACGCTTCCGGCCATCGCGAACAGATAGCCTTGCAGGTAGTGGCATCCGACCGCGCGCAGGAAGCGCTGCTGGTCAGCGGTCTCCACGCCTTCCGCCGTGATCTTGAGGCCGATCGCACGGGCCAGCGCCACGATCGCCTGGATCACCGCAGCGGACTGGACGGTCGCGACCTTGTCGACGAAGCTCTTGTCGATCTTGACCTTGTCGACCGGAATTTTCAGCAGATAGGTCAGGCTCGAATAGCCGGTGCCGAAATCATCGAGCGCGATCCGGATTCCGGCCTCGCGCAACACATTGATGTTGCATGTCGCGGCGTCGAAATCATCGATGAACGCGCCCTCGACGATCTCAAGCTCCACCCTGTCCGGCGCGATGCCGACCTTTGACACCAGGTCCAGCACTTGCGCGGCGAAGTCGGGCTTGTGCAGCTGTGTCGCCGATATGTTGATGCTGACCGGCAGCGACGTCCAGTTCAGCGCATCGCGGCAGGCCCGTTCCATAACCCACCAGTCAAGCTGCTCCAGCAATTCCGGCGTATCGAAGTTGGCGAGCGTCTCGCCGGCGCCAAGAAGGCCCCGTTTGGGATGATTGTGGCGCAGCAGCGCCTCGACGGACGCCAGTGCGCCGGTGCCAGCCACCACCTGCGGCTGATAGACGAGCGTCAGCTCGCGCGTCTTGATGGTGCCAATAACGTCCATGCGCGCCAAAGCCTTGGAGATGTCACGACCCCCTGATACACCACCAATCCCTAAAGCGCGGTTTATCATGGTCGGTCGCACAGCCCATTTTCGTGGATGATTGCGTCAATCCATGAATCTTCACATGAGCGAGGCGCAAATCACGGAGTTTCACACATCGCGTTTAGAATCCGGCAATGGAGCAAGCCTTATTCTTTCGCCATGGTTCCTTCGTTGAGAGGTTCGGAAGCAGACAAGCGCACGGCCAGGCGGCACCGTCTCCGCCTGCCGGGACGCTACATGCTTGTCGACCGCACCGAGTGGATCTGCGAAACCGTCGACATTTCGCCCACCGGTGTGTTGCTCATGGGGCCGGGCCGCCCCTACCCCGGCCAGACTGTCGTGGTCTATCTGGCGGAACTTGGCCGGCTCGAGGGCACGGTCGTCCGCCTGAAGGCGCGCGAGTTCGCGCTGCGCATCCGCGCGACGGACCGCAAGCGCGAGCAGCTTGCCGCCGTGCTGGACAGGCTTGACGAAGGCGTGCCCAGCCCGCGCAGCATCCATCCCGCCATCCTCGCCGCCGTCAGGCGGCAGGCTGATGCCGCGCCGCCGGCGCCAGCGAGCGCGTCTGCACCCGCCGAAAGGCCGGCTGCTTCGCGCACCAACAATCCGCACGGAGCCTTCCGCGTCTATCTTGAAACTCTGTAATGCCACGCCCGCAGCAGGCGGGCGGAGCATTGCGCACGCGGTCAAGCCCGCCATCAGACCGGATCAGCACTGCGATGTCCCCCGTCGATCCGGGGCATCACAGGGAGCGGGACACGGCTCCTGTGATCCATTGGGCCTGTAGACCAGCCGTTGAACCCGTCATTCCGGCTTTGGCGCGCGGGCCAGCTGCCGGAAGCTGCGGGGCGATAGCCCGGTACGCGCGCTGAAGAACCGGCTGAAATGCGCGGCATCCGCAAAGCCGCAATCGAAACCGATCTCCGCGATCCGCCTGTCGGTATAGGACAGCTCCCGCTTGCACTCGAGGATGATCCGGTCGTGGATGATGTCGAGCGGGGATTTCCCAACGGCCTGGCGCGTGATGTTGTGGAGCTTGTCCGGAGTTATGCCCAGTTCCGCCGCGATGGCGCTGATGCTCCTCTGCTGGCGGAAAACGCGCTCCACGATGGCCCTGAACCGCCGAAACTCCGAGGCCCGGGCCTCGCCCATCCCGTCATCAAGCCGCAGAAGCGTGCGGACCCTCAACAGCGCGACAATGAGCAACAGCAGCTTGGCCGAGATCGCGGTGCCGATCGCCGTGCGCGGCAGCAGCAATTCCGTCTCGATGCCGATGATCGCCTCGGTCACGTTGATACCGATCTCATTGGGCTCCGGCAGACGTGCATGACTGGGGACAGAAACGGTTTCCGAAAGCGCTTCGAAATCGGGGGATTGGCGCAAGGCAGCCGCGACGACGTCGTCGGAGACCGTAAGGACATGCCCGATCGTGGCTGGATCAAAGCGGAAACCATGAACGACGGCTGAGGGTATCCACAGGAACCACGGCGCAACGAAGGCCGATTGCTGGCCTTCCAGATCGAGAAGACCGCCCCCTTCGCGGATGACGAGGCACTGGGCGAGCGCAACGTGCCGGTGCGCGCCGATCGTCCAGTCATTGCGCTCGGCCCGGGCTGCAATCGTCTCGATATGGGCGTAACCGGCGCCGGTCGGCTCCTCGGCGCTGCCGTAAAGGCCGAAGACGGGAATCCTGTAAACCGGACGAAGGTCCATCGACGGCGGCGCTCATTCAAGCTGGCGACTAACCAGAAAAATCCAACTTGTTGCCGGATTAGTCCATAGATTGATCTGGATCAATCCGTTAACAGAATAATCCAATGCGTGGATAAACGCGCAAAAATCAACGGAAACTTGCTGGGATTCCAGAGCAGCTCCTGGGTCCTCGAAGCCAGTCCGGTTTGCTCAGGGAGGCAAAAATGCAATTCACTCGACGTTCCGCCTTGCAAGGATTCGGCGCCGCTGCCGCGATGCCGTTCATCATCCCCAGCGCACGTGCACAGGCGGTGACGACGCTGCGGCTTCACCACTTCCTGCCGCCCGTCTCGAACGCGCACACCAAGCTGCTGACGCCATGGGCCCGCAAGGTCGAGGCGGAGAGCCAGGGCAGGATCAAGATCGAGATTTTCCCGGCGATGCAGCTTGGCGGCACGCCGCCGCAGCTGTTCGACCAGGCGCGCGACGGCGTCGTCGACATCATCTGGACCTTGCCCGGCAACACGCCAGGACGGTTTCCGGCGACCGAAGTGTTCGAGCTGCCGTTCATTGCCTCGAAGCGCGGCATCGTGAATGCGCGCGCGGCGCAGGAATTCGCCGACACGCACCTCAAGGACGAGGTCAAGGACGTCAAGCTGCTGGCCTATTGGGCGCATGACGCAGGCGTGATCCACGCCAACAAGGCCGTTCGCACCATGGACGACCTCAAGGGCCTCAAGCTGCGCAACCCCACGCGCCTTGCCGGCGAGGCGCTCAAGGCGCTCGGCGCAACCTCGGTCGGCATGCCGGTCCCGCAGGTTCCGGAAAGCCTGGCCCAGCGCGTCATCGACGGCGCAGTCATCCCCTGGGAGGTTGTTCCGGCGGTGAAGGTGCAGGAGCTGGTGCGTTTCCACACCGAAATTCCGGGCTCGCCCACGCTCTACACCGCAAGCTTCTTCCTCGCGATGAACAAGGCCAGGTATGATGGCCTGCCGGCTGAGGCCCGCGCCGTGATCGACGCCAACTCCGGCCAGGCCTTCGCCCGCATGGCCGGTGCGATGTGGGACAACGAGGCGGTGTCCGTCTCGGCCATGGTCCGCGCCCGCTCCGGCAACACCATCAGCGCCATCTCCGAAGAGGAGAAGGCCAGGTGGATCGCCGCGACCTTGCCGGTGCATGCCGCCTGGATCGAGCAGGTCAAAGCCCGCGGCCTCGACGGAGCGAAGCTGATCGCGGACGCCCGCGCATTGGTGGCGAAGTACGAGACAGCGAGCTGAGGCGAAGTCCCGGCGCTGCGCCGGGTTCTGATCACCTCATCCTGAACCCGTCGAAGGACGAGAGCTCCAGCTGATGCTCCGCCGGAGTTCCTCCTTCGACACGCTCAGGGTGAGGATTGCAGGCGTTCGCAAGAGCGCGTGGCGTGCCTGACGCCTTATCTTTCCCTCAAGAATGCTGGCCCACATGACCCTTTCCGATAGTCCAAAATCTGAAACGCCCCCGCTGATCGAGCGGTTGACGGGCCATATCGCCATCTTTGGCGGCATGCTTGCGCTCGGCGTCGCCGGACTGGTCGTCGTCAGCGTGCTCGGGCGCTGGCTCTTCTCGATGCCGGTCGAAGGTGACTTCGAGTTCGTGAAGATGGCCACCGCCATCGGAGTCTTCGCCTATCTGCCCTACACGCAGGCCCGCCGGGGCAACATCATGGTCGACACCTTTACCGGCTGGATGGGGCAGGGCGTGCGCAACAGGCTCGATGCGTTCTGGGATCTGACCTATGCCGCCTTCATGACCCTGTGCGCCTGGGGCCTTTTTCTCGGCGCGCGCGATGCGCTGCGCACCGGCGAAACCACGATGCAGCTGCAACTGGTCGTCTGGCCCGCCATCGCCTTGTGCGCGCTGCTTTGCGTGCTGCTGGTGATGACGACGCTTGGCACCATCGCGCGGCTGGTTGGCGCAAAGAATCAGGAAGCGGCATGAGTGGGATTGCGCTCGCGCTGACGGGCTTCGCCGTCATGCTCGTGCTGATCGCGCTGCGGGCGCCGATCGGCCTTTCGATGCTGCTGGTCGGGGCGGTTGGCTACAGCCAGATTGCCAGCTTCAACGCCTTCTTCTCCTACATGAAGACGAACTCCTATCACCAGTTCGCCAACTATACGCTGTCGGTCATCCCGCTGTTCATCCTGATGGGCGCGCTGGCCGAGCGGGCCGGCATCGCGCAGGCGCTGTTCAAGGCGTCCGAGAGCCTGTTCAGGCGCTTCCGCGGCGGCTTCGCCATGGCGGTGATCGGGGCCTGCACGGCCTTCGGCGCGATCTGCGGCTCATCCGTCGCCACCACCGCGACCTTCGGCCGGGCGGCGCTGCCAGAGCTGCGCAGGTATGGCTACGATGTCGGTTTCGCCACCGGGACGATCGCCGTCGGCGGCACGCTCGGCATCCTGATCCCGCCTTCGGTGATCCTGGTCGTCTACGCCATCACCACCGAACAGAACATCGCCAAGCTGTTCCAGGCGGCGCTGATTCCCGGCCTGATGGCGGCGCTGTTCTATTGCATCACGATCGCCATCACCGTCCGGCGCAATCCGGCGCTCGCGCCGATGTCCGGGGAGGCGCTTGTCGAGAAGGCGCCGCAACCCCGCTGGCCGAAACTGGTTGCGGGCCTCGTGCTCGCTGGCGCCGTCATCCAGTGGGGCAGGGGCGCGCTCGACTGGGACGACGCGCTGAAGTTCGTCGCGCTGGCGGGCCTCATCGCCGTCATCGATGTCGCCGTGATGCCGGCCATCCTTGTCGCCATCGTCGTGGTCGGTGGCATCTATGGCGGCATCTTCACCCCGACCGAGGGCGCGGCTGTCGGCGCCATCGCCATGCTGCTGATCGGCCTCGGCCAGCGCACCCTGAGCTGGAAGGACATCCTCGACGCCCTGCGCCAGACGGCGGAAACCTCGGGCATGATCTTTATCATCCTGCTCGGGGCCGAGGTCTTCGGCGCCTTCTTGGCGCTGTCGCGCCTGCCCACGATCGCCGCCGAGATGGTCGGAGGCTCGGGCCTGTCGCCATACATGGTTCTGATCGCGATGCTGGCCTTCTACATCCTGCTCGGCGCGGTGATGGACGAGCTGGCGATGATCCTGCTGACGCTGCCGGTGTTCTTCCCAGTGATCCAGGGGCTGGATTTCGGCATGCCGCCTGATGAGGTCGCCATCTGGTTCGGCATCCTCGTGCTGATCGTGGTCGGCATCGGACTGACCGCGCCGCCGATCGGCCTCAACGTCTTCGTCATCAATGCGATGGCCCGAGACGTGCCGATCACGTCCACCTATCGCGGCGTGCTGCCCTTCATCGCGGCAGACATCATCCGCCTTGCGCTGGTGGTGGCGCTGCCGGGATTGTCGCTCTGGCTGGTGCGGTTTCTCAACTAGTTTGGTTCGCAGTCACATCATGAAAAGATATCAAGTCGCGATCATCGGGTCTGGACCAGCCGGGTTGCTTCTCGGCGCGTTGCTGCACAAGGCCGGCATCGATGCCATCATTCTGGAGCGCCAGTCGCGGGACTATGTGCTGGCGCGCATCCGGGCAGGGGTTCTCGAGCAGGGAACAGTCGGCCTTTTGCATGAGGCCGGCGTCGGCGCGCGCGTCGAGCGGGAAGGCCTCGTGCACGGTGGCTTCGCGCTGAACTTCAATGGGCACAGCCTGCGGATCGACCTTGCGGACCTGACGGGCGGAAAGACGGTCACCGTCTATGGTCAGACAGAAGTGACGCGGGACCTCATGGCCCATCGCGACCAGATCGGCGCAACGACGGTCTATGAAGCGAAGGACGTCAGCCTCGAAGATTTCGATGGCGACGCGCCCCGCGTCTCCTACACCAAAGACGGGCAGCGCCATCAGATCGCCTGCGACTTCATCGCCGGCTGCGATGGCTTTCATGGCATCAGCCGCGCCAGCGTTCCGGATCAGGCCCTGTCGACCTTTGAGCGCGTCTATCCCTTTGGCTGGCTCGGCGTTCTGGCGGACGTTCCGCCCTGTTCGCATGAATTGATCTATGCCGGCCATGAGCGCGGATTCGCGCTGTGCTCCATGCGCTCGCTGACCCGCAGCCGCTATTACATCCAGTGCAGCCTGGAAGACCGGATTGATAACTGGTCCGATCAGGCCTTCTGGGATGAGTTGAGACGTCGCCTCGACCCCGCCGCCGCAGAGGCGGTTGTGACCGGCCCCTCGATCGAGAAGTCGATCGCGCCCTTGCGCTCTTTCGTGGCGGAGCCGCTTCGGTTCGGGCGCATGTTCCTTGTCGGCGATGCAGCCCATATCGTGCCGCCGACCGGCGCCAAGGGGCTGAACCTCGCCGCCAGCGATGTCCACTATCTGTCGCAGGCCCTGATCGAGTTCTATGGCGAGCATTCATCTGCGGGGATTGATGACTACTCCCGGCGCGCCCTGGCGCGCATCTGGAAGGCCGAACGCTTCTCCTGGTCCCTGACGACCCTTCTGCACCGGTTCGACACGATGACGCCGTTCGAGCGGCGGATGCAGGATGCGGAATTCGCATATCTCCAGAGCTCACGTAGCGCGTGCGCCAGCGTTGCGGAAAACTATGTTGGACTGCCATTCTGACCTTGTGGGTGGGCCGCCTTGCAACGAAGTCGCCGTGTCGACGATCGTGCGGCGCGGCTGACATCAGAAGACGCTCGTCTCCCCGGACGTTCCGCCAAGCATGGGATTGCCAATCATGGTCAAGCTTCTCAATCCACGCGATTTCAGCTCACATCCCGGCTACATCGACAAGGGCTATCGCTCGACCGCGCTTCGCGGGCCGACAAAGCCGCTGATCCCGGTCCGCGGCGTGTCTCTCGCCGCGCCAGTCTATGGCCATGACCGGATCGCCCCGGCCGATGCCGATCTGACGCTGAACGGGCGCAAGGATGCCGAGCCGCTGGGCGAGCGCATCATCGTCACCGGCCGCGTGCTGGACGAGAATGGCCGGCCACTGGCGGGAGCGCTGGTCGAGATCTGGCAGGCGAACGCGGCCGGGCGCTACGTCCACGTGGTGGACCAGCATGCGGCCCCGCTGGACCCGAACTTCTTCGGCGGCGGGCGCTGCGTGACCGACGAGCAGGGCCGCTACCGCTTCCTCACCATCAAGCCCGGCGCCTATCCCTGGGGCAATCACTTCAACGCCTGGCGGCCCAACCACATCCACTTCTCGCTGTTCGGCCACCAGTTCGGCCAGCGCCTCGTCACGCAGATGTATTTCCCGGGCGATCCCCTGCTGGCGCTTGATCCGATCTATCTCGGCGTGCCGGCCAAAAGCCGCGAGCGCATGGTGGCTCATTTCTCGATCGACGTGACCGAGGAAGGCTACGCGTTGGGCTACGTCTTCGACATCGTACTGCGCGGCGAGAATGCCGCGATCTGGGAGAACCATTGATGAGCGGCAGCAATCTCCTCGGGCAAACCCCCTCTCAGACCGTCGGGCCCTTCTTCGCCTACGGCCTGACCCCGCAGCAATATGGCTATGACTGGGCTTCCATCGCGGCCGCCGACATGGCCGACCAGGCCACCGAAGGCGAGCGCATCACCTTCGAGGGGCAGGTGCTCGACGGAGCCGGCCAGCCCGTCACCGACGCGCTGATCGAGATCTGGCAAGCCGATGGCGCCGGCAGCTATGCCGCAGCGCCTGGCCGCAACACCCGCTTCACCGGCTTTGGCCGTTGCGGCACCGGCGTGCTCGGCGATGGCTTCTTCCGGTTCACCACAATCAAGCCTGCCGCACCCTCGAAAGCCGAGGCGCCGCATCTCAACATCATCGTCACGATGCGCGGTCTGCTGATGCATGCCTTCACCCGCGCCTATTTTGAAGGCGACACGCGCAATGACGCCGACCCGGTGATGGCGCAGGTCCCGCCTGAGCGACGGGCCACGTTGCTGGCGCGTCAGACAGCCCCCGGCACATGGCGCCTTGATATTCACATGCAGGGCGACGCCGAAACCGTGTTCTTCGATCTGTGAGGCCCGCCATGAACGCTCCCGAGAACAATCCCTGCATCGTCTGCGTCGCCATCACGGGCTCGCTGCCAACGAAGGCCAACAATCCGGCGGTGCCGATCACGATCGCCGAGCAGATCGAGTCGACCCACGAGGCCTTCGAGGCCGGCGCCTCGATCGCGCATTGTCACGTCCGCGACGACGAGGGCAAAGGCACGCTCGATCCCGAACGCTTCGCCCGGCTGAAGGAAGGGCTGGAGAAGCATTGCCCCGGCCTCATCATCCAGCTCTCGACCGGCGGACGCGCCGGCTCCGGCCAGGCGCGCGGCGGCATGCTGCCCCTGCGCCCGGACATGGCCTCGCTCAGTGTCGGGTCAGTCAACTTTCCGACCCGCGTCTATGACAACGCGCCTGATCTGGTGGACTGGCTGGCCAGCGAGATGGTCACCTACGACATCAAGCCGGAGATCGAGGCGTTCGACCTGTCGCATATCGTTCAGGCGGCGAAGATGGCGGCTGACGGCAGGATCAAGGGCAGGCTCTATGTCCAGTTTGTCATGGGCGTGAAGAACGCCATGCCGGCGGATGAAGCCATCTTCGACTTCTACATCGCGACCCTGAAGCGCCTCAGCCCCGATGCTCTGTGGTGCGCAGCCGGAATCGGGTCCGACCAGATCAGGATCAACGAATGGTCCATCGCCAAGGGCGGCCACACCCGCACCGGCATGGAAGACAATGTCCGCCTTGATCGCGAGACGCTTGCACCATCCAATGCGGCGCTGGTCAGGCGAACGGTGGAGATCTGCGCGAAGCAAGGACGCCCCGTCGCAACATGGCGACAGGCCCGCGAACTCCTTGGTTTGCGGATGCCGGCGGCAGCTTGACGGGTCGGTCGCGAGATCGCCGGCTGGCGCGATTGCCGTGCGAGCCTTGACATCTGACATCCCCATAAGCGGGCCGGCGCGACGTGTTACGTGCCCATCGGGATGGGTTCGCTCGATCTGTGGGGCTGCCGGGTCAGACTGAACCTCCGAGGCGCTTGTTCCAGCACTCGGCAATGCGTGGCAGGCTTGCCTCGACCCAGTCCGCAAGGAGGCGCACTCTTTCGGCGGCTTCGCGTCCGAGGGATGCCAGACTGTATTCGACATGCGGCAGCACGACGTCAAAGGCAACGCGCCTGACGCCTTGTCGCGTTCAGTGCACCGGCGTGGGGCTCCTGTGGTCGGAATGGCGGCCCGCGATCACTTCGAGCGCGCGGATAGCGAAGCGGCGGGCGAGCGGTGCGATCTTCGCCGCATCCGCTCCCGAGGCATTGCCCTGCCTGGCGCGATCCGCAATGCCCACGAAGATCACCGCGAAGCGAAACAGAGCGAAAGCCGTGTGGAAGGGCAGCACGTCCGCGGCGGCTGGATTGGCGGCGTGATAACGCGCGAGGAACTCGGCTTCGGACGGGAGGCCGTGTGCGGCAAGGTCGAGGCCGAGGATGCCACCATATTCATCGGGCGCGGTATGCCAGGCCATCGCGCAGAAGCCGACATCCGCCAGTGGATGCCCAAGCGTCGAGAGTTCCCAATCGAGGATCGCGATCACGCGCGGCTCGGTCGGGTGGAAAATCACATTCCCCATGCGATAGTCGCCATGGGCGAGGCTCACCGCACCATCATCAGGCGGCAGATTGTCGGCGAGCCAGCGGGCAAGGCTATCGAGTTCGGAGATCGGATCGCTTGCGCTCTCTTGCCATTGGCGCAACCAGCGCGAGAACTGACGCTCGAAATAACTGCCGGGCCGGCCATAGTCTCCGAGGCCCACAGCATCGGGCCGCACCCTGTGCAAGTGCCCGAGGGCATCGGCAAGGCCCATCCAGAAGGCGTGTCGCTCGCGCGCAGGAACCTCGGGCAAGGCGCCTTCGGAAAAAATGCGGCCCTCGACGCGGTCCATCAGGTAGAAGGGCGTGCCAACGATCTCCGGCGTGGGATGCAAGAGCACAGGGCGCGGCACGGGGATGCCGACAGGGTGGAGAGCCGATAGCACGCGATGTTCACGGTCGATGGCATGCGCGCCTTTGAGAAGCGGGCCATTTGGCTGCTTGCGCAGCACCATCCGCCGTCCGCCATGGGTGACGAAATAGGTAGGGTTCGATTGCCCGCCCGCAATCCGTTCGAGGCGATAGTCATCCGCCGAGCCGAAACGCGCATCAAGGAAGGCTCGGAAGAGGGCATCGTCGAAATCGGCGGACATCATCATTTGCGTGTCCCTCAGAGGCCAACCGGCCACTGCCAGAAATGGCGGCCCTCGGCTTGGAGGTTGCGGTTGAGCACCATTTTGTGAACATCATCCGCGCCATCCACCAGCCGCGCCTGCCGCGCATAGCGGTAGATCCATTCGAGCGGCGTATCCTTCGAGTAACCGCGCGCGCCGTTGATCTGGATGGCGGCATCTGCCGCCTTGTGCAGCACATTCGCGACATGAACCTTCGCCATGGAAACCTCCTTGCGGGCGAAGCCGCCGCGATCGAGTTCCCAGGCCGCCTTCATCACCAACAGGCGCCCGATCTCGATCTCCATCGCAAGATCGCCAAGCAGCATCTGGATGCTCTCGCGCTTCGCAAGCCGCTCACCGAAAGCGAAGCGTTCGTCTGCATAGGCGCGCGCGATCTCGACACAGCGTTTCGAAAGGCCCAGCCAGCGCATGCAATGGGTAAGGCGCGCGGGGCCGAGGCGGATCTGCGTAAACTTCAGCCCGTCGCCCTCATTCATCAGGAGGTCGGAGGCCGGGATTTCGAGGCCTTCGAACACAAGTTCGCAATGCCCGCCATGCTCCTCCGGCCCCATGATGGGAATGCGCCGTTCGATGCGCCAACCCGGCGTATCGCGATCAAACAGGAAGGCCGAGAGCCCTTTTCGCGGATCATCCGAGGTGCGCGCCATGAGGATGAAATGCTGGGCATCCTCCGCGCCGGTGATGAACCATTTTCGGCCTTCGATGATGTAATGGTCCCCCTTGCGGGTGGCCTTGGTGAGCATCATGGACGGATCAGAGCCGGAGCCGGGATGCGGCTCGGTCATCGCGAAGGCGGACCGCACCTTCCCCGCCACGATCGGCCCCAGCCAGCGCTCCTTCTGGGCGGGCGTGGCGACCTTCTCCAGCACCATCATGTTGCCGTCATCGGGGGCTGCTGAATTGAACACGACGGGCCCGAAGATCGAGCGGTTCATGGCCTCGTAGCAGATGGCCATGCCAACCTTGCCGAGGCCCTGCCCGCCGGTCTCGGGCGCGAGTTGCAGGCACCAGAGACCTTCTGCGCGGGCGCGGGCGCGGCAGGATTCGAGAACCTCCAGGCGGATATTGTCATGCGCATCGTAATTCGAGCGATCCGCCTCCAGCGGCAGCACATGCGCCTCGACAAAGCGCTCGATGCGCTGCCGGAAATCGTCGATGCGGGGAGAAACGGAGAAATCCATCTTTTTGTCCTAGAGTGACGAGACGAGGTGGCCGCCATCGACGACAATTTCGGCGCCGGTCATGAACGCACCAGCTTCAGAGGCCAGCAACAGCAGCGGCCCGTCGAGGTCGGCCAACTGGCCGAGGCGGCGCTGGGGAATGCGGGCAATCAGCGCCTGACCTGCCGGGGACGTGAAGAAATCACGGTTCAGATCCGTTTCGATATAGCCGGGGCAGAGCGCGTTAACGCGGATCTTGTGCCGCGCCCATTCGAGCGCGAGGCTGCGTGTCAACTGCACAACGCCTGCTTTCGCTGTGGCATAGGCCGCGACATTGCCCGCTACGCGAAGTCCGAGGATCGAGGCGATGTTGATGATCGACCCTCCGCGCTCCGCCGCGAGCATCCGCGCGGCCGTGGCCTGCGCCACGCGGAACACGCCTGTAAGGTCGGTGTCGATCACGCGGGCCCAATCCTCCGGGGAGGTTGTCAGCGCCTTGCCGTCATGCGTCACGCCGGCATTGTTGATGACGATGTCGAAGGCGGCCCTGCCGCAGGTTGCGGCGATGGAGGCAGCGTCGGTCACATCAAGCCGAGCGGTCTCAACCACGCCGCCGGCCTGCCGGATGGTGCTTGCCACCTCCTCCAGCATTGCCCCGCGCCGCGCGGCGATGGTCACTGCAGCGCCGGCGCCCGCCAGCACTTCGGCAAAATGCCGCCCGAGGCCGGAGGACGCGCCCGTCACCAGCGCCGTCTTTCCCCTGAGGCTGAAGGTGTCGATCATTGCCTGGCCTTTCACTCGCCTTGGATGTCCCCGCGCCGACGGCGTTCGGCATCATCCCATGCCGTCAGCGCCTGATAATCCGGGACGAAGCCTAAGCCCTTTTCCGCATCCGAGGATACCGCGTTCTGCGAGGTGATGACATCGACCACGGCCGGAGCGTTGGCGAGTGCGCGCAGGATCGCGGCTTCGAGATCCTCCGGGTTCTCAACCCGCTCGCCATGCGCGCCCAGCGCGCGGGCCATCGCGGCGTAATCTGAATGCCGCAGCATGGTCCCGACGACGCGGCCACCATAATTGAACTCCTGATCGAAGCGCTCGATGTTCCAAGCCGCATTGTTCGAGATGATGAAAACGGCCTTGGCGCCATGGCGCACGGCGGTGTCCACCTCCATCGCGTTGATGCCATAGGCGCCGTCGCCGGTGATCGTGATGACCTGCCGCCCCGGAAATGCCAGGGCCGCCGCTACGGCATACGGCACGCCGACGCCGAGGCAGCCAAAGGCACCTGCATCGAGATAGGTGGAGGCAGCAAGGCCCACGCGGGCGAAGCTCAGCAGGTCGCCGCCATCGGCGATCGCGATGTAGTCCGGAGCGGCCACCTGTCCGAGGGCCTCGAAAATCGCCATCGGGTGGATCTTGCCGTCGCTGCCGCGCTGCGGACCCTTGCTCGCCTCGCTTTTGGCAATGCGGGCGCGATGCTTGGCCTTCAGCGTTTCTGCCCAGGCGCTGTCTTTGTCGCCAGGGTCGTCGCCGAGCCCGTTGGTCAGCGCGTCGAGCGCAAGGTCAACCGAAGCAAGGATTTCCGGCGCGCCCCGGCGATTGTCGAGGAGCTCGCCGGCGGTATCGGCGATGCGCATGAACCGCGCCTGCGGGAAAACGGCGGGCGAGCCGAAGCCAAGCTGGTAATCGAGTTTGCGCCCGAGCGTGATGACGAGATCGGCATCGCTCATCGCGGCGGCACGCACCGCGCCCACGACCGACGGGTGTTCGGCCGGCACGAGGCCACGGCTCTCCTGCGTATCGAGATACAGCGCGCCCGTTGCATCCAGGAAGCTCCGGATCGCTTCTCCCGCGCCTTTCGCGCCACGCCCGCTGATGACGAGGGGTCGCTTGGCCGCGCGGATCGCCACAATCCCTTCGGCAACAGCATCGGGCTGCGGGCTTGGACGGCGGAGGGGCTTGCGGCTGATCCAGTCCTGCGGAATGAGGTTCTCGGCCACGCGGGTACGCAGCACATCGGTCGGGATTTCGATATAGGAGGGGCCCGGTTCGCCAAGGTCGCCGAAGGCGCGGGCGATGGCCTCATCGAGTTCGCGGATGACCTGATCCGCCACCCGCGCCGTGCGGGAGTAGCGGCAGACCGGCTTCAGGATATCGACATGCGGGATGTCCTGCAGCGGACCCATGTTGGCCTGCGGACGCGAGGTGCAGCCGCCGATCAGCAGAACCGGCATGCGGGCGAGCGAGGCATTCGCCATGGCCGTCACGCAGTTCGTCACACCCGGACCAGCCGTGACCATTGCGACGCCCAACGTGCCGGTGAGTTCTGCATGGGCCTGCGCCATGTGCACAGCCGCGCCCTCGTCGCGGACGTCGATGATGCGGATGCCCTGCCGCGCCAGATGATCCCAGATCGGCTGGATATGCCCGCCCTGAAGCCCGAAGATGCGATCTGTGCCGCGCGCCTTCAGAACGAACCCGATCCAGGCTGCGACGGTATCGGTGTCCTTGTTGAGGTCTTGCTGGATGGTCATGCGGGTTCTCCGGGAATGAGGGGCCTCAGGCCTTGCGTGCCGCCAGCATGTCGCGCAGCACGCGGTGCAGTATCTTGCCGGTGGTGTTGCGCGGCATCTCCTCGGTCGACAGGAAGGTGATCGCGCGCGGGCGCTTGAAGCCGGCGAGCTTGTCACGGCTCCAGTCGATGAGGCTTTCAGCCGTGGCGGTCGCGCCGTCGCGCAGCACGATGGCCGCCTCGACCTGCTCGCCCCATTTGGCGTGCGGCGTGCCGACAACAGCGACATCCTTCACCGCCGGATGTTGGCCGAGAACCGCCTCCACCTCGGTGGGATAGACGTTCTCGCCGCCGGTGATGATCATGTTCTTCTTGCGGTCGATGAGCCGGATGAAGCCCTCGGGATCGCGCAGCGCCATGTCACCGACCGTCAGATAGTCGCCCCGGAAGGCCTCGGCCGTCTTTTCCGGCGCGTTCCAGTAGCCCGTGAAGCAATAGGGCCCGGAGGAATGGAGTTCGCCCACTTCACCATCGGGGACCTCGTTGCCCTGTTCGTCGAGCAGCTTGATCGGCGCGGAGCCGATCACCTCGCGGCCAACCGTACCGAGATGATTGAACTGCTCTTCCGGGTGCAGCATCGTCACCCACCCCGCTTCCGTGGAACCGTACAGTTCGAACAGCCCGGAATTGGGGAACATATCCATGACCGCGCGCTTGGTCTCGACCCGCGCCGGGGCGGAGGAGATCATCAGCTTGCTCACCCGCTCGAATCCGGCATCGCCGCGTTCCGTCACCGGCACGTCGAGCAGCATCATGTAATGCGTGGGCGTGAGCGAGGTGAAGCTGATGCCGAACGAGCCCATGGCGCGCAGGCACAGGGCGGCATCGAAGTTCGCCCGCGAGAACACCGTGACCGCCGCGCCGGCATTGACGAAGGACGTGAAGAAGTTCAGCGAGTTCGCATGGCACATGGGCATCACGAGAAGAGCATCGTCGCCTCGTCCAAGGCCAAGTTCGACGCTTGTCATCAGCGCAAGCATCGCCATGTTGCGATGGTTGCGGATCGCACCCTTGGGCTTGCCCGTGGTGCCTGAGGTATACATGAGGCACCAGGCGTCATCCGCCTCGACCGTGGCTTCCGGTTCCTGGGGGGCGCCGGCCGCGATCAGGACCTCATAATCTGTCCAGCCCGGCTGCGGCCCGCCGATCATCATGAAGCGTCCGGCCGGCACGCCAAGCTCACCCCGGATCGGCTCAATGATTGGCAGCAGCGCGGCCTCGGCAATGACCGCGGAAACAGCGCAATCCAGACAGATGAACTGTACTTCCGTCGCCGTGAGACGGAAGTTGACAGGCACCGCGATCAGTCCTGTCTTGGCCAAGGCAGCGTAGATCTCCGCCCATTCCACCCGGTTGTAGGCAAGCACCGCCACCCGGTCGCCCTTGCGCAGACCCAGGGCGAGCAGGCCGTTTCCAAGCCTGCAGGCCCGCTCGTTCCAGCCACGGAAGGTCATGGCGCGTTCAAGATCGCGCGCGCCGATCCGCTCCGGCTGAATTCGCGCCTGTGTCTTCAGCACATCTCCGATATGCATCGGGGCCTTCATGCCTTCCCCCCTTCCGAGTTGTTTGCCAGGGCCTTCCCGAGCCTCGCTGCTGCGGTGAGGCAATGGTCAATGGCTCTCTGCGATGCGGTCTCGGCATCGCCGTCCATCACCGCCTCGAGGATCTCGGCGTGCTGTCGCCAGATCGTCTGGGGCGTCTGGGCATGGCGCAGAACCTGGCTCATGGCGCGCCGCAGGAAGCGCCAATGAGGCTCGGCCGAAGCGGCGAGCAGGGGGTTCTGCGAGGCATCGTAGATGAGGCGGTGGAACGCCGTGTCCTGCCTGACCTGGGCGGCCATGTCCCCGGCGGCCACGGCGGCGCTCCCCGCTTGCAGGATTGCCTCGCCGGCGGCGCGCAACCCGCTCGCGCCCGCTTTCACGGCCGTTGCGGCAAGCTGCGCTGCGAGCCCGTCAAGCGCCGCGCGGATATCATAGTGATGGCGCATCAGATCGAGATTGAGCGGCGTGACCTGAAGGCCGCGCCGGCCAACCTCGGCCAGCACGCCATCGGCTTTCAGCAGCGCCATCGCCTGCTGGACGGGCTGGCGCGAGACGTCGAGCCGCGCGGCGATCTGCTCTTGCACGAGATGCGTCCCCGCTTCGATCGCCCCACTGCAGATGTCATCGAGGATCGCCTCATAGACGCGATCGGCCAGGCTAAATCGGACAGAACGGGGCAGCATGGGCAGCCTGTGTATGAATTCCGAATTCTGAATTCAATACGAATGAGGCGGACACGTCAAGAGTGTTTGACTTGAGCAACGCCAGGCGTGGTCAGTCCGGAGAAGTTGCCGTCAGTGAGGGCAAGTGCCCGCCATACCGGGCTTGATTGAAAGGATGTCCCACAGGTCCGGACCGTCCTGACCCAGGAAATCGACGGTTCATGATCCGCAGCCAGGTGGCGCGGACTGGCCCATCATGCGCTGGCATCCGACGCCCGCATGCCTCTCGACGCTAGCTCCGCAGTGTCAGCCTGCCCCTTGCCGTGAAACGCGCTCCGCTCTCGGCGATCCACACGGTCTCGATCGACATTTCGCCGGTCGCGCGCAGGTTGAAGGTCAGCGTGGGATTTGCCGAGGCCCCGTTCGCAAGATCCGCAGCAAACACCTGTTCGCCGTTGGCGCGGGCCTCGAAGCGGATCAGCATGTTGCGGGCGATGGGTTGCCCGCGCTCGTCCCGGCGCAGGCCCGTTTCCATCGGGTGATCGATCAGCGTGCGGATCTCGACCGTATCGCCTATACGGGCGCTGGCCGGAAGGCGTATGCGGGGGGTGCTCATGATGATTGTCCTTCGCGGTCAGGTCGCACAACCGCCCACCGAAACCTTGACCTCGGCGGCCGTCCGCATCACCACGCCGTCGCTCCAGACGACATAGGCCAGAACCTGCTGCCCCTCCGCCAGCCGGATGCGCGTGGCGACAAGCGGCCTTGCGCTGGCCGGACCAAGCGTGAAGCTGGCGATGCCCGGCGTCGGATTGCGCGTCGCGAAAAGATGAATCCGTGCGACATGGCGCCCCGGGCCGGTCTCGCTGTCGACATCGACCAAAATCGGCACCTGGGCCCCGTTCTCGGCCAGTTCGGGCACACGCAACACAACCCCTCCATCGCGGACGGGGGCATGTCCGACAGCGGCCCGGATGGCGGCTTCCACCTCTGACGGCAGAGCGGCGAAAGCCTGCGGCGCGGCCACCAAGGTCAACAGCGCGCCGGAGAAGGCGCGCCGCGACAATCCGCCCTTGTTCTGTCCGTTCATCCGAACGCGTCCTCGACGATGGAGGCATACCAGGCATCCGCATACAGCGCTTCAAGCCGGCGCTGCTCGCGCCGCTCGGCCAGAGGCCCACGGGGTGAGACCCCGCCGGAATTCGGCGTCTCGACAAATCCCGTCTCGCCGGGCCGGAAGACGCCGACAACGGAAATGCCGTAGTCATCAGCGACATGGCTGTAGCAGGTGTTGAAGTAGACCGGGCTTGCTGGCGGCTCGCGCCCTTCCAGCAGCGCCACGGCTGACGCCACTGCTTGCTTCGACGTCGAATTGGCGATGTAGCCGGATTTCGGCATCGGCTGGCCGACATTGGCGTCACCGATGACATGGATGTGCTGCGCACGGGTGGCTTCGAACGTCCGCGGATTGACCGGAACCCAGCCCGTCTCGTTGGCAAGCCCGGCATCGATCGCGATCTTTGCTGCCGACTGCGGAGGGATGACGTTGGCGACGTCCACCCTGTGCCGGGTGCCGAACTCGGTTTCAAGCACCTTCTCGCGCGGATCGACGCGGACGACTCTGCCGTCCCGGTTGGACGGCACCCATTCGATCAGGCCCGGATAGAGTTCGGTCCAGGCATCCTGGAACAGATTCTGTTTGGAAAACGCCTCCTTCGCGTCGAGCGCCAGGATCTTCGCGCGTGGCTTGTGCTTCTTGAGGTAGCTGGCCACCATCGAGATGCGCTCGTAGGGTCCGGGCGGGCAGCGGAACGGATTGGCCGGGATCGCCATGCCGAACACGCCGCCATCGGGCAGGGCCTCGAGCTGGCGGCGCAGGAGGGTGGTCTGTTCGCCGCTTCCGGGCACCCAGGCATGCGGGAAAACCTCTGCCGCCGCCTCGTCATAGCCTGCCAGCGCACCCCACCGAATGGCGATGCCGGGTGACAGGATGAGCTTGTCGTATGACAGGGCCGTGCCGCCGCGCAGGCGGATGGTCCTGGTGGCCGGGTCGATGGCGTCGGCCCAGTCATGCACCAGATTGACCCCGCGCGCCTTAAGCCGGTCGTAGGAATGACTGATCTGCGGCAGGGTGCGCGCGCCCTCAAGCACCAGATTGCCATAGGGGCAGGTGACAAATGTCGTCTTCGGTTCGATGAGCGTCACATCGACCTGCGGGAACTGCAGGCGGGCAAAGCGGGCGGCCGAAGCCCCGCCAAAGCCGCCGCCGATGATGACAAGACGAGGCCGCGTCTGGGCGCGCACGACATGGGGCGACAGGACGGACGCGCCGGCCAGGGCGCTGGCAAGGGCGGTGAACCGGCGACGGGTGAGAATGGTCATGGCTCCGGCTCCTCTCAGCGGCGGGCGGCGAAGTGGTCAGCCAGCGCCGCCACTTCCGCGTCGGTATAACCGCGCGCGATGCGGTTCATGATCGTGGCGGGGCGCTCATTGGCGCGGAACGCCGCCCAGATCTTGATGAACTCATCGCGCGACGTGCCGGCAATCGGCGGCGTGGCGCCCTGCCCTGCGCCATTCTGGCCATGGCAGCCGGCACAGCCCTGCGCGATCAACGGCACCGATGGTTGCTGTTGCTGGGCAAGTGCCGGGGTGGTCGTGACAACCGATGCCAAGAGCATGGCGGCAACTCCGGAAGATCTCATGACTGTGCGGCTCCTGAACGCATGAAGAAGTATGGGAAGATTGTTATCGAATTGATCAGAGCGATGCCCTGCGGTCATCAAGACCAAAGACGGGGCGCAGCCGGATGCCGACGAAACTGCCGGCAAGAGCCGCGACGAGCCAGACCCAGCCATGCAGGCTGCCGGAGGCGACGCCGCCAAACAAGGCGCTGATGTTGCAGCCCGTCGCCATGATGGCGCCAAAGCCAAGCAGCAGCCCGCCGATGACGGAAGACGACAATTCGCCGGCTGTCAGCCGCCATCGTGGCCGGAACGCTCCCGCCAACCCCGCCGCAGCGAGCGCGCCGAGGGCAACCCCGATGTTCATCAGCGTCGTCACGTCCGCCAATGCTGCTCTGGGCAGCAGATCGACGCGGGTCGGCTCCTCCCAATACGGCCAGAAGTGCGGGTCATCGAAACCGCCGCGTTCCACTGCCCACGAGCCCCAGAGGGCAAAGGCCTGCGTGATGCCCCACGGACGGCCCGCCAGAACGAGGGTGAGAAAGGCCAGTCCTGCCAGCGCCAGCGCGGCCCAGCCATAAGGCCATGGGCCGAGCAGCAGCGTCGCCGGCCGCGTGCGCAGCTGGCCGCGCCGCCAGATCGAGGCGACACCGCCCGTAAGCATCCGCTCGCGCCGGGCCACCAGCCACCAGAGCGCGGCCAACACGGCCAGTTGCACGGCAACGGCGCCGGCGAACCCGATGCTGCCGGCCAGCGAGACCGCCGGCAAACGCGGCAGGCCGGACCAGCCTTCCCAACTCCAGGCGGCGCCTGTGGCGCCGACGATGAAGAACAGCAGCGTGACGACCATTCTGACGGAGCCGCCGCCCACCGTGTACAGCGTGCCGGAGCCGCAACCTCCCGCGATCTGCATGCCAATGCCGAAAATGAATGCCCCGGCGGCCAGTTCGAGGCCGATCGGAAAGATGAAGCCGCGCACTGGCTGTCCCAGCACAGATCCTGCCGACAGGGCCGGATAGAACAGCGCGACAGCGACGGCGAGCATCACGATCTGCGCCCGGACATGCGCGCTGTAGCCGCTGCCCAGGAAGACCCGGTAGCCGGCGGCGAAGCCATAGGCGGCATGATAGAGCGCCAGGCCCAGCCCCGCCCCGGTCCACAGCAGCAGGACTGTGCGCCAGCCGGCGCCGCTTCCGACGATCGCCGTCGAAAGCGACCCAAGACAGAGCAGCGCCAGCCCCACAGGCCAGGCCTGCAGGCTCCCCACGTTTTCTGCGGGCGGCGCGATGACGCCCGTCCGCGTCGCGGCGAGCGCTTCGGCCTTGGAAGCCCCTGTCAGGCCAGATGGTTCTGCGATGTCCATGATCCCAAAGAAGGCGCCCGTGGCCTCCCGATCAACGGGGTCACGGAAATAAAATGCCTGCCACTGCCGACGGGACGGAGGGTAGGAGAATTTTCTATGAACTGGCCAAGAGAAAGATCATCGTTCTCTGAGACTGCACTGTCCTGTGCTGGATCGGCATCCTGCCATGTCGCGTCCCCATGCGCCGCCGGGGCCTCCCGGAGAGACAGTGCCTGCCGGCCATGGCGCCTTTTCTCCCGCCCCTGATCGGCGTCGACATCATCAGCGCGCACGTGAGAAGCAGCGTCGGGGTCGCACGCGAATCGAGCCGAGATCCGGTTCGGACCAGCAAAGACAGAAGAGGGAATGCAGCATCCTTTCAGCGGAACAGAGATGCCGTGTCGCAGGCAGGAAACAGGGAACGGTTGCTTGGCCGGACCGGGAAAGGGCACGAACTCTTGTTCCGTTTGAGGCTGCCGGCCCAAGCAGACAGTCCCGACCCCACCCAGCGGTCCCGCCAGCCGTCGCGGATCAGATGCCGCGCAGACAGCTGACCAAGGTGCCCGGCCGACGACACAGGCGAGCTGTGACTATCCCGGCACGGGCGTGAGGCGCGTGATGCGGCTCGGGTTGACCTCGGCCAGGAATATGTTGCCGCTACGGTCGCCCCAGATGCCGTGGGCACCGTTCAGAACAGGTCGGCAGGATCCGACAAGATTGCCGTCGCGATCGTAGCGCGTCAGTCGCGGCACCTGGTCGGTCACGAAGACGGACCCGTCGGGGTCGCTCCACACGTCCATGGCCCGCGGCAGGTCCGGCCAGACATCCAATGGCTCACCTGTGGCCGAGAAGACCTGCAGCCGATCATTCTCCCGGTCGGTCACGAAGACCCGCCCGTCGGCGGCTGCCCAGATACCATGCGGTGTGCTGAATTCGCCCGGGGCCTTGCCACGCCGGCCGAAACTGCCAAGGCGCTCACCCGTCGCTGAGAAGCGCTGCACCCGGGACGTTCCGTAACCATCGGCGACATAGAAGCTGCCATCCGCCGCAAAGGCCACGGAGGATGGATGGGAGAACAGTTCGCCCGGACGGTCAGGATATCCGATCGTCCGCATGACCGCGCCGTCCTTGCCGAAGACGACAAGCCGGTGGGCGTCGCGGTCGACAACGACAATGCGATCCTCGGCATCAACCGCCAGCATGTGAGCATCCAGGATGTCCTTCGCGCCGAAGGATCTGATGACCCGTCCGTGGGGGTCGAGTTCGATGATGGGGTCGGCGGGTTCATCCACCAAGGGATCGAGCCGCAACAGCACGAAGACATGGCCGCGACTGTCGCAGGCGACATCACTGACGATCGCACGCCCGCGGTCGAAGTCGCCAAAAGGCCGTTCCACACGGTAGCGCTGCGGTCCCAGCGAGACGAAGAGGCTGCGGGTTTTCGGTTCGGCGGTCATGGCAGCGTTCCTGGCGTTCGGGGCAGGACTGGATCGGGGCCATCTGCTTCCGGCCGGACAGCCGACCGCAGATGATCAGGACGCGGATGTCATCCCATGGCTTTCGCCTTTTGGGAACGGGTTGCGGCTGCATGACCGCCAAGCCCCGGATATCCCGGGACCGTCCATTTCCAGTAAGGATTGATATCATGATGTAAAGCGGTCTGCGCACCATACGGTCAGGCGCGAACCGCTCTGCGTGCTTGTTCCCAGCCAGCAGGGAAACAACCGGGAAAATGGGGAAAGCAGTGCGGATTGGGCATGACGGCATGGAGGATGACACCATGTTTCAGCGCGTTAGAGGCATTCCACCCGGGATCAGCAATACGGAACGATTTCTGCATGGACAGGCAAGGCGCACGCAATGTGATTCCGGGTTCCGGGAACCACCTCCAAGGCGCGATCGCGCAACGTCCCTGGGGACACGAACGATCGAAGGAGGCAGGCAGGACGCTCGACGCGACATTGACGGAAGGCATGGACTGATCGATCTGGAATGCGCGCTGGCAGTCATGCCGTGGGGCGTGAAAGGCGCTTATGCCAGAGCGCCCAGTCGCGGTCGATCTGGCCATCATTGGTGGCAGCTGCGGCGAGGCCCTCTTCGGTGGTGAGGTAGTTCGGTTCTCCAAGCCGGAGAGCATCGAGCTGCACGCGAGCGTTGGCCTCGGTGTAGACGGCGCGGAAAACCGCCTGGCGCAGCGCCGAGCCGACAACGGTCGCGCCATGGCCACGCATGAGCACGGCGGTGCGGTTACCCAGGCATGCGGCCAGCGCCGCGCCCTGTTCGGCATTGCGCACCAGCGTGTCGGTGGCCGGCCCGAAGCCGTCCCTGATCTCGAAGACCGGCACGTCAGGCACAAGAAAGCCGGCCATGTGGTAGACCGGCCTCAGCGAAACCTGTGACACGGTGAAGGGCAGAAGCGCCGGCGAGTGACAGTGCACGACGGAACTGACATCGGGCCGGGCGCGATAGATCTCCGCATGGACAAACCGTTCGAGATAGGGCCGTGGTGCGTTCGCTTCACGCGGTATGCCGTCGAGGCCGATCCGCATGATGTCCGCGGGCGTCACAAGAGCGGGGGCCATGGAGCGTGCGATCAGGAAGCTCTCCGGATCATCTGGATGGCGCAGGCTGACATGGCCAAAACCGTCCAGCACGGCCTGATCGTACAGGATGTGGTTGGCAGCGATGAGATCGGCAAGCGCGGCCTCGTTGATGGCCAGGCGGGTCGCAGCGTCCTTCATGGGTGTGCCCTCAGTTCATCACAATGGCGAGCTCGGCAATAGTCGCGCGCCATAGGGCGGACTCAGCCCGGATGCGCGCTGCAAAAGGTTCGGGGCCCTCGCCCATCGGCACGAGGAAAGTTTCGGCCAGACGCCTTCGCTCGACGGGATCGGCGAGCATCGCCTGGACCAGACCATTCAGGTGATCAATGACCGGTTTCGGGGTTCCAGCCGGCGCGACAAGGCCGAACCAGGTGGTCAGGTCGAAATCCTTGAGGCCCGCTTCCGTGGCGGTGGGCACATCGGGCAGTTCGGGCGCCCGCTGGCCCTTGGCGAGCGCCAGCGGCCGGAGCTGTCCGGCCTGAATGCCGCCGATCACCGGGCCCAACGCAACCGACATGAAGGCGATGTTGCCGCCGAGCAGGTCCGTCACCGCCGGGGCCACGCCGCGATAGGGCACATGGACCAGGTCAGTCCCGGTCAATCTGCCCAGCCGTGCGGCCGCAAGGTGATTGGTTGTGCCGATGCCCGCTGAACCGTAGGTGACGGTCGACGGCTTCGCTTTTGCTGCGTCGATCAGGTCGGCCAACGACCGGTACGGCGCGCTGGCGTTGACGACGATCACCTGCGGCGCGTGGGCGATCGCCGCGATGGGGGTCAGCGCCGTGACCGGATCGAAAAGCATCGTCTTGAACAAATGTGGATTGATGACGATGTTGCCGGCCGCCGCCAGTCCCAGCGTGTAGCCATCAGGCGTCGACCGCGCGAGTTGGGCGAAGGCGACGTTCCCGCTCGCCGCGCCATTGTTCTCGATGACGAAGCGCGCTCCGGTCTTGGTCCCCGCATAGTTGGCGAAGGCCCGGGCAATGACGTCCGTGACGCCGCCGGCAGCTGCGCCAACGAGGATGCGGATCTCCCGGTTGGGGTAAGGCTGCTGCGCCTGCGTGGCAGGAGCCGCAAGCAGGGCGGCAGCCAGAGCCAGAATGGTTCGGCGCAACTGCATCTGATGTCCCCCGTGCCAGGCCGCGGATCAGCTGCCGAAGCCCTGCGGAGCAGGCGGACCCCACAGGTTGCCAAGAGTATCAGGTCCCCAGATGGTGGGCTTGTAGGGAATGTCAAAACGCCAGGGCCGCGGATTGAAATGGCCGAGGTCTTCGCTGTCGATCTGGGCGAGTTCGCAGTAAAGCTCGATGATGTGGCCGTCAGGATCCTTGTGGTAGGTGAACACATTGTCCCCGATGACGTGGCGGCCCGGACCCCAGATGATCTGGAACTTGTGGCGGCCAAGGAAGTCACAGGCCCGTGTCATCTCGGCCGTGTCCCTGAGCTGATACGCGATGTGATGCATCTTCACCTTTTCCGCCGTGGCGAAGTTGACCGTGTGGTGGTCGGGGCCGCAGCGCATGAAGACGAAGAAGTCCTGGCGCCAGTCCGAGACGCGAAAGCCCAGCACATCCTGGTAGAACGCGACGATCTGGCGGATGTCCTGCACCTTGAAGGCCAGATGGCCGAGTTTCAGGGGCACGATACCCTTCGGCGTCATGTCAGCGGGCGCGTACTCCTCCTCGGCAAAAATGTCGATTGCGGTGCCCTTGGGATCGTCGAAGGTGATCATGTTGCCGATCCCTGGCATGCTGTCGGAGCGGCGTTCAGCAACGATGCCGCCAGCCTGCAGCTGCTTCTGCAGCTCACCCATGTCGCTGCCAGGCGCAACCTGAAAGGCGATCCTTCGGCAAGCCGCCGCTGAACCCTTCTCGATCGTGAGGGAGGGGATGCCGGTGCCGGTTTTGAAGAAAACTGCATTCTTGTCCCTGGCGGCCACCGAAAGCCCGAGCACGTTCACATGGTAGTCGGTCTGACGTTCGAGATCGGCCGTCTCGAAGGTGGCATGGCTGATGCGCTTCACATTAAGCATGGGCGGCACTCCTGAGGGGATCGTTGCCAAGCGGGGCGTTCAGCAAGGGATCGAGCGAACGGCGGATGGCCGTGAGGAAGTCGAACGGACTGGCGTATCGGGTGCGCACGCGTTCGCCGATGAGTTCAACCGAAAGCGGCGCCTGCGGCGGCAGCGCGGCGATGAAGGCCGCCAGCGGCAACGCGCCTTGGCCGGGTAATTCGCGCATGGTGAGGGCGTCCTGCATCAGCGACTCGGCGGAGCCGTCTCCGGCAGCAGCGGCAGGGGCGTCGCAGATTTGCGCATAGGCGATCAGGCCGGGCGAAGCCATGGCGAGGTCGGCGGGGGTGCCGCCGGAGCGCGCCAGATGCTGGCTTTCGGGAAGGACCGCGCCAGCGGGATGGCCCGCGCGCGTCACGACCTCGATCGCGTCGGCGAGGCTCGCAATGCCGCGGAAGGCCATGAACTCGATCGCGGGACGGATGCCCCGCTCGGCCGACAGCACGCAGATATCGTGGAACAGCGCAGCGGAATGCGCCTTGTCGGGATCATGTCCGATACAGAGCGCGTTGGAGGCGCCAATCTCGGCTGCAATATCCAGAATTCGGGGAATGGCGGGATCGAGCGGCCCCGGCTTGATCCGAAGCGGCTCGACATCGAGAACCCTGATGCCCGTGGCAGCGCTGGCCGCGCGGATGTCATGGGTCATCGCCACCGTCCAGGTCGCCGGATCGATCAGCACGCCGATGGCATCGAAGCCCGTACGTGCCGCCAGGTCCATCGCTTGCTCCGGCGCGAGGGTGTCGATGGTGCGGGCCGCCAGCGCGAGCATCCGTTCCATGGTTCACGGCGCCGTGGCAAAGAAGGCAGGGAGATGCTCGATCAGCCAGTCAGGCCGTTCCTCGGGAATCCAGTGGCCGGCGCGCTCGACCGATCCGCCGCTCACCGTCTCGCCGAGCTTCTGCATCATCTGAAACACCCGGTCGCCCATGTTGACGGCGCCGCCGAGCGCCAGGATCGGCACCTTGAGCTTGGTCTGGCCCCAGATCTTGAACTGCTCCTCGTCATCGAACAGCGTCCGGTAGTATTCGAAGCTCGCGCCCATCGCGCCGGGCGCTGCATAGGCCCTCGTATAGACCTCAAGGTCAGCCGGCGTGATCGCCTCAGGGTCATAGGCGAAGGTCTTGAAGAACCAGGAGAGGTAGTCGCGCTCCTTGCCAGCCACGAGCATTTCGGCAAGCTCGCAGCGCGCGTGGAAGACCATGTGCCAGCGACCGCCGGTGCGCGTGATGTTGAAGGCCATTTCGCCGCCGAAGCCCGGCAGCATCATTTCCATCATGACCAGCGAGCGCACCTGCTCGGGCCACTGGTGGGCGAGCGCGAACGCGACGGCGACGCCGAAGTCATGACCGACGACATGGGCGCGGCCGACACCGAGATGATGGAGCAGGTGATGGATGTCGGTCGCGACCGTCTTCTTGTCGTAGCCTGTCTTCGGACGGGCGGAGTCCCCGAGACCGCGCAAATCCGGCGCAATCACGCGGAAGCTCTTGGCCAACGCCGGGATGATCCGGCTCCATTCATGCCAGGTCTGGCCCCAGCCATGCAGGAGCAGAACCGGTTCGCCCTCGCCGGCCTCCACGTAATGCACGCGCACCCCGTTTGCGGTCGCCGTGTGGTGGATCAGTTCAACGCCCATCGGGTCATCCTCTCGGGTTCAGTCCTGCGCCAGCGACGCGAGCAGACGGCCATGCCCTTCGATGTGGTCCCGGATTCCCAGGGCATGGAAGGCCGCCCAGAAGTCGGCCGGGGTCGAGGCGATCACCGGCTTGTGGATGTCGCGCTCGATGAACGGAACGGTCATCGCGGCGGGCGCCTGCGGGCCGGGCATGTAGAGCCCGTCGATGTCGTGGGCCGCATTGGCGACGCCCATGGCGAACTGGTAAACCTGAATGGGCTGCAGCGTGTGCAGCACCTTGAAGTCGACGCCTGCGAAGCCGACATGGGCGACCTCGATGCCCTCGGCCCGCATGTAGTCGGCCACCCAGGTGACGATCTTCTCGGGCCATGGCGACGCGATCGCGATGCGCTTCATGCCCATCCGCTTGAAGGCGTTCAGCGCCGAGCGCACCGATGTCGTGGCCGGCGCACCGGCGCGCTTCGTCATCTCGGCGAGATAGCCCACATCATAGCCCGGCCCCTTGCTGGCGACATGGGCTGCGCCGGTGTGAACGATAAAGTCGCAGCCGCGATCACCGAGATAGGCGGCGTTTTCAAGCGATCCCTTCAGGGTCTTGTCGATATCCTCCGGGCTCCAGCTGTTCGTCTGTTCGGTGACGCCGACGAAGCCGACGCCATCGGGAGCGAAACGGTAGAAGTCGAAGGAGATCATCTCCATGACCGACGGGCTGATGCAGCCGATCCTCTTGCGCCATCCGAAACCGTACATCGCCGATCCTCCTCAAGCCGCGGACGGCACATGGGCCGCACTGGGTTTCTCATGCGCCCGCGCCACGGTTTCCAGAGTCCCGAGCCCGCCAATCTCGACTTTCAGGACATCGCCTACACTCATGGGCCCGACGCCTTCCGGCGTGCCGGTGAAGATCAGGTCGCCCGGATGCAGCGTGTAGAAGGATGACGCGAACTCGATCAGGCGCGCAACGCCATAGACCATGTTCGCGGTCGTCGCTGACTGGCGCAAGTGACCATTCTGGTGGGTCGTGAGTTCGAGCGCATCCGGGTCCGGGATCTCGTCCGCGGTGGTGAGCCAGGGCCCGACCACGGAATAGCCGTCGATCGACTTCCGGAAGCTACGATCTTCAGGACCCCTCAAGGTGATGTCGAGGCCAGCGGCATACCCGGCCACGTGCCCAAGCGCGTCGGCTGCAGCGATGTCGCTTCCGCCCTTGCCGATGACGATGACCAGTTCGCCCTCGTAATCGTTGCGCCGGTCAGGGAAGCGGAGCGCGACGCCATCGGACGGGCCAGCCAGGGACGAATTCGCCTTCAGGAACAGACCGGCTTTGCCGATATCGGTCTGGGTGTGCCCGTGCACAATGCCGGGGTCCGCGTGCGCCTCGGCGACATGGGCGCGATAGTTCACCGGCGCGGCGATGATCTTCCCGGGCCAACGCACCGGGGCGCACAGCCTGATGCTGTCCAGCGGGATCGCGGCCTCCGGCGCGGCGCTGGCGAGCGTCTCCTGCAACTCAGGCAGCGCCCGGACCAACGCGTCGCCCGGACCAGCCTGCCTCGCTATCAGGGGAGCGGCGATCGCGGTGATATCGCTGACCTTGTTCCCGAGGACCAGACCGATGCGATCCCGATTGAAGCGGCACAGTTTCATGCGGAGCACTCCTTCCCTGCATCCGTCACATCAGACTTGGAAGCCAGAGCGCGATCTTTGGGAACATCACGATCAGGGCGACCAGGATGAACTGGCAGGCGAGATAGGGCAGGCCGGCCATCGAGACCTGGCCGAGCGTCGTTCCCTTGGGGGCGACGCCCAGCATGACAAAGAGCAGCAGGCCAAAGGGCGGCGTGAACAGGCTGATCTCCAGCGACATCATCAGGATGATGCCGAACCAGACCGGATCGAAGCCGAACTTCAGGGTGATCGGCATGAAGATCGGCAGCGTCAGCATGAGCATCGACACCTGGTCCATGAAACAGCCCAGAACGACGAGCACGAGGAACATCATGATCAGGATGACCGTGGGGCTGACATCGAAGCCTGTGGCCCATTCGACCATGCCGGTGCTGGCGCCCGAAAAGGCCAGCAGCTGGCTGAAGGTCGATGACCCCATGATGATGAGCAGCAGCATCACGGTGACGCGCATGGCGCTTTCGAGCGTCAGGACGATCGACGACCAGGTGAGGCAACGGTACAGCAACGCGAGGACGAGCACCGCCAGGACGCCGAACGCCGATGCTTCGGTGGGGGTTGCAATCCCGAGAATGATCACGCCGATCACGGCAAAGATCACAAGGCCCATCGGCAGGACGTTGACCGCGACGGCCTTGAATTTCTCCGCCCAGGAGGTATCGCGCACTTCATAGGCTGGCGCCGAGGATGGATCGATCTTGGTCTGGACGATGACCATGACGAAATACATGCCCGCCAGGATCAGCCCCGGCATGATGCCAGCGATCAGCAGCGCGCCGATGTCGATCCGGGCCAGCGAACCGAGAAGCACCCCAAGGCCGGAAGGCGGGATCAGGATGGCAAGGCCCCCCGCCGCCATGATCGGGCCGACGATCATGTGAAGCTTGTAGTTGCGCTCGACCATGTTGGGCACCATCAGGCCGCCCATCATCGCCGTGTTGGCAATCGACGAGCCGGAGAGCGCGGCGAACAGGGTGCCACCCCCGATGGTCAGATGCGACAGACGGCCCGGAATGCGCCCCATCAGCAGTTCGAGTGCATCGAACACCCTTGGTGCGAGCCCGGTGCGGAAGAACAGCTCGCCCATGATCATGAACATCGGGATCGGGGTGAGCGCGTAGACCGTCAGCGAGGAGGTGGCGTTCGACACCGACTGCGCGACACCAGCCATCCCGCCCATGATGAACCAGGCGCCGACAAGGTTCAGGGCAAGGAACCCGAACGCAACCGGGATGCCGACGCCGATGGCGGCCATGATGCCGCCCATCATGAGGACTGAAACGAGGACCCAATCCATGCCTCAGGCTCCCGCCTTTTCGACCGCCGCAAGCCCCATCAGGCTGTCGCGTCCGGTGAGGAGATACAGAAATCCGAACGCCAGCAGCAGGAAGCTGACAACCATCGGCAGATACAGGACATATTCGGGGATCGAGATCGCGCGGACATCCATGCCGCCGACCTCCCAGGCCTCCAGGCCCGACGTGGCGGAGAATGCCGCGAAGATTAGGCAGGCCACGAGACTGATCACATAGCCGGCTTTTTCGACCAGCCGTCCGAGTTTCAGGGGCATCATCTGGACGAAGGAGTCGACGAGGACATGCGACTTCTTGGTCAGGGCATAGGGCGCGCCGAACAGGACGAGGAAATGCATCATGTATTCGATGACGGGGACCGGCCATTGTGCCGGACGCGCCGCGACCATGCGCTGGACCACATCGGTGATCATCGCGATGAACATCAGGGCGAGAACGACGCTCGCCAGAAAGGCGAGCGCGTTCACGATGGCGAAATAGACGGTCCAGGGGCCGCTTTCAGGGCGCGGCGGCCCGTCATGTGAGGAAGGCGATGCGCCAGCCATGGTCCACTCCCGGTTGCCGGTGTTTGTTGGTTTGCAGGTTGGCTAAAGCGGCGCCCGTCAGGACGTCAGCGCCCGGGTCTGGGCCTGGAGCGCCGTCAGCATCTGGATCAGGATATCCCGGGTCGGCTGGTCGGTGAGTTCGCCGCCAGCGCCAAACTTTGTGTGGGCCGCGCCGATGAACACCTCGGGCTTGTTCAGGACGACCGCATCGAAATACAGCAGCATGTCGCGCAGATGGTACTGGGCGCGGATCGTGCCCATGCCGCCCATGCTGGCGCCGAAGATGGCGTAGGATTTCCGGACGAACGGAACATCCGGCGGGCGCGAAACCCAGTCGATCGCATTCTTCAGAACGCCCGGGATCGAATGGTTGTACTCCGGCGTCGCGATGATCACCGCGTCGGCAGCGCGGATCTTCTCGCGCAGGCCGGCGACGACGGCGGGAAAGCCGTTGGCCTTGAAGTCGTCGTCGTCGTAGGGCGGAATCTCGCGCAACCCTTCCCAGATCTCGATCGCCATGCCGTCCGGTGCCAGATCGCGGCAGGCCCGCAGCGCGGCTGAGTTGAGGGAGTTGCGGCGCAGGCTGCCGGAGATGGCAAGGACATTCATGGTCGTGTTCCGATGGGTTGGTGAAGAGTGTTGGGTTACGCCGCGGCGTCGCGGCGCACCCTGAAGGATCTCAGCCGCGGCCGTAGAAGATCTTGTCGATGCGCTCGAAGTCGGCCTGGACGCGGCTGTTCGCCTTGACGCGCGCCCACATGGTGTCCATGGCGATCTTCTGGATCGCGGCGCCGCCCGAAGCCGAAAGCGTGATCGCCTTGATGCCCGCCGCATCCTGCGCCGCCCGCTCCTTCTGCTCGCGCTCCTTGTAAAAGGCCTCGAGTTCGACCTCGTAGACCTTGGAGGCGTCGTTCAGCACCTTGCGGGCTTCCGCGCTCAGCCCGCGGAACTTCGCAAGATTCATGCTGATCATCACGCTGGACCGATAGATCTCTGGCTCGATGCGGTACTTCAGGAACTTCGACCAGCCGGACTCGACAACGCCGATGAGGTTCCAGGCCGTCCCTTCGACAAGCCCGCGCTCAAGGGCGGGGAAAATCTCGCCGAACGACATCACGACCGGGGTGGCGCCAACCGCATCGAGGAACTCCTTGTAGAGCGGTGAGGAGCGCATACGCATGCCGGTCAGGTCCGGCGCGCCCGAGGGGAGCATCTTCGGCTCGCGCGAGGTGAACACGTAAAGGCCGACCTGGCCCCCAGCGAAAGCCAGGAATTCGGCGCCGGCCCGGCGCTGGAACATGTCGTTCAGGATGGCATCGCCACCATCCTTGCGGATGTCCGCGGCGGGACGAAGCAGGCCCGAGAACATGTCCGATTCAGGGAAGCGGCCAACGTAATAGACCGGCGGTCCGAACAGGACGTCAAACAGGCCGCTGGCCAGCGCGTTGCCCTGCTCCTGGACTGGCGTGATCTCGGGTCCGCCAATCAGC
Source organism: Hyphomicrobiales bacterium (assembly GCA_027483505.1). Taxonomy (GTDB): domain Bacteria; phylum Pseudomonadota; class Alphaproteobacteria; order Rhizobiales; family Beijerinckiaceae; genus Allobosea. The sequence goes on from JAIXUP010000058.1 coordinate 147,917, forward strand.
CGGATCTGGACGATTCCCTTGCCGACCGCATTCACCTTGTCGATGAAACGGACGAAATCGTCTGTCAGGGCCATGCTGCGTGGAAAGGCGGACACGCCGCGCAGGGTGACTTCCTGCGAGCGCGCGACATGCGGCGCAAAAATGGCTCCCGCTGCGCCGAATGCCAGTGCTGAGCGTCGGGTGATGGTCATGGCGTTTCCTCGCATTTTCTCGTTGAATTTCGGTCAGTGTACCCACTTCGATGTGACCGTCAAGATAGTGGATACACTTTTTTGCGTGCGTCAATCTTTGGGCGCAGGGCGACATTCACCGATGCGTTCAATCTGAAGGCGATATGTCCATCGAGGGTGCTGTTATGTACGATCACGTATGTATGATCACGGATCCACATCGACCCGATGGGCCAAATTCTCATTGCTCTGGTCAGATGTCGGATGCTGGAAGAAATGGATCACAAGGCAATTTCGGTTGATTGTCTGGACATTGTGGGTACACTATAGGTCAAAGGAGGCCCGCATGTTTATTGAGCACCGCACCTACACATTGAAGCCGGGGTCAACGCACGCCTACCTCGACGCCTACGGCGCAGCGGGCTTCACGCTGCATCAGACAATGGCGCCATGCCTGGGCTGGTATACGACCGAGGCCGGCGAACTCTTTCGCCTTGTGACGATGTGGAAGTTCAACAGTTTCGAGGAGCGGCTTGAGCGGCGGGCGATGCTGAACGCGGACCCCGCATGGAAGGACCTGATGGCTCGCGTGCAACCGATGGTGACGGACATCCGCAGCAACTTGCTGACGCCCGCACCATTCTGGGCGGACAGCGAACGTGGTAGTTCTCTGCTTGGCGGCGAGCTGGCAGGAAAGCCCTAGGCCTTATCATGGGAAGAAGATCGCAATGATTGATCTGACCGACATCTCGGTCGACAGGGACGACGAGTTGAAGGCCCTCTCCCCGCTCGGTGAGGAGAGCCGCCGAATGGCGTCAGCCGACATCAAGGCGATGCTGCGCGACCTGATCATGAAGGCGGAGCTGAAGCCCGGAACGGTGCTGTCACAAGTGGATGTGGCGCGCAGACTGGGCGTCAGCCGGACGCCTGTGCGTGAGGCCCTGCGCATGCTGGGACAGGAAGGCCTCGTGACGGGCGAGGCCAACATGCGCTGCAAGGTTGTTGGCTTCAATGCGGCGGAGATCGACACGGTCTATGCGCGGCGCATTCTCGTTGAGCCCCTTGCCGCGGCCATCACGGTGCGAACGGCCACCGATGCCGATGTGGCGGCGTTGGAAGCCGCGCTGGCCGGCACCATGACCGATGAAGCCCATGCCGATTTTGATCTCTGGCAGAAGAGCCATCAACTCTTTCATGCCCGGCTGATCGCCAGCGCGCCTGCGCCGCTTCAGGCCAGCGTCAACGAGAAGAACGCCCAGACCCAGCGCTATCGCGCGCTGCTCAGATCACGCTACCCAGCCGGATGGTGGCGGCGCGGCGAGGTAGAGCATGGCGAGATCGCGGCGGCCTACCGCGAGAGGAAAGTCAACGGCGTCATCCAGGCGCTTGGCCGCCATATCGCGCGCTCCGGGCTAGAAGTGCTTGCGGACGTGGCGCCGCAGCATGAACCGGTCGCCATTCGCACAGCCGTGATGATGTTGCCTGCATGATGGGCTTGTGCCGCGTGACGAGTTCTAAGCTTTGGCGCCGGCGCGGCGTGGAAGCCAACCCAGGCGACGAACCCGCAGGCGCTCTTTCAAACCGGTCGAGGCCGGATATGTGCGCGCCGGACGCGCGCACTTTAAGGAGCGCGAAGAAAGGCCGATCGTTGCAGCGGCTGCGCTTGACGGCCTGGTCCTTTCGGTGCGCTCGGAACGGACTTCAAGCTGGATTAGGTCAGAGGGGCAACGTCACCAAGGTTGGATGATTTGTATGAAAGACTGATCGTCGGGTGCGGGCCACCCGATTCTGGCTTGAAGTCGAGGGCGTCGGAATTTTCAGACCCGGTCGCCTGTCGTTTGGGACATATCCAACGGATGACGGATGTCCGGAGACGACAGGCGTCATGCCGAGCGGCGACGGGACGAAGCCCGTCGCCTTAGTCAGTCAGCGTACGACGCGTCATGACCTCGCGAGCGCGGCCTTCATCGTGGCCAGCGTAACGGCGCGACCGCCGATACCCCAGCCACCATCGGGCACTTCATTGATGTGAACGAAAGTCTGTGCACGCACGGCCGGAATACCTTCGGCTTCGACGCAAGCGTCGGTCACCTTGGCGATCATGAGGTTCTTTTGTTCAGGCGAGAGGGAACCGGCGGGAACTGAAATCTGGACGAAAGGCATCGATACCTCCTGTGTCTGGTGGCTGTCATAGGTTTGGCCATGACAACCACGATCGTGAAGGCGGAATATTGTCCGAGCCTGACGAAGTGCGTGTACACGTGCCGCGTCTCAAAAGGCTTTCTTCCAAGAGTGTTGACCTGAGACCCTGAACTTCCTCCAGATTTGAGTAGAGTCCGTCGACGGGAGACGGACGATGCGACCATCACGGTTCACGGAAGAACAGATCATCGGGATGCTGAAGGAGCAGGAGGCCGGCGCGAAGACGGCTGATGTCTGCCGCAAGCACGGGATCAGCACGGCGACGTTCTACAAGTTCAAGGCGAAGTACGGCGGCATGGATGTGTCTGACGCCCGCCGCCTGAAGGCGCTGGAGGACGAGAACGCGCGGCTTAAGAAGCTGCTCGCCGAACAGATGCTGGACAACGCGATCCTGAAGGATGTCGCAGCAAAAAATGGTGACGCCCGACGCGAAGCGGAATGCGGTGGCTCATGCCTGCGAGGCGCATGGAGTGAGCCAGCGTCGGGCGCGTCATGCTCTGAACATCGACCGTTCGACGGTGCGCTATGCCAGCACCCGGCCGGATGACGCACCGTTGCGCGAGGCCATGAAGGCGGTGGCTTCGGAGCGCCGCCGCTTCCGCTATCGGCGGGTTCACGTCATGCTGGATCGTCAGGGCATCGTGATGAACCAGAAGAAGCTCCGGCGGCTCTATCGCGAGGAGAAGCTGCAGGTGCGCCGCCGCGGCGGCCGCAAGCGGGCGCTGGGTACGCGCAGGCCAATGCTCGTTCCGGATCGCGCCAACGCCCGCTGGAGCCTCGACTTCGTCTCGGATGCCTTTACCGATGGGCGGCGCTTCCGCGTCCTGGCTGTGATCGACGACTACACACGGGAGTGCCTGGCGCTCATTACCGATACAGAAGTGGCTCGGTTTGTTTGAACAGTTTGTGGACCGCCGATAAGTGGTTTCGCCCTTGGGTTACGCCGCCGCCGGGATTTGCTGCAGCGCGCTGATGAAGGCCTGATCGGGTGTCTGCCCGGCCAGCCCCTGATGAGGGCGCCTTCGGTTGTAGAAGTCCAGATAGCGCCCGATGGAAGCCCG